>NZ_JAFBEE010000014.1 GCF_016908555.1 Alkaliphilus hydrothermalis
GCCCAAGACTCGCTATGAGTGATTTGCTAAATCTTTCTCAGCGGGGTTCCCACCCACTATATGGTGCGCCCTTTGCTTGGCGCACGAACCGTCCCTTTGACTCAAGAACGGTCCCTTTGACTCCTTTCGGCTCCTAAACTAGTTAGCTATTTTAATTATTTGATACTGGTGTCATTATATTGAAGTCTAAATTAATTATATCTTGTACCCATAAAAATAACTGCCACTTACAAATATCTCCTTCTACAATTATTTTCGAACTATCTGGTCTATTGTTAGTTGTTGCAATCTCATATAATGTATCTTTTGACATCGTAACCGTTACCGCTGCATCTTCTGCAAGCTTATTATCTAAATATCTAAATATACCACGTTTCACCTCAGCTGAGGCTACTTCTTTTTTATCTGGAATTACAAAATTTATTTTATAATCAAAATCTCCAGCCTTAAATCCATCTATTCTTATACTAAACAAGTATAATACATTCTCAAGAGGAATTGCATTTAGTACATCTTCAGTTATGACAGAACGCTTTACTTTAATAATACCATGACGTAGTTCTTGTGCTCCTGTCAGGTATACATTTCTCCATGGACCTGATTCTGCAATATATGCTAATTGTTCTAGCGCATCTGCACAAAGTAACTTTGCATTTTTATTTTCAGAGTTAGCAAAGATAAGTTGTTTAGTAACCTCTGCTACCCATTGATATTCTCCATCTTTAAAAGATTTCTTTGCTCTTTCTAATACTACATCCTCTCCACCCATATATTCTATATATTTCTTGGCTGATTCTTCTGTGGGTAACTTATTTAGGTCTACCGGGTTTCCATTATACCAACCCATATATTTCTGATAAACTGCCTTTGAATTGTGATTTACCGTTCCATAAAATGAACTATTATACCATTCATCGCTCAAACTCTCTGGAAGTTTTACCATCCTACCAATATCCTCTAATGTATATCCTTTGTTTATTAACCTGAGGGTCTGGTCATTTATATATTGATATAAATCTCTTTGTTTTTCCATATATTCTATACAATACTTATTACCAAATCTTGGCCAAGTATGCACTTCAAAGATAGATGTTAAACTATCTCCCCACAAGTCTATAGCTTTTTGAATATCTTTAGCCCATGCAACAGGATCTCTTACCTCCGCTCCCCTTAAAGTATATATATTATGGAGCGTTGCGCTACAATTTTCTGCAATGCATAAAGATTTTTCGCTTGGTATATATATATCCATTTCTGAAGGTGCTTCGGTATCCTCAGTCAATAGAAACTGCATAACAACTCCATCTATTTCTTTTTCTACATATTCCTGATTAGCAATTGGAGATATTTCATGTACACTGTTTATAAAGGTTGTTGTTCCTGAAGATACATACTTCCCAATTCCACAATCTATTTGACCTTTTTCATCTCGTGGTAGCACTTCGCCATACATATATATTCCACGTCTTGACATCGCAATTCCAGCGTTTACATTTTCCTCTATAACTGCATCTGTAAATCCTTTTGGAGCATACACTTTAATACCTTTTTCTGCATTACTATTTAAAACACCTATAATTCCTCCGTAGTGATCTACATGACTATGGGTAAATATTACTGCACTTATAGGTATATCTTTAAAATATTCATTAGCTAAATCTATTGCAGCTTCTGCTGTTTCCTGTGATGTTAAACAGTCAATTACAATCCAACCAGTTTCCCCTCTTACAAGGCTTAGATTTGCAAGATCAAACCCTCTAACCTGATATATTTTGTCTGAAACTTTAAATAAACCTGCATTTAGATTCATCTTACCCTGTTCCCAAAGCTTTGGGTTAACAGTATGTGGCATTTTTTCCTTCAGTAAAAAGTCATATCTTTCTAAATCCCAAACAGGTAATGATGATTGATTGCTTCTAATAATAGGTAACTCCTTTTTAACGACTACGTTCTTTTTAGATAGCTCTTCATCTATCTTTAATTTATCCCAGTTTATATTATCGTAAATTTCTTCATTTATTAGACGTGTTTTAAGTGTTGCATCTTTTCTTAAAGTGTTTAAGTCCTTCTTGCTTTTTTTATTGCTCATATTGACACCTCCCTAAATTATATTTATGCTGTCTATATGTTTATTGTGTTAGTAATCGATATATGCAACTTTTAAGTTAGTTAAAAAGTTATTATATTGCTTTTTACTTCAATTTATATTCTATTGTATGTATTGATATCACTAAGTTGCAAAAAAAACCGCCATTGCTTGTGGTAGGTTTCTCCATTTAATATTTATCCCATCAACGATATTGTCATCCATTTATTTTTTGAATTATATCTTGAATTTGAACTAAGGTTTTATATTTTGTATAATAAAATAAGAACAAAACTGTGTTTAAATATGAACGGGGAGGAAAAATAGATATGTCAGTCATTACTTTTATCATTGTTGGCTGGATTCTTAGCTGGTTTCAATTCGAACGGTTGATTATCCAAGCTTTTAAAGAGTTGTTTGGTAAAGAAATAACTAAGGCAACTTATTATTTTGTGTTTTTTTGTATAGGGATTTTTGGTGAAATTGTTTTACTCTTTCAAGGTGCTTATTATCAATACTTCTTGCATAGATGACTTAACAGCTTACTGAGAATATTTTCAAAATATTCCCTTAAGACGACTTTAAGGAACCCTAGATGAGGTTCCTTAAAAAATGAGGTAATATCAACAGTATTCTTAAGCATAGCCTTTAATTTAGATCCCTCTCTATATTGAAAAACTAAAATTCAGAGAAAACCGCAGTCACTTATGATACGGCTCACCGTAATTATATAATCGACAAACATATCTTACTATATGTGTATACTCATTAGGGGAAGCTTGTTAAGCTCCCCCTCTTTTTTTACACATTAAGGAATATTTATTAACCTTATATAGTAGTAAGACAATATAGTAATACCTAAAAATTTTATATAATGATTTTTGTCTTCCTATTCAACCCAAATAATTCCAAATGTATAAAGTATACCTAAAGCTATTAGAATTATGCCAACAATGCTATGAAAAATATATACTTTCTTTTTCCATAATATTTCAGAGCGTTTTACAAAAATCTGATATAATTTATTTTCACTCTTTGTAACACTGAAAACCAAAAATAATACACCTATAATTGTCATTATTACTCCAAAAAATACATCCACAAAAATCCCCCTCCCGCACTCTAATTTACTTTAGAAACTAAATAACGTTACCGTTAAATGTTTCACACCTACAATATATTAGGTTTCTGATAGTTTTTTAATCTTTTCAACATGTGTCTTTACTACAGAAGAATCGTTCCCCATCATTCTCATCATTATCTTTGCAAAAAACTTCATTGGTCTATTTGTTGTAGAATATACTAAATGAGTTTTATTTTCATCAACTTTTTTTAGCACATATTTCACAGTTATATCAAACCAATTACCTAGCTCAAATCCAATCTCAAACATTTTGTTATTATCGTCTTCTAGATAATCCTTTACTTCAACTACATACTCCATAACTTTCCTACCTTCTTTGTATTCTTGAAGGTATCTAGAGCCTATACGTTTTTCAGTTTCTTCTATTACCTTACTTGATATAATTTTAGGATCCAACTTCTTTAAATTTTCTTCACTTCCATCAATTACTTTCCATACTGTCTCAATGGGCGCATTTATTTCTATTTCCTCTGTCCACGTTTTCATAAAGTTCCCTCCTAGACACTGCCATTTTATTTTGATTTTACCCTTTAAATACATATAAAAACATATTTCAATAAGACTAATTCATTATAATTCTACTTTGCTTTATATCTTCTTTCTTATTGAAAAAAGTAACATCCGCATATATAGCATAAATTTATCATAGTGCTTTACACCCTCCGGAATCAAAGATCTTAAAAACAGGTGTTGAAAAGTTGCTTGTTGTAATTCAACGCTTGATTCAGATGTGTTCTTGTTCGTAATTCAAATAGAAAAGAGATGATTTACTTAAAAACCATCCCTTACTAAAATATATTGCATTCTTATATAACTAAAATACTATAAAAAGTGTACTTATTAAATATTTCGAAATGAACATCATTCTTGTCCAGCTTTGATAAAAGCATTGTACCTTCAAAAGCAGCTATTAATGCCTTAGCTTTTTCATGTGAATTTGCCACCTTTTCTTCCTCTAATACTTCTATTATCCATCTTTCTAAAATATTGTACCATTCTAAAAGCTTTAATCTAAATCTTTCATTCTCGTCTGATAATTCTAATATTAGGTTTCCTACAGGACAACCACGTTTCAAGCTAAGTTCAATTAAACGATTAAAGAATATATTAAAGAATTGATTTATTCCTTCTATTGATTTTTCTACTTGATTTAGACAGTTGGTTGTATCAGCTATATAAAAATCTATGATAGATAAGCCTAGTTCTTCCTTACTTTTAAAGTAATGATAAAAAGATCCTTTAGGCACATTCACTTCATCAAGTATAGCCTTAATCCCAACATTATTATAACCTTTTTCATGTATAAGTCTTGCAGCAGTAAACAATAAAGTTTCTCTTTTATTCATCACGTCACCTTCACTTCCTATCGTGATAATTATAGAGAAATAATGCTTTATTGTCAAATCTTTAGTAGTTAAATATATCTACGTGACCAAATCCTAAGCTGTTATCAGTAACTTTAACTTCTTTAAGATCTATTCTAAACAAACTCATCATTGAAGGATCACCTGGTAAGTCTTTTAAAAATGGATATTTGGTGATAAGTAGTCCCATAGCCTTTTGTATTTCTTCAGGTGAATCTAACTCTGTTGTAACACCTGTCCCTCTTATGTATTGAATCTGAGCAAGTTCTTCGATAGAATTAGCCGTCTTATCTACAACTACATATACCTTGTTATTCTTAGCAAGCTCTTTAACTTTGTTCGTTTCTTTAAATGTAGTAAAGTAAATTTTCGACTCATCCTCTTCATCATTTGCAAAATCTACTGATCTTACATTTGGAAATCCATTTTCATCTAATGTAGCTAATCTTAATAATTCATGTGATTCTAGAATTTTTTTGATTTTATTTCTCATGATAATCCTCCATTCATAATAATTAATAGACCAGTCGTCTAGTTAATAATATAATTTTTATCTTAACTTGTCAATATTAAATTTCAGAGAATTTATTAAAGTTTTAGTAGAAACATGATAATACTACCCAGTAATATCTACAAAAACCCAATATAGCTTTATAGTCAAGTTTTTTTGCTTCTTCCATAGATTAAGTAATTAACAATTAACTTATATCTTCTTCGAACATCCTTCGACTAAGTAAAATTGATTCTTTAAGGAAACCTTTTTAAGTCACTTCTTTTAAATGTCCATTCAGGAGTAGGGATTATCTCTTCCTCAAAGTTTAAAGAGTACCATGGACTCAAGTCCCTGTCAATGGGATTTACTAATATTTGTGTCTCTTGGGCTGGCATGTAACTTTGGGCCAATAAAAATAATTTTTCCCCTGTAGTTTCATTAAATGCCATATCTACTACAACTACTGCGTGACCAGGACTACCTCCTTGAATGAATATATCTCCAATCTCTATTTCATTTAAATCAACTGAGATTAATTCATTTTCTAATGAAATTGTACCCCCATAGGCAAAAATAATATCCATATAACGCCTAAAGTCTTGATATGTATTAGAAGGTTCTGATTTTTTAACCCAAAAACTTCGATTCCCTTCCAAAGCAATGCGGTACCCTTCCATCCATTTACTATAATCTACCCTAAATCCATTTGTAAAATTAAAGTGTATCTTATCATAGGAACCGATTCCGTACAAATACTCTCCTCTAAGACGCATTATTGCATCTGCACACTGCTGTAGATCTCGATCACTTATTTCCATATCAACTACTGCCATGTAGACATTTGATTTATTTTTCTCAGCACCATTATAATAAAGCACAGGCGAGCCATGGGGCTTTAATGGGAGAGTTCTTAAATATTCAGCAAAGGAGCCCTCTTCCACAGTAACCCTTTGAAAACCTATGGGTGGCAATATCCTTGTCCTAATGGTCCCTCCATCCTCCATGATAAGAGACTGCTTCGGCAATTGTGTTTCTAGCATTTTATCTGCCTTCATTTCCTGATCATCAGTATTCGGCATTTCTCCATGAAAACCCCATACGCCAATAAAAAACAGAGAGCTAAGCCCCATCACAATAATCCCTACTAATAAAAGGAATGCATGCGCATTGTGTCCCCACAATAATTTTGCACGAGCCACAAATAGCTTGTAGACAAAATTTTCACTTTTTTTCAGTGCACTAATAAACGTAAAAAAACCTATTATCGCCATTAGTGTTCCCCATAAATAGTTCATTAATTTTCCTCCTTTTACTCTAGATTTACTATTTCGCTCATAAAGATAAAAAACCGACGTTTCTTATAATACTGCTCACAGTATTGCTGTAACTGCGGTTTTTTATGTATTTGCTCCTTCTATTCCTATACTGTATAGTGTAGTTTTAATAATAACAGATTTCCCAATAGATTGAATAACTACTTACTCTAAATCAAAGTTATTATTAAGCTTCTTTAACAACTTGAGTAATACTTCTCTCTCTTCTATGGAAAAATTTTTATATGCTGTTAAATAAACCTCTTTAGAAATATCATTAAATTTATCTTCCACTTCTCTACCTTTTTCAGTTGTTTTTACGTAGGTCACTCTTCTATCTTCTTTAGATTTTTCTGTCTTTACATATCCTAATTTTGATAATTTGTTAACCAATGCTGTAATAGTAGACTTATCTTTCCCTATTAATTGCCCTATTTCTTTCATACTTAATTTCCCATTATTATCATATAATGCTGTGAGTATATTTCCATATGAAGGCGCTAAATCACCCATTTCTTTTTCTTTCAATCTTCTTTCAATGAAGTCAGTCATTTTTTTCTTCGTTTTACTTATAAAATATACAATATATTTATCCTTCATAATCAGACTCCTATTCCCCTGTATAATTTTAATTGCTTTATTCAATTATAATATTAGTAAAACTATTAATCAATTTACAAAATATAGTTTTACATTAAACTATATTCCTGATATAATTAGTTTGATATAAAACTATATTTCTTGAAAGGAGTTTTACAGTGAATAAAAATAAATTTAAATCAATGTTAGTGTCAGCAATTGACGAAAAAGTATTTCAAAGGGAGATTATAACGAGACAAGTCAAAGATCTTCCAAAAGGAGATATACTAATAAATGTAAAATATTCTTCGCTAAACTATAAAGACGCTCTTTCAGCTACAGGAAATAAAGGAGTAACTAGAAATTATCCCCATACTCCCGGAATTGATGCTGCTGGTGTTGTTGTAGAAAGTATCAATGATACTTTTAAAATTGGAGATGAAGTTATTGTAACTGGATATGATTTAGGAATGAATACATCAGGAGGCTATGGAGAGTATATTAGAGTTCCTGCTGATTGGGTTGTTAAACTTCCTGAAAATCTTTCTCTTAGAGAGAGTATGATATTTGGTACAGCTGGATTTACTGCTGCTTTATCAGTTTATAAATTAGTAAACTCAGATGTTAAACCTAAAGACGGAGATATATTAGTAACAGGCGCAACAGGCGGAGTAGGTAGTATAGCTATCTCCATCTTAAATAGAATTGGCTATAATGTCATCGCTGCTACAGGAAAAGCTGACGAAAAAGAAATGCTATTAAGACTCGGTGCAAAAGATATAGTTGATAGAAAAGAGATAGATGACAAATCTGAAAGAGCTCTTTCAAAGGGTCGATGGGCCGGTGTAGTAGATACAGTAGGTGGAAATATATTAGCTACAGCCATTAAATCCACTAATTATGGTGGTATTGTAACATGCTGTGGAAATGTCGCATCTCATGAATTTTTAACGTCAGTTTATCCATTTATTTTGCGGGGAGTAACATTATTTGGAATTGATTCTGTTCAATGTCCTATGGCTATTAGACTAAAAATTTGGAATGCTTTATCCTCAGATTGGAAGCCTGATAATTTGAATGATAATGTAGATGAAATATCTTTAGAAGGATTAAGTACAAAAATAGATATGATATTAGCAGGTAAGCACAAAGGTAGAACTATAGTTAATCTTGAATTATAAGTAATCGTAAACTCTACAGTACATAGTACCACTAAAAATCCTTTGATAAAATCATCTCAATTAAACTCGTGAGGTGATTTTTTTATGGCAAGCGGGGACGGTCCTTGCTTGCCTCCTAATTGAACCCTACCATAACCCAAATAAGCTCACCTCAGCATATAGTCTAATTTTTCTCACTCCACATAAATTAAAAGATTTTTCAAAGGTAACTAATTATTATCTCGTTTGCTAACTTCAATCGCTATGAAATTGGGTAAATAGTTAGGAGTACATCCTTTTGATACCATTTCATCCTTGTAAAGACCCGTTTTCTCACCAAGTTTAATACAACGTACACGATTCTTTTCATCATAAACGCCTATCCAGCCTGCGGTGAAATTCATAGCCCATTGAACTTCCGGTTCTTCCTTGGTAATATTAGTTTCTAATGTAGATAGTAAGTCTGCGGTGTTATCAGGCGGTGTTTGTCCAGTCCATCTCAATCGAGCTTGATAATACCAGAAAGCTCGCCTTTGAAGAGCTGAAGGACCATTTTTCCATGACTCCATCAATGCAATTGTCTTCTTATCTTTGATGAGCTGATTAGCCATTAACCAATCCATTAAGTTATTTCGCTCATCAAAAGAATGAGTCTGCATATCCTTATCAATCCTATTTAGCGCATCTTGTGAAAGAAGTTTTTTATCCATAATTAAGATTGCTAACAGTCTGGGCAAAAACTCTTCGGTTGACCAAAGTTCCATAGCTAGTTCGTGATCTTTTGTAATGTCCTTTGCGATTTTTCGTAAGTCGCCTAGCTTAGTTTTACTATTGATCTGAGTTAGGATGTTTTCTACTTTTGAAGATCGTTTTACTTCTATGCTTTTAGCTTCATTCATTTTATACAACTCCTTTATTAAAGCACTGTTTTATAATGAACTTATTTATTTTGCACTCTTCATTATCAAAGCTTATGAGTCACTGGAACCGTCCCCATCGACTCACTTACTTGATAAACATTTAGATCCTCCTCTCGCTAATCATCCTTATCAATTTACTAAATCTATTAATCAATTAATTTAATCAAATTTATTAGCTTAATTAGTTCCTTAATCATCCCCCGTCAAACTTCTCTTTTTATAACTATAGCAAGACAAGAAAGAAACCACAGGACAAATATAGCAAAGGACAGCATAGGGCCCGTAATTTACTGCCGACACACCTGAGATCATTCCAATAATAAGGGCATTTACGTTCCAAGGCATCAAAGGTGCTATGATTGTCCCTGTATCTGAGATTGTTCTAGCCAAAATCGTCGGACTAAGCTTCATTTCCTCATATTTTTCCTTAAAAACTCTTCCGGGTAAGAGAATTCCCACTGTTTGATCACAAGTGACCACAGTAAGAAGGCTGCTGATAACTCCTGTTTTCATCACTAGCTCTTTTTGACTCTTGATGTTGGCAATACTTTTTCTGATAAATGGTTTAATCAGCCCCGATTCCTCTAAGATACTACTTAAGCAAATGGCCCCCGCCACAATCAACACCACTTCTAGCATAGAAATCACACCGCCGCTGATCAAAATACGATTCAATTGACTAGAGGCTGTAGTTCCTTTATAGCCAAAAAACACAGCATCCAAAACTGCAATAACCGACATCTTCTGTAGGCTAATGCTGGCTATAATCCCCCCCAAAAGACCTATGGAGATGGTGGAAATGGTCTTCATTCCCCTAATGGGCAATGCCACAATGGCTATGGGGAGTATTAATAACCAAGGCGAAACAAAGAACCCCTTCAAGATAGCTGTTTGATATTCTCCAAGGCTTCCAGAATTCCCTGAAGCAATATATCCTTTTCCTAGATAGTAATATATAGCGGTAGTGATTAAATAAACAGGAACTAGGGTCGCCGTCATACGCTTAAAGACATCTCTATATTTTGTTTTTGTAACTGACAAAGTAAGGTTCAATAATCCAGAAATAGGAGAAATTTTATCGGCTATAAAAGCCCCTGAAATAACTGCCCCCAACAAAACATGTTCTGGTACTCCAAAACCCTTGCCAATGCCCAACAAAGCTAAACCAATGGTACTGATGGTTCCTACTGCTGTCCCCATAAAGATAGCCATAAGGGACGTAATTATAAAAGCCGCCAGAAGAAAGTTCATACCCTCCATATATTCCAGTCCATAGTAGATCATGGTGGGAACAACCCCTGAGGATAGCCATATTGAAACTGTTGCACCGATCAATAATATCAATAAGTAAAGATTCCTACACTCCATTACTCCTTGAAGGATCATATTCTTTAAGCTTGAGGGTTTTAATCCTCTTCTCACCAATAGTAATGAAGTGATTAAGATACTTGCTAGAAAGCCCCAAAATAGAGTTACGCTAAAAAAAATACAGCTTCCTATCAATATTGCTGTTATCAATAATACAAACGTGGTGTCTTTTTTTCTTATTTGAATGTTATCCATACATCACCCTACTTGTCTTTGTTAATTATTTTGTTACACTAAATATTATACAATATTTTTTCATTTAGAGAAATTACAAAATTTACTTTGAAATAAAAAGAACTCCCTTCCTAAGCGTTAGAAGAGAGTCCTTTTAAAAGGAGGTCTATAGTATGTTTGATATTAGTAAGTTAATAGATTAAACTTCAACCAATGTACCATTTTTTAAATGAAAGGCAATATCGGAGGCATCTGCCACTTCCTGTGAGTGACTAACAACGATAACACATTTATGATATTTGTGGGCTAGTTCTTGTAATATGGTTGTTATTTCTCTTGCTGTATCTTGATCTAGGTTTCCTGTAGGTTCATCCGCCAATATAATATCTGCATTACTGGCTAAGGCTCTAGCGATAGCAACTCGCTGTTGTTGTCCTCCCGAAAGTTTCAAAACATTTCTTTTAGCCTCATCTTCTGTTAATCCTAAATCATTAAGAAGCTTTAGTGCTTTTTTCTTCCTTTCTCCTTTGTAGGAATTTGAAACTTCCATCCCTAGCACTACATTCTCTATAGCTGTCAAGTAATTAATCAAGTTATAATTTTGAAAGATTAAAACTACATTTTCTCTACGGTGTTTTGAATATCCAATTTTCTTAATGTCTTTTCCCAGGAAATGAATTTTTCCCTTTCGAGGTACATCTAAAGCTGAAGCCAGTGCCAAGGTAGTTGTTTTACCAGAGCCAGAAGGCCCAATAATAGTGTAAAATATGCCTTTTGCAAAGGATACATTTACATCATTTAAAATTTCTACTCTTTTTCCTCCATCTACATAACCAAAAGTAACATCTTTAAATTCTAATAATGCTTCCAATTATATCATCTCCCTTACGTAGCTTTTGTTAGGATCGTTTTAGGATTATATCTCATGACTGTAACTGCCGGCAGAATCGTTCCAAAGATGATAACTAATAACCCCACCAAAGACATTTTCATGATTTCTGTTAAAGTAACATCAATATCAAAAGAATTAATTGGTTCAATATCCCCTTGATTACCTAGCTGATATCGCTGTTGTAGAAGTCTACCGTATTGACCTCCTCCAATTCTGCTATTTCCACCTATTTGACCACCATCAAGTCCCTGTTCCTGCACCACCTGAATCTCTCTTTCCAGCAAAGAATCTCCAATGTCCTGTGCTATGACACTCCCACTAAAGATAGATACTGAAAAGGCGATAACTGCAATGATTAATACCTCTGCCACATATTGACCAAGCACCTTCAACTTACCTTCCCCCATTGACAGTAATACTCCTGTTTCGTACATCCTTTCCTTAATAGAAAGCGTCAATAATAAAGCTAAAATCACAGCTCCTGCAACAGCAATAATATACACTACCGTAATTGAGAAGGAAGATACGTTTTCTATAGGCCCCATCATTTGTTGGTAGGCCTGGTCATTTGCATCCAGTATGTATTTATCCCAATCAATAGCCATACCTTCTGCATCAGTTTTTACTTGATCAATATTTTTAGGATCATCTACGAAAAATACTGCTGAGTCTATACCAGTCACTTGTGTATCAGCGGTTGAGGACTCAAATTTTAATGCCATTGCAGTTGGATAATCCACATATATCCTGTTATAGGGTTCTGTAAAGGTCATTTGTCGCATCCCCATACCACCCGTGGCTACTTCTTCATTAGATTCATAGATTCCAACAATTTGTAGGTCTATGGCTTCATCAGCTTCCATTGCACCTATGCTGATGGTATCACCAATCTTCAGATCATTTTCTGCTGCAAGATTTTTTTCAATGATAGCAACTTTTCCTTCACTGTCATTAAAATCTATATGCCTTCCTTCTAATAGGGTCGCTGCTTCACTATTAAATTCATCCAAAAGATCAGAAACTGCAGTTCCTACAATCGTAACGTCTGGCATAATAAAACCCTGACTAACTCCTCTCAAGCCTTGATCTGTATTTCCTGAGGTAGATTCTTCAGAATCTTCTTCCTCCACTGTTACGACAGGTTCAAATCCTTCTGCCATCCCCATGGTATTGACAATATAGTTATATCCTATAATGTTTTCGTGCTGGATTAGGGGCTGTGCCATATCCTCTGGGATTGGCTCAGTTTGAAATCTTCCCATCCCCATTTTCATACCTTCACTCCTGGCTGTTTCCATCACCTTTTGATTATCAAATCTAAGGGTAAGCTTACCTCCAAGTTTTTGTCTTGCCAGTTCACTGGCATAATCTGTCGCATTTTGTATTGCAAAACCAGCAATGACTAGATTTGCTATCGTAGCAAATATCACTAACATGATAAGAGATTTTCCTTTTCGTCTAGTCACAGCCAACATTGCTCTTTTTATGAAATTCACCTTGTTCATCCTCCTTCAATGTATTATTGCTTTAATTAAATATAGCAAAGAAATATGTCCATTAAAGGTATTCATTGTGACAGTTTCGTGTCATTTTTCATGATAGAAGAAATCATTAATATAAGCTATAATAGTTATCACTAGGGAAACTATAATCTTCTTAGAATTAATGTGATTGATGCAATACTAAAGAAACTATTTTCAGTCTAGACAGGATGTGGGATAATGGTGGATTTTACAAAAGAATTGAAAGTCTCAAAGATACTTTTGAAGGAGGACATCCTTCGTCTAAGAAAATACATAGAAAATAAGTATCCCCATGATACCCAGCAAAGAAGGGCTCAGATCTTAGCGAATGCCATTGAAGGAGTAGTAGAGAAACCTAAAAACCTTCTCCCCTCAAAGTAGACGGAATATACAAGACAATCTCTTTAGAGGTCTTCTGTTAACGAATCATGAAGGTCTTTTTTTATTTGATATCTTTGAAGTTTCTCTGTCTATGGACTTAAAAGAAGATGATTTATTAAATGATCTCTGTACTTGGGTTAATGAAAACATCACCGCTTCAATTAACTCGAATGAAATCATGGCATATAAAAATATTTATGCTAACAATATCATTTCTGAAATAAGGATTCCAGCAAAAACTATTCCAGAAAATTTGTTTCAGAAGTTAACCAAGTTTTAGAACCAATTTTCATAACAGATGATGGGACTCAACTGTAGAGTCACTGGAACCGTCCCCATCGACTGTCCATCGACTCACATTTACCTATGTCGGTATATCTATTCTAATAGCTTACTTACAGGATTTGTTAAAGAGCACGGCACATTACACATACATTTACCACATGCATCTCCAATACCTATAGAGTACTGTGGTATATTGTCATCATAAATTTGATTATTACATCTTTTTTTATCAACAAAAGGATATCCAGTGTCAATCGAAATTGCATTGGCTACACAATAATCAATACACTTTCCACATGTCCCATTATGCTTATATAGGCAATTTTCCTGTTCCTTTTTTATAATAGGCATTAATGCCATATTGGTAATAATACTTCCCATTCTCCCGCAGCACCCTTTTTCAGTTATCAGCATATTATTTATGCCAAATGTACCAATCCCAGCTATATATCCAACATGACGATGTGACCAATCACTGATTAATCCTTTCTCATCATAATTATAAGTAGGAGGCAAGACAGTAGATGTATATCCTTTTTCTGTTAGTATTTCATGTAAATATTTGTTTATATCTACAATAAGATTATTTGTCTCAATATTGGCAATGTCCCATTCCCTTGAACTCTCAATATCTCCAATATTGCTTTTTACAATTCTTTCTTGAAACGGCAGAAAAAATACAATAACGGATTTAGCATCATTAATGAAATCAGAAGGTAGCGCATGAGAAGGACTTATTATGTCTTTAAGCTCCAAAAACATAGGATTACCAGCATCAGCGATTCCAACAATTGGTTCACGCCAATCGGTCTCCGTTCCTTTCATTTCCTTGTAATTTTTTACATAGTCTTTGATTAAGGATATCACTTCTTTCATTATTATCATTCCCCTTAACATAATATTCTATGGTCTTTAAAAGCGCTTACTGCTTTCAGTAAAATACATGATTTGAATGTGATTTGTGAATAGTCTTTTTATCCTTCTTATTGAAGCATTTTTTCTGCCAAATCAATAAACAGAGGATGTGCATATGGATAAGTCCAGTTACTAGGTAGTTCTTCGAAAAACTCAATCTTTTCCATTTCAAAATTAGGTAATTTCCCAATATCTTTTATGTCTGCATAAAATATTTTACCAAAAACTTCTTCAACACTTTCTATGGTACCATCACTGCCTTTTGCACCATAATATCCAATTGATTCAATATTGAATTCGGTTGCTCCTGTTTCTTCCCACAGTTCTCTTTTGGCTGCTTGTTCTGGTGTTTCTCCTTTTTCTATGTGACCACTAGGGCATTCCCATGCATCCCTGCTTTTTTTCTTACACAATACCCATCGCCCATTATATTTAGCCACAATATCAACATAGATTAACTTACTATTATCTATGATATAATCATATAAGTTTATCTCAACCATTTCATACCTCCGTCATAAATTCTGATTTGTCGAGTAGTTTATATATTTCCTATGAGTCATTGGAACCGTCCCCATCGACTCTACAATGGAACTCCACTTCGATGAAAAAATAATAAAATACTTCCTAGACAAAGAACCTCCTTCAGATGAAGGAGATTCTTCTTTCAATAATAAGTACAAAAGTTTGCAGTTATTTATGATACGGTTCACCCTTAATAATCCTAAACCCCCGATATACCTGCTCCAACAACACCACCTTCATCAACTGATGGGGAAAGGTCATGGGAGAAAAAGACAACTTAAAGTCTGCTCTCTTAATCACCTCATCAGACAGCCCAAGAGATCCTCCAATCACGAAATAAATATTGCTATTCCCCGTCAATGCCAATTGATTGATCTTTTCAGCCAGTTCTTCTGAGGATAGCATTTTACCCTTGATCACCAATGCTATCACATAGGCTCCATCCTTTAAATGTTTTAGTAAATTTTCCCCTTCCTTAGTTTTTATTATTTCCATCTCTGTGTCACTCAGGTGCTCTGGTGCCTTTTCGTCTGGTACCTCAATTAAATTTAGTTTACAATACCTAGACAGTCTTTTGGTATATTCATCAATAGCTTGTTTAAAAAATTTCTCCTTAATCTTCCCTACCGTTAATATTGTAATATTCATTAAATTTCCACCCATCTAATATAAATTAGTTATTCAAATGAACAAAGTCTTCCTTCGGAAAATTTAAATGATGACTTATGTTGAAACTCATTTACGAGATAGTTCTCTTCTATATTAAATTAATGTAGAACTTTGCTATTGGTTGTAAAAAAGTCGAGAAGGCTCCCGACTATACAATCAGATATTTAGGATTCATATCACAGAAATGACAACAGGTTGGGGCTGTCCATTCTGTAAAAGTAATGGTTTCTAACTCATATAAGTCTGGTGGTTGCTCATAGACTTCAATAAATTCATCTATTGCTTCTTCTAAGTGCTTAGAACACACAACGTACATAGTATCACTCCATTTATATGGTTATTTTAATTATCCCTATATTTATTATCTGTATACTATATAAAAATCATACAAAACAAAACATATTTCTTTAATTTTATACTTCTTTTCCTTCATTATATAAAATTTTTGGGAACTTGACAAATGAAACTAAAGGTTTTATCACAAACAAACCGAGCCCTAATAAGACTCGGTTTATTTAAACTCACTTTATATATTATTCTTCAAAAGTAATATTAATCACTTGTTCCTTGCCATTTCGAATGACAGTTACTGCAACCTCATCTCCAGGACGATATTTATACAATTCTTTCTGTAGATTTCCCATTGTTTTAACTTCATTTTCACCGATCTTGATAATAACGTCCCCCACCATCATACCATATTTATCAGCAGGTGAATCTGCTATGATTTCCCCTATATAGATTCCATGCTCAGCTTGGATATCCAAGCCAGTGGCACTTTCATAGGCTTGAACGTTAAGGCCCCTAATTCCAATTAATACCCTCGTAAACTCACCCTTTTCAATAATCTGCTCTACAATTGGCTTTGCAGTATTAATGGGAATGGCAAACCCAAGTCCTTCGCCGGATTGAATTTTTGCTGTATTTATTCCTATTACCTGCCCCTTTGCATTAAGAAGAGGTCCTCCACTATTACCAGGGTTAATAGAAGCATCTGTTTGAATTAAGTCTTCAATCGTTTGCTGTTGGCTTACGGGGATCGATCTATTTAATCCACTGACCACTCCTTGGGTTAATGTTCGTTCAAAATTAAGCCCAAGAGGATTACCGATAGCTACAGCAATTTCACCAACAATCAGTTGATCACTATCCCCTAGCTCAGCCACAGGTAAATTGGCAGCCTCTACCTTTATTACCGCTAAATCTAGATTGCT
This sequence comes from Alkaliphilus hydrothermalis, assembly GCF_016908555.1. Lineage (GTDB taxonomy): Bacteria > Bacillota > Clostridia > Peptostreptococcales > Natronincolaceae > Alkaliphilus > Alkaliphilus hydrothermalis. The sequence continues at coordinate 17,006 of NZ_JAFBEE010000014.1, forward strand.
ATCCTGCCAAACTACTTTAGCAGGCAATCTATCGCCATCATATAGAATTACTGCTATTTCCTCTACATTACCATCCATTACAACATGGGAATTAGTAAGAATATAGCCTCTAGAATCCACTATAACACCTGTTCCTAGTCCTGGCGTTTGTCTTCCAAAGAAATCTCTTTGGGCAGATAAAGTAGTGACTCCTACAACTGAAGGCATGGCTTTTTTAGCCACAGCCGAATAAACTGATATGTCTTGATTAGGTTCAATCACCACTGATTGGCCTCCACCTCCACCGAGGTAAACTCCCCTGTGGGCCAGTATATCTGGTAGGAAGGTATAGGTAAGCCCCATAGTAATACCACTGCCTAATATGGCTCCTGCCAATACTAGGGCTAAATATCTTAACTTAGACGGATTTTTTTTCCTAACCTCGCGTTTAGTTTGTTCATATTGGTAATGATGTCCTCCCTCTACAGATGTTGAGTCCATACCATTACCAGAATTGAATTTATCAGTTACTTGATTAGTCACTTGGTTTTCTACCTGTTCATCTATTTCCTCATCTTGTTTTTTCAAGTAACTCTCTTTGTTTTGAATATCATCATTGTTATCATAGCCCATAATCAGTTCCTCCTTGAATAGTTGTAATTTAATATTAAAATTACTAATATCTCTGATTTTAAATCCTATAACAATAATTATACCCATAAAGATTGGATATTTTCAGTTTAATTGTAATTACCTAGAAAGAGCATATAAGTTGCTCACTCGATCCCGATGAGCTAGATCGATTTGAATATCCTTATTAAATCCTACTTTATTCATTTGTAGGATACTCTTGATGGTTTCAATCGCTAACTCAGGAAAATTATTATCTTTACTTAAGTGAGCTAGCATTACAGATTTAACATTTCTCTTCACTAGGTCCACTATGGCGTTACCTGCCGCCTCATTACTAAGATGTCCTACATCAGATAATATACGTCGCTTTAAATAATAGGGGTACCCCCCCGCCTTCAACATCTCGACATCATGATTCGATTCCAACACAACTAAATCTGAATCGCTAATTTGATCTAAAATCTCCCCAGTGACATGTCCAAGATCTGTAGTAACACACACCTTAACCCCTTTATTTACAAAGGAGTATCCAACAGGCTCATTGGCATCATGGGATATAGAGTAAGGCATAACAATAAAATTTCCCAATTCAAATGGCTTATCACTTTCAAATACTCGAATGTTCTCTTCCTTAATGTTCCCTAGCTTATGCTCCATCCCTTGCCAAGTGCCTTCATTTGCGAAAATCGGTATATTAAACCTTCTTGATAAAATCCCTGCACCATGGATGTGATCTGAATGTTCATGACTAATCAAAATTCCTGAAAGCTGCTGAGGGTCAATACCAACCTCTCCAAGCTTTAACTGAATTTGTTTACCACTTAATCCAGCATCAATTAATAGGGAGCTAGTATGATCAGTTATTAAATGACAGTTACCACTACTTCCACTGGCTAAGGAACAAAAGTCTATTGTCATATCACACCTCCCGTCGAAAATAGAATTATATTAACCCCGCTAAATAGAAGGATTAAATTACAATTGAATCTTCTTTATTTCTGCCCCTAAATTAGTAAGTTTTTCAACAAAATTATCGTATCCTCTTTCTATATAATGAACATTATCAATTTCTGTTTCACCTTCAGCCATCAATCCAGCTATTAGTAAAGCCGCCCCTGCCCTCAAATCACTGGCAGATACCTTAGCACCAGACAGTTTATTCACTCCTTGGATTACAGCTATCCTACCTTCCACCTTGATATCTGCTCCCATTCTTTTAAGCTCATCCACATGCTTGAAACGTCCCTCAAAAATAGTCTCAGTCACCACTCCAGTTCCTTTGGCAGTAGTTAGAAGACTGGACATTGGCTGTTGAAGGTCAGTAGGGAATCCTGGATAAACTAAAGTTTTGATACTAACATTCTTTAACTCACTTGAAGAGATCACCCTTAGAGAGTCACCATTCTCAATGATTTCTACCCCCATCTCCTTCAGCTTTGCAGTAATCGCCTCTAAATGCTTAGGTATCACATTGTTAATTACAACATCTCCACCAGTTGCTGCTGCTGCAACCATATAGGTTCCAGCTTCTATTTGATCAGGAATGACCGTATGGTTACATCCCTTTAATTTTTCAACTCCACGAATTTTAATCACATCTGTCCCAGCGCCACGGATATCAGCCCCCATACAGTTTAAGAAATTAGCCACATCAACAATATGGGGCTCTTTGGCGGCATTCTCGATGACAGTATTGCCCTCTGCCATAGATGCAGCCAGCATAATATTAATGGTAGCCCCTACACTAACAACATCCATGTATATCTCAGCTCCTACTAGCTTTTCAGCCTCCACTGATATAATCCCATGCTCAATAGACACTGAAGCTCCCATGGCCTCAAACCCTTTAATATGTTGATCAATTGGTCTTGTTCCAATGGAACATCCACCAGGATAAATTACTTTTGCTTTTTTAAATCTACCAAGACCAGCACCTAATAAGTAATAAGAAGCTCTAAGCTCCTTAGCCATATCATAATCTGCAAAGCATTGTTTCATTTTTGTCGTATCTATTTCAACAGTCTTATCATCTATTTGGACTACATTAGCCCCAAGATTAGTTAATATATTTCCAAGGGTCTTCACATCACTAATTTCTGGTAAGTTATCGATCACACATTTCCCACCAGCTAAAACGGCTGCCGGAATAATGGCTACTGCTGCATTTTTAAATCCACTAATATCCACTTGCCCCTGTAATCTTCTACACCCGTTAATAATAATTTTTTCCATATAATTCACTGACTTCTGTCAGCTAGCCACCACCTTTATATTTATTGTGAATATCCATTAATTAACGTAATATCTATCATAACTTCTATTTTATCATTTCATAACATGTTTGTTAATGGAAAATATGCGTTATGATTTTTTTTATATATATAAAATACTTTCAATGAAATTGCACTATCAATCCAATAAAAAAAGCAGAAAAAGTTTTATTATACTTTTTCTACTTTGTATTAAAAAATCCTTTATTTTTTTAAAAAAACATTAATTTTCCAACGCTTCAACATAGTAGACTTTCCCATTTTCTAATGTAATTTTCCATGCAGGAACAGCATCTCCTGATTCAATGGATTGCCAATCAGTAAGATCGTATGGATTAATGTAATACCCAACTTCTATGTTGCGTATTACGATTTTATCCTGATTGTCATTAATAATCTCATTCATCTTTTTCAACAAAGCTTCTGTTGCATGGATTAATAGGTTTTTTTGCTGACTATCATTACCCTCAATTTCTAATAGCATACTTTCAAAACCAACAACACCATCATGATTCACATATACATTAATATAACTTTCACCTAGAAATCGTTTCTTAAAAACCTGATGGTATACTAACTTATAAGTCATTGAATCCTGTTCTAATTCTGGACCCGATTGATAAAATATTTGTTTTAGATGTACATCCTCCGTCAAGAAACCTTTTTCCTTCAGAAACTCGTTACTGATTTCTTGTGCTTTAACTTCACTAATTTTATCCATTACCTTTGTCCTAGAAGCATTATAATATCTAATTTTTTTATTACCTTCTATAATTAGTTGTTGATGTTGGCTACCGTAAGTACCTTCACTGACTTTATAATAGTCTTTACCTAAAAACAATTCTGCTGTTTCTTCATGATCATAGATTTTGTATTTCACCCTCACTTTTGGTAGAGAGATGATTTCTCTAGGAATCTCACCACTAACATATATCCCCTTTTCATTCAGGTGCCTTTCAACGTTTAAGATATATTCATTACTGACTAAATCCAGCTCTCCACCCACCAAAAGTCCCTTACCTACGTGGTAGAATAAAAAAATATTGGTCAGTATGAAAGCTATTATTAATATATTTTTTGCCTTTGACCAATCCATTATTTCACCACCATTTAGTTTTCAATCATAGTATATAATAATTTACCATCATAACTGTCAAAGTAATATATTCGTTTTCCTACTCTTATCAGCCAACTAGGTCTAATTAATTGCATGCTATTTTCTTCAACAGTATCGAAATATACCATTTCTACTCTGTTAACATTTTCTAATATTATTTTATAATCTATTACTGGTTCATTCTTTGCATTTGTAGATTCCATTGTTTTTGAATTTTCCAAGTCTTTATTATAGTAGTCTAACATAACCCCTAAGTTATCTTCAATAATCTGAATTGGTGGTGTTATATCAGTATCTATATGATCTATAGATCCTAAGTTCATTTTTTCCCGTATAAACCTTCTGTAGGATTTAACGTCATTGCCATACACTTCAATTTCAAGTTGATTTAGAGTATTTTTATTAGCTATAGGATAGCCTACAATATCATAGTTAAAACCAAAATAATATCCACGATTTGAACCTGTGGAAACATCTTTTATCTCACTTAAGTAAGCTGTTTCCATAATGCCTCCATGTTTTTCGATGAAATTTAAAGCCACATTCAGAGCTTCCAATATATTGGTGCTTGAGTTGCTAATCATCTCTTGATTATAGCTCAAGTAACCCTGTGGATTAATCCTAACACTCTTTTCCCCATAACCATACAAATATATAATCGAGCCACTGGTTTCTCTGATTGCTTTAACAAAATCAAAATTCTCATTGAAAAAACTTTTAGCTGTCCTCACAATGATTTCTTCCTCTTTAATGTCTATTTCACTTTCAACAAAAATCTCTGGTAGCAACTGTTTATACTCAATAGGCATCAAAGTCTTATTATTCACAAAGCCAAATGTTGTACGATATCTTACGAAATCCTTTTTGTCTTCATCATACTCCGTAATATAATCTTCTAAGGTAGTGTTTTCATACTCCGATAGTGACACTCGATAAACATTATTTTCATTTTCACTAAGTATATAAATAGATCCTGTGTTGCTGGCGGGTATAAGTATTTTTTTTATTGTCCTTATTTCATTGGTAATTCTATTATCCATTGTATTAAAAACAGATGAAATCAATACAGAGGGCATCCCTTTGCCAAATTCCAACTCAATAGATTTCAATTGCTTACTCTCAAAATATTCATCCAACGATACAGTATCCACATTCGGCTCCTTAGCAAAAAAATCAAGAAGAAGGAGCTTGCTTTTTTCCCATACCAGCTTCGTCTCTTGATAATTCAATACTGTATAATAATTATTGCTAATACTACCACCAAATCCTAAGGTGACTTCCCTTGGAGATATAATCTGGTTACGGGTATCTAAAATTGTATAGCCTTGATCCCTTCCATTAGAGGCCTCTGACTGTAGTGATATCGGAGAGTCAAACCAAATCCTATGAAGGGACATAATACTTAATATTACCAGTAAGGATAATATTAGAGTCTTAGTTCTTTCCCTATCCATTTTTTTCACTCCAAATTATTTATTCCCTGTAATATCTTTTAAGAACTCAGAAGTTATTTTACCTTCTAGAATTCGTCTTTTTACATCCTCTACTCCTTTAACCGCTACATATCTTCTTACAGTTTCAGCAGTTCCATCTTTGTATTCTGCAGTAATTTCGATTTTATTACTACCTCTTTTTAACTCAATCTCAGCCCAACCTCTTTGTAGAATCCCTACATCTACAAGCAAAGGATCATTAATAAGGACATAGTTCTCTCCGCCCTTCTCAATGCTGGTGTTGTGATACACTCTTACCTTGATTTTAGTATCTTTTGGCGCAGTAAATTCTAATACTAACTTAGTAGATGAGCTCACACTTTGCTCCCTTTCAGGGGTAATAATTTGTAGTGATTGATTTGCAGTCTTTACAATTTCATATTTTGTAGTATCAACATTTCTTATTGCAGGTGTAGCATAGGTAAAAGAACCAGCAGTTCCTAATATTATTAGTACACATGTACAAGAAATTAGCTTATTTTTTATCATATAAATTCCTCCTGTAAAACAGTAAATGCCTAACTTACTATTCATTATACATAAGCAATATTACAATCGTATTACAATGAAATTAAAAATAAATTACACATTTCTACATCCTATTCCTCCAATAGGAGTAATGTAATCATTACATGGGTTCCCTGGCCTTCTTCACTTAAAATCTGAATTTTCCCTTCATGGGCCTCGATTATTTCCTTGGCAATAGACAAGCCTAATCCAGTGCCTCCCATTTCCCTTGAACGGGCTTTATCTACCCTATAAAACCTTTCAAATAGCCTTGGTAAATCTTCTCTAGGTATGCCGATTCCATTATCAATTATATTAATTGTAGCTAATGAGTCGGTTTTTTCAACATATACCTCAATAGCACCGCCTTCTGGAGTATATTTAATTGAGTTACTTAAAATATTTAGAAGAACCTGCTCAATTCGGTCTTCATCTCCATATAGCCTAGTGATTCCTTCACCAAGATTATATTTTATTTGTTGGTTTTTATTTTTCGCAAAAACTTCTAATTTTAGTACTGCTTTTTTAGCTAATTCATTTAAATCTAAAGATTTTTTGTTCCATATACCTTTTTGAAAGTCAATATTCGACAATTGCAGTAAATCCCTCACCAGACGAGTCATTCGATCAACTTCTGTATCAATCACCTTTAGGAATTGTAGGGACAAGTCATGATTTTCAATAACTCCATCTGCTAGAGTCTCTGTATAACTTTTGATTGTTGTTAAAGGTGTTTTAAGCTCATGGGAAACATTAGCCACAAACTCTTTTCTCATATTTTCAAGCTTCTCATGCTTTGTTACATCCTGTAGTAATACAATAATTCCTCCAAACTCATTCTTTTCATTAAGGAATGATGCATAGTTAGCCCTTAAAATAATTCCATCTGACATGGCCATCATTTCGCTTCCTGATTCGCCATTTTCTAAACTTTTAAGCTGTTTAATTGTCAAACTCTTATTAAAAGGCATAAAGATTTCATCAAATACCAGGTTGTCTAATTCACCTTTGCTAATTTCAAGCATTTCCATGGCCCTTGGATTTGCGCGAATGATTTTTCCTTCTTCTGTGGCAGCCACAAGTCCATCTGCCATATAAGTAATAATGGTATCCATTTTTTGTTTTTCACTGGACATTTCCCTCAGTACTTCTTTTAATCGTCCCGTTAAATGATTAAACATAAATGCTAATTGGCCTATTTCATCATCAGATTTCACCTCTACTACCTGATTAAAATCACCCTTGGACATTTTTTCTGCTTTTATGGTAACATCCTCTATTGGCCCAGTGATACTTTTCGCTATAAAAAATCCTAGTATAATTGTGATAAACAATGCTAATAGGGTGGCATTAAGCAATATTTCCTTTGAGTTATTTAATGTATCATATATATCATCTATATTTTTTCTTACATAAATCGCTCCTATTGTTCGACTGTGTTGGTCATATAGCGGGTACGCCATCTCCTTTGATCTTGAGATGGACTCACCCTTCCCCCTCGTGACGTCTCGTTCTGGTTTATTTCCACTAAAGGCACCTATAATTAAATCTGTCTCTAATACATTTGTTGCATTTTGCCCTAAGTAGACAGTATCCGTATTTGGACTAGAGATAATGGTCCAATCTTCCTTGTCTATTACATAGATTTCCATTCCCACCATAATCATCTCAAAGCGACTAATGTTTGCTTGTATATCATCTTTATTTTCCTGCCAATCCATATCATTTAAGGTCCTGGTAATTGTTGCTGCTGTATAGTTCATGTTTTTCCGAACCTCTCCCAAATGATACTGTTGGAATTGCTGGATCAAAAATACGCCAATAATAATCATGGCAATAAATACAAGGAGGAAGTAGATCGTTATAAATTTCCACCTTATGCTTTTAAACATACTTAAGCCCTCCTAAAGTAATACCCAACCCCTCTTTTGGTCATAATGTATTTAGGACTACTGGAGTTTTCTTCGATTTTTTCTCTTAATCTTCTAATAGTTACATCCACTGTTCTAATGTCTCCATAATACTCATAACCCCACACTTCTTTTAATAGTTGTTCTCTTGTAAAGACTAACTCCGCCTGCGTAGAAAGGAATTTTAGTAACTCGAATTCTCTAGATGTCAGTTCTACTACATCATTTTCCTTCTTTACTTCGTATCTATTAAAGTCTATCGATAGAGCTCCTGCGGCTATTGCTTCGTTTCTCGAATCGCCGTCGGCAATATTAATTCTTCTTAAATTAGCCTTTACTCTAGCTAATAATTCCCTCATTCCAAAGGGCTTTGTTATATAGTCATCTGCACCCATCTCTAATCCTAGTACTTTGTCTAATTCTTCTTCTTTGGCTGTTACCATCAATATTGGCATGGAATAATTTTCTCTTATTTTTCTGCATACTTGAAAACCATCAATTTTAGGAATCATGACGTCTAGTAGGACTAAGTCTGGGTTTACTTTGTCAACTTTATGTAATGCCTCTTCTCCATCTACTGCTACTTCTACCTTGTATCCTTCCTTCTCAAGATTAAATTTCACAATCTCAGCAATAGGTTTTTCATCTTCTACAATAAGTATTCTCTTTTCCATAATTCAACCACCTTTGACTGATTTTATATTTTGATTCTACTTATATTCATATTTTTCCTGCTTATTTTCATACATTTTTAAACATAAGCAAACCTATACTTTAAAAAAGGAGGAATGTAGGGAATAATTCTTCCCTACTATTCTTTGAATAAATGATAATAATCCTCAATATCTTTACCTTCACCTAAATCATTGACCAATCCAATAAGGGCCTCTAGTCCATTCTCTTCTACGTAGGACTTTACTAATCTAAAGGATTTTGTATAGGCCATGTATTGATCTAACTCATGAAATGAGTCTGTCAACTGTTGTAGAGTATATTCTCCATATGATAAATCGATTCCTTCTCCCCACTGATATTCATCAACCTCATATTCAAAGTAGAGACTAACCCCCTCTGTAAACCAGATAGGAAAGTTGCCTTTAGCTAAATGATCCACAAACAAATGGACCAACTCATGTAGAACAGGTCCTTCTTTGTAGAATATTTCAGTTAGTTCCTCTCCATCAGATACCCAGTGGTTCGGATCTAAAATATGCAGGGTATCTCCATAATACACCCCCATAGGGGGTGTCCCTTTACGCAGCGTCGTAATTTTCATCATTGGTTGTGGATTATCGTATAAAATCAATAGTATCTTTTCATTAGGTTGGTATTTAAACAATTTAACTACCTTATTAAACTTGTCCTCTGCTGTTTCAGCTACTAAATCCAATACTTCTTTATCAACTTCTTGATATTTTATAATAAAATTGTCCGTCTCCAACTGATTATAGTTTCTTACTTGAAACGCCACCATCTGATGTTCAAAATATCTAATCGCAGGATTAACAGCTGCTATCATCTTGCCTTTGCCCATAACACCTATCAATAGGATACAAGCAAATAGTACTACCATTATAGGCTTCCATTTTGGAGTAGGACGTTTTCTCGTTAGTACTTTTTCCATAGCTATCCCTCCTTTACACTGAGCTATGTAAGGTCTTGGGGGATAGTTCTTATATATTATAGCATATTGTTATGTAAACTTCTACAATGGTGAATTTACAATATATGTATACCCTTTTTTTAATCACTTTTTTAAATCATCGGCATATCTTATATTAGAATCTTTTTTAAAGGGGGCCTAATTGTGTTTGGATATAGAAATATAATAGAAGATGTTTTAATTGAAAAGTTGATGGGCTCTGAGGAAGAGCATATCCCCGTAATAATTACAGCTAAGGATTGTCAATGTGATGACCTTGAAGCCTTTGTCCAAAAACTAGGAGGAAAAGTAAAGCACAAATTTGATATTATTAATGCAGTGGCGGTTTACCTTCCACCGGTGGGTGTACGAAATGTTGCTAGAGAAAGGGTAATACAGAAGATTTTCTTTGATGATATGGCCTTTAAATTAATGGATATTGCTTCTGTTACTGTGGGTTCTGATTTTGCCAATGAACATAATTTAACAGGAAAAAATGTAGGTGTGGCTGTAATCGATACAGGTGTTCATCCCCATAGCGACTTAGTCACACCAAATAACAGAATTATTGCCTTTAAGGATTTTGTAAATAATAAACACCAGCCCTATGATGATGATGGCCATGGCACCCATGTGGCAGGTATTATTGCAGGAAATGGTTTTTCTTCAAAGGGTAAACTCATGGGGGTTGCCCCCGATGCAAATATTATCGGGGTTAAGGTTTTAAATGAAGATGGTGGTGGTAGTATTTCAGATGTAATAGCAGGAATTCAATGGGCTATTCAAAATCGTAAACGCTACAATATCAAAGTACTAACATTATCTTTAGGTGCTACAGCCAAGAAAAGTTATCAAGATGATCCCCTATGTCAGGCAGTCGATGCTGCTGTTAAAAATGGCATAACAGTAGTTACTGCTGCAGGAAACAATGGCCCTGAAATCGAAACCATTAACTCACCTGCAATTAGCCCAAATGTTATTGCTGTTGGGGCCTGCGATGACAGGGCGTCAAATACTCCTAGAAACGTAAAAATCGCAGATTTCTCCAGTAGAGGGCCTACAATAGACGGTTTAAATAAACCAGATATTCTAGCTCCTGGTGTTGACATCCAATCCTTAAGTAATGAGGGAAATAAATATAGAAGTTTATCCGGGACTTCTATGGCAGCACCTATTGTAGCTGGCTGTGCAGCTCTACTATATGAAAAGAACCCCAATCTAACGCCAGCAGAAACCAAGAGATACATTATTGGTAATGCCCTCCCTCTAGGGATGAATCCTGATACCCAAGGGGCTGGCTTGTTGGATATTAAAACTATGGTCAATGAAATTGATCCAAATCCTGTTCCAAAAAATCCAGCTAAAAATCCTAGCTCCAAGAATCCGCAAAATCTCTTAGCTGGCCATGGAAGCTGGTTCTGGGTTCTAGTACTAGTCATAGTTCTTTTACTTCTATAAAAAAAAAGCGTGACCGGTGGGTCACGTTTTTTCTATATCTTATTTAATACTTTACAAATTTTGATGGGTTAATTGCTTTACCATTCTTTCTTACTTCAAAGTGTAAATGGGGTCCAGTACTTCTACCAGTGTTTCCGACAGTTGCTATTTTCTGCCCCTTGTATACTCTCTCACCTTTTTTAACTAATAATTTATTAGCATGGGCATAGTAGGTTTGATAGCCATTTTCATGATCAATAATTACTAAGTTTCCATAAGCCCCGTTTCTTCCAGAAAAAGATACTCTTCCTCCATCTGCTGCTGTTATTGGTGTACCAATACTATTGGCTATATCAATACCTTGGTGCATTTTTCCCCATCTCATACCATAGGGAGATGTTAATCTTCCACGGGCTGGACTAGCAAATATACCAGTTGCCATTGTTTTAGGTCTTGGTTTTGTACCTTTTGCAATAAGCTTTTCCGTAGGTTCCGAAACAATTTTTTCTTCTAATACTTCCCTACCTACTTCAACACCATTTTTCTTAACAATAAAAGCTTTTAATTCTTTTTTCCCCTCTAATCCTTGCTTCAGTATTTTACTATCGCCTTCATATAGAGAACTGGTTTCTTCATATTTTGTATTAAAAGGAATCGTTTCTACTAGCTCAACATACTCCTTGGTCTGTACTGATATAAATGGTTTTGGCACAACAAGGCTAATCTTTTGACCAATCTTCAATCGATCAGGATTCATGTCTGGATTTGCCTTTACAATATCCTCCACCGATAAATTATACTTACTTGCGATAGTCCAGGTACTTTCTCCACTGGCTACCTCGTGAATCTTTTCTTCATCTGTTCCTTTTATAATGTAATTGACGGCATCCTCTTTCGTTTTAATCATGCCAGCTTCTGTGACCTTATCTACTAATTCTACTACTTCACTAAATTTAATTTCTTCGTATTTAGTACCCTCTTGATTTAAAAAAGGTGCTTTTATATTTTCCAATATTTCCTCGGCAGTCTTTCGATCCTTTACTAAAAGCACTTCCTTGCCATCTACAACCAAAGCCACCGACTTAACTTGAAAGTTTAATATACTCTTTATATTTTTAATCATATTAGCTTCTTCTGTAATCTTTGTATCATCAGCCTTAACTTGGTTAAATGTAATATTTTCTGGATCCACCATTTCCTGCTGATAGGTATTCTCTACCTCTTCTTTAACAGCATTATAAGCCTCCCAAAAAGCTTCTTCATTCCTTACTACACCCAGTACTTTGTCATCTAGTTGTATTTCATAAGCTGCCAATGTACCCTCCATCCAAAAGCTTGTCACTAGTGTCAAGCACAGTATCAAAGATACTAAAGCCACAGCTCCACCGAGATATTTCTTTTTGTTTAATGGACTTTGTCGATGATAAGCCGAGATCCCCGTATGTACATTTCTCTTTATCCGATGGGAAACTTTAATATATCTAACATTAGCTCTCCTAAGAAGTAATTGTATTCTCTTTTTGTAAAGCTCCATATTCTTTTGGTTCATTTTATAAAACTCCTCTCAAAGTTATGGGCTTGTGAATTTATCTATAAAATTAGGGCTACAGTTCTATTTTTTAAATTTTTCTAGGACTTTTGTAATGATTTTGTAATATTCACCCTATTATTATATAATAATTATTTTGAACTATTCAACCCCAAACTAATGTTTGCACTAAAAGTATATTTCCCAATATTATGTTTTTTATTCAATTTTTACATTTAGCCACTCTTCAAAGGTTGATTTTAAATCTTTTTGGCTGTTTTTTTGTAAAATCATGTAGAAGTTTTCTGTTGTGGCATTCTTAAATTTATATTCACTATAATATTCTTTTATAGCTTTACGGAAAGCTTCGTCTCCCATTTCTTGTCTGAGATGATCAATAAATAATGCACCTCTGCTATATACAATACTACTATACTCTAAAGAATTATCAAATTCTGCTAAGCTTCTCATAATCCCTTCTCCCCTATCTGCCTTAAGGTCTAAGAAATTTTCATATTGAGCCTTAATCATTTTCTCTTGGATTTGCTGCTTTATATGTGTACCATACTTTTCTTCAAAGTATAATAATGTAGAGTATTCTGTCAGGGCTTCATCTAGCCATGGTTCTGTCACCTCATTGTTGCCAACTATACCATACCACCACTGATGAGCAATCTCATGGGCTATGACATATTCAAGTGGAAAATCTTCTTCCATTGTATATAGGCCATCACCAATCATCACTAGATTGGGATATTCCATTCCCCCTAAGGAGAAATTACAGGCCACCACTGATAACTGCTTGTAGGGGTATTTGCCGAAAATCCGATTAAATACTTCTAAAGAATCCACTGCTACCTTTAAAGCAACTTCCTTCTTTTCTCCTTTAATCGTATAGGACTGTATTGTGGTGTCCTCTACTTTTACTCCTTTTACATCAAAGTCTTTGCTTAAAATCATTCCAAAATCCCTAACACCCTCTGTCTTTATTTTGTAGGTGGTTATGGTATCCTTCTCCTTCTTACTTTCAATATTTCCTGTAGTTGCCAATATATATTCTGATGGAATGTCAATTGTAACTTCATATTCTGCAACTTCACTATAAAAGGGGTCTCCAATGGCATAATAGGGATCTAAATTCCAACCCTGCTGATCGTATACTGCCAAAATAGGATACCAGTTTGTTATATTTACAGTATTGTCTCCATACCCCATTCTAGCTAATACATTAGGTAATTTAACCTCAAAGTTTATTTCAAAGGTTCTTTCCTCTCCTATTTCAATAGCTTTTTGAGGTGTCACCCTAAGAACAGTTTCTCCATCCCCCATTACCTTATGATAAATTAGTTTATTGTTCTCTTTGACATTATTTATCTTGATCCAGCCAGGATTAAATCCATTTGGATAGACAAACTCCATATCCCCCTCCTCAAATGGTACATTATTTTTCTTCTTAAATATGTTGGGGTATATATGAAAATATACATTTTCAAAACTACTATCAAAATTATTCTTAAATGTAATCGTTTGATTACTTTTTAAAGTCATAGACCCTTCGTCAAAAACCGTCTGTATTTTATAAAGATTATATTGTTCCTCATTAATCCATATACCGGATGCCCTCTGGATAGGTGGATATTCAACGTAAAATTGAAAGCATAAAGTTAAAAATAGTATCCCAAATACGATAACTAATGATTTGAATCTTCTGCTGAGTCTCAATCTACTCCCCCCTCACATGAAAATTTATGCTATATAATTGTATGAAATATAATTGTATATTATGTTCTAAAGGATAAAACTCTTTATGTATGTTATAATAGAGCATAAAGTTTTTAATACAGGAGGGATTCATATGGGCTTTATTATAAATCCACCTTCAATCGACTTGGGGGATACCCCTATAGAAAACATTTTTCTTGATGTCTATATGCCGATGGCCAATGGAACCTTTGTTAAAGTATATTTATTGGCTTATAAGTATGCTCTGGATACAAAATCCTTAGGTCCAGAAGAAGACAATAAGTTCAATAATGCTACCTTGGCTAAGCATCTAAAAATTCCATTAGCAGACGTTCTGTCAGCATGGGACTTTTGGGAGGATAAACAGATTATAAAGAAGCATTTTACTTCGGAGGATGAAGATGAAACAAACTACTCAGTTGAATTTGTCAGCTTGAAACAACTCTATATTGATAACACCTATAAGCGTATTCAAGCTAAGGATAATCGTTCAAAAGCTGAAGCTGAAGAATCCTTTTCTTTAACCACTAAGGACTTGGTGGAGGCAAATCAAGTGCCGATGATTAAAGAAATGTTTGTAGAGATTAATGCCGTCATGAATAGACCTCTAGTACCTAATGAGAAACGAACTGTCCTAGAGTGGTTTCACCAATTTAATATTGAACCACCATTAATTATTAAAGCATTTAGCTTCTGTAAGCATAAAAAGAAGATTAAAAACGTTAATTATGTAGGTGGCGTCATCCGCAACTGGTATGATCAGAACATCACCACAGTTGAGCAGCTACAGGAGTATCTATTGAAACAGGGAGAACGGTACGGAGTATATGACAGGGTCTATAAAGCCCTGGGATTTGGCTATAGATCCCCTGCTGAAGCCGACATGAAGATCATGGATCAATGGATAGATGAATATAAATTTACATTGGAAATTATCTTAAAGGCATGTGAAAATTCCAGTAAGACCTCCAATCCTAATATAAACTACATCCATAGCATATTGACGGACTGGTATAACAAGGGTATAAAGACACTAGATGACATACAACTACTGGATGTAAAAAAAGATACTCCTTCCCCTAAGAAGCCTTTTGCTTCTACTAAGGAACCTCGTTTTAAAACTAGATTTCATCTTTCGGAGAGTCGTGGAGATAAATATTCAAATGACGAGATAGAAAAAATGCTTTTAGAAAAGCAAAAAAGAAATTAGGAGTAAAGGATGAAGGCTGATGAAGAATAATAAAAGTTTTATAAACGACATTTTAAGGGATTTAGAAAGAAGGAGGGACAAAGCCAAAAGAGAAAAGGAACAACGAATAGAAGAAATCTATTCAAAGATTCCCCGCATTGCTGAAATAGACAGCGAGATTACACGAATTAGTATTAACATTTCAAGATCTATTTTGAATCAAGCGGGTGACCCTACAAAAGCCCTCAGTGAATTAAAGTCAAGGCTTGAGGTATTGAAGCAGGAAAAGGCCTTCCTCTTAACAGAGAATAATGTCCCAGTGCAATATCTAGAGGAACAATATCAATGTGCCCAATGTCAAGATAGGGGTTTTTTAACTACTGGTGAGAAGTGTAGCTGTCTAAAACAACAGCTGATCAACAGGGCTTATTCTATGTCCAATTTGACAAATGTTCTTTCAAAAGAAAACTTTCAATCCTTTAATATAAATTTATTTTCAAATGAATCTGTGGCAGGTCAAGACCTAAGTCCAAGAGAAAATATGCTACAAGTACTAAATGTATGTGAGGGATTTGTCTTTAATTTTGAAAAGAATAATGAAGAGAATTTATTATTCTATGGACCTACAGGGCTAGGTAAGACCTTTTTAACGAATTGTATCGCTAAAGCACTACTGGATAAGGGAAAAATCGTAGTCTATCAAACAGCCTTTAAGATATTTGAAGTCCTTGAAGGTATTCGATTCCACAATGCTCAAGATAAGAGTAGTTACCAACTATTATTTGATGCTGACCTACTGATTATCGACGACCTGGGTACAGAGATTACCAACACCTTTACCAATAGTGAGTTATTTAATATTATTAATAGTAGATTATTGGCAAACAAAAAAACCATCATCTCCACCAATCTAACCCTAAAGGATATCATGACAAGTTATGATGATCGTATATTCTCTAGACTATTTTCTAAATATACTCTACTAAAATTCTATGGAAATGATTTGAGATGGCAAACTTAAAAAGACATATAACAGGGCATCCTTTATAGATACAATATCTGTAAAGGGATGCCCTTAAAATTACTCAACTTCATCTTTCTTTATGTATTTATTTTTCCCGTTATATCCCCCCACAAGTACTCCCAAGAACCCAAAGTAATATAGCATTAAATTTATATCCAACTGGATTAATGCCTTAAAAGAAAAGACTATTCCAATGCTTGTAAATAAGTACATTACAGCATTTACAACGCTAACTAAAACGTTTCTTCGATGTTCTTCCCCTACACCAGACCCTTCCCATCTAGCCACAGATGTTCTAATATTCATTACAACAACAAACCTAGAGAAAGTATGTATAAACACCGACATTATCACAGACCCCAATAAAAAAGAAAGGTTTTGTTGTAGATTACTACTAATCGGTCTGACCAAAACTACCCCACAAGCAATCAGTATTAGCAATACATGAGTAAACAGTACCATTTTCTCTAATTTTGATATTTTTAATTTTAATCCCATAGCTTTCCCCCTCAAAAGAATTAATATTATATAGGAAGAATTGGACCACCATCTATTTCTAATATATCTCCAATCGACCTTCCACAATATATTATTTTTTACATATTTAGTATAACACATCCACACAAAAAAACCTTACTCAAAAGAGTAAGGTTTTCATATGGCTTATTGGTGACCCCTAGGGGAATCGAACCCCTGTTACCGCCGTGAAAGGGCGGTGTCTTAACCGCTTGACCAAGGGGCCAGTTCAATTCAGAAACCCCCGGTATTCCTCACCAAGAACAACTGAATTATAGGTAATGGTGACCCATCCGCGACTCGAACGCGGGACACCCTGATTAAAAGTCAGGTGCTCTACCGACTGAGCTAATGGGTCAGATGTACTAGCCACAGTTATATATAATATAGTATTCTTCGACATATGTCAACACATTTTGTCGAAAAAAATTACTGTCTGATTTTATTTTTTATTCTTGATTTCCTTAGGCTACAAATTTAGACTGGGATTTCATGTTAACAAAAACGGCTACAACTAAAACACCCCACCCTCCTCATATCTTAGAAAAGTGGAGTGCTACTTATGTCATTGCTTTATTTATACTTACAAGATCTCTTCACGAATAATCGTTTGATTTCTCTTAGGACCTACAGAGATGATTTTCACTGGTACCTGTAGATATTCTTCGATTGCTTTAATATAGTTTTTAGCGTTTTGAGGTAGGGCTTCATAGGTTTCTACGTTACTGATGTCCTCATGCCATCCATCTATCTCTTTATAGACAGGAGTACATTCACCCAACACCTTTAAATCTGCAGGGAAGTGTTGTAGAACCTCACCTTTGTATTCATATCCTACACACATCTTAATTTTATCAAATCCACTTAAAACATCCATCAGCATTAAAGAGATGGAAGTTAGACCATTGATTCTTGAAGTATACTTCACCATTACCCCATCAAACCAACCGCATCTTCTTGGTCTACCTGTAGTCGTACCAAACTCATTCCCTTTAACTCTAATATTGTCACCTGTTTCATCATGTAATTCTGTAGGGAAAGGACCACTACCTACTCTCGTGGTATAGGCTTTAACTACCCCTATAATCTCACCCATTGCATTAGGTCCAACTCCAGCACCTACACAGAATCCACCAGATGTAGGATGAGAAGAAGTAACGTAAGGGTAAGTCCCTAAATCAATATCTAATAATGTCCCTTGAGCTCCTTCAAATAAAACCTTTTTACCAGAGGTTAAGGCATCATGTACGATCACAGTCGTATCTTTAATATAATTCTTTAAACGGTCTATATACCCGCAATAATTATCATACATTTCTTGAGGGTCAAAGCCTTCACTTTCATAGAACTTTTCAATCAGCTTATTTTTACGGGTAACCTGAGCAAATAGTCTAGTTTTGAAATGTTCTTTATCTAACAATTCCCCCAAACGAATACCAGATCGTTCGATTTTATCCATATAACAAGGACCGATTCCCTTTTTAGTTGTACCGATCTTGTCTTCTCCCCTTGCTTCTTCTTCCAAAGCGTCTATCTTCTTGTGATAAGGGAAGATTACATGTACTCTTTCATCAATCATTACATTAGAGGTATCTATTCCTTGGGCTTCTAGTATATCTATTTCCTTTAAAAACCCTTCTGGATCAAATACAACCCCATTGGCAATTATATTCTGTTTATCGTTATAAAGAACGCCAGAGGGTAACAAATGAAAAGCATATTTCTTATCGTCAACAATCACTGTATGGCCGGCATTATTTCCACCTTGGGCCCTTACAACGACCTCTGCCTTACCTGCTAAATAATCAATAATCTTTCCTTTACCTTCGTCGCCCCATTGAGCTCCTACTATTACAACTGATGGCATTTTCCCACCCCTATTCAAATAATGTTTGTATTAAATCGAACATCCATACACAATATTATCATAGACACCCCATATAGTCAATAAATAGTCGAATGTTATTTAATTAAAGTCTATTAATATTCGATTTTGATTGTTTCTACTTTTTTTTATTTGATTTATTTTCATTTATTAGTGTGCCCTAGGTTATTATTATTTTCCTAATCCCATAAAATAATAGATAAGAAAAAAATAAAGTTAAAGGCTACAAAGCCCTTAACTTTATTTATAAGTATTATTATTTTCCTTCAAAATGCTTATTTAAATCATCAACTAATTTGCTTACATCTATTCCGTGAACTCTACCAGCATCTCCGATGCTTTCCATTGTAGCACCTGGTCAGCCAAGGCAGTGTAATCCATACTTCATGAAAATTGATGCAACTTCACGATCCATTCTTAAAACATCCATGATTGTCATATCTTGAGTAATCTTTGCCATTTGTTTCCCTCCTCTTATTATAGACTTTATTAATAATATTACCATTATTTATAGAAATTATCAATAATACTTTTATTAATTAACAATAAAATATATGTTATCCACATATGTTTCATTATTCAAATAATTATCATTACAATTGTTCAGCTACTTATTCACACAAACCACAAAGCTATGCACAGGTGTTCGGTGGATAATGTGGATAACATTTTAGGTTGTCAATAAACATTCCTTTAGTTATGTACATATGGATATAATTACACTGCAACATATCATCTGACTTCTTAAAAAATCTTTGATATTCCTTTAAATTATCATTCTCAAATACTGGTAATGATTGGTCCTCAAAGTTTTCATATACGCTCTCTTTTGTAGCAAATCCACAATTTTCATAGCACCTTTGGGCTCTAATATTAAACTCAGCTACCCGTAATTTCAATTGTTTCATTTTTAGTGTCTTAAAATAATAATAGATAAAACTCTTTAGCGCATCTGTTCCATATCCTTTGTTCATATATTTGGGATCAAATACAATCCCAAGTTCACTACTTCTTCTTAACCAATTAATATCCCTTAAAGATATATATCCTATTAAGACATCGTCCTCGTTAAATATTGCAAAACTTTTTCGTGTTAAAGAGTCCTTCTTTCTACCAAACCAATAATTCCTTTCCTCTCTATTCATCTTAGGAAAAGTATAACAGTAAAACAATGGATTTCTGTGTGTACCCCAAAGTTGCATCTTATCTATATGAGGTCTTTTGAGTTTAGTAATATATGTTTTCTTCCCCCTTACAAGCACGATTATACCTCCATCCATTCCCCATTTGGATAGTTATTTAAGCAGAGGAAATTACATATTTATTCTCTAAATACGCAATTTCCTCTTTAGTATTTTTATATTCTTATTAATTATTGCCCATTACTTTTCTTTTATACTTTGGGCAAATGATTTACCAAAATCTCTACAAGTACAACAAATTTCAGCATCCGGTAGGAAAGTAATCTTTAATCCCTTTTCGT
The DNA here is from genome assembly GCF_016908555.1 of Alkaliphilus hydrothermalis. Lineage (GTDB taxonomy): Bacteria > Bacillota > Clostridia > Peptostreptococcales > Natronincolaceae > Alkaliphilus > Alkaliphilus hydrothermalis. The sequence goes on from NZ_JAFBEE010000014.1 coordinate 37,362, forward strand.
ATACTTTTAATTTAAGAGCTTTCGATAAACTTTCAATAATATCGACTGCTTCCCCACTCCAACCGTAAGAACCAAAGGCAGCTGTCAGTTTTCCCCTATTGGTGATTGGATTCACTACAGAGAATAAATCATATATTTGTGGTAATATATTTTGATTAATTGTTGGAGAACCGATAATTAAACCATCAGACAATTCTACCTTTATAGCCACATCTGCAACATGCATTGTTTCAATATCACATAAATCTGCCATAAGACCTTCTTCTTCCACACCTACAGCAATGGCCTCTGCCACCTTCTTTGTATATCCATATGCAGATACATAAGGAATAAATACACGTCCCTGTTGACGAGTGTTTACCTTTTCTATAGCCCATTCTTTATATGTGTTGACATATTCCCATACATTTTCCCTAAGCACTGGGCCATGACCAACTGCGATTAAATCTATTTCAAGGTCTTTTATTCTATCAATAGCCTCTAGTAGATATTTACTAAAGGGACTAATAATCACATCAAAATAATATCGATAGGCTTCCGTAAAATCCCCTGCTAAGTCATTAAATATCTTATCATCACAGTAATGACATCCAAATGAATCGCAGGTAAATAATACTTTATCCTCCACTAAATAAGTGTACATACTATCGGGCCAGTGTAAAAATGGGGCATCAATGAATTTCAACGTCTTATTCCCTAGATCAAGGGTATCCCCACCCTTTACAATAAGAGATTTAAATTCATGATTTATCATTTCTCTTAAGAACCTGATGGCTGATCTAGTACCAACCACTGTTGCATTAGGTGCCACCTTTAGTAGTTGCTTTAGACTACCTGAGTGGTCTGGTTCAGTATGATCCATAATGATATATTGAATTTCAGAAGGATCTGTTAACTCTTTAATTTTATCAATATATTCCTCATGGAATCTTTCCTTAACAGTTTCTACAATTGCTTTCTTCTCAGCATCAATAAAATATGAATTGTATGTGGTTCCAAATTTTGTTTCCATGACCACATCAAAGGTTACTAGATTAGGGTCTAATGCGCCAATCCATTTAATATCGTTAGTTATGTCTACAATTTTATTTTTCATTAATAAAATCCCCTCCCAATACATATTTGCCCCTTTTTTTGCTTTACAATCACTTTTTTATCATTCTCTATATCTTTCAAAATCATGGAATTTTTGGAAGTTGCCCAACCATACTAATTCAACTGCTCCAGTCTCCCCATGTCTATGTTTTGCAATAATAACTTCGGCTAGATTTTTCTTTTCACTATCTGCATGATAGTATTCATCTCGATACAAAAACATGACTAAGTCAGCATCCTGCTCGATGGCCCCCGACTCCCTTAAGTCTGAAAGAATCGGTCTATGATCTGCTCTTAGCTCTGGTGCACGGGATAGCTGTGATAGGGCAATTACGGGACAATCAAGCTCCTTTGCCATAATCTTAAGATTACGGGAAATTGCTGAGATTTCCTGTTGTCTACTCTCAGACCTTTTATCCCCTTGCATTAATTGCAGGTAGTCAACCATTACCAAGTCTAACCCCTTTTCCATCTTTAACCGCCTGCATTTGGATCTCATCTCCATTACCGATATACCTGGTGTGTCGTCGAAGAATAACTTTGCTTGGGATAGAGGAATCATCGCTTGTGCAATTTTGCCCCATTCTTCTTCATTTAGATTACCTACTTGAATTTTTCCTAAGTCCACCATAGATTCTGAGGCCAGCATCCTTAGCATCAACTGTTCCTTCGACATCTCCAGACTAAATACAGCTACTGAAGCACCAGCTTTAACAGCGGCATTTTGGGCTAAATTAAGGGAAAAGGCCGATTTACCCATTGCAGGTCTTGCAGCTACCAAGATTAAGTCTGTTTTATGAAGACCACTCAATTTTTTATCAAGATCAATAAAACCCGTTGATAAACCCGTTAGCCCTGTTTTATCTTCATAAAGCTTTTCAATCTGGTCAAAGGTAGTTGATAGTACTTCTTTGATGGGGGTAAAGCCCTCTTGTGATCTATTTTGAGATAGGTCATAGATACTTTTTTGGGCCTGCTCAAGAATATCTGTTACTTCCAACTCGGCACTATACCCTAAGCTTATAATCTCCTCTGATGAGTGGATCAGCCGCCTCAATGTAGCCTTCTCTTGTACAATTTCTGCATAATACCTTACATTGGTTGCAATAAAAACTGCCGATGATAAACTTGTTAAGTAGGTAATACCCCCAACAGCATCAAGGGTCCCTCTATTTTTTAGTTCTTCTGTAATTGTAATCAAGTCAACTGGCTCATTCTTATTAAATAGTGTATAGACGGCTTCAAAGATCTCTTGATGGGCCTTTTTGTAAAAGTCCTCTGTATTGAGTACCTCCAAGGCAACTAATATTGCCTCTCGATCTAGAAGCATTGAACCTAGTACTGATTGTTCTGCTTCTATACTATGGGGTGGTACTTTGTTAAATTGATTCAATGCTTCCATAAAAATCCTCCTAATTTCAATGAAGGGTTGGAGAATACTCCAACCCTACGTGCTACTCTTCTACAACATGTACTTTTAGATTGCCAACCACCGTAGGATAAACCTTCACCTCTACTGTACTCATTCCTAATACTCTTATTGGTTCTGGTAGAACCAGTTTTCTCTTATCAATTTTGATTTTGTGTTTCTTTTGAAGGGTTTCTACGATATCTTTACTGGTTACAGATCCGAATAATCTACCACCTTCACCAGCTTTAGCTTTAATCTCTACAGTTACCTTTTCTATTTTATCAGCTAAAGCCTTTGCCTCGTCCAACTCTTTATCCTTCTTCATTTGTTGGGACTTTTTTTGCTCTCCAAGGGTTTTCATATTACCAGCAGTTGCCTCAATAGCAAGGTTTTTAGGGAATAAATAGTTTCTTGCATATCCATCACTGGCGTTTACTACATCACCCTTCTTACCCATTCCTTTTACATCTTCCATTAATATTACCTTCATTCTTCTTCACCTTCCTCAAAATATTCATCTATCACTTTCTCTAATTGCTCTCTTCCTTCTTCCAGTGGACAATCCTTCAGTTGGGCCCCAGCCACCGTAAGGTGACCTCCTCCCCCTAACTTTTCTAGGATTACTTGAACATTCACAGCCCCCATGGACCTTCCACTAATAATGGTGGTTCCATCTTCTAATTGTGCTAATACAAAGGAGGCTTCAATCCCACGGATATTTAATAATTCATCAGCCGCTTGGGCTGCAATTAACTGTGCATTTTTAGTATGCAAATAAGCGGATATTGCAACTGTCCCTTGGGTAATGTGGGCATCTTTTATCACCTCTGCCCTAGACAGCATCGTATCTAAATCATCTTGAAACAACTGTTTAACAGAAATGGTATCAGCTCCTGCCCGTTTTAGAAGGGAGGCGGCCTCAAAGGTTCTTGCTCCTGTTTTAAAGGTAAAATTCTTTGTATCTACAGCAATACCAGACAAAAGTGCATCTGCCTCAATAGGGTCGATGGATGCCTTCTCCTCCATATAGAAAAATACTTCCGTCACCAACTCACAGGTGGAGGACACATAGGTCTCATGATAATTTAACACAGTGTTTTCTATGAACTCCATTCCCCTACGATGATGATCCATTACAACAATATTATCTGTCATCTCTAGTAGTTCAGGACCTTCTGTAAAGCTTGGTCTATGGGTATCCACCACCACTAAAAGGGTATTAGGATTTATTATTTGCCTAGCCTCATCACTGGATATAATCGTCCTTTTATAAATCTCCTTCTCCATCAGGCGATTCATTAAAACGCTGATGGCTGGGTTACTACCATTCAGTACAATGTAAGATTCTTTTTTTGCATTTCTAGCTGCCCGATGGATACCAATGGCGGCTCCAAGAGAATCTAAATCTGCATTTTTATGCCCCATTACCATCACGTTTTCCGATTGCTCCATCAATTGCCTTAGGGCATGGGCAATGACTCTGGCTTTAACTTTTGTTCTTTTTTCAACAGCCTTTGTTTTTCCACCATAAAAACTAATTTTTTGATTCTTCTTTACAACTACCTGATCCCCGCCTCTACCAAGGGCTAAATCTTTTGCCGTATTGGCAAATTCGCAGGATTGCATTAAGTTTTCTCCCTCTAGACCGACTCCAATACTCAATGTAATAGGGATCTTATTACCTATATTAATATCTCTAATTTCATCTAATAGTTCAAACTTTTTAGCCTCTAGGGCATCAAGGTATTGTTTGCCAAACACTACTATAAATTTGTCATTAGTGTACTTCCTCATAAACCCCTTGAGCTTCTTTGACCATATATTCAACCGATGATCTATTTCAGCCATAACCATTGGTCTATTGACTTCCTCTGTACTCTGCATAACTTCATCATAGTTATCAACTTGAATCAGAGCAATGATTGTCTTTTCTTCCTCATACTTCTTCTTAATCAATAAGTAATCAGTTTTTTCTACCCAATAGAGCATAATGATATAATTTGATGAATGTTCCTTAGAGAGCTTTATAATATTATACAAGACTTTAAAGTATCTGTCTCCTATCTTGATTTCACTAATTTTTTCTTTTTTATTCTGTAGTACATTCTTTAAATCAAATTCAGGTACAAGGTCTTGTATATCCCTCTCCAGTATGTCATTTCTTTCTATAATCTCTATAAACTTTGAGTTATACCAAGTAATGGTTCCATCAAATTCAATAATTGTCAAAGGGATTGGTAGATTTAGAATTGCTTGTTTTGTTGCAGAATCAATATCCGAAGATAGTCCTTCTATATATCTAGTCCATTCCTCCCTACGTATGTTACTGATTTTCAAGTTATAATAAATTAAGTAAGCCAGTAAAAATACTCCAGTAATTCCAATGACATGATTGTAGAAGGATATGATTATTATGAAAAGAGATATAATAATCAAATATATTCGAGTATCCGGTACTAATAGTTTGAAAAACCTGCTATTTCTCATATGGATTCCTCCTAATTAACCCTATCATTATTTCACTCTAATCTTTCTCATATCCGTTAATGAATCAAAGAGCCCCACCATTGCAACAAATATAAGTAGTGGACTAATAGCTGCTACTATTGCTAGTATTATTATCCTTAATACTAAAGGTAGTTTCTTATTTTTTAGGAAAAAACTTGCAACCGATAATCCTTGAAAAAAGAAAACAAAAGTAAAGATTAGTAATACATTACTCATTAGACTATCAGTAGGTAGCCCATCAAAATACCTTGTGAAGTAACTTAATAGCATAATAATAAAGGCCCCTAAAACAATATTTTCTGGTAATTTAAAATAACTAAACTCTGAAAATATTACATCTTCAAATTTTAATTTATTTAAAATAGCAGTGGTTACATAATAATTAATAAAGGTTAGAAAAATAGAATGTATAATAACAATACTTGGAAATAGGATCAAAAAATAATCTATATAATATTTAACATCATCAGCCTGAATATTCATTTCCATAAGTGGGTTTTTTTGATGTTGAAGTGCATCCTGCAATAGGGTGGATATCTCATTAATAAAATTAAATTCTCCTACTATCGATACAAGCTGAATTAAAAGAAAGACCGTAAATATACTTATGGCTGTACCTATTCCTATAATAATAAAATCATCAATCCTCTTTTTTATCATAGAACCCATTACTAAGGCTATTGGCCCAAACAAAAATATAAGTAATACAGCAAACACTATGTCTATTAGAAAACCAATTATTAAACTAGCAATGAAAAAAGAAAGTACACCATATTTTATATTATATTTAGTTGTGAGGACCATAAAGGGCACTGGTATTAGGAATAATACCAAATACAACAATGGTATATAGTATAGACTAATAGCATACAGAGAGACCATAACTGCAATTATAATGGACTCCATTAATGCCCTTCTATTAGATAACATATTCAATTCAATTCACTCCTAAAAATTATTTTCCTCTATTCTTCAGATGTTGGTTTAAGCTAGATAAATCACCATACCATTTTTCCAAGTGATGATCCTCCAACATATGAAGTTTTGCCATTTCTTGTACTTTTTTATCAACTGTAGTGTAATCCATCCCCAACCTCTTCCCTAAGGAGTAGGTCACTAAAATGATATTCGCTAATACTTCAAGTATTGCCCCCTGACTATTCTTTACATTCCTTACAAGAGTATCAAAAAGAATAGCAATACTATTTAATAGCTCACACTTTAAAAATTCTATCATCTTTATATTTCTTCCAATATCAATATTGTTTTTATCCTGATTTGACATATTTTCACCCCTATACTATCTTCCCAATAAGACTATCGGTTAATCAATTACCCATGTATAAAACATTCTATTTTTTCTTCTGTTTTTCCTTCTACCTACTGAGTATTTACTGTAATTTCTAATAAAAAAATCTAGTGGCTTTGAAATATAAATAAGCACGATGAAACCTACGTGCTTAGAAACTTTTAATAATATTAAACTTTGACAAGGCTTCTTCTAAATTGTACAGTATTACCATCATTTTTACAACTTCATCGGTTGGATACTGGTTAATATCTTCAGAAAACTTCAATCTATTTTTTATTTTTTGAATTATCTCCATTACTGGAGTTAAATCTATTGGTTTTTCATTTTGTAAAATTTCAACTTCATCCTCACTATAGCGCTTCATCCTTTCCAAGATGAGTATCAAGTCAGCCTTAATCAGGTCCGTTACTTCCGGTGCAATATCTTTCTTTAGTACACTATATAGGTTGAGAAAATGCTGAAAATTTTCTTTGATGAGCTTTATAATAATGACAATTTCCTTGCTATTTCGCTTTCCATACACCCACAGCTTATCTTCCTTTAATTGTAGTTTTATGAACTTCTCAGATTCTTTAATTTCTTGGTCCATCATTTCAATCTCTTTATCGGATATATCCATGGACTCTGGTTTCTGTCTTAAAAGAATACCCAAAGCTACTATATAATACTTCCATATGTCCCTTGATGCCTTTTTAATCTCTTCTGTAGCCTTTACGTCATATGTAGGGGGGTAAATTAAGTAATTGATCAACACTGCAATGCCTATCCCGATAAAGGTATCTATTAATCGATTAAAAGCATATCCCAAATGATTTGTGCTGATATTTACAAAGACGGCGATAAAAACAACCCCTGCTATATTAATAGACTCGTTCCAGCGGAGTTGATTCATGATGTATATTAGTAGTATAATTCCAATACCTGCAAAAATAAAGTTTTGAGGCGTAAACGAAACAAATATCAAACCCACCAATGCTCCAATAAAGGTGCCCAACATTCGATTAACCCCGATCCTCCAGGAGTCAGATATTGTTGGTTGAATAGCTATTAGAGCTGCCACCATAGTAAAGAATGGGTCTGTATCTAATAAACCTACCACCAACATTGATAAGCTAATGGCTATACCAGTCTTTATGGTCCGTAATCCTATTTTCATAATCTCACCGATCCCATCCTTAGAAGATGAATTTTTACTACTATTTTAAGATGTCCTATTACCCTATATAACATTATATAACACTTTTTAGTTTGATAATATACTTATATATGCCTCCCAAAAGATATTATTAATCAGTCCATTAGTTTAAAATGAGCTATTATAATAAAAGTACTATGTTTTGTAATAAAAAAACTAATTATGATTTTTAAAACTCCTGTAACTTCCCTTGAATGATAAAACAAAATAAAAAAGACCGATCCTCTCAGTCTTTTAAAACTACTTCCATATACGCTATACTATCAAACTCTTTATAATACCATACCTAATGCTAGTATTAATACCAATCCTGGTACTCCTAAGAATCCAACTATCAGTGCAGTAAGTGGATTAATAGTGATATTTAATCCAAAGTATGCCCCAATGAAGTTAAATATTAATAAACAGACCCCTCCAATAATTCCATTCCATATTAGTTTTCCTACAAGCTTTAGAGGGACTAAAAGCACCCATCCCACTACATAAAGTAATATTAACCCAAGGGCGTAGGCCAATATAATATTAATTTCTAATCCCATATCCATATCCTCACCTCAGCATTAGATTGCTAATTCTATCTGCATTATAGATAAATAAAAAAATAGGAGTAGTAATATTTTTACTACTCCTATAATTATATAGCTTCTTGTTACTTATTATGACGGCTTCATCTAAAAATTAACTCTGATACCTTCCTCTTTAGCTTTTTTAAGTAAGTAAACATATCGACTTCTAGCTGCCTCCACCTTGTATATTGCATGATCTATCAAGTCCGGATCAGAGACATTTTGAAATAATTGCTCTGCATTACGCCACTCTTCGTGGGCTTTATTGATAATATTAACAAACTCTTGATTCTCATCAACTTCTTCTTCCTTTAAATCATTTACCCTATTATATAATTCCCCTAAAAAACTACCTATGCTTACAAAAACATTATCTTTCTTTACAGCAACTTTTTCTTGACTCATTATGGATCGCCCCTTTTTGATTACTCTCTTATCAATTAGGTTATCCATTTTTTCCATTTTTGATACAGTTTAAGTATTAAAAAAATGAAAAATTTACCTAAAATTATGCTGTGTATTTTATCAATCTTATAGTATTTCTGAGGCTAGTTGTGCCAACGTTGATCTTTCTACCTTCTTAAAGTGTATATGGGCAGCCATTGGCTGTTCCTTCAGCTTGCTAACTGTATAACTTAAGCCGTTACACACACTGTCTAGATAGGGATGATCTATCTGGTCTGTATCCCCCATTAGAACAATTTTGGTTCCCTCTCCTACCCTAGTGATTAGTGTCTTAATTTCATGCTTCGTAAGATTTTGGGCCTCGTCAATAATTACAAATTGATTCGGTATACTTCTACCTCTAATGTATGTCATAGCCTCAATTTCTATGCGGTTCATTCCTACCAATGTATCTTCTAATTTCGATATTGTCTTAGTACCTAAAATAAGTTCTAAATTATCGTAAATAGGCTGTACCCAAGGCCTAAGCTTTTCATCCTTGTCACCAGGTAAATAGCCAATATCTCTTCCTACTGGAATCACCGGTTTTGTAATCAATAATTTTTGATATTTTTTAAGATCATTTGTCTGATAAAGACCTGCTACTAGAGCTAATAAGGTTTTTCCCGTTCCTGCCCTGCCCGTTAAGGTAACAATTCTAACTTCATCATCCAATAATGCCTCTAAGGCCATCCTTTGTTCTAGATTTTTACCTTTTATCCCCCAGTAGGTATCTTCTCCCTGATACAACTGTTCCAATTTGCTTAATTTATAATTATATTTAGCAATAGCCGTTTGATTAGGGTTACTAGCATCCCTTAATAACACAAATTGATGAGGAAACAAATCTAGATTCTTATTTTCTTGCTTTAAAATACTAACCTCTAAGTAATTCTTTTGATAGAACTCTGATAGCTTTTCAGAGGCTATATAGTGCTCCGAATATCCTTTGTATACCTCGTCACTATTGTACTCCACTGTATCATGTATAAAGTCCTGACTTTCTATTCCTAAGGAATCTGCCTTAATCCGCATAATGACATCTTTACTTACCAAGATAACATTTTCTTTTCCCTTTTCTTCTTGAAAGTTTAATGCAACAGCTAAGATTCTATTATCATTGTTAATTTCACTAAAACTCTCACTCAATTTGTTCATACTCTTGTGATTAAGCTCAATTTTCAATTTTCCCTTATTACTTAAATCGATGCCTTGACTCAGACTCCCCTCCTGCCTTAGTAAATCCAATTCTCTAGCTACTTCTCTAGCATTTCTACCAATAATATCTTGAAGATTTTTCTTTTTATCAATCTCTTCGATTACCACTGCTGGTATGACTACTAGATTATCACCAAAGGCATGTATGCAATTTGGATCATGTAATAATACACTGGTATCTAAAACAAAAGTTTTTCTCATAAATCCCCTTAAATAAATTAAGGGTCTTCACCATCCTTTCACTTTTAAAATAGGTACTTTTCAGTAGAAGTTTAAGCTGGTATTTTACACTGCTTTCTACCATTTAACATTTCAATAAAGTGCCTATTATATTTTTATGTAAGAAAAATAGGATAATGAACAATATGTTGTTATGTTACATAAAATTAGCTTTATTTATTAAGTTAGACAAATATTTTTTAGTAATAGACAAAAAAATGATCAAAAGGATTCTACAAAGCCTTTTAAACCATTTTTTTATTTAAAACTCTTGTATTTACTTTACTATGCTGTATGCTGATTTACTAGTTTAAAACTTATTCAGCTTTATAATCCTTAGGATTTGGTGCTTTTACAACAAAGAATTCTAATACTTCATCATGGTGATTTTCTACATTCATTTTAGTGTTAAAGGGGATATTTAGAATGTCGCCGACAGTATACTGATTATATTCTTGATCATTTAATTTGATTGACATCCTTCCTCTAACAATTATCATGTAAACATTTGAGTTTGAAAAATGTTCTGGTAATCCAGTTCCCTTAGTCAAAACCATATGGTTTAAATGGATATTTTCGTCATCAACAAGACGTTCTATTATTTTTTCATCTATTACCTGATACTTATAATTTTTTTCTATCATAATATTTCCTCCTTTAAATTTAATTAATACTATAATATAATAATTTATAATCTTATGTAGTTACCAAGGTAACTAGTTATGAAAAAAGGTGATTAAATGAATATGAAGAAACAGTTATCATTAATCAAAGTAAATAATTTGTTTAAGGATATATCTACAGACCAACTAATAGATTACTTTCACTCTGGTTCTTTTATTATATCCGACTACAATAAAAATAATATGATTCATTTTGAAGGAGAAAAATGTCAGACATTAGATTTAATCTTAAAAGGAGAAGCCCGTGTTCAAAGAATTGATGAACAAGGTAATATTCTAACAATTACTGACTTTAGTTTTGGGGATTCAATTGGTGGAAATATATTATTTTCGAAGTACCCCCACTATCCCATGACTATTATTTCAAAGACTAATTGTACTATACTACATATTAAAAAAAGCTTAGTCCTCAATCTATGCCAATCAAATGAAACTTTTTTGTTGGAGTTTTTAACCTGTATTTCTGATATAACAACAATTTTAACCGACAAGATAAAAACTATTTCATTAAAATCTATTCGAGAATCCGTCATTGATTTTCTTAAATATGAATACTATATTCAGAAAAGCTGTAGAATCATCTTATCCATGACAAAGAAAGAGTTAGCTGAAAGACTAGGTATTCAGCGAACATCTTTGTCACGGGAGCTTAACAAAATGAGAAAAGATGGTTTAATCGATTTTAATGCGGATTCCATTACTATTATAGGTCTTGAGTTCTAATTCTAATAATAGACAAAACAAAAACATGGTTAGAAGCTGTATTTAGCTTCTTCTAAACATGTTTTTGGGTCTACTATAGCAATGAAAGTAAGTTTTAATTAAAATTAATTCATTCCACCAATGGTTTAAGATATCATCATCAATAGCAACGCAATAGTATTTTTGAGGATCATATTCAGTGGAGTAATCTTTATCTTTTTCAAATTCATCTATACCGAACTAGGCAACACAAGGCATATTATTACCACTTTCCTGAATAAAGCAGCCTTTTTTCATTAGTTTTCTACTAGATAGTCTCTAATGAAATTTCTGAACTAACTGCTGCTAGACATACTCATTTAATATAGTTAAAATATCTTACACCATTATCAAAAACTGTAGTCTTAAAAAACAGATTTTGTTCTGATGTAAGTTTTATATAACTACCTTTGTATTCTCCAAAATTAAATCCTAATTTAATATTTTCTGGATACCCATATAAGTAACACACTACCTTGCCATCCTTAACAAATACAATCTGATTCATTCCTTCGCTTACAGATTCAGTTATATTGTCCCATTTGTATCCTATAGTTTCATATATTTTTTCTTTAGGTGTATATGGTGCAAAACTATAGAGTACATCCCATTCATAAGGAGTAAATTGAGACAAATCTTCAATATCTGCATCACCGCTTATAATATTGAATGAGTTTCTTAAATTATCAGCATTAATGTTCCAAATCTCCTCTTTAAATGGATTAGTAATAAATAATGTTCCAATAATAATAACACTAATAATCCCAACAATACATAAAATTGAATTTTTTCTTTGCATAGAAAATCTCCTTCTAAGTATTATAAGTCCGCAACAAAATAATAATAACGCGTTTTATCCTATATAAACTTATCTATGTTGATGCTAACTTTTGTTCCCTTGTAATTTTAAGCTTTGAACACACTTTCCAAATCCCTCTAGTTCCCGTGCTTTAACACCATCAATATAGAAACTGCAATTGTGATCTTCTAATGTGCCTCCATTATCCTTTCACATACTTCTATTCTTATATGTCCTCTTTTATCTTTACAAAATACTCTCATTATAAAATCCGTTGTAGGGATCGTTACCCCAATTACCTGTTTCACATACAAATTTTTCATTTTTTATGTGTGAATTTATATGTATTATCTGTTAATTTGTTGAATAATTTATAATTATAATCATAACAGTAGTTATATTTATTATCAGAACTTACTCTACACTTTATTTTAAAGTAATTTAGCATTTAGATGTCTGTGACTTGACCTGCATAGTCTTATATATCTACAAGCACTAACACTAAGTACAAAGTGCTTATACTTCCTATTAATATGGCTGACCCATAAGCCTGAATATAATCTTATTCCAACTTACTAATGTGTACCCCCTCATTGAAAATCCTAAGAAATATTTGTATTCTGATATTGCTTTTTTCTTGGATAATTCATACCATTTCTTTGCCACATCTTCTAAGTTAAATAGAATCCAGATGCCTAGTGGAAGTAGTAATGCATGCAGTAAAATTAAAATTATGTCCTTAGGGATTCCAGTGGCATCACCTTTATATTCACCTTCTAACTCCTCCCCTCTATCAAACTGACTACATCATCATTTTCAAATTTTATAGTAAATCTATGAAAATCCCTCTTTCTCTCTGGGTTACATATACACTCACATTGTAAATCAGTAAGCCCTTGATCTCGATATAATTAATTTCCACCCTCTACCCTCTTATTATGTAATGCCGTAAATTTTTGTAAATTTATAGATCTAAGCACAGTTTTCAAGAAATAAGAATTTTAGTAGTCCATGTATCAATTTAATAATGTTGTTTAAAATTAAACCATTTTCCACTTTGGAATTGAGGCCTTTATTTTAGGGCTTTTTAGGGACTAGGTTCAATGAACAATGGGTAAGTCCCAAAAACTAAAAAAACATGGTACAGGAAGTTTTTACCCTTCCTGAAACCATGTTTTTTGATAGAACTTTAGTATTTTATGCTACAACTCTCTTCGTCCCTCTAGTGCCTTTGTCAGAGTTACTTCATCTGCATATTCTAAATCTCCACCTACAGGAATCCCGTGGGCTATTCTTGTGACTTTAATTCCCATTGGTTTTAACAATCTAGAGATATACATGGCAGTCGCTTCACCTTCTATGTTAGGATTAGTAGCCAATATAATTTCATTTACAACTCCATCTCCCAGTCTTCCTAATAATTCTTTTATTTTAATATCCTGTGGTCCAATACCATCTAAGGGAGAAATTGCCCCATGCAATACATGATAATATCCTCTAAACTCTTTTGTCTTTTCCATAGCCACAACATCTCTTGGGTCCTCCACCACACAGATAGCAGATGCATCCCTCGATTGATCGCTGCAAATAGAGCATGTGTCCAAATCAGTTAAGTTAGTACATACATTGCAGTGTTTTACATTCTTTTTAGCAGATATAATCGCACCTGATAGCTTTTCAGCTTCTTCTTCTGGTAAGCTAATTACGTGAAATGCCAATCTTTGTGCTGTCTTTCTGCCTATACCAGGTAGTTTAGTAAATTCATCTATTAGAGTCGCTATGGGGGTTGAGTAATAATTCATGAATATTCTCCTTGTTTTGTCAGATTAAAATAAGCCTGGTAAGCTTACATTTCCAGTTACTTTAGACATTTCTTTGCTGGTCATTTCTTCAGCAGAGCGAATCGCTTCATTGACTGCTGCCATAATTAAGTCTTGTAGCATTTCAACATCATCAGCATCAACAACCTCTGGTTTAATATCTATTGCCAAGATTTCTTTCTTACCGTTAATTTTCACTATTACAGCACCGCCACCAGCACTTGTCTCCAGTTCCTTTTCATTTAACTCTTCTTGAAGCTCTACCATTTTCTTTTGCATTTGTTGTACTTGCTTCATCATATTATTCATATTGGGCATTCCACCCATACCTTGAAATCCTTTTTTAGCCATTGTTATTCCTCCTCATATATTTATTTATAAATTTATCCATCTTACTATTATAACATAATTATTTCCAACTTATCTAATCTTCTACAATTTCAAACATATCTTCTGGCAAAATATTTTTTAATTGATCAATTGGATCATAAGATCCTTGATTAGACTTTTGATGGTGAAGCTCCGACTCCATTATCAAAGATAACTGCACCTGTTGTCCAGTCACCTTATGGATTACTTCTATAATGAAATTCTTAGTTTTCTCTTTATTTAATGCATCCCTATGAAAACTAAAACCATCCTTAAATCCAATAACAAGGGTCTCTCCCTTTAAATCTATGATTTCCCCCTCCATTAAGAAGGCTTTAATTTGGGCTTTTTTGTTTTGTCTAATTGTTTCCAAGATATCTGCCCACTTTGCTTTTATTTTCTTTAGTTCAATTGGGGCTGAACCTCTATTTATACTAACAGACTCTTCCTGTTTTTCCACTTCACTGGTTTTATATTGATTTTGGTTTCTGGTAGTAGTGGAATGAGCTTTAGTCGTATTATTAATTTGCTTATTTTCAGCCACCATTTGAGGAGCTGATACTATCCTCGTATTTGCATTTTTTACCATTTGTTCTAAATCTTCTATTCTTTGAATCAACCCATCTATCGATTGATCCATTTGCGGATTACACAAACCCACTAGGGTAACCTCTAGAATAATCTGTGGCTGAGAAGCATATTTTGCCTTTCCCTCCGCCTCAGTTAAGCTATAGATATATCGGATAATATCTTCTTCTTTGAAGGTTTGACTTTGTTTCTCCATCAATTCTGCAATTTCTCTAGAGTCCTCTCCACGATCTGCCTCCACAACCTTCATTCTTAAAAGCAATAATTGTCTTATATAGTTTATTAAATCTTTAATTAGTAACTGAACATCCTTACCCTCCATAATTAGAGATTGTACAATCTTTAGGGCATCTGAAGCATTCCTTCTATGAATCGCATCCACTAGCTTCATTAATACTTCTTCATTTGTCAATCCAAGGGTATTGACTACTTCCTCATAGGTCAATTTTCCTCTGCTGAAGGATATACATTGTTCTAAAATGCTTAATGAATCCCTCAGACCACCTCTTCCGTTTCTAGCTACAGTCCATAGGGCCTTCTCTTCAAACGCTATATCCATACTGTTACATATTCTAGCCAAACGTTCAACAATGTCCTTGTTTTTTACTGGCTTAAAGTCGAATCTTTGACATCTAGACAATATGGTGGCAGGTAGCTTATGGGGTTCTGTTGTCGCTAAAATAAATACCACATGACTAGGGGGCTCCTCCAAGGTTTTCAGCAGGGCATTAAAGGCTCCGGTGCTGAGCATATGAACCTCGTCAATAATGTATACCTTATACTTACCTTTTGAAGGAGGATACTTTACATTTTCTCTAATCTCCCTTATATGGTCAACACCATTATTGGAGGCTGCATCAATTTCAATAACATCCATAATATTCTCAGAAAGAATACCGTGACATACTTCACAGTGATTACAAGGATCAAACCCATTAGGCTCAATACAATTGATTGCCCTTGCAAATATTTTAGCTGTGGATGTCTTACCAGTACCCCTTGTTCCTGAAAACAGATATGCATGGGATATATTCTTTGATTTTATTTGATTTTTTAAAGTTGTTGTAATATGATCTTGTCCTACTACATCTTCAAATACTGTAGGTCTCCATTTTCTATACAATGCCTGATAAGTCATTTTATCACCTTCACTAGTTTTCAATATATTCATTATACCATAAAGACCTAAAAAAAAACTTATTGATACCCTTCAATTGTAATGGAATTCCGTTTTATACTGATTGTTTCACTATAATAACCAATCCATAAGAGGTGGAAATAAATCTCTAAAGAAAATTTGAATTAATAATGATTCTTCAATAGCTGCTGCTACAACTCCTTTTGGTGAAGTGGTGGCAAATACAAACATAATAACTAATACCACCATTACCAATAATAATCCCTTTATACCACCTACCACTAAGCCACCAGTCTTATTTATACCACTTAATAATGGTAGTTTAAACAATTGATCTAACATAGTTCCGATTAGTAGAATCGCAGCCTTAACAATGATAAAGATTAATATGATACTAATCATATTAAGCAGGAGATTAGCAACTCCTTTTGAAACCTCCTCCTTTACAATATCTACTGTTTGCTGGGTATATGCTTGAATATCTATATCCTTTACTAAAAACTCCCCTATTAATCCCAACCCCTCTAAGGTTGATTCCCCTGTGTCCAGCTTACTCTCTGCACTCCCTTGGAAGAAACTGAAGAAATTATCCTTTATAAACCCTTCTAATCCCCTATATAAACCTGTATATGTTTTTAAGGCTATTGCAACATCTAAATAGAAAACCTTTGCACATATGGCTGCTATTATATAGCTGGCTAATCCAAAGAAGGACCAGATAAACCCCCTCTTATATCCTGCAATCATATTTAAACCGATGCAGGCAATGATAAATAAATCCGTTAGTATCATAGACGTTCTCCTCTTCTACTGTATTTTCATAAATACTAGTTTTTCTTTAGAAATGACCGCTATATGTTTTTGAGGTAATAAAAATACCTTTTCAATATCCACACTTAATTGATGCTCCATCATCATATTACACTTTTTATCATATAGATAAATAGATCTATCTGAATAGGCAATGAAAAACTCATTATCATAATCCATCCCCATAATGGACTCCCTTGGCTTACTTTCCCCTATAACATTGCCCTCCATATCTATAACTTGTATTTTTTCTCTTGATCTTCCTTGTAGAATGCTATTCTTTCCTTCCCCCCCATAAGTAACAATATACTCACCTGATAAATCCATTACTTTTATTAATTTATCTGTTGGTTGCTCCCAATTAATCTCTTGGCTTTTATCAATACTTACTAATTTATTTTCGTGGGCAGTAATTAAATTCCCTTTATAATCAAAGAACATGTTAACTATCAACTGGTCTTCTATACCCTTTAGTTCTAGTAACTCCCCCTGTAGGTTATAACTAATTAGTTTTGTTTGAAGTTTTCCTCCACCTATACCTACAGTATGGAGGATAATTCTTTCCTCATCTTTTGATATTGCAGTACTCACAACTTCTCCATCGTTAATTACTATATCTCCAATTTTTTTCCCTTCTCCATTAAGTATAGATAGTTTTCTAAATCTACTATTGTCTGGTGTATGATACACGAGCGTTACGTCATCTTTTTTTCCTTCTATAAACCCTATATCGTCATTTAGAGTTGTTCTATATATAGTTTCACCTTGCTTATTAATTCTAATTATTTGCTTTTTGCTTTTATCTATTATATAGACACTATTTTTACTAGTCTCTACTGTGGGATTGTTTATACTTAGGTTAGTACTCCAATTTTGACTCCCATCCATACTATAGGAGTACAAAATACCATCCCAGTACTGTAGTAATTGGTCATCTAGTTTATGATACACCATTTGACTACTATGGGGTAGCTCCAATTCCATCAAATCAATAACTTCTCTTTCATCTCCCAAAAACTGCTCTTGTAGATATGTTATGGTTTTTGGATTAAAAATTAATAGAAGTAGTAATAAAGATATTAGTATCAGCATCATCCTCTTTTTTCTATTCACTATTAAATCCCCCTTATGTTTCACGTGAAACATTCCTATGTTTTTTTACATCTTATGTCCGTCCTTTTCTCTATTTTACCATATTAACATGACATAATCACAGACTATCTTGAGTATTGTTTTGTTTTAATAAACCTTTCTCAAATAGCCATATTCTCTATTAATTATAATTTTCCTCTGCTACTTCTTTCTTCCCATCAGTATCAACAAGATAAATAACAGCCCCATATAACCTAATATTGGGTAGAAAAAGCTAATTAGTTGCTTAAACCCAACCATAGCCAGTGGAATAGACACAACACAGACTAATAACCTACTCCACCCTTCAGGAATTTTCCCAAGCTCTACAACATTAGTAATACAACCATATCCATTGGCGATGGCAGTTGTAAACATTGCAAACCATAATAAAAGACTATAGATTTGCTTAGGAACAGCCCCTAAGTTATTGGCTACAGCAATCATTGGAACTTCTAATCTATACACTGTAGAGTAATAAAACAAGAGACTTATTAATATTAAGAGAGCCATCCCTCCTAATCCCACACCTCCAATGATTCCACCATATTTTGCTGACTTTCTATCTCTGATAAACGGTCTAAGGGAGGATAAGACTACAACTGCCACAAGGCTATTAAATGCGCAGTATAATATAGCTGACCACAGCCATCCAAAGCCCATATAAAGACTAACTTTCCATTCCCCACTTCCAAACCCTCTTATGACATTATCGTAAAATATTTTAATTTCTCCTAATGGATTCTCCATAAAATAGTCAAGCATAAAGGCATTATAATAAATGATTAACGAAGTAAATATAACTACAATAAGCATTAGTACGGGGACAATTATATTATTAGCCTTAGCGATACCATCAACTCCAAACATAAATGTACCAAAACAAAGCCCTGACATGATAAGGATACCATATATGCTATCTAGGCCAAGCATGGCCTTTAGAATAGCCCCACCCCCTGCTAACATTACAAAATAGCCTATTAACAAAATAAAAGTCATCATTGTATTAGTAGCTCGCCTGCTCCTTGGATCAAAGTATATACTCAAGAAATCATCAAAGTTGTTCAATCTTCTTTCATAGACCATCTGTAGTAGCTTCGATCCTAATGCACAAAACATAACTGTTGATAAAACAACCCCTATTATTCCAATTTTACCATGTTTACCAAAAAATTGTAGTATTTCCTGTCCTGAGGCAAAGCCAGCTCCAATCACTGTTCCTATGTAAATACACCCCAGTGTTAGTATAGATGCTCTTCTTGTCATTATTTCACCCCTCCATCTCTATACAACAATATATTATGAAGGCACCAAGGTATATTACCATGAAATAATACTACCTGACTTAATCTAGGATTACTTCTTAAAAATAGGCTCTACTGATAATTGACCTGTGTTCTTCTTTGCTCTTGTGAGGCCCTTGATATGTCAACCACTTAATCTCTTCTTAAGCTCCGCCATGAAGCTAGCGTATCAAAATTGAATTTTGGGGCAAACTGTTAATAGAATTTACTTGTTTGAGAATTGTCTTTTTATATTCTATATCAACCCAACAAAATCATATATTTAAGATAACTCTATTTTCATATGGACTTGTTTAATACTAAAAGATAATACTTAAGCCTATTTCATAATTCCTATATAAAATTTATGTATTTCAGGGAGGAAATTTTAATGCCAATAGTAAAGCCTGAACTGTCAGATTCGATTAATGTAAATATACCTATGTCTCACATCGATTTCAGTGTTATATTATTGAAGTACATACAGGACCACTATCATTTTCCTTTTAAGGAGCTCGTATTCGTTTGCATAGGAACAGATCGTTCTACTGGAGATGCATTAGGTCCCCTAATCGGATATAAACTAGCGAACCATATTAAAAATTATCCTAATGTTTATCTATTAGGTACCTTAGAGGAACCTGTCCACGCTAAAAACCTACACGATAAAATTTCTGAAATATATAATAACTATGAAAACCCGTTTATCATTGCTATTGATGCTTGTTTAGGTAGAATGGAGAGAGTCGGCTACGTAAAAGTAGGAGATGGGCCTTTAAAGCCTGGAGCCGGTGTTAATAAAGAACTACCTAGTATAGGAAATATTCATATTACAGGTATTGTTAATTTAAGTGGCTATATGGAGTACTTGGTTCTTCAAAATACAAGATTAAATCTTGTAATGAAAATGGCTGATACCATTTCTGAGGGGATTCGTTTTTCTCTTTGGAAAATGAAACAGCAGCAACAGCTGGTATAAATAATTTGTCATCATAAACCAGCTAAAGAACACTTGATTTGTCATTAGATCAATAAAAATAAAAACTCCTAAAATCATAGGAGTCTTTATTTTATTAATATTAAAAATAACGCTAGTTTTTCTGACAACATATTTATTTATACAAGTATCCGTTCATAAATTATACCTACTATCGATTCCCGACTTAATTCAAATGTCACATGCAATCTAGTCTCAATGATTTACTTAATAGCAGGTATTTATATACCAATACTTATATTACAAGTGCTGTAGTTTTGATGAGATAAGTCTTATAAACATCTCCTACTTAACTAAACAAGCTACCATATCTTCTCTTTTCTATTATGTATACTATTTCTTCTATGCTTTTATTTGTAGAATTTACTAAAACAGCCCCTAAATTATCCTTCGATACATCATTATTCAAGCTAGCTATCCCACTATGATGGTTAGTATAGACAATCGCATCTACATGCCCTTCATCCTTAAAATCAATAATTTTGTAACCTTTATTATTTAATGCTTCCCGAATATCCACTAGGTCTTCTTGTACTGCAACTGTTTTCATGATTACACCTCCCTGACTATAGTTTATCTAAAAAAAAGGAATTCAATACTATAACCTTTCGGATAAATCCTTTATGTTAGATTTTCTCTCTATATTCATTGTGGGAGTTATCAGTTATTATGTGTCCTGTCCTTTCATTTATTCTTACATAAAATAACTCCAGCTAACTAGCTGGAGCCTTAATCTTTTTATGATCTATTTGATTTTCTATCATTTCAACCTTCTGATTCCTCAAAGCTACCTTAATATAACTATTCAATACTGAAAATTTCAATTCTTCATCTTGATTAAAGACTTCTCCATCTAGGTTTAATAATCCACTTTTAGGCCTAATAATAAATTTATCTGTTCTATAAAACTGTACCTCTTTATATCTGTTGTGTGTCCCTTTATATACAGTAGGAAAGAGAAATAATAACTTAAATTTAGGCATTTTTTCTATCAAGCAAACATCCAGTTTCCCATCGGATAAAGATGCTTCAGGTGCAATCTTCATTCCACCTCCATAGAATTTCCCATTACATACTGCCACCAACATAACTTCTTTTTTTATAATTTCCCCTTCATGTTCCAGTTCAATAGGAAAGCTTTTAAAGGTACACAGTACCTTAATCAAAGAAAGGATATATGCTTTAGTGCCAGATAATTTCTTCTTCATTTTATTCGCATGATATGCAATCTCAGCATCTAAACCAATAGAAGCTACATTCGTGAAGTATCTATCATCTGCCCTACCTACATCAATGCTTACAACTTCACCATTTATAATCATATCTAAAGCTTCAACAGGATTGGGTGGAATGTTCAAGCTTTTAGCTAAGTCATTGCCTGTCCCACTGGGGATTATACCGATAATTTTGTCTGTTCCTACCATACTATTGATTACTTCATTGACTGTTCCATCTCCACCAACTGCAACAATAACATCATAAGGATTGAAATTCATTTTATTTAATAAGTCTGCTGCTCCCCCCTTATGGGTTGTATACGCTACTTTGTAGTCTATATTACTTCCTTCTAATTGAATTTTGAGGACATCCATAACCTTATTAGCTTTGTAGTTTCCAGCTACAGGGTTAACTATAAATAGATAGGATAATTTCTTCACTTAACCAACCTCTCTTTTACTTCTGCTTCCTTGCACGTCAGTATGATCTAAAAGATTACATTTCGCTCTTTCTAGCGCTTGTAATTCTTCTACAGATAGGCTATAGTTGGATACTCCCTTTTTAATTGGCTTAGCGTAGGAGATACTTTCGGCTCTACCATGAATACCTGTTAGAATAATTCCATCATTATTATCATCCAATAGGGCTATAGAGAAGCTTAAATCACTACCAGTATCCTGAAAAGCATTATACCTAATGATTCCTACTTTTTGAACACAAAAACTTATTTTGTTATCAATGATATCGAGTTTACGATAAATGGATTGTAGCTCTTCCTTTACAGATTCAACATTTTCCATATGTTCCATTAAAATGCCTTCTATATTCTTACCACTAGTTCCCTTAACTAGCTTTCTATACTTGTCCTTCAGGCTGGAGGTTAGTGCATAGTTAATTGCTAGTAATACTACAATTACTATATTCATGATTGCACAACCAATGATGATTGGTATAGTGTATTCTTCTACAAATAATAAAATGTTTTCCATTTGCTTTTCTCCCTTCAGTTATCAAAGTTCTAAGTATTGTTTATAAAGGAAAATAGTTATTTAAAATATTGTTTCTGAGAGTGCCCTGCTAAGTTCATGGATTAAGGGATGCCAACGCATCCCTTACAGTTGTTCACATATCTCTTTTATAGCAGCTACTGCTGCTTCTACATCTTCTTTTTTATTAAAGTACCCAAAGCTAAAACGAACTGTTCCTTGTTCAAAAGTTCCAATAGTTTTATGGGTATGGGGTGCACAGTGTAGCCCAGGACGAACAGCTATATTAAAAACCTTATCTAGTATATAAGCGATTTCCGAAGAATCCTCTTCTCCTATATTGATTGAGACTACTGCAGCCTGTCTTTTAGCATCCTTTGGTCCATATATTTTCACCTGATGAATATGACTTATCTCATCGATAAACTGCTGGGTAAGCGCCTCTTCATGTTGTCTAATTTTATCCAACCCAGTCTCCATGATAAATTCAATACCTTTTGCTAAACCAGCAATACCAGGAGTGTTGGGAGTTCCACTTTCGTAACGATCTGGCAACATCTCTGGCTGTACTAATTCTTCCGATTTACTTCCTGTTCCACCTTCTTTAAAGTGCATTATATCTAGACCTTCTCTAATATACAATAGTCCAGTTCCTTGTGGCCCCAATAAGCCCTTGTGACCAGGAAGTGCCAGTAAGTCAATGTTAAGTTTTTTTACATCTATTTCATAAACTCCAGCAGTTTGAGCAGCATCTACTAAGAAGTTAATACCTGCTTCTTTTGCTATCTTTCCAATTTCTTCAATTGGCATCAATGTCCCCGTTACATTAGAGGCGTGGGTCATTACAATCAACTTCGTATTTTCGTTAATAGCCTTCTTTACATCGCTAGGCTCCACGTATCCTGCCCCACTACATTGTATGATTGTATTTTTTACCCCTATTTTTTCTAATGTTGTAATAGGCCTTAAAACAGAGTTATGTTCCATACTAGTTGTAATCACATGATCTCCTGCTTTCAAAAGTCCCTTAATAGCTAAATTTAAAGCTTCGGTTGCGTTGGAAGTAAAGATTATTTGCATTGGATTATCTATATTAAATAGTCTAGCAACTAGCTCCCTAGCATTAAAGATTGACCTACCGGCTTCTATTGCCATTTTGTGACCTGACCTTCCAGGATTAGCTCCAAAATTTTTCATCTGGTGTAGGATAGCCTCATAAACTGACTCTGGCTTCGGATAGGTTGTTGCAGCATTATCTAAATAAATCATTAAATTCCTCCTCACTTTTCAAGGAAATTGATTCTTAATCATACCATATTCAGTAATCATCTGATTGCCACAGTTTATTTTATTATATTTCTAATAAAATACTGTTGGTATAACTAATTTTGTTTTGTTGTTAATCGGTTTATGTTTCACGTGAAACATTACTTTGATAGTTTGTGCTATATATATTTTAAACTAATTATGCCCTCTCTAACAACTCTACAATTCTTTCCAAGTCATCTTCATTGTAATATTCTATTTCTATCTTACCTTTTTTAGGTCCTTTATTGATGGTTACTTTAGTTCCAAATCTCTTTTTCAAACTATCTTCAATTTCTAGCAAAATGTAATCCTTAGATTTGCTTGTTTTTTCTTTTTTATTAGAGGTGTTTTTAGGCTCTATTAGCTCTTCTAACTGTCTTACGTTTAACTGATGCTCTAGTATCTGTTGAGCTACCTTATATTGATTTTCAAGGTTATCTAGTCTAAGGAGTACTCGTCCATGTCCACTACTAATTTGACCTAATCGAATCATTTCTATTACTCTTTCATCCAGATTAAGTAATCTAATGGAATTTGCAATATATGGTCTACTTTTACCAATCGCCTCTGATAGTTGTTCTTGAGTGATACTGTAGTCCTTCAGGATTTGCTGATATGCCAGTGCTTCTTCAATAACATTTAAGTCTTCCCTCTGTAGATTCTCAACTAAGGCAATTTCTAAAATTCTATGATCTTCATATTGCTTAACAATACAAGGTATCTCTTGCAGTTGAAGTTCCTTTGCCGCCCTCCATCTACGTTCACCAGCAATAATCATATAACCCTTTTCTTCCTTCATTACAATTATGGGCTGGATAAAACCGTGATTTTTTATGGATTGTGCAAGTTCTAGTATTTGCTCCTGTTGAAAGTCTTTTCTAGGTTGATTTACATTAGGATATACTTTATTAATATTTATATTATGTACTTTTCCCTCAACTATTGAATCTTCTTCAATATGTACTGTATTTGTTTGAGGAATTAGAGCTTCTAATCCCTTACCAAGCCCTCTCTTTTTCGCTTTTGTCATCTAAATCACGTCCTCCTCAAAATCAAGAAACTCTTCAGCTAATTCTACATAGGCTTCAGCACCTTTTGACTTTTCATCGTAATAGATAATTGGTTGTCCAAAGCTAGGGGCTTCTGCTAATCTAACATTTCTAGGAATGATGGTTGTATAGACTTTACCTTTGAAGTAGGCTTTTACCTCATCCACCACCTGTATGGATAAATTGGTTCTACCATCAAACATACTGATTACTACACCCTCAATTTCCAGTGAAGGATTAATACTCCTCTTGACTAATTGAATGGTGTTCATCAATTGACTAACGCCCTCTAAAGCATAATACTCACACTGAATAGGAATCAACACTCCATCCACAGCTGAAAGGGAGTTAATCGTTAATAGTCCCAAAGAAGGGGGGCAATCAATAAAAATGTAGTCATATTCTGATCTAATCTGATTTAACGCATATCTTAACTTGTTTTCACGGCCTTCCATCTGAGCCAATTCTATTTCAGCTCCTGCTAATTGTACGCTTGATGGTACTATATCAAGATTTTCGTAATCAGTCTTAATAATAACCTTATTAATATCTACTTCATTAACAATGACATCATATATGCTATACTCTAATACAGTTTTATCAATGCCAAAACCACTTGTGGTGTTACCTTGAGGGTCAATATCGATAACACAAACTTTTTTTCCCTTTTTAGCAATACATGCACTTAAATTAACGTTTGTTGTCGTCTTACCTACCCCGCCTTTTTGATTAAAAATTGCAACAACTTTACTCATCACTTCTCACTCCCTCCCTACGGAACAACTATATTATTTTTATTTCGTCAAATAAGTTTAATAACCCTGCTTTTTAGTTTTAATGTAAAATAATATTTAAATAAATCAAACAACTACACCTAGCCTGTCCATCTTTAAACTAATACTTATACATAAATATATGCTCATCCTAATAAGAAATCATAAAAAATGTAATAAAAAATTAAAATTTTTTTGGATACATTTATTCTATCAATAATCTGTCTAAAAAGATATATAAAACTCCTTCTTTACAATAAAATTAAATTTGTTTTATAAAAAAAAGTAAAGTATTTCTAAATTGATTATCTGAAACATACTAATGATATAGAGCATTTTACAAATAACATATATAACTAAGGGGGCATTAAAATGCTACGAGTAATCTTTACAACCTTTGTAATCGTGTTTTTCGCAGAATTAGGTGATAAAACACAACTACAAACAATGCTTTTAGCAACACAAGCAAAATCCGTTTGGCCTGTATTTATAGGCTCATCTTTAGCTTTAATACTGAGTTCTTTCGTAGGGGTTATTGCAGCTACCTATATAAATAAATTTATAGATCCCCACTACTTACAGATGGCTGCAGGCGTAATTTTTATCATTATCGGTTTGCTGACATTATCAGGTAAAATATAATCGCATCAAGCTTTTTTATATTTGAAATTAACAAGTTTATTTGTACATTTAATAAACTAATTACATATTGAAGCACAAAAAAGATTACTAGTTTTATAGTAATCTTTCATCTAAGCTATTATATCAGCATGTTAACTTTTAGGTATCTTTACTGTTACTTCTATGTACTCACCTTTATCTACTTGATTAAACTCAGCCTTTTCTTGCTTGTCTTTAATGGCATCATAGGCTTGTTTAATTGTGTTAATGTATATTCTATAGTTCATAAAACTCCTAATTTTTTTATTGTTTTTAGGTTCTTTTTCTTGGCTTATTTCCTCCAACATAACCTGTACTATGTCTTCAGTTTTCTTAACATTGTAATCATACTTAATAATTTTTTCTAATGCCACCGTTCTTAAGTCATCATCGGGAAGTTTCAATAATGCTCTTGCATGTCTTTCTGTCAAGTTATTTTCCAAGAGGGTCTTCTTAATATCAGGTCTTAATCGAAGAATCCTCATTTTGTTAGCAATAGTTGATTGATTTTTACCAACATGCTCAGCCAATTCCTGTTGAGTAAACCCGTGATCTTGAATTAAGTTATAATACCCCTCAGCCTCTTCGATAAAATTTAGGTCTTCCCGTTGTAAGTTCTCAATAATTGCTAAAACAGCAGAATCCTTATCATTGTAGTCATGGTGAACAATAGCAGGTACAGACTGAAGTTCAGCCAGTTTTGCCGCCTTTAAACGTCTTTCCCCTGCAATTAGTTCGTACTTTTCCTCTCCAATTTGCCTAACACTAATAGGCTGTAGTATTCCATATACTTTAATTGACTGACTTAGCTCGTCTAAACTAATTTGAGAAAAAGTTTTCCTTGGCTGATATGGATTGGGAATGATAGAGTTTATCGAAACCTCGATAATTTGTTTCTCCGCAGTATTCATCGATTATATCCCTCTCTTCTTCATTAGTTCCTTTAATAAATATAATTCGATAAAAAAAAGTTGAGTCCTGCAAAAACAGAGTAGAAAATATATTTTCGTTTTACAAAAAACTACTTTTTTTAATCAAATAATTGGATTTTTGCCAGGAGTTCCAGCTTTTCTAGGGTATTTTGTCGGGGTTTGCTTTACTTTTTTAATGATAACAATACGATGATTAATATCACTAAAAGGTAACTGAATACTTAATAAATCCTCAACTTCACCACCAAGGACCTTGATTGCCTTTTGGGCATCCTTAAGCTCATCCTCCACCAATGGTCCCTTTTGACAAATAAAATAGCCATTCATTTTTACAAAGGGTAGACAATATTCTGAGAGTACATTTAGAGACGCGACAGCCCTCGCTACGACAAAATCAAACTGTTCCCTATACTTAGCATCCTGTCCGTAGTCCTCAGCTCTACCATGGGAAAACTGAACCCCATCTAGGTCCAGTTGATTACATACTTCCTTCAAAAAGTTGAGTCTTTTGTTTAAAGAATCCAATAAAGTGAGTTGTATATTAGGATTAAATACCTTTAAAGGGATTCCAGGGAATCCTGCACCCGTTCCTACATCGATTAACTTCCCTTCATTTTTAAACTCCTTTACCTTTAAGCATGTAATGGAATCTAAAAAGTGTTTAATAATTACATCTTTTTCATCTTGAATGGCTGTCAAATTCATCTTTTGATTCCATTCCAAAAGCACATCCTTATAGGTTAGCAATTGCTCTACTTGTGTATCATTAACTTTAATATCCAACTGTCTACAACCTTCTATTAACATGTCTCGTAAATCCATTAGACTTCTCCCTTCCCCTGTCTTCTTCTTTGTTCAAGGTAGACTAATAAGACGGATATATCTGCAGGAGATACTCCTGATATTCTGGATGCTTGACCAACCGATAAAGGTCTGATATCCGTAAGCTTTTGTCTAGCTTCTAGTCTCAAGCCATCAATGCTGTGAAACTCAATATCTTCAGGAATTTTTTTGTTTTCAAGCTTCTTAAACTGATCTATTTGTCTCAGCTGCTTTTCGATATAGCCCTCGTACTTTATAACGATAGAAACCTGTTCCTCTACATACTTTAGTAATTCATGCTCTTCCCCATTTTCTATTCTCTTAATTTCTTGATAGGATACTTCTGGCCTTTTTAAGAGCTCATATAGGGAAATACCACCCTTTAATAATGCGCTTCCTATTTCTTCTAGAATAGGGTTAGCTACATTTGGTGAAACTGATTTACCCTTTAATCGCTCAATCTCTGCCTCTACCTTTATCTTCTTATCCATTACCTTATCGTATCTCTCTTTAGTAGCCAAACCTATCTTGTAGCTTTTCTCAGTAAGCCTCAGATCAGCATTATCTTGTCTTAGAACTAGTCTATATTCTGCCCGTGAAGTCATCATACGATATGGCTCATTTGTTCCTTTTGTCACCAAATCATCTATAATTACCCCAATGTAGGCTTCTGAACGGTCTAATACTAAGGGCTCTTCACCTCTGATTTTTAAAACAGCATTTATGCCAGCCATTAATCCTTGGGCCGCTGCTTCTTCATAACCAGATGTTCCATTGAATTGACCTGCACTAAAAAGATTCTCCACATGCTTAATCTCAAGAGATGGCTTTAGTTGTGTTGGATTAATACAGTCATATTCTATGGCGTAGGCTGGTCTCATGACTTTGCAATCCTCTAGGCCAACTACAGAATGTAGCATTTCTATTTGTACTTCCTCTGGTAGACTTGTGGACATTCCCTGTACATACATTTCTTTTGTGTCTACTCCCTCAGGCTCTATAAACAACTGATGGGTTTGCTTATCTTCAAATCGAACTACCTTGTCTTCTATAGATGGGCAATATCTAGGTCCTACACCCTCCATATCTCCCCGGTAGAAGGCCGATCTATGTAGGTTTTGTTTGATAATCCTCAATGTATCACCTGTAGTTCTCGTTAACCAACAAGGATGCTGTTCTAAACTCAACTTGTCATTCATAAAAGAGAATGGAACAATTTCCTCATCACCAGGCTGAATGGTCATTTTAGAGTAGTCAATTGTGTCGGCATGTATTCTAGCCGGGGTACCAGTCTTAAATCTTCGTAAATCACATCCAAGGCTCTTTAATCGATCTGTTAAAAACAATGCAGGAAACAGACCATTGGGTCCAGCCTCATAATTAAATTCCCCAATAAATATCTTACTTCTTAGATAAACACCTGTTGCCAATACAACAGCCTTACTATGAAACTCAGCTCCACTCCTCATGACAACACCTTTGACAGTATTTTCTTCAACAATTAGATCCACTACCTCCCCTTGAATTAAGTCAAGGTTTTCTTGGTTTTCAATTGTTTTTTTCATTTCAATATGGTACCTTGTTTTGTCAGCTTGAGCCCTTAGGGAATGTACAGCAGGCCCCTTAGCAGTATTTAACATTCGACTCTGAATAAAAGCTCTATCTGTATTTATCCCCATCTCTCCACCAAGGGCATCTATTTCTTTTACTAAATGTCCTTTTCCTGTGCCTCCTATAGATGGATTACAGGGCATCATAGCAATGGCATCTAATGTCAAGGTTAACATTAATGTGTTGCAACCCATTCTTGCTGATGCCAACGCAGCTTCACAACCAGCATGTCCACCACCAACAATAATGATATCATACGTTCCTCTATGATACTTCATCTATATCTCCTCCGTTTTATTCCTAATATAGAATAACTAAACTACCTTAATAAAAACCCTACTTACTTTCCGATACAGAAGTTCTGGAAAATGTGGTCTATTAAATCTTCCCCAACAGTATCACCAGTAATTTCTCCTAAAAAATCCCATGTATTTTTAAAATCTACTTCTATAAAGTCCATAGGTAACCTATTTCTAATTGCTTCTATACCATCCCTTAGGCTCTTCAAACTTCTCTCTATTGCATTTTTATGTCTAACATTTGTCACCAGTAGTCGATCTTTAGCCCGCACCTCTCCCCTGTAGACGATTTCTTCAAGGTAATTTTCTATTTGATCAATACCCGTCTCATCTACTAAGGATACTTTTATAATCTGCTTTTCACCTAGTAAATTTTTAATTCTATCTATATCTATTTCCATTGGTAGGTCAGTCTTGTTTAATAATACAAGGGCTTTTTTATTTTGGATTAATTCGATGATTTGAACATCCTCTTCTGTTAGTGTCCTGGAAGCATCCAGCATAAAGATGATTAAATCTGCTTTGTTGAAAAATTCCTTAGATTTCTTCACTCCGATTTGTTCTACTATATCTTGAGTTTCTCTTATACCAGCCGTATCAATTAATTTAAGAGGTATCCCTTTGACATTTAAATGCTCTTCAATTACATCCCTCGTTGTACCTGGAACATCAGTTACGATAGCCCTAGATTCCCTCAATAGTGTATTGAGTAGGGACGACTTGCCTACATTGGGCTTTCCTACGATTACAGTACTCAATCCTTCTCTTAAAATTTTTCCTGTATCGGCTGTTTCCAACAAATAACTTAAGGATTTTTCTAGTTCGATAGACTTATTTAATAGCAAATCAAGGGCAATCTCATCTACGTCCTCCTCTGAAAAGTCAATAGATACTTCTATATGGGCTAATAATTCTAATACGTCATTCCTTAGTTTTTCAACCCTTTTAGATAAAGAACCCTCCAACTGATCTAATGCGACATCAAACCCTTTTTCAGTCTTGGCGCTAATCAGATCCATAACAGCCTCTGCCTGAGCCAAATCAATCCGTCCATTTAAAAATGCCCTTTTCGTAAATTCTCCAGCATCAGCCATTCTTGCCCCTTGATTTAGAACAACCTCTAAAATTCTTTTAACAGGAATCATCCCGCCATGACAGTTTATTTCTATAATATCTTCTTTTGTATATGTATTGGGCCCCTTCATATATACAGCAAGCACTTCATCAATTTTTTCCTCCGTCTCAGGATTAAAGATATGCCCATAGGTTAACCTTCTAGTAGGAAATTCACTAAGTTTCATCCCCTTTAAGGATCTAAATATTTTATCTGTTATTAATAATGCTTTATCTCCACTGATTCTAACTATCCCAATTCCTGCTTCCCCAGGAGCTGTTGCTATGGCCGCAATCGTATCATCTAAAAACATTCTTCCACCTCAATTTATATTCTTTATATGTACTTATCTAAATCTAAAAGATATCATAATCATGTAAAATCTATTAGTATTATACCAAATATCAACTAATTCGATTACATAAGGAGGAATCTTTTTAAATTTAATCATATATTAATTACAAAAACCCAGTAATTATACTGGGTTTTACGTTTTATTTCTTTAGTGTAATTACAACCTTTCTATAAGGTTCATCACCCTCACTGAAGGTTTGAACAAAGGGATTACCCTGTAAAGCAGCATGAATGATTCTTCTTTCATATGGGTTCATTGGCTCTAAAGATATTGTTTTTCCAATCTTTTTAGCCTTTCTCGCCATTTTATTTGCTAGACGTACTAAGGTTTCTTCCCTCTTCTCACGGTAGTTTTCAGTATCAATAAATACCTTTAGGTAGTTATCTCTATTCTTATTAACCACTAGGCTTACAAGATACTGTAGGGAATCAAGTGTTTGTCCTCTTCTACCAATGATGACACCCATATTAGGTCCTTCTATGTTGACATTTAAGTTGTCCTTTTCCAGTTTAGCATGTATTTCTGCTTCGATTCCCATCGTCATTAACACATCATTTAAGAAGTTTTTTGCATCATCCTCAGGAAGATCAAGGACTGTTAATTTAACTCTTGCCATTTTATTTCCGATTAAACCCAAGAACCCCTTAGCTGGTTTTTCTAATATTTCGATCTGCACTTGTTCTCTGGCTTTGCTTAATTCTTTTAAACCTGCTTCAATTGCTTCATCAACAGTTTTACCAGTGGTTTCAATCAAGTTCATATTAATTAGAACCCTCCTTTGCTCTGGCATAAGGTTTTGAGATTAATAATTGTTGTACTACTTGGAATCCATTACTTACTACCCAATAAAGAGTTAGTCCTGCTGGAAAGCCTCTTCCCCAGATAAAAATCATGATAGGGAAGAAATACATCATCATCTTTTGGGTTTGGTCGCCTTTATTAGAAGAAGACATTGTATAACTAGAAAGGAAAGTAGTTAACGCAGCTAATAAAGGTAATACTAATTTTTCTGGGTCTGCTAAGTTTGGTAACCAAAGGAAACTAGTATCAATGCTTTTGTATATTTCTTCGGAACCAAATACATACAAACCGGGATTTCTAAGAACAGCAAATAGACCAAATAAAATTGGTAATTGAATCAATAAAGGTAGACATCCACCAAATGGACTTACTTGATGTTCTTTATAAAGCTCCATTGTTTTAATATTTAATTTTTCTTTGTCATCTTTATACTTTTCTTGTAATTCCTTTAACTTAGGCTGAATTTCCTGCATTTGCTTCATGGATTTTGTTTGCTTTAGAGTCAAAGGTACTATTAGTAGCTTTACTACAATAGTAAATACAATAATGGATATCCCATAGTCGTTAGTTAAATCAAAAATCATTTTTAACAACATACCTAACGGTTTTGCTAATGCCGACAAATTTAAAACCCCCTAGCTGCTTTTATTTCTTTAAGGGATCATATCCCCCTGGATGGAAGGGGTGACACCTTAATATTCTCATAATCATTAAATAAGTACCTTTAAAAAAACCATATTCTTGATAAGCCTCTATACTGTATTGGGAACAAGTGGGGTAGAATCGACAGGTTTGTCCTTTTAATGGAGAAACCCATTTTTGATAAAAACGGATTAGCGAAATACATAGACTCTTCAGCAAGTTACCCACTCCAATTTATTACTTATATAGTTTCATTTTTTTCAGCAAGTGCAACATAGCGCTCTCGATTTCTTGATATGTAGCTTCATTGCATCCCACTCTTGCCACAAATACAATATCATACCCACTTTTTATGCGATGATGGTTTAATCTAAAACTCTCCTTCATTAATCTTTTCACTCTACTTCTAACAACACTTTTTCCAACCTTTTTGGATACCGTCAACCCTACACGATTAGACTCCGATTGATTAGGCATAATGTATATAATCAGTAGCTTATTTGCCATTGACTTACTATACTTGTATACCTGTCTAAACTCTCGATCTTTTCTTATTGTATTAATTGTACTATTAGTACTGGTTGAACTTTGCATCGTCATAAATTTACCATCTCCCATAATTACAAGAAAAGGCCACAAATTGCGGCCTTAGCAGTCGATGTATGCATTAAGCAGTTAATCTCTTTCTGCCTTTTAATCTACGTCTTTTTAATACATTTCTGCCGTTCTTAGTGCTCATTCTTTTTCTGAAACCATGTTCTTTGCTTCTTTGTCTTTTCTTTGGCTGATATGTTCTTTTCACTTCAAAACACCCCCTTCAAGTACTATATTAGTACTTCTATCTAATAAACTTTGATATTCATCAAAATATATACCACTATGGTACTTAAAAATAATAACACAAATAGATTATAACTATATTAGAGTATCATGTCAAGATAAAACAGATCACTTAATTGTGGATAATAATATTATGGATATGTCTTCTTTTGTGGATATTTTTTTATATTTGTTGAAAAAGCTAAAAATATTTGATATTATATTAATACTTGTTGATAACTTTTATGAATTTATTCACATTCTTCACATTTATGCACAATATGTGGATATTGTTGTGCATAACTTAAAAGTTACTCAGATTTTTAATAAATATGTATTTGATTTTGGGGTTTTTTTTTGTGTATAATTAAATTATCGATATTGTTAATAAATGTTCTATGGTAGGAACATAACCCCTTAAGGAATAGCTTATCCACATTCTATTAAATATAATCTGTAGATAATTATTAATTTGTTTTTTTTCTTTTTATATGCTATTTGCTTACTATTATTGTGGATAAACATGAGGACAAGTCTAAAAAATAATTTTAAAATTCATATATATAACAAACTATTAGGGGGCTGTTCTATGCTTAACAACCTATCTGAGATTTGGGATAAAACAGAAAACTTAATCAAAACTGAACTAACTGAAGTAAGCTTTAATACTTGGATTAAAACCATTGAGCCTATATCAATGGAAGGTAATCAAATCATTTTAGGCGTGCCAAACGATTTTACTAAAGGAATTTTAACCACCCGTTATGTCACGCTTATTAGTAATGCCATAAAACAGATTACTTCAAAAAAGTATGAAATTCAGTTTGTTATCCCAACAGAAGAAAATATACAAAATATTAAAAAAGAACATACTAAATCTCAGAAATTACAACAAATAGAAACTAATCTTTCGTCAACTAATCTGAATCCTAAATATACCTTTGATACATTTGTCATAGGTAATAGTAATCGTTTTGCCCATGCAGCATCAGTTGCTGTAGCTGAAGCACCAGCCAAAGCTTACAATCCTCTATTTATATATGGAGGTGTTGGATTAGGTAAAACCCACTTAATGCATGCAATTGGACATTTTATATTGGAAAATGACCCAAAAGCACGGGTTGCCTATGTATCATCTGAAACTTTTACAAATGAATTAATTAATTCTATTCGTGACGATAGAAATGTTGAATTTAGAAATCGTTATCGAAATGTGGACGTGCTATTAGTGGATGATATTCAATTCATTGCTGGTAAAGAGCGAACTCAAGAAGAGTTTTTCCATACTTTTAATGCGCTGCATGAATCCAACAAACAGATTATTATATCCAGTGATCGTCCTCCTAAAGAGATTCCAACATTAGAAGATCGTTTGAGATCTCGATTTGAATGGGGTTTGATTACAGATATTCAACCACCTGATTTTGAAACAAGAATTGCTATTCTGAGAAAAAAAGCTCAGATGGAGAATATCGATGTTCCAAATGAGGTTACTATATTTATAGCAAAAAAAATACAGGCTAACATTAGGGAATTAGAAGGGGCTTTAATAAGAATTGTAGCCTATTCTTCATTAACTAATAGCGAAATCACCGTTGAGCTTGCAAGCGAAGCTCTGAAGGAAATTTTCTCTTCAAAACCTAAGCAGCTAAATATTCCTTTAATTAAAGAAGTTATTGCAAAGAGATATAATATTAGGTTAGAGGATATAGATTCTAAAAAGAGAACTCGGGCCATTGCTTTTCCTAGACAAATTGCTATGTACATTACAAGAGAACTTACTGACCTATCTTTACCTAAAATAGGTGAAGAGTTTGGAGGTAGGGACCATACTACAGTTATGCATGCCCATGATAAAATATCGAATGATATTCAATCAGATGCAAATTTGAAGGAAACCATCGAAACGATTATGAAGGAATTAAAAGGTGATATGTGATACTAAAATCCATCAACATTTAACTGTGTATATCATGTTGATACTTTATTTCTGTTTTTTTTCTCTGAATTTGTGGATAAAATAGTCCCACTTCTACACATGTTATTCACACAACAAAACTGCTGAATATAAAGGTCTGACCCTCTTACTAACAAACTAACAGGACCTATTACTATTACTACTATTTTTTTATATTATTTATATATAAATCTGCAAAGGAGGTTATCCACAATGCACTTTTCATGTCCTCAAAAAAATCTACTAAATAGTATTTCCATTGTACAAAAATCTGTTTCTTCTAAAACAACTCTAACTATACTAAAGGGGATTTATTTAGAAGCTAAGATGGGTCAATTAAAACTAGTAGGAACTGACTTAGAGATTGGGATAGAAAATATTATTGAGGCAGACGTAAGAAAAGAAGGATCTATCGTTATTGACGCAAGACTATTTAGTGAGATTATCAGAAAACTACCCGATTCAAACGTTGAAATTAGTATAGATGAAAATAGTCAAATACTAATTAAGTGTGAACATACAGAAATTAATATCTTAAGTCAAAGTGCATCTGAATTCCCTGAGTTACCAGTAGTTGAAGAAGAACAAACCTATTTAATACCTCAGGAGATATTTAGAAATATGATTCGTCAAACTGTATTTGCAACATCTCAAGACGAGTCTAGACCAATACTAACTGGAGTATTAGTTGAAATCGAAGAATCAATCTTAAATATGGTGGCATTAGATGGATATAGATTAGCTTTAAGAAGAGGAAGCATTAATGCAGTAGATAATTACAAAGTTGTCATTCCAGCTAAAACATTGAACGAAATCAGTAGAATTATGAATATGGATGAAGATGAGCCTATTAAAGTATCACTAACAGAAAATCATGGATTATTCACTATAGGCAATACTAAGTTAATATCAAGATTGCTTGAGGGGGAATTCATTAATTATAATCAGATTCTTCCTAAGGAATATAAATCAAGGGTGAAGATTAATACTAAGAATTTATTAAACAGTATAGAGAGAGCTTCTTTATTAGGTAGAGAGGGTAAGAGTAATCTAGTTAAATTTACAATTAAAGACGACAAAATGATTATTACGTCCAACTCCGAACTAGGAAAAGTATATGAAGAGATACCAATACAATTGGAAGGTAATGATTTAGAAATCGCCTTTAATTCAAAATACTTTATAGAAGCTTTAAAGGTAATTGAAGATGAGGAAATATTCATTACTTTAACGACAGGAGTAAGCCCAGGAATTATAAGACCTGTAGATAACGACAACTATGTATACTTAGTTCTTCCTGTGAGATTACACTAGTTAATTTAACCCAGCAAATGCTGGGTTTATATTTTTATCATAAAAATACTACATAATCATAATTAATAATAGTCAAACAACAGTTAATAATACTAAATACACATTTAAAAAGGAGGATTCCAGATGGCTATAAAAATCAAAATAGAAAATGAATACATTAAACTAGACTCTTTACTAAAATTTAGCAACGCAGTAGGCAGTGGTGGAGAAGCTAAATTAATGATCCTAAGTGGAGAGGTTAAAGTAAATGGAGTTATTACGACCCAGAGGGGAAAAAAAATTAGACAAGGTGATATTGTAAAGTTTGGTGATATTGAAATCAAAGTCGAGTAAAATTGTTTTAGGTTACTATAGGGGGATGAAAGCATGTTTATTGAAGAAGTTAAAGCAGTTAACTTTAGGAACTATCAAGAATTATATTTACAACTTCATCCTAGATTAAATATATTTGTAGGAGAAAATGCTCAAGGGAAAACCAATATTATTGAGATGCTATACCTGTCCGCTATGGGGAAATCATTTAGAACAAACAAGGATCAAGAATTAATTAAATTCGGTAAGAATCAGGCCTATACCAAAGTTAATGTTAAAAGATTATCTGGAGAGACATTAATAGAAGTTAGACTAGATACTACCCAGAAGAAAAAGTTAAAGGTAAATCAGATTCCTTTGACAAAGTTAGGCGAATTGTTAGGAAATTTGAATGTTGTCATTTTTGCACCTGATGATTTAAAAATTGTCAAAGGTGGACCAGGAGAGCGGAGGAGATTTATAGACAATGAAATTTGCCAAATATATCCTAAATATTATTACACGCTAAATCAGTACAATAGGATATTACAACAGAGGAATAAATTGCTAAAGGAAAGCAGAGGTAGAAAAATAGACCTTGAAATCTGGAATCAACAATTGGCGGAGGCAGGGGCAACAATTATTACATACCGAAAGAAATTCATAAAAAGAATGGGTATATTAGCAAAATTAATGCACCGAAAGATAACAGAAGAAGTTGAAACCCTTGAAATACAATATGATAGCAATGTACCCTTTAAAGAAAAAGATGAATTTAAAGAAATTGTAGATACATTTCTAAAAAAGATCGGTGAAAATAGCAGTATGGAGTATCGAAGAGGATTAACATTAGTGGGCCCCCATAGGGATGAACTTGTTTTTAAGGTAAACAACATTGATGTGAAAAACTACGGGTCACAAGGGCAACAGAGGACAGCGGCCCTATCCGTAAAATTAGCAGAGCTAGAGCTGATTAAAGGTGAAGTAGGGGAATATCCTGTACTATTACTGGATGATGTTATGAGTGAGCTTGATATCAAGAGGCAAAATTACCTCATCAATAATCTAAAAAATGTCCAGACCTTCATAACCACGACAATGATTAGTCAGTTAAATACAGCCAATACAGAAAATAGAAGAGTATTTTATGTTTCCCAAGGCGAAGTAAGAAAATGTGACTAATTTATAAAAAAAAGCAATAACTGCCTTTTATTCATGTAAAATTAAGGTTATAATATAGGAATGGAAAAAACAATAGAGGTGATTGTAATGTTTCTTCATATAGGAGGAGAGGTTGTTGTCCCATTAAAGGACGTTATTGCTATTTTTGATATTCAATCTACTATGAAATCAAAGTATAGCCAGAACTTTTTAGAGGTATGTAAAGAAGAAGGGTTTATACAAGAGATTCTTCAAGAAGAACCTAGATCCTTTGTTATTACTGAAAGAGTAGAAAAATCAGTTAAGAACGGGAAAAAAAGCAGGAAAACAATTGTCTACTACTCTCCTATTTCAGCATTAACCTTACAAAAAAGAGCGGGCTTTATAGATGATATAGAAAAATACTAATCTGCTATGGATTCTTTAGCAGATTATTTGCGTAGAATTAAAAATCTTATAGGAACTTAAGTGTCAGTAGGAGGTAGTAACATGGAAAACAATATACAAGAGTACGGAGCCCAGCAGATCCAAGTTCTAGAAGGTCTTGAACCCGTTAGAAAAAGACCTGGCATGTACATCGGATCAACAGGACCTAAAGGGTTACACCATTTAGTCTATGAGGTGGTTGATAATAGTATTGATGAAGCCTTGGCTGGTTATTGTGATGAAATTACTGTCACTATTCTCAAGGATAATGCAATTAGAGTAGTGGATAATGGGAGGGGAATACCCGTAGATATCCATCCCAAGACGGGTAAATCAACATTGGAAACCGTACTTACTGTTCTTCACGCCGGTGGAAAGTTTGGTGGAGGAGGATACAAAGTGTCCGGTGGACTTCATGGAGTAGGGGTTTCCGTAGTTAATGCATTATCTGAATACGTTGAAGTGGAAATTAAAAAGGATGGAAAGTTATATCAACAGCGATATGAAAGAGGAAATCCTTTATCAGACGTTCAGATAGTGGGAGAAACAGAGGGAACAGGTACGACTGTGTCATTTAAGCCTGATGCTGAGATTTTTGAAGAGACAGAATACAAATATGAGACGCTAGAATATAGATTAAGAGAACTAGCTTTTCTTAATAAAGGGATTAAGATAATCCTTATTGATGAGAGACAGGAAGAAGAGAAAAAGAATATATTTCACTATGATGGTGGAATTATTGAATTCGTAAAGCATCTTAATAAAAATAGAGAAGCAGTTCATGATAAGGTTGTTTACTTTGAAAAAGAAAAGGATGAATCTGTAGTAGAAATTGCAATGCAATATACTGAATCCTATACAGAAAATATCTTTAGCTTTGCAAACAATATCAATACACAAGAAGGTGGAACTCATTTAATCGGCTTTAAGTCTGCTTTAACAAGAGTGGTAAATGATTATGCTAGAAAAATTGGCGCTTTAAAGGAAAAAGATGCAAATTTACTTGGAGAAGATATTAGAGAAGGATTAACAGCAGTTGTTTCTATAAAATTAACCGATCCACAATTTGAGGGACAAACTAAGACTAAACTAGGAAATAGTGAGGTTCGTGGGGTTGTTGAGACCATCACTAATGAAAATTTAGAGGCTTTTCTTGAAGAAAACCCAAGTGAAGCAAAATTAATTGTGGACAAGGCCCTAAAGGCTCAAAGAGCAAGGGAAGCTGCAAAAAAAGCTAGAGAACTTACCCGAAGAAAAGGTGTTTTAGAAAACACAGCATTACCTGGGAAATTAGCCGATTGCTCTGAAAAAGACCCAGCTCTTAGTGAGATATATTTAGTAGAGGGTGATTCAGCTGGTGGTAGTGCTAAACAAGGAAGAGATCGTGCTACTCAAGCGATTCTTCCTTTAAGAGGAAAGATACTAAATGTTGAAAAGGCTCGATTAGATAAGATATTAAACTATAATGAAATAAGGTCTATGATTACAGCCTTTGGGACTGGTATAGGAGCAGACTTTAATATTGAAAAACTAAGGTATCACAAGATTATTATTATGACGGATGCCGACGTAGATGGTGCTCATATACGTACCTTACTACTGACCTTCTTCTTCAGGTATATGAAGCCCTTAATAGAATTAGGACATATTTACGCTGCTCAACCACCTTTATATAAAGTTAAGAAAGGTAAAACAGAGCATTATGCCTATTCAGATAAAGAACTAAATAAAATACTTGATGACCTAGGTAGAGAAACAAAAGCTGATATTCAAAGATATAAAGGTCTAGGAGAAATGAATCCAGAGCAACTTTGGGATACAACTATGGACCCATCAACTAGAACATTACTACAAATAACGATTGATGACGCCGCTAAAGCTGATGAAATATTCATAACTCTAATGGGAGAAAAGGTAGAACCTCGAAGAGAATTTATTGAAAGTAACGCTAAATATGTTAAATATTTGGATGTATAGATAGGGGGATAAGAATATAATGGAAAATACTAGTAAAATTGTCCCTATAGGTATAGAAGATGAAATGCAGAAATCCTATATAGATTATGCCATGAGTGTAATCGTAGGGCGGGCATTGCCTGATGTAAGAGATGGATTAAAACCAGTTCATAGAAGAATATTGTATGCAATGAGTGAATTAGGGGTAACACCTGATAAACCCCACAGAAAATCTGCTCGTATTGTTGGGGACGTATTAGGTAAGTATCATCCCCATGGAGACTCCGCTGTGTATGATGCTATGGTAAGAATGGCACAGGATTTCTCTACAAGATACCTTTTAGTGGATGGACATGGGAATTTCGGTTCAGTTGATGGTGATAGTGCTGCAGCAATGCGTTATACCGAAGCTCGGTTAACAAAAATATCAATGGAAATGATCAGAGATATTCAAAAAGAGACTGTTGATTATACATCAAACTTTGATGATACCTTGAAGGAACCTAGTGTTCTTCCAAGTAGATTTCCTAATTTATTAGTTAATGGTTCTAATGGTATTGCCGTGGGGATGGCTACTTCGATTCCTCCCCATAACCTAAGAGAGGTAATAGATGGTGTCATTCAAATAATCGATGAGCCAGAATCAGATGTTGAGGAATTGATTAAGCATATAAAAGGACCTGACTTTCCTACTGGTGCATATATAATGGGTAAGGAAGCTATTAAAGATGCTTATAGAACAGGAAGAGGAAAAGTTAAAGTAAGAGCAGTTGCTGATATTGAAGAATTAAAAAATAATCGACAACAGATTGTAGTAACTGAAATCCCTTATCAAGTAAATAAAGCAAAACTAATAGAGAAAATAGCAGAATTAGTTAGGGATAAGAAAATAGATGGTATTTCTGACTTACGGGACGAGAGTGATCGTAATGGTATGAGGATTGTTATAGAGCTTAAGAGAGATGCCAACTCAAATATTGTTCTAAATAAGCTGTACAAGCATACTCAAATGGAAGACACCTTCAGTATTATCATGATCGCTTTAGTAGAGGGACAACCTAGAGTGTTGAACCTAAAAGAAGTTCTTAGTCACTATGTAGAACATCAAAAAGAGATTATTACAAGAAGAACTCAGTTTGACTTACGTAAAGCTGAAGAGAAAGCCCATATATTAGAAGGATTAAAAATAGCATTAGATCATATTGATGAAGTAATCGCTTTAATTAGAGGGTCTGAGAACGCACAGATTGCAAAAGCAGGTTTAGTTGAAAAATTCCACTTATCTGAACGACAAGCTCAAGCAATACTAGACATGAGGTTACAAAGGTTAACAGGATTAGAACGGGATAAGATTGAAGCCGAATATCAAGAACTGTTACAGTTAATCAATGAGTTAAAAGAAATACTTGCTAATGAAACATTAGTTCTTAATATCATAAAAGAAGAGCTGATAGAAATCAAAGAGAAATATGGTGATGACCGCAGAACAGAGATTAAGTTTGATGAAGGAGAAATCAACATTGAAGACTTAATTGATGAAGAGGATGTTGTAATAACCTTAACTCACTTTGGATATGTAAAAAGATTACCACTGGATACCTATAAGAGTCAGCGTAGGGGTGGAAAAGGAATAGCTGGTCTTACAACGAGAGAGGAAGACTTTGTGGAGACTTTAGTGATTACATGTAGCTTAGACTATTTACTCTTCTTTACTAATAAAGGTAAAGTATACAAGTTAAACGCATATGAAGTTCCTGAAGCTAAGCGACAAGCAAAAGGAACTGCCATTGTTAATTTAATTCAATTGACTCCTAATGAGAAGATTGCAGCCATTATTCCAATGAGTAAAACAGCTGAACAACAGTATTTAGTAATGGCTACAAAAATGGGAATTATCAAAAAAACACAGTTAAGTCAGTTTGAAAATACAAGAAAAACAGGACTAATAGCTATCAATATCAGAGAAGAAGATGAATTGATTAGCGTAAGGCCTACAGATGAAGGTCAAGAAATTATCTTTGTAACAGCCAAAGGAATGGCGATTCAATTCAATGAAAATGAAGTTAGGGATATGGGTCGCTCTGCTATGGGAGTAAAAGGAATAAATCTATCAAAAAATGATGTGGTTGTAGCTATGGAAATAGCAGATGAAACAAAAGATCTAATGGTAGTTAGTGAAAAAGGCTTTGGAAAACGTACAGAAATAAAAGAATACCGTGTCCAATCTAGAGGGGGCAAGGGTGTTAAAACATATAACGTCAATAGTAAATCTGGTGCACTAGTGGGAGCTAAAATTGTGAGTGACGACGAGGATATACTATTAATTAATAATGATGGAACCGTTATACGCTTAAATGTAAAGGACATATCAAGAATGGGTAGAAATACAAAGGGAGTTACCTTAATGAAAACCCATGATGAACAAAAAATAGTTTCAGTAGCCTTGATTGGTCATCAGGAAGAAGAAGAGGAAGAAGATTAATATTGTTAGAATTGACAAGCGACTTGAATAGTAGAAGTATTACACATAAGGAAAACAAAAGCTCAAAGATTGTACTTTTGTTTTCCTTTTCTTTAGAAATGATTAGGACACCAATGGAATAAAAGTCTATGCAAATTAAATGTTTAGTACTGGACTTTTAGGGTAAAATTTATTTATAGAGTGCTCGGAGGGGGGTTATTTTTTATGTCATTGAAGATTATTAAGAACTATGATGAAGAACAAAACCAATGGAAAATTGACTTGATAGGTGAAGTTGACATATATACTGCAGGTCAACTAAAGGAAGCATTTATCAAGATTATTGAAGAAAGAAAAGAAAGTATTAAAATTAATGCAGAAGGGTTAGAGTATATTGATAGTACTGGATTAGGGGTACTAATAGGGGCATTAAAAAGATTGAAGCAAGAAAACAAAGATATTATTATTTACAATGTTAAGGCAAGTATAAAGAAATTGTTAAACATTACAGGGCTAGATAAAATCTTTATTATTGAGGGGTGAGTTTTAAAATGATAGGGAATGTAAAGGAGAAAGCCAATATGAATAAAACGAATTCTGATCAAATTCAATTATCTATTCCTAACAAACCTGAATACGTTAGCGTAGCAAGATTGACTGTAACTGCAATAGCCAACCGTATGGGCTTTGATATAGAGGGGATAGAAGATATTAAGGTTGCAATAGCAGAAGCATGCACAAACGCAATAACACATGGTAAAAACGAAAATGATAATTTTTCTGTTAATTTTATAATGGATGAAGAAAAGCTTACTATAACCGTTTGTGATCATGGTATGGGATGTATTGTGAACAACATTAAAAAACCTGATTTTAATCATTTGAATCAGGAGAAAGAAGGAGGGTTAGGGATTTTTATTATACGATCATTAATGGATGACGTTCAAATTACTTCGAATCATGGTATTGGAACTACTATTACGATGACAAAGTATATGGGGGATGGTTACTAATGAAAAATGTAGCAAAGGCTACTAAATATAGAACAATACAATCCCTTAATAATAAGAGTGAAAAGGAATTATTTCATGATTATGCAATTAATAAAGATTTAGCCATTAGAAATGAATTAGTCAATAGACATCTTTATATTGCTGAAATACTATCCAAAAAATTTGTTAATAAAGGAATTGATTATGAAGATATTTATCAAGTAGCTTCAGTAGGTTTAATCTATGCCATAGAAAGATTTGACTTAAGTAAAGGCTTTGAGTTTTCTAGTTTTGCTACCCCTACGATAATAGG
The DNA here is from genome assembly GCF_016908555.1 of Alkaliphilus hydrothermalis. Taxonomy (GTDB): domain Bacteria; phylum Bacillota; class Clostridia; order Peptostreptococcales; family Natronincolaceae; genus Alkaliphilus; species Alkaliphilus hydrothermalis. Next base: position 81,949 of record NZ_JAFBEE010000014.1, read on the forward strand.
TGAAATCAAAAAACACTTTAGAGATAAAGGGTGGTCTATTAGAGTACCAAGAAGAATTCAAGAGCTATCCAAAAAAATAAACGGAGCAAAAACAACGCTACATCAGAAACTTCAGAGGACACCTATGATTAGAGATATTGCTGAGTATTTAGATTGTACAGAGGAAGAAGTAATGGAAGCTATGGAAGCTAGTCAAGTATATACTCCAAAATCTTTAGATTTAACATATGATAATGATGGAGAAGATAAAGATGTGCAGTTGATGGACTTGATTGGAGATACAGATAAAAGTTTCGATCTATTAGAAAACAGAGATTTTTTAGAGAAAGCTATGGAAAAATTAAACGAGGTAGAGAAAAAGGTTCTAAAGGATCGTTTCTTTGCCAGTAAAACCCAGATGCAAATAGCAGAAGAAATGAACGTCTCTCAAATGACTGTTTCTAGAATGGAAAAGAAAATTATTGAGAAATTCAGAAAAGAATTGAATAAAAGCTTATAGAATGAATAAGTAAGTCTCGAGTAGCTAACATAGCTATCATAAGGAGAGGGCTCTACCACTTTCGCCCTTCGGTTCAATCACAACACAGTAGTTAAGCTTCTGCGCTGATGGTACTTGGAGGGCAGCCTCCTGGGAGAGTAGGACGTCGCGGTATTTTTTATCCCATAAAAAGGATGGAAATATATACATGCTTTAGAGTGTTGACATAATACCCATAAGGTGTTATGATGTATAAACTGCTTCGAAAGAACAAGTAGCGATACGGTTCTTTGGAAAAAGATAACATTAAAAAAAATAGTTGACACTTTGAAAAAGATATGATATATTAGTTAAGTCGCCGATTTGAGGCGATGGGGCGTAAGCCCTTGAAAAACAAGGTCTTTGAAAACTGAACAGTATAGATTTAAGCCAGCATAATTTTTTACGTCAATGATGTTAAAAATCTCATAGCTAATCTTTATCATATAATGAAATTAGCCCATCGATTTTTAACAAAGTGACTGACACAAAATCATAGATTTTGGTCATCTACTTTTTTATTAAGAGTTTGATCCTGGCTCAGGATGAACGCTGGCGGCGTGCCTAACACATGCAAGTCGAGCGGAGTTGTTGAGAAGCTTGCTTCAATACAACT
>NZ_JAFBEE010000015.1 GCF_016908555.1 Alkaliphilus hydrothermalis
TATTTTAGTAAGTTAAAACATTAAGGCGGTGAAACTGGAAAAATCTCAGGAAAATTATTTGCCAAAATTTCGCCAAAAACACTTGCCAGTTACATAAAACTTTTAACTGTTTCATCATAACCATTAAAATAACGATTAGACCCACTTTGGATAGCATCAATAGCCATTTGTTCGTGATTTCCTCTCAGTAGAATAATATGATCTTTACCATACTTTTTCTGTAAGCTGATCAAAAGTTGAATTACATCCCAACTATTAGGTCCCCTATCAATGAAATCCCCTAGAAATATGATCTGATCATAATTAAAATCTGCTTTAATCCTATTGAGTAACTCTACTAGCTGAATATAACACCCATGGATATCTGCTACTACAAATTTTCTCATTTCATCGCTCCTTTCTTTGTTATCTTAATTATAGTTTAGATAAAGGTTTTACTCGATGAAGCTGGGCTTCATAATTAATTGCATTTGATGTAAACGAATATTACAATAGAGAAAAGGAGGGGGAGTATGAAGGGAACATTAGCTTGGGAAATTAGAAAATTATATGAAAATAGCAGAAAAAATGGTGGCGTCAAAAAAGAAGATTATGAAAATCTAGTGTCATTTTTCGAAAATTACTATGGGGGAAAAACTAGAGATAGAGAAACTCTAGAAGTGTTAGATATCAGTATGATGGATCTTTTAAGGGATGAAAGCGAATTTATGTTTAATGTTCTTCAGGGGGTTAAATCATACCCAAATGACAAGTGTAAGTTATCAAAACGGTTAGAGGTGTTCTTAGCTCATCTTAAGATAAAGTATGGATTCAATTATAGCGACAATATCTTTGAAAACTTTAAGGTAAATGATAAAAATCAAAGAATATTGTTAATGCTAAAATACCTTCACTCTGGGGAAAAGAGTAGAAGTGATATAGCAGAGGACTTTGGAATCAGTGAAAGAACTGTAGCAGAGGATTTATCCATACTTCAGAATGGATTTACTTTTCTAGGGACTGAGATGAATATTCGAGGGTTAGAGAGAGGTACGAATAAATATAAGTCTATTATTCATCCTATATTTCTAGCAGCAAATTCAGCAGAGATCTATGCACTAACAGTAGGTTTGAAGCTACTTAGTAAGGGCACTGTATTTGAAGAATCCTTAGGAAGAATATCGAATGTAATATATGAACAATTATCTGAAAACTCGAAGAGAATGATTGATCAACATGAGGATGAGATTGTGACCTTTGATAATGGAAGTTTAAAATTCATAGATTCAAGTCGTTTAGTTCAAATGATAGAAACTCCTTTTGCATATTTCTTGAAGGATCCAGTGGAATGTATAATCACCTATAGAGAAGAAGGAAGACAGGTGAAGTATATTGGGACTTTAAAACTAGCAAGAGCATCTAAAGGAAACATATATAATAAAGTTATACTTGAAAATAATGAAGAGACCATTATCCTTGATATGGAAAATATTTTGAGTATTCGTAGAGTTGACGAAGATATATATTTTGAAGATAGGTAGAAAGGTAGTACTAAAAACTTTAGTCTTTATGTTATTAATTAACTCAATAAAGGAGGGTCTTAATGCCATCTATTATAAGTATGCTTGAGGGTTTTATAAATAGCAATTATAAATATGGATGTAAAAAAAGTAGAAAGCTGATTCTAGGTAATGAAGCATATTCTCTATGTGTTCAAGAGGAAATCCTAGATATTCTAGAAAAGAATGTAATTAAAACTACAGATAAAACAATGTTAAGTCAACAAATAGCAGAGGCAATAGAAGGTTCTTTTGGGAAGATATCTGGTTTTAAAGATAAAGCTTTTGCTAAAGAACTTTATATGGATCTAGTAGAATATCTAAATGAAAAATATAAATTTAGAATTAATATTGACTCTATAGTAGAAAACATAATAGGAACTCCGGAAGAAAGATGTCTATATTTACTCAGAGAAACAGAGAGAACTAATTTCTATGGAAAGAAGATGGGCTTAACTGAGATAGCCGCTAAGCTAGGATGTAGCCGACGTGTTCTAGAAAAAGATGTTCAAAGAATCACGGAACAAGGATTTAACTTATTAGGTCTCAATATTAAATTAGTAGATGAGAGAAATAGTGTTCTAAGTATGGAATCAACCCCTCATCCTATAATATTGATGCAGAATATTTCGCAAATAATGGTTATGCTTGAAGGATTACGGGCAATGGAGAACACTAAAGCATATAACAACTATGCTCGTTCAACAGCAATAAATATATGGAATCAATTAACTGAATATGCTCAAAACAAAGTACTAGATGCGATAGAAGTATTAAATAAGGAATCGGATGCTATCATCGAATGGTACTTAAATTTACGAGATGAAAGTTTAGCCCATAAACACTTTATTACTGAGATAAAAAACAGTGAAGGAAATATTAGTAGTCAGTTAATGTATCTTGCTAAAAACCAGAAACCCTTTAATATTACATACAAAGATAAAGACGGCCTAGTACAGACAAGAAATGATTGTTGGGTGATATTTTTTAATCCCTCAAGTGACATATTACGAGTTAAAACTCCCTATTCAGAAGTAGAACTCGAGGAAGATCAAATTATTGAGTTAGATGTCCTGTAGTGCGAATTTTTTGTTCGCACCAAGATTCTAATAAAGTGTTATTATAAGCTTAACAATGAGAGAAAAAAGAATATGGGAGGAATGAATATGATAACACAATTTAGAAGATTTAATGAGGAAAATATAGGGAGAGAACTGGATGATTTTGTAGAGGACCTTAGGGGTGCATTGGATGAACTAGTTGATATAGATACAGTGCAAAATGAAGCTAGACAACTAATGGAGTCATTAATTAAAGAACAAGACGAGGATGGGTTTTGGGGAATAATACCTAGTCCCCGTGTAGATGGTGACATTAGAGTAGCCTATTGGTACGAAACTACCTATATCGCCTCTGCTCTTATGATGAAATATTGGATAAACGCCTTAGCTGAAGCTGAGATAATAGAAGGTTTTGAAAAAGCACTTACGAAGGGACTTAAAGCTTCAACAGGTAGAGGATTTTCTGGTCATGGATTTGATGATATAAGAGGTAGACTCTCAGCAGTGAAGATATTTAAGAAGGGAAAAGTGGCTGATTTTCTAGATCAATTTCCTAACCTTTGTCCAGTTTTTACAGAGGTCTTTAGTGGAGTTCTTGAAGGTCTAAAACATGCATTAGAAAATAATCACACTCAAGGGGCATGGGGAGAGGATTATAAACAGGAAATGGAGAAAGCATTACATGGATTTCCATTAGGAGACGGTTTTTTAGTATTTGTATATGGGACATTGATGAAGGGTAACAGTAACCATAAGAGATTCTTGTCTAATGCCAAATGTCTAGGCACAGGTGTAGTAGTAGGATATACCTTATATGATTTAGGGAGTTATCCAGGGGTTAAGCATAGTAAAGAAGGGGTGGTAAAAGGGGAAGTTTATAAGATTAATACTGACATGCTGAGGGACCTTGATTTATTGGAAGGAGAAGGCAGCTTATATCTTCGTGAAAAAACTAAAGTTATATGTGAAAACCAACAGTTTAATGACGTTTATATTTATATATATAACAATAGTGTTTCTAAGAATAAATGTATCCCTTTTAAGAAACAGCCATGGCGATATAATGATAATTATAGTGGGCAAGAATAAAAAAACTTATTTTATATAATAAGTAGATAAGTATTAATGAAGAAAGATAATTTTCCGAGGATTCATATTGAAAAAAGGTACTAGAACTTTGGGATAGAAGAAAGATAACATATCAAAACATGAGAAAACCTTCTAAAGACATAAAGACGTTTGGTTTAATAAAACTTAATGTCTTTATTAATATGGTGTAAATTAATGAGATTTTATGCTGTTGCAATAAATAAAGTTAATACTGGATTGTATGAAAAAAGTGGTATATTTAGCTATAGTTCCGGCACAAAGGTTTATTGGAAGTGTTCAAAAGATCATTTCTAGATTACTATAAGACCAGCTAAAAAAAGTCAATAGTTAGTTTCAAGTTTTTTAAAAAAGCTCATTTTAGAAAAAAAGTGCAGCAAAGCTAGCCATATGCAAAATACGAACAATGGCAAAATATGAATATTTTCATTGTAATAAGGCTTAAACAGCTTTTGAATTTACTAAGTTTTTACTTTGTCTCCAGTTTTGATGTTCTTCAGGGCTCCTAAGCATGAATGGCTTTTCGTCACGGAGAACCGCAAAGATATAATGGAGAAGCTTGTGCATAACAGCTACTAGAGCTACTTTTTTCTTCTTGTTTTCACATTTTTTATGATAGTAGTCCCTTAGTACAGGGTTGATTGCATCTCCCTTTCGGGTTGTCCTAATGGATGCTAGAGCCGCTGTAAAGAGTACCCTACGTCCAAATCGTGTACCACGCTTTGAGATTTTGTTTCTATCGCCATTGAATTTGCCTGATTGGTTTACACTTGGATCAATCCCAAAGAATGCGGTAAATGCTTTAGGAGAATGTAATTTAGAGAAATCTCCAATCTCAGCTATGAGTGTTACAGCGGTTAAGAAACCAATGCCGGGCATATCTTCAAGGAGATTAATATATCCTCTGACTTTAGTTGGAAAGTCCTCAGCGTCAATCATGGAGTGAGGTTGTTTCATAAGCCCATCAAGGCTGCTTTGAAGACTTCTGATGCCATCAAGATGAAACTTGATTTTCATACTGAGGATACCAAAATCCATGGGCATGGATAGAGCCATTTTAGATATTTCTAACAGGGTATGTACTTTTTTCTGAGCCCACAGGATGTTTTTGCGGCTTGTCTTTGAAATTATTTGAGCCAATTCAAGTGGGTCTGCATCCAGCACATGCCTAGGGGAAGGATATGACTGTAACAACTCTAAAGAGGCTTTTCCGAAAGGATTTGAAAAGACATCTAGGTATCTTGGAAAGAGTAAGTAAAGGTCTGTACAGAGCCTGTTTTTCATCTCAGTGAGCATATCTGATAGGGCATAATACTCACGGGTCATCATGCGAAGCGCAAGAACCTGAGGCTCTGGCACAAGGGAATACTTTACTTCTTGGAATTTAGCAAGCCTTGCAATGGATTCTGCATCTTTTGCATCATTTTTCACTTTTCTTAAGTCAAAATTTTGATAGAATGGACACACAAAGGGTTTAGGACAAAACCTTTGAGGTCATTCGATCTCAAAAAGAAGAAGAGTGGTAAATGAAAGATACCCGTAGATTCTACGAAGTAGATGGGCTTTTGTTTTAACCGCTCTTCTTCTTTTTTGAGAATCTGTAAGAGTTTATTGAATCCGGCAGGATTATGATCAATCCGAAAAGGCTTACGAATAAGTGAACCGCTAGGTTCAAGCATTGCAACCACAGAAAATTCTGAGGAAACATCAATACCGACAACAAAAGCATTAATGAATTTAGACATAAAAAACACAACCTTTCTGTTCAAAATGAATCAGAGCATCCACTAAATGAAGAACGTCAAACAACCTTGCATTTGAAACGGGTAACACCAAATAGTGGCCCAACCAGCTAAACATCGAATCGTCCTTGTGGAGTGACACGCTTTTTTACGGATAAGTCTTCTAGTAAGAAGGATCCAGGAGGAACGCACATCTATCTCTCTGACAAAGAGATTATAGCACGATATTTACAAATTTTAAATGTTAGGTGTCACTGATTCATCTAAACAATAGATTTGAAATTGTCAAAGAACATTCGGGTAGGTTTTTGAACCTTAACCCTATATTTATCTTACAAGGAGGGAGTTATTAATGCTGAATGATTTACATGAGATTGCCCTTTCAGTGCAGAAAAAATATAAAGAAGAGTTTAAGGTAAATGAAATTATATTATCAGATACGTTAAAAGAAGCCTATGGTACATATTTAAGAGAAAACTCTCAGAATGTTAGTTTTTCGCTATATACTGCAACTGTAACTACTTCTCTTAATAAGAAAATGTATATTCCTAATCAGTGGTTTTTGGCAGCTTCGTTCATGGTGCCTTATGTAGTCGAGATTGTTAGGTACAAGAATGAGACTGAGAAAGTTCTAGCTAACATGTTTAATAGTAGCAAGGACAAAAAAGAATATATAGTCAAAATGAAAAATATTGAGGATATGACTAAAATTAGCATATTAAAAGAGAAGATTAAAAGTTATTTTATACAAGTGGGTTCGGATACGGTAGAAGACGATACGAATTATCTTACCAAGTTCATAACTGATTACGAATGGTGGTTTGGTAGCAAGACTATAGACAGAGGAGATTACTATGTATCTCCAGTTTTGTTTTTGCTTGGGGTTGTAAATGTGTCACAGGGTTACATTGCTGATATAGCTTATATTCTTTCCACTGAACCATCGCTTACTGCGGTATGGAATAAAATGATTGAACCAGAAGATATTATCAAACATGATATAACTACTACCATTCCCGTGGATTTGAAAATAAAAAGAAAGACGGGCGGTATAAATGAGATAGTTTACGGTGCACCAGGCACTGGGAAGAGTAGATATTTGGAAGATAGGTATGGCAAAGCACCATTAACAAGAAGAGTGGTTTTTCATTCAGAGTATTCCTATTTTGATTTCATTGGTGTTTACAAGCCTGTTCCAGTATATAAGGAGACGGATAAAGTATTTAAGACCATAGATGGACAACTTATGGATAAAGGCGAACCTTATATCGACTACAAATTTGTTCCTAGACCATTTATCAAAGTGCTTGTAGAAGCTTGGTTGGATCCATAGAACATGCATACATTACTGATAGAGGAGATCAACCGTGCTGATGCAGCATCAGTTTTTGGAGTGGTATTTCAGCTTCTTGACAGAGATGCAGAGGGATATAGCGAATATACATTTGAACCATCTGAGGATTTGTATGCGTATTTGTTTTCAATTGAAGGAATTAAGAACTATATTAAAAATGGCATAAAGCTACCTTCAAATTTGAATATTGTAGCAACAATGAATAGTGCTGACCAAGGAGTTAGACCAATGGATTCAGCTTTCAAAAGAAGATGGAATTTCAAGTACGTTAGAATTGATATAAAAGGAACTGTCTGCGAAAAAGCTAAACTGACTTATGGGGGAAGAACCGTATACTGGGCAGGTTTGTTGAATTGATCAACAGGAAATTAAGTGGTGGGGTTTTAAAAGTTGACGAAGATAAACTGGTAGGGCCATTTTTTATTAAGCCAGAAAAAATTGGAAAAAAACGCTCCATTGATAAATTACTCTTATATTTGTGGGATGATGTATTGAGGCATTCTAGAGATTCTTTCTTTAATAGTGATATTAATAACTTCGCTGATTTATCTGAGAAGTTTGAAGTCGAAGATGTTTTGGATTTAATTCAGCGTAATGAAGATATCAACTATATGACTGTTGACAACATGGCTGAATTGAATGAAATAACAGAGGAATTAGAAGGAGAGTATACTGAAAGCGAGGAGTGAGAACATGGATATAAAACCAATTTGAATCAATGACTCCACGTTCTACAGCATGAAGGTTTATCCAAGGATTGCAGATTATCTCAGAGGACTTCCTGATATTTGCACCGTACATGATGATATGTTTCAATTTAAATTTACTGGCATGGTCATCTTAAATGATGTACCTGTATTAGTATTACCTAAAAATTATGCAATACCAGAAAATATTGATGAAAAGTATAAGCATGCAGGGGTGTTTGAAAAAGTACTTATGAGATATAGGAATGAACCATACCATGAACAAGAAGAAAATAAACTATTATATGGAATGGGGAGTGATAATGCACGGATAGCTGTAGCATTTCAAATTATTGAAGATTATTTGGCATATGGAATACTTGAAGGGAAAAAATCCTGTTCACTGAATCACCAAAAGGTAGAACAGATTGGAATAAGACAATTAATAATACTACCCCTGTAGTAAATCATGGACAGGTAATTTATACCTATCCAATAACCAGATTTAAAAAAACAGATGATATTAATTTGATACATAAAGTCCATTTTTTTTGTGGTAAAAGAATGTTTGAAAATGTGGGGATGGCTTTATGGAGTAGACTCAGAAACAATCCCTCAAGAATATCAGCTGCTGCCATGCTCCAAGGATAAGGCGATAATTGCCCTCTATCAAGAATTGAAAGAAACCTATATTCAAAGAGAAATAACGGTAATTAAAAATCTAATAAGTTACTTGTCTGCTGAATCAGGTAAAACTAGCGAAATGAATTAGGAAATACTAGGAACACAATACTTTAGCTATGTTTGGGAAGCAATATGCGGTTATTTGTTTAGAAATAAGTATGCAACTACTAGGGATATTGTTCCACAACCAGAATGGGAAGGAATTGAGGGGAAGATTAGTCAAAGACCGGATATACTTACAGTTGATGGACCAATATTATATGTTTTGGATGCAAAGTATTACAATTATAATGTTGGTCTTCTAGGATGGCATGATGTTATTAAACAACTGTTTTATAGGCATACAATAATCGAGAACCTAAAAGGGAAAAAGGGTGCGAGGTTATTGCCAAACGTTAAGACAGTAAAAAATGCTTTCTTGCTGCCCGGTAATGAAACTGATAAATTAAAGTATATTGGCCGTGTCTTTGTGCGTGACATAGAAAATCTTGGTGAAGTAAAGGTACTTGCAATTAATCAGTGGGACGCCATGCGAACCTATGCGTTTAGAAATGATGACAGTATAGGGATGACTTGATAAAAAAATTGGCAGCCGAATGTTAAGGGATATAATCTTTACACGAATGAAAATTTGTGATAAAATGAGGACATAACGACCTGATAATGTGGAGGATAAATCATGGGAAATGGAGAAATCATAAAGGAAAAAAGAATAAAGCTAGGGCTTACCCAGAAGGACTTTGCAGATGCACTCGGTATGGGAAGAAATGGAGAAAGGACATTGAGACGTTGGGAAAATAACGAATTTTCTCCTTCAAACATAGAAATGCAATATATTACGCAGTTTGGGATTAATGCACCATATGCAAACATGGTAGGTAATTATAATTTTCGATTCATTGACTTATTTGCCGGAATTGGTGGCATAAGAATACCATTTCAAGAACTTGGTGGAAAATGTGTCCTTACATCTGAATGGGATAAATTCTCCCAAAAGACATATAGAGTGAATTTTGGCGAAGAGCCAAGCGGAGATATATCAAAAATTGAAGCAAAAAATATCCCCGATTTTGATGTGCTTTTAGCTGGATTTCCATGCCAACCATTCTCACAAGCAGGATTAAAGAAAGGTTTTGTAGATACCCGTGGAACCTTGTTCTTTGATATTGAAAGAATTTTAGGCGAAAAGAGACCAAAGACATTTCTACTTGAAAATGTAAAGCAGCTTAAGGGACATGACAAGGGACGTACATTAACTGTAATTCTAAATCGTCTTCACGAACTAGATTATCATGTAAGTACTCGAGTTTTAAGAGCTGCCGATTTTGGAGTTCCACAAAATAGGGAACGTATTTATATTGTAGGTTTCGATGCACGAAGATACAGCCTTAATAGTGAATACGAATTTCCTTACCCAGAGCCAACCCTTGAAGAGACCAGAGTTGGTGATATACTTCAAGAGAATGTAGACGAAAAATATACCATCAGCAATGCATTGTGGGAAGGACATATAAGACGAAAAAACAAACATAGGAAAAAAGGAAATGGGTTCGGATATTCTCTGTTTGATGGGAACTCTCTATATACTAATACTATAAGTGCTAGATATTATAAGGATGGAAGTGAAATCCTTATAGACCAAGGAGCGGGCAAAAATCCTAGGAAATTAACACCTAGGGAATGTGCACGACTTCAAGGTTTCCCAGAAGAGTTTATAATACCCGTATCAGATACACAGGCTTATAAACAATTTGGGAATTCTGTAGCAGTACCTGTAGTACGTGCTGTGGCAAGGAAAATGATAGATGAAATGGAAAGAATGGACGCTGCAGCTAGGCTAGACAGTTAGTGGCAGTGAGCGAGCTATAGCTATCTAGACGTGTCTAATAAGTATTGAAGATAAAAGAATAAATTATTATATCAAATACATAATCATACTAATATTAGATAGCTTATTTAAAAACAGAGTTAGGGGCAACCTAGCTCTTTTTTTCGATTAAAACAACAAACTTATTTTTGGGACTCTACTGAGTAAAGTACTGTAGTAATGAGTAACAGAGAATTTAATTGGAGTATATGCATATAAATATAAATACTGAATATATAATTAATGCCATCCGCTGTTAATGACCTCGAATATATCCCCAATATATCAAAAATAAAAATACATTAATTCATATTTATGGAAGGTAAATACCCATTAAAAGTAGAAATATAAATATTAATTATGTATAGTAGCATTCATTATTGAAAGTAGGTGACAGATATGTTTAGTGAATTTTCAGAAATTTTCAATAAAATAAGGTTCAGTTATGACGGTTTAGACTATCCGCTAAATCAAACAGAAAAATTGATCATACAAGACTTAATTATTAGAAACATTGAAACACATGCAGAAGATAAGAACCAAATTGTACTATATCCTACAGCATTACCCCTAATTTTATTCGTTATATCAGTATTGCCTTTGTTTTTATTAAAAAGAGATATGGACACTAATACTTTTGATATTAACAAAGCTCTAAAAATTAATGATAAAATTAAATACAATGGTTGCTTAGGGGAGTATTCTGGAATATATGAATTTAAATTTAATGGGACTAAAGAGAAAAAGATTAAAATAAGATTTAAAGATATTGATATATCCATTTCTCTTAGAGATGCATGGAAGATAAATAAATATGATGGTGATGCAAAAGAGATAAATAATTATAAACCTAAACCAAGCAAGCAAAAAAGAACTAAAAAATTTTTATCAGAATTATTTGATATAGATCAAAATGAAATACCTATTATTTACCAATCAGATATACTCGTTGTTATGAACAAAAGAGATGTTATAGAAATATATACAAAATTAACTATTAATAATATGCCTCTTAATACTATTTTTCCTGCAGCATATTTCTCATCATTTGACAACTTCGAACGAATTGGTTGTGATGATCTACAAAGGGAGCCACGAGTGTTGTTCTGTTCTAACCTTAATGTAGCTGAAGAAATTATAAATATGAGAAACTCTGTAAAAGCATTATTGATACATGGACTAAATAAAACTGCTGGAAATATATCTTCGTTAGATAATATCATGAGTAATAAAAGTATTGGTAGTATCGCAATAATTGAAGACCTTCATAAATATAATATAGAGAACATTACAAATCTAGTTAATTTAAACTTTAAGTTACAGACTTATAGTGTCGATTTATTGAGAAATATAGATGAATCTATTGTTACAGGAAAAATTAATAATACTATTAATTATTTTGCTAGAAGTAAAGAGTCGATTCGCATATTTGCTCAATCTCAACAACATAAGATTAATATTATAGATGAATCAGCAGAATTAATTAAAAGTATTTATCAGTTGTTAAATAGAGTAAAGAAGAACAATAGTAAAAATGTACATCAGGAAAAATATATTATCAAGGTATATCGGCTTTTAATGCAAATGAGACTTTTACCAGTAACTCTTAGTTATTTAAGCGAAAATGATTTTCCAAATGAATTTAATGGAGCCATCAAATATTTACAAGAGTTGAGAATTTTCATGTATAGTTTTGTAGATAGTGATATTTTTGAGACAACAGGTGAAATAATTAATTTGTTAGAAAAGGTGCAAGATATGTATTTTCAATATCACCCTAAAGAATCGGTGGTATTAAATAAGTATAGAGAATTTAAAAATAACGATGTTATAGTGTGCAGTAATAAAACACATCAATTAATACTAAAACATAAATTAAAAGGAGTATATCCGTATGGTATGGCTAAAGTACTAACCTTAAACGAGTTACTAAAATCAGATAAATTATATGATAAAGTTATTTTTACTGGGTTGTATGGTGAAAAATTAGAAAGAGCATTCTTAAAACCAGGGATTAGAGAATATAGGACTATATGCTATGAAGAGGAAGCTAAATTTTTAGATTACTTTATTAAAAAAAGATCAGATTTTTTTGTAAAACAATCAGAGATGATAGGAATTGTAGACGAAGTAGCTGCTGTTAGAGATAATGATATAGAATTTGAAGATTCAATCTACACTTATAGAACTGACGATATTATTAATGCCATTAAAGATTTTGCTATAACTGAAAACAGCTATAATAATGAAAACAAAATATATGAGGCATTCCCTGTAGAACTTGAAGATGATTATATTGCATTTTTAACAGACGGTTTTAGGTGCAGGATATTTGATTATAACAAAAAAACTATTAAAAAGAAAAAGGTTAAAGATCTTGAAATAGGTGACGAAATTATATTTTCAAAAGATTCTAAAGAAGATATTTTTGAAAAAGTAATTGACACATTAAAGGAAGCATCACAAGATATAAAAGAAAAATCAGAACTGGTAAAAGTCTGGAGACAAGCTTTAATCAGGTATTCTAATGAAAACAATTTATCTCTTGAAGAACTACATAGAAAATTGATGGAGACAGGTTGTACCAGAGGATTTGAGACTGTTAAGTGGTGGATGAACTCTAATGACTGTATCTGTCCTGACGACCAAGTACTATACAATATACTGGAATTAACTAATGACCAAGACCTCAAAGAAAATATATTGGATGTAATTAGATCAGGTAAATTAATTAGAGCATTACATGTTAAAATTGGAAAAATATTAGCTTCTAGAATAGCACACTCATTGACCGCCGAGGAAATTAACGAGGATCCTCTATTCGATCAAATTCAGGAAGATTTATCTAAACATGCTCATGCAGTTATTGTAAAGAAGATACATTTACATAGTGTAAGTATTCCCGCCAGTCAGGTCAATCGATTAATTGACCGTGAAAATTACTAGATGAGGTGATACTAATTGACAAAGATGATTCCACCTTACATACATAAAGATGTAAAAAGTGCAGCTGAAAAAAACTTGTTTAATAAAATAAGAAATGACAACTATCTAGATGATTGGATTTGCTTCCACTCACTAGGTCTAGCTAAACATACCACTAAGACTGAAGGAGAAGTAGATTTTTTACTAGTAGGGAAAGAAGGGATATTCTCTTTAGAGGTAAAGGGTGGTGATGTAAAGAGAAAAGATGGCCTATGGCACTTTACTAATAGATATGGGTTAATAAATAAAAAATCAGAAGGCCCTTTTAAACAAGTTTCTCAAGCACATTTCTCTTTAATGAAAAACTTATCTAATCGATTCCCAGGCATAACTAATGAATGTCTATTTGGTTATGGGGTTTTATTTCCTGATATACCTTTCAAATATGTGTCTGTAGAATGGGACAATCATATTATCTATGATAAAGACGATAGATTAAAACCATTTGCACAATACTTAAGAAGATTGATTAACCACTGGAGAGAAAAACATCCTCAAAAAGGATACTTACACAAAAGTAGGATTAGTGAGGTTATAAACTATTTAAGAGGAGACTTTGAGTTAATAAAACCACTTAATATTACAATGGATGATAATGAAGAACTCTTTATAAAGTTCACAGAGGAACAATATAAAGCTCTAGATCGAATGGAATATAACAGTAGGGTATTCTTCAGAGGAACTGCTGGAACAGGCAAGACTCTTCTAGCGGCAGAAAAAGCTCGGAGGCTTGGTACATCAGGCAAGAAGGTTCTAATGCTTTGTTTCAATAAAATTTTAGCTGGCAAACTAAAGGCTACTTTTCTTTCTAATTCAGACTATAGTAACGTAAAGGTAGACTCAATTCATAAATACTTCCAAAGTGTTATAGTAAATTCAATTATATGTGAGGAGTTTAAATATGTAAAACAAGAGATATTAGAGAATGAATTCTATAAGGTTCTATACCCAGACTATTTTGTTCGAGCATTAAATGATGTGTCAGAAGAATATGACTATCTAATTATAGATGAAGGTCAAGACTTCTTATGTTACGAATATATTATGGCATTAGATTATGTAATTAAGGGCGGATTTGAAAATGGTAGTTGGGCGATATTTTATGACCCTAATAAACAGGCAGATATGTTTGGTAACTTTGATGAAGGACTGGCCAATAGTTTAAGAAATTTTGGAGCAGCAGAATATGTACTAGACTTCAATTGTAGAAACACTAAAAACATTGCAGATGCCGCATCAATGATGTCTGGTTATGATATAGAAGAGACTAGAGTCAAAACTGGAGAAGCTGTAAAATATAGTTTTTACAAAAATAAAAGTGATCAAATAACGATCTTGGCTGATACGATTAAATCATTAAAGTCTAAAGGTGTAGAATATCATGACATAACAATCTTATACCCTAGTCCTGAAATGGAAAATTCTATAATTAAAGGGTTGAATATTAATCATAAACCAGAAAAGATAACATATGACAATGCCGCAAATCTTTCAAAAGGGATAGTATCATATAGTAGTGTTCAGGCATATAAAGGGATGGAAAATAAGATTATAATTCTTATAGGCATTGAAGAATTAGATAATGACTGGATAAGCAGTGTAAATTATGTTGCAATGACAAGGGCAAAGCAAATGTTAATTATTTTACTTAATAAAAACCTTGAAGAAGTAGTGCAGGTGAAAATATTAGACTTATTACAAAGGGGGCGTCTAGTTGATTAATGATTGTAGGAATTTAAGAATTGATTTATTAAAATCTTTATCAAAAGAAATGGCAGGTCCAGGTTCGGAAAGGTATGGAGATATTGAAGAGGAAATAATAAGCGAAAGTCCACTAGAAAGATATTCGATTGGAATTCTGTACCCTCAGAATCAGAATGTTAGAATAGAAGAAGAAAATGATGATACTGGACAAAACCATATTTCGGATGGAAGTGACAAGACTCAAAGTAACGAGCATTTAGATAATGCTATTAATATTTCAAATCAATACTATCCGTCCGCTTTAGGGATGAGCTTTTATGTTAATGGTATGTGCCCTTCTATAGAGGTTCAAATTAATACTGCAATATATAGAAAACCAAAGCCTAACGAATGCTACGCCTATGTAGAATATATCCCTGAAAGTGTTAAAGCAAGCTACTTATTTGATAAAAAATTACATTATTCTGATGAAGATAAAACAATTAGCTTGATAGATAAGATTACTAAAGAAGAAAGAGAGGGGCTTTTAAATCTCTTCAATCATGATGGATATAAGAATGCAATTTATAAATTATACGAGTTTTTGCATAATGGATATAAGAGAATTCCCCTTTATGAATCTATAATCATTCCCGAGGACAACACAGAGAATATTATTCAATGGGAAAAAGAAATAATGGAAGGACTAAACTTATTCTGTGTTAGGCGACCTGATAAAGATAGAAATATTACTCTATTCACTATTACGTTAATCAATACAAATAAGTCCAAGAGAGAAAAAAGTTGTGATGAGTGCTTCTTTCAAACTCATTTTAAGGCTAGAGCAGTAAACTCTTCAACAGAATTCTTAGATTATAATATACATAATAAATACACAGATGAACTAGAAGAATTATCAAATGCAATGTTATACAGGAATTATAAAACATACGCTACTGGCCATGGTTGTGCAGTTTCATGGTCTAATGTTGACTCGGATAGGGTCAATGAACTTAATACAGAAATCATTCCTTATAAGGAAGTACCCCAACTAAAATTTGAAATTAATGAAATATCGGATATTCTACCAGTCCTTTCAATGAAAAATTTATCTGACTTATCTACCCTTTCAAAAACTGAAATAATTGACTTATTATTTAAGTTCTGCCAAAAATATGATAAATGGATTCAGGATACAAATAAGTTGAAGGATTCGCTAGATTCAGATTTCATAGACGTAGCAAATAGACATTTAAATAATTGCAGTATTGCATTAAAAAGAATGAAGGTAGGAGTAGACTTATTAAATACAGATGAAAATGTATTTAGATCATTTCAACTCGCTAATACTGCAATGTATATGCAACGACTACATTCGGAACTCCAGAGTCAGTTAAAATATCCTAACGAAGATGCTATACTTTGGCCAAGATACAAAGAAATGAATGATGAAAAAGCAGCTAAGGCAGCAAGTTGGAGACCATTCCAACTAGCATTTATCTTGTTAAATATAGAAGGCATAGCAAATAAAGAAAGTGAAGATAGAGATATAACTGATTTAATATGGTTTCCTACTGGTGGAGGTAAAACTGAAGCATACTTAGGTGTCTCTGCATACACTATTTTCCTGAGGAGAATAACGAAAAAAGAACTGTCTGGCGGTACTACAATTATAATGAGATATACATTAAGATTGCTGACATCACAGCAGTTCCAAAGAGCTAGTACATTGATATGCGCATGTGAAAAGATTAGAAAAGAAAATCCTGAAGAATTAGGAAAAGACACAATTAGTATTGGGTTATGGATCGGTTCGGATTCAACACCTAATGAAATTAATGAAGCACTACGAGTAAAAGACAAATTGGTTGCAGGTACAGAAGATAAAAACCCTTTTCAAGTTTTAAACTGTCCTTGGTGTGGTACAAAGCTTTCTCGAGAGAAGATAGGGAAAGTAAATAAGGGTAGCTGGGGTTACAAAAAAGGACTAAGACCCAAACGATTCATTATTCACTGCACAGAATTAACCTGTGATTTTAATAATGAGTTACCCATAAGGATTGTCGATGAAGATATATATAATAATCCACCAACACTATTATTCGGTACTGTAGATAAGTTTGCTTTAATGCCCTGGAAAAAAGAGATATCTAATATATTTGCTTTGGATGATAATAACGAAAACCTGACACCTGAACTAATTATTCAAGATGAACTACACTTGATATCAGGGCCCTTAGGTACGGTAGTGGGTTTATATGAAACTGCTCTTGATGCACTATGCTCTGCAAAGGGAGTAAAGCCTAAAATAATAGCATCAACTGCCACAATAAGAAGGGCAGAGGATCAAGTTAAAGCTCTATATAATCGTAGTGTAAGTCAGTTCCCACCACCAGGAATCAATGCGGAAGATTCATTTTATGCCAGACAAGATTCCCTAGAAGAAAAGCCTGGTCGTCTATATGCAGGTATCCTCTCGACTGGTAGAACGCTTACTACAACTCAGATCAGAGCTATGGCTGCATTGCTTCAATATATGAAAGAACTAGATTATTCAGAAGAAGTTCTAGATAAATATTGGACGTTAGTAGGATACTTCAATACTCTAAAAGATATTGGTAAAACATCAACCCTTGCAGATGATGATATTAAAGATCAGGTACGGAGAATATCTAGAAGAAGGAGAGTTGAAACGAGAGTTTATTATGAGGCAGAAGAACTAACTAGTCGAAAAAAAGCTGAAGAAATCCCCAAAATACTTGAAAAATTAAATGTTGCTTATCCGAGCAATGCAATTGAAATTTTGTTAGCATCAAATATGATATCAGTAGGAGTAGATGTTGATAGATTAGGACTAATGATAGTGGTAAATCAACCTAAGACAACATCGGAATACATTCAAGCAACAAGCCGCGTAGGAAGAAAATATCCAGGATTAATCTTTACATTATATGATGGTGCTAGATCAAGAGATAGATCTCACTATGAAATGTTCACGGCTTATCACCAAGCTTTCTACCGTTATGTCGAACCAACGAGTGTTACACCTTTTTCAGGACCAGCTAGAGATAGAGGCTTGCATGCGGTTTTAGTTACTCTCGTTAGACATTGGGCTGGACTTCGAAAAGATAATGATGCTATAAGATTCAGTAGAGATGCTTTAGAAAAGATAGTAGAATATATCCAATCTAGAGTTAATGATGTTATGACCGAAGAGACTGATAATACAATGAATCAGTTAAATTATTTAATAGATTTTTGGTTGGAATGTATAAATAATGGACAGGAGCTAACATACTCTACAGGTGAAAAGGACCACCTGTTATATACAGCAGGTAAAAAAAATGATAAGCATTGGGAGACATTACAATCTATGAGAAATGTTGATGTAGACTGCAATGTTACTGTCTTGGAATAAGTGGAGGTGGGTTAAATGACTAGAGAGACCCATAATAGTGGGATAAGATATCAAGCAATAAGGAGGGCCCAATTTATAACACCCTTTGGGGTTGGTAGTATTGTTGATTTCCCAGATGAATCATTAATGCCAGCAGGCATAGATTTATGGGGAAATAATGTTGGAACGATTATTAGAGACGAAAGATTGCAGCAAAGATTAGGTGTTAATTATTTCAAAATGCCTCCCTCATACGAGGAAAGTAAAAATGGAGTCCCTTTTTTTAGGTTTCCTAAATGGTTATTTTGTCCCAAGTGTCGTTCATTAAAACATGTTGACGAATGGAGGAATAATTATAATAGGCTTCAAAATCAAAAGTATAGTTGGAGAATACCGTATTGTCATACATGTAGTATAAAGTTGATTCCTACTAGATTTGTAATGGTATGTGATAAGGGACATATAGATGACTTTCCCTGGGTTGATTGGGTACATAAAGATGAACCTTGTTCTAATCCAGACCTAAAGCTGTCAACAGGAGGCACTGCCTCTGGACTTGGAGGAATAAGTGTAGAATGTAAATCACCGGGCTGCGGAAAAAAAAGAAGTATGCAAGGTGCATTCGGAGAAGATATACATAAAAATAAGTGCAAGGGTTTTAAGCCTTGGATTAATAAATATGAAGGCTGTGGGGGAACACCAAGAACATTGCAACGTGGTGCGTCTAATGTGTATTTTCCCAAAATTGTGAGTTCAATTGTTATTCCTCCCTATTCAGATGATCTAGTTAATGACGTCATAGGTCACGATGGATATAAGTTTATAGAGGGGCAAAGAGGGGCTTTTGGAGATCCAAACTCACCTTTTTTTAAACAAGCATGTGACCTTATTGCAAAAGATATTAATAGAAAAACAGGGGAAGTTGCAGAATTAGTATGGAAGTTGTTGCATAAAGAAGACAATATATGTGAGTTTAGAGAAACAGAGGTAAGTTATAGATATGAGGAATTTAAAGCTTTTTTAGGTTGCATTGAAGAAGAAAGTAAAAAATCAAAAGACTTCCATATTGAAGAAAGACAGGCCTCGGAATACAATATTCCAGGTATAGAGAATGTTGTTTTAGTACATAGGCTGAGAGAAGTTAGAGCTCATGTGGCATTTAGCCGTTTGAGGCCTTTGGAAAGAAACTATTTATTTGATGAAGAGGAACGAGAAGGAGTAGCAGTACCT
Source organism: Alkaliphilus hydrothermalis (assembly GCF_016908555.1). Taxonomy (GTDB): domain Bacteria; phylum Bacillota; class Clostridia; order Peptostreptococcales; family Natronincolaceae; genus Alkaliphilus; species Alkaliphilus hydrothermalis. Next base: position 19,335 of record NZ_JAFBEE010000015.1, read on the forward strand.
GTGAGTGAAGACTCTAGCATTAAATGGCTTCCAGCAATTGAAGTGCGAGGTGAAGGTATTTTCTTATCATTTAGTACTTCTAAATTAGATAAGTGGGTACAAAGTACGCCAGAAATAGTAGAAAAGATAAAACTTATAAATAACCGTTATAATGAATTTACTGAACAACTAAAGCAGGAAAGTAGGTTAATAACACCTAAGTTTGTTTTCCTTCATACACTTGCCCACCTACTTATAAGAGAATTAAGCTTTGAATGTGGATATTCTAGTGCATCAATACGAGAAAGAATATATTGCAATGAGAGTGAAGAAGAACCTGAAATGGCTGGAATTTTGCTATATACAGCCAGCGGTGATTCTGAAGGAACAATGGGAGGATTAGTAAGGCAGGCCAAACCACAGTTTTTAAACCCTATAGTTCGTAAAGCTGTAGTTAATGCCGTATGGTGCTCTAATGATCCTCTATGCATAGAAAGCAGTGGTCAAGGATTCAGTTCTCTTAACTTAGGGGCCTGTCATGCCTGTACGCTATTGCCAGAAACCAGCTGTGAAGAATTAAATAGATTTTTAGATAGAACTACGGTTGTTGGTCTTCCACATAAACCAGAAATAGGATTTTTACATCAATTAATTAATATGATGACTTAGTTCATATATTAAGATTAAATATTAACGGTAGTATAGATTAAAATTGTTAATTTGTTAAAGTGGCTGTCTCTAACTAGAAAATAATTTCTAGGGTTGAGACGCCCTTTCTATGAAAAAAATTTAAAAAGACAAACTCCAAAGAATATACTAGTTTTGGTAAAATATAATTACCACAACTATTATATACCAAAGAGAGTGTATCAAGAATTTGAGAGAATATCAATAGTTTAACGAAATACACTTGAGTTCATATCTAATAAAAGCAAGAGGATGATTTTACTCATCCTCTTCTATCATTTTAGCACTTAAAATTAATACCATAAGCTCATCTATATTTTTAGCATTTGTATCTGTAGAAAATTCTTGATAGACATTATCCATCTAATACCCCCCTTGTAAAAACTGGTAGTGTCAAGTTTCGGCACTACTTTTTTATATTTAACTTAAACTTTTCAAGGGTTACATAGTTTTTTTTGCAAACAAAAACAATGACCCCCTTTTTCTGTTATAATTGTAATCGCCAAACCACAATTTCCATGAAAGGATGTCATTGTTTTGGATTCAATTATAACTTATTTACTACTATATTCAATATCTAGAGAGACAAATTTTTCAACTTATTTTATTTATCTCTAAAAATATTCCTCTTAAACAATGGATGTTTGATGATTCAAGGAGCCCTGAGTATCAGAAATTCAAGGTTGATAAGCTTCCTATAATTTTAAAATTTGAAAAACAGGATTATCAATTTCTTCTTCAGTACTACGAATTTCTTTATTCTAAAAAAATCAAAGCTGTACAAAGGCGTAATGGTAAAACTATTCCAGAAGATACCTTCTGCCCCCGTTGTAGTGCTCCGCACCATTACATCTATGATAATAATGATGGCAAAGGACAGTATCAATGTAAAGTTTGTGGGCAGACTTTTAATACTGGTGAAATAGTGAAAAGACCACTAGTTCTTACCTGCCCTTACTGCGGGCACACCCTTGTTCCAAAGAAAGATCGTAAACATTTTAGAGTTCACAAATGTACTAACAAAAAATGTTCTTACTACTTATCTAACCTCAGAAAACTTCCTAAAGACTTAGCACCAGAAGATAAACATAAATACAAGTTGCACTACATTTACCGTGAGTTTAGTATTGACTTCTTCAAAATGGACCTACATGCGCTGCCTCGTTGGGCTACAAATTTCAAATTTAGAAGACAGAATGCCCATGTCATGGGGTTATGCCTTACTTATCATGTAAACCTTGGTCTTTCCTTAAGAAAAACCGCTCAGGCTTTAAAAGAAGTCCATAACATCAATATCTCCCATACTATGGTGGCAAATTATGCGAGAACTGCATCAGTTGTGATTAAGCCTTTTATAGATACCTATGACTATCAACATTCTAATTCTTTAGCTGCTGATGAAACTTATATCAAAGTTAGAGGTGTTAAAGGTTATGTGTGGTTCATTATGGATGTAATTTCTCGATCCATCTTAGGGTACCAAGTCTCCGATACTAGAGCAACTGGTCCCTGTATACTTGCTATGCGTATGGCTTTTGAAAAATTTAAAAAGTTCCCTGGAGAAAAGCTTGAATTTGTTGCCGATGGCTATAGTGCCTATCCCCTTGCAAGTCAGCAATTTATGATTCAAGAAAATAAGAACTTCGACATTACACAAGTAATTGGTCTAACAAACGATGATCCTGTCTCCACAAAGTACCGCCCATTTAAACAAAAGATAGAACGACTCAATAGAACCTTTAAAGCTTCATACCGTGTTACTTGCGATTATGGTAGTGACGATGGTGCCACCTATGGTGTAGGTCTTTGGGTAGCTTATTACAACTTCTTAAGACCTCACAAATTACATCAATGGAAACGATCTTTAAATGATGTTGACATGCTACGAAAAGCTGAAAATATGCCTGCCAAGTGGCAACTCCTCATTTTCCTTGGACAACAGACAATCCTAACAATGCAAAAGAACAAAGGTTAGCATATCTGTTTTAAGATTCTTGAGCCTGAGGTACCTAGCCATCCAAAACTCTGTTTTGGACATGCCCTTGATTGCTTGGTAAAACAATGCTAAAATGCTGTGAATCAGACGGTGATACCTATCTGTTTTTGAGTTCTTTCGCCGTCGGTAAAAATTTCAGAGCATTGTTTGCCATGCTGTCAAGGGTGGCGGTGGCTAGCAGACCATTTAATTTTGCAACTAAAACATTTACCATGGCCTTTAAAGACCTGTATTTCTAATTCAAAAGTAGATTTCGTGACTTTTTTAGGTTCAGTTTTCTTTACTTTAGTTTTTCATAGGCTACTTTACACTACTGAATTTATTTACACTGTAAAACAGTGCATAAGTTCATTATACAGGGATAAAAGGAGTAGTTTTAGAGGTTAATAAAAGGTTCTCTATCAAATTAATTAAATGGATGAGTAACATAAATTTTACAGAATGTTAAGCCTATCCTATAGCATACAATTAAATGAATGCATAAGGGGGGATAAGATTGAAACAGAGGATGCTAAAAATCTGTATATGCTGTCTAATGATAGCTCTCGTTGTATCAGGTACAGCTACAGTAATAAGCTATTATAAGAAAAATCGTCCTAATGGTGATGTAAGAGGACTTAATGAATACAATCAATGGGAATCCAATATGATCAAGGAAAACCCTGATTACAATAATTTGAAGATTTTAATAGACATTTCAGAAAAAAGACTCTACCTATTAAATGGTAACCAGTTGATAAAAAAATACCCCATTGCCAGTGGCCGGCCAGGGCACCCATCCCCAATAGGGTCATGGAAGGTTGTTAATAAGGCAAAATGGGGTGGTGGCTTTGGTACTAGATGGATGGGGTTGAACGTACCGTGGGGTAAGTTCGGAATCCACGGAACCAACAAACCAAATTCAATAGGGGCCAACGCCTCGGCTGGATGTATTAGAATGAAGAATAGCGATGTAGAAGATCTATACAAATATGTCAAGCATGGTACACCTGTAGCAATTGTCAACGGCGAATTTGGTCCCTTTGGGTATGGATTACAGACCATTCGACCAGGGGATTTTGGATCAGATGTGGTTGAAGTACAAAGGCGACTAAGGGCCTTGGGGTACTATCAGGTGGAATACCTAGATGGAAAGTATGGACCCTATATGGAACAGGCACTGTATAAGTTTCAAAAAGAAAATAATCTTCCTAAAGATCCTGTTATTACATATGAGACATTAAAGGCACTGGGAATCGTCATTATGGAGTAACAAGTGAAATATATCAGCCAAATCCTCAAAATGAAGGTCCTATTGATGAGAAAATCATGATAGGGCCTTTACTATATCTTCTTAGGAACTAATCGCTATAATTAAAATCAATTAAAGGGAATATTCTAAATATATAGAATTAATCATGAAAGACAAATATATATGGTGGTGCATTCCTATGTATGAAAAGATTGTATTGATCGCTCCCTATGCTGGATTAAAGACAATATCAGACCAAGTTGTGGAGGAAAATAATATTGACCTTACTACCAGGACAGGAGATATGTTTTTGGGAGTAGCAGAAGCCCAAAAGGCAAAGGCAGAAGGAAAAAAGGTCATCATTAGTCGCGGTGGTACTGCAAAGGTAATCAGGGAAAATGTGAACATACCGGTTGTGGAGATAAAGGTAACTGGTTACGACCTCCTTAGGGTTCTGCATAAATACAAGAATGTAAAAAAGAAAATTGCAGTTATAGGTTATGACAATGTTGTATCTGGGGCCAAAGTATTATCTGGTATTTTAGGAATAGATATAAAGTATTTTCCCGTACTGGAGGAGGAAGAGGTAGAAAAGAAAATAGAATTAGCCTATCAGTCTGAAATAGACATTGTTATAGGGGATACCATTGCTGTGAGGATGGCGGAGAGAAAGGGAATGGAGTATGAACTGATTAGCTCTGGTAAGGAGGCTATTTTAAACTCTATTGAAGAAGCCATCAAGCTATATGAAGCTATTGAGATAGAGAGGGAAAAGAACCAGAGAAATAGGATTGTACTTGACTTCATCAATGAAGGGGTTGTTGCGGTGGATAAAAGCGGTAAAATAATCATCTACAATCCCATGGCCGAGAAAATTTTTGGTATCCCGAGGGAAAATGCCATGAATAAGAATGTAGCTGAAGTCATCCCCAATACTAGAATCACGAATGTTTTACTCAGTGGAAAGGAAAAATTAGGGGATATCCAAAATGCTGGTAATGCCATCATAGCAACCAACAGAGTACCCATTATACTGGAGGATGAAGTGAAGGGAGTCGTAGTTACCTTTCAAGATATCACGAAAATCCAAGAGGTAGAAAAGCAAATTAGGCAAAAGTTATTAAAGAATGGACTGACAGCAAAAAAGACCTTCAATAACATTATAGGGGATAGCCCAATAATCCAGAAGGCGATCAAAATGGCAAAGGAATTTGCTAAATCAGAATCCACCATATTGATCTCCGGTGAAAGTGGGACAGGAAAAGAGGTTTTTGCTCAATCGATCCATAATGAGAGTAGTAGACGGAATGGACCCTTTGTAGCGATTAATTGTGCAGCGATACCAGGAAATCTATTGGAGAGTGAATTGTTTGGGTATGTTGAAGGAGCCTTTACTGGAGCACGTAAGGAAGGAAAGAAGGGTCTGTTTGAGCTTGCAGATAGGGGTACTATTTTCCTAGATGAGATTAGTGAAATGGATATCCAAGTACAGGCAAGGATACTCAGGGTGATACAGGAAATGCAGGTTATGAGAATTGGGGACGATAAGATTATTCCGATTGACGTCAGAATTATTGCTGCAACCAACAAGCATTTGCTTAAGGAAGTAAAGAATAAAACCTTTAGAAATGATTTGTATTATAGACTCAATGTACTTAATATTTATATTCCACCCTTGAGGGAGAGGACAGGAGACATAGAAGCAATTGGAAACTACCTACTGAGAAAATTATGCAAAAAATACAATAAAAGAATGTGTCGGCTCAGTAAAAGAGTAGTGGAAATCCTGAACAATTATGAATGGCCTGGTAATATTAGGGAAATGGAAAATGTTATGGAAAAATTAGTTTTAATCGGAGAAGAAGAGATCTTTAAGGAAGATAGCCTCCATCTTGTTTTTAATGAACTTCAAACCATGGTGAGTAAGGAAACGGAGGAGATAGATTATCTCGAAGGTTCTTTGGAGGAGATAGAGAAAAAAATTATAAAGAAAGTATTAGAGGAAGAGGGCTATAATAAGACGAGGGCTGCCGAAAGGCTGGCAATTACCAGAGTCACCTTGAATAAAAAGCTAAAAAACGTATAGAAAATATACAACCACCCTTAAAAAATATACAAAAAACCACTATATGAGGAATGTCCATACTACTAAATGCCCCTTTACAGGGACATTTTTTTTTGGCATGATAATTGCTTTATAATACTGTGAAGATATGAATAGGGGGTGAAAGGATGCACAATAATGGAATTATAGCGCATTCAAAGGACAATGTTTGCACAATCGTCCAAGAATTAAAGGCAAAGGACACAATAATGATTAAAGACGCTAATCGGGAGGAGAATTTCCACGTTATTCAGGATATTCCTTGTTTCCACAAAGTTGCCCTAGTGGATATAGCCAAGGGGAAGGAAGTATTTAAGTACGGAGAGGTGATAGGGGTTGCCTCTGGGGATATTAAAAAAGGTGAGCATGTACATGTACATAATGTTGAGAGTACAAGGGGTAGAGGAGATAGAAAGTAGAAATGGAGGTGTTTAAGGTAATGGTATTAAAAGGATATAAGCGGGAAAATGGCACCTATGGCATTAGAAATCATGTTGCAATCATACCAGCCTCAGTATGTGCCAGTGAAACAGCGGTAAGGATCAGTAATTTAGTTCCTGGAAGTGTTGCTCTACCACATCAGCATGGTTGTTGCCAGATTGGGGACGACTTAAAGCTGACAATCGATACTTTAATTGGCCTAGGGAAAAATCCTAATGTTGGGGCGGTTTTAGTAGTTGGTCTAGGATGTGAAGGCGTTCCTCCAAAGGAGTTAGTTGAAGGCATCAGTGAGACTGGAAAAAGAGTAGAAAAAATTATTATTCAAGATTTGGGAGGAACTTTAGGAGCCATTAGAGAGGGAGGCAGGATAGCTTCGGAGATGGCAAGGGAGCTATCCCAGCAGGAAAGAGTAGAATTTGATATAGGGGAGCTTACGCTGGCCATTGAGTGTGGTGGGTCAGATCCTACCTCAGGAATAGCGTCAAACCCTGCTGTTGGATATGCTTCGGATCTATTAATTAAGAATGGCGGATCTTCAATATTATCAGAAACAACAGAGCTAATTGGTGCCGAGCATATTTTAGCCCAGCGATGTATTAATGAAGAAGTTGCCCAGAAACTTTTTAAAATTGTTCAAGATACAGAGGATAGGGCTATTGCAATGGGTACTGACTTAAGAAGTGGTCAACCCACACCGGGCAACAAAGAAGGAGGACTTACGACGATAGAGGAAAAGTCCTTGGGATGTATATACAAGGCTGGCCTTTCACCGGTTATAGGGGTATTAGGATATGCAGAGCAAGTCAATGAAGGCAACAAAGGATTATATGTAATGGATACCCCAGGACAAGACATTGATTCTATCACTGGAATGTTGGCTGGGGGCGCACAAATAGTGGTATTCACCACAGGTAGAGGAACACCTACGGGATCTCCTATAGCACCAGTCATTAAAGTGACGGGCAATAGTTCAACCTTTCATAAGATGCAGGACAATATCGATATAAATGCAGGGAGAATAATTGACGGAGAAGCCAGTATTCAAGAGGTGGGTCAGGAAATACTCAACGAAATGATAAAGGTTTCAAATGGGAAATATACTAAGGCAGAAAGTCTAGGGCATAAGGAGTTTGGCATCTACAGAATTGGAACGACTTTCTAGCATAAAAAATTAATTGAATATTCAACAAAACATTAAATGGTACATACTTTGTGTAAAAATGATTAAATAATACGGGGGGCTTTGTTATGCAAATTAAAAAAGCGATAGAAAGAGTACCGGGTGGAATGATGGTCATTCCCTTGATTTTAGGGGCCTTCATCAACACTTTTTTTCCAGAAGCACTTCAAATAGGGGGTTTTACAACAGCGTTATTTAAGAATGGAGCTGGAACCCTTATCGGGATGTTCCTATTCTGTATGGGGGCAGGAATTAGCTTTAAGGCGGCACCAAAGGCATTAAAGAAGGGGGCTGTAGTCACTGCTAGTAAGTTCCTAATTGCAGTGGCAATTGGTCTGATTGTATCTAAGGTATTTGGTGAAAATGGATTATTTGGTCTTTCATCCCTTGCAATTATCGCTGCTATGTCCAATACGAATGGTGGGCTTTATGCAGCGCTTACAGGTGAGTTCGGTGATGAAACAGATATTGGAGCAATAGCCATCGTATCCATCAATGATGGGCCATTTTTAACGATGATTGCTTTAGGAACGGCAGGAATCGCTAACATTCCTTTGATGTCTCTAGTGGCAGTCATTATACCTATTGCGCTGGGAATGATTATTGGTAACCTAGATGAAAATATGAGAAAATTCCTAGTAGCAGGTGGGCCAATACTAATTCCTTTCTTTGCCTTTGCATTGGGGCAGGAATTGACTTTGCTATGCTAATTAAAGCCGGACTACCAGGATTATTATTAGGGGTAATGACGGTTGTTGTCGGTGGTTTCTTTAATATCTATGCCGATAAGATAACTGGTGGTAGTGGTATTGCAGGGGCAGCAGCATCTTCAACCGCTGGTAACGCCGTGGCAACTCCGATGGCAATCGCCATGGCTGATCCGACAATTCAGGCCCTTGCAACTGTAGCAACGCCACAGGTGGCTGCCTCAACAATCACTTCAGCATTATTGACTCCTGTGTTGACCTCCTATATAGCTAAAAGAAATAAGAAAAAAGAAAAGCTAGAGGCGGAGGCCCAGCAGTAATTTAACTAATGAATATAATGGGGAGAGGACTCATCTCACCATTATATTCATTGTTCTAATGTTGAGTAGCTCAAATAATAGAAGAAGGTGAAGATAATGCAGGATAGAAGACTAATTTTAATAGCAGATGACTTTACTGGATCAAATGATACTGGGGTCCAATTCAGTAAAAATGGTCTGAAAACTGTAGTGATGACAAACTTAGACTTACTAGATGAGGCACTATCTAATTGTGATGTATTGGTGGTGGATACGGAAAGTCGTTTTGACGATAGCAAGACAGCCTATGACAAAACCCTTCGCGTAGGCCATTTGATTAAAAGAAACAAAGTCAATTATTTTTATAAGAAGCTGGATTCTACATTTCGTGGAAATATTGGTAGTGAGATCGCAGGTGCAATGGATGGAATAGGTGTTGACTTTGCCATAGTAGCCCCTGCCTTTCCTGCTGCTGGAAGAAAAACATTGGGTGGTAGGGTTTATGTTCATGATACGCTATTAGAAAAGACTGAAGTGGCAGTGGACCCCAAAAACCCAGTTATGGAATCATTTATTCCTGCTATCATAGCTCAGCAAAGTGACAAGCGAACCGCAATTATCGATAGGTCAATAGTTTTGTACGGTATAGAAGCACTACACAAAGCAATTATAGACCAAAGGAATAGGGGGGTAGAAATCATCGTAATTGATTCTGTTGATGCTGAGGATCTCAATACAGTAGCCCAAGCTATAGCTCAAATGAAAGATAGATTCCTTATGGTTGGTTCAGCGGGGTTAGCGGAGTTTTTGCCCAAGACCTTAAAACTCATGAAGGAAAAGAAAAGTATAGGTGTAATCGTGGGAAGCGTCAGTGATATAACTAGAAAACAAGCTAATTACGCTATCGATAAATATGGTTTAGAAGAAGTAATCATACATATCCAAGACATGTTTACTTCAAAAGAAGAAGAGAAGAAAAGGATCTTAGGGAAGGTAATTAAGCTAGTAGAGGAAAATAAAGATTTTGTTCTACGCAGTACTAAAACAGCGGAGGATGTCAATCAGGCAATTGACATTGGCAAAGAATATGGCCTCGATAGCTATGGAGTAAGCGATAAGATCGCCCAATTTATTGGTGAGATAACAAAGGGAATACTAGATAGCTCCTGTGTAGCTGGTCTAATGCTTACAGGAGGAGATATTGCCATTAAAGCAGCTACCATGCTGGGGGTATCGGGGACAATGATTAAGAATGAAATTTTACCCGGCATCCCCTATGGGTATTTTTTACACGATACCTATGGAAATTTACCGATAGTGACTAAAGCGGGAGGATTTGGGGAAGAGGACGCAATCATCAAGGTCATAGATTATTTAAGAAGGGAATGCTAACAATGGACAATCAAAGACCTATAATAGGGATTACAATGGGTGACCCATCTGGTATAGGGCCAGAAATTATCATTAAGAGTTATTTAGATGAAAACATAGGCAATCATAAATTAGTCGTAATTGGAGATTATGATGTGATGACTGCTGCCGCCAAGGCCTTTCAAATAAATATAAAAATTAAAAGGGTGAAAAAAATTTCAGAATGCCAGTTTGACAAGAATACTGTTCATGTCTATGACTTAAACAATGTGGATGTCACTAGATTAGAGGCAGGGGTGGTTCAAGCCATGTCAGGTAATGCTGCCTTCCAATATGTTAAAGAGGCCTGTAGTCTTGCAATGAAGGGGGAAATAAATGCCATCGCAACGGCCCCCCTCAATAAAGAAGCTATGCATAAGGCAGGTCATTTCTACCCAGGTCATACTGAAATATTAGCTAAATTTACCAATACTAAGGATTATGCTATGTTTTTATATGATGAGGCCCTCAGGGTAATCCATGTATCCACCCACGTATCACTACTGAAGGCAATTCAAGGACTAAATAAGAAAAGAATCGCTACAGTGATAGATCTAGCCCATAATACAATGGTGAAGCTTGGGTGTCATGCCCCTAAAATAGCAGTAGCAGGTATTAATCCCCATGCTGGTGAAAATGGCCTCTTTGGTGATGAAGAAATAAGGGAGATTATTCCCGCAATAGAGCTTAAGAAAAATCAGGGGATAAATGTCATTGGGCCAGAGGCACCAGATACGATTTTCTTAAGGGCAAAGGAGGGTGCATTTGATGTTGTCGTTGCAATGTACCATGACCAAGGCCACATTCCTCTAAAGCTACTGGGGTTCCATAGTGGTGTTAATGTAACTGTAGGTCTTCCTATCATTCGGACTTCAGTTGATCACGGAACTGCCTTTGGAAAGGCATGGAAGGGTATTGCCAATGAAAATAGCATGAAGGAAGCAATCAAATTAGCAATAAAGCTCGTTTGATTTCAGCTTTAATGCACCCTTTAAAAGACTATTTTCTAAAGGGGTCTTTATAAGATCTTCCCTATTGATTAGATCTTTTAAAAATATCAAAGGAGTCATTTAAGAGTATAAAGGAATAAAAATCATCCTAATGGAGTCATCACATTAGGGTGATTTTTTAATTCTGATTGGAAATAATGATAGACAAATCAGATAATAGGGAAATAATAAAGGTATCCTAAAGCTTGATGTAGAATACCTGAATAACCATTATGGGAATGAGTTAAACTGATTTCCTATTGGGGAAGCCAGATGGGGGAAAGATGAGAAGTAACAACTTAAGAAAAATAAATTTAGTACGATAAGGGGAGAACTTAATGACAAAAGCACCGTATCAACCAATATACAGCTTCAAAAACGACTATAGCGAGGGAGCCCATCCAAATATTTTGCAAGCCCTAGTGGACACCAATCTCCAACAACAGGCAGGATATGGCGAAGATGAATATTGCCAACAGGCAATAGAAATATTACGTGAGAAACTTCAAAACCCAAAGGCAGACATACATTTCGTATCTGGGGGGACCCAAGCAAATCTAATCGTAATTTCATCTGTCCTCAGACCCTATGAGTCTGTAATATCAGCCAATACAGGACATATCAATGTCCACGAGACAGGAGCAATCGAAGCCACAGGACATAAAGTAAATTCTGTGGATACAGAGGATGGTAAGCTGACTCCAGAGGATATTAAGCCAATATTAGAGTTTCACGCCGACGAACATATGGTAAAGCCACGAATGGTCTACATATCCAATACAACTGAAATTGGAACCATCTACAAGAAAAAGGAATTAGAAACTCTACATACCTTCTGCAAAGCCAATGGACTATATTTATTTTTAGATGGAGCCAGATTAGGCTCTGCCCTTTGTTCATCAGAAAATGATCTAAGTCTATCGGATCTATCTCATTTGGTGGATGCCTTTTACATAGGTGGAACTAAAAATGGTGCCTTTATCGGAGAAGCCATTGTCATTAATAACGATGAACTAAAGCGGGAGTTTAGATTTAATATGAAGCAAAAAGGGGCATTACTAGCAAAGGGGAGATTGTTGGGAATACAGTTTAGAGAACTGTTCAAAGATGATTTGTTTTTTCAATTAGGGAACCATGCCAATCAAATGGCATCAAAACTCAGCGAAAACATAGAAGCATTGGGACATGGATTTTTAACTAAATCCACCTCAAATCAAATCTTCCCTATACTTCCCAATGAAACCATTGAAAAACTAAGTAAAAAATATGCCTTCTATATATGGAGTAAGGTTGACTCAGAAAAGTCTGTTATTCGCTTGGTAACATCTTGGGCAACTAAAGAAGAGGCAGTTAACCAATTTATTGAGGACTTAAGAAATATCTAAGGAAATTTTCAGACTTTCTTAATAGGTCTACGTATATACTATAGGGTAGAATATAAGGGAGGGGGGAGCCATGAACACTTAAAAGAATCATTATGCAAAACAAGGAATGATGACGGGATTATGGATTGAGGGAATAGGAGTAGCAGCTTAGTACCTGTCCTTGGACTGCTGTAGGGAGTCTTTAAAGACCGTAAATAGATCAAAAAGTTTAGGAGGTAATAACATGAATACAGCCACAAAAATACTTATTGGAATAGTCGTTGTTTTTGTACTGCTGGGAGTAAGCATAGTAGGAAGCTACAATGGTTTAGTAACTAAAGCAGAAGTTGTAGAAACAAATTTAAGTCAAATAGATACTCAACTACAACGTAGAAATGACTTAATACCAAACTTAGTAGAAACTGTTAAGCGATTCGCCCAACAAGAAGAAGATATTTTCACTGATGTAGCCGACGCAAGGGCTAGATTAGCAGGAGCAGGAACGGTTGAAGAACAAGCAGATGCAGATGCAGCCCTTGGGGGAGCCCTTTCAAGATTACTAGCGATCTCAGAGAATTATCCAGACCTGAAGTCCAATCAGAACTTTATTCAATTACAGGATGAGTTGGCAGGGACAGAAAATAGAATTGCAACAGCTAGACGGGACTACAATGAGTCAGCTAGAGCTTACAATACAACAATTAGAAGATTTCCTACTGTACTATATGCTGGTATTTTAGGCTTTGAAAAAGTAGATTACTTTGAAGCCTCTGAAGAAGCAAGAGAAGTACCAAATGTAGGTGGTCAATTTGGTAACTAAATCAAAAAAACCTAAAAAAATATTACTGTTTACCAGTATCCTGCTTCTATTATTTACTTCAATCGTATGGGGAGTGCAGTATCCGTCTCCTACAAGGGACTTTTATGTTAATGATTTTGCCAACGTATTGAGCCCCTCAGCAGAGGCATATATCCTATCTACAGCAGTTGAATTAGAGAGGACCACCTCTGCCCAAGTTGTAGTGGTAACGATGGAGGACTTAGAAAATGAAGCATTGGAGGAATATTCCTTAGGACTCTTGAGGGAGTGGGGAATAGGAGCTAAAGAGGCCAACAATGGGGTTTTAATCCTGTTGGATATAGGGGGAGGACAATCCCGTATCGAAGTGGGTTATGGACTAGAGGGAGCCTTGCCAGATGGAAAAACAGGCAGAATACAAGATAATTATATGATCCCTTATTATCAACAGGGTGACTATAGCAAAGGGATCGTAGAGGGCTTTAATGCCATTGCCAACGAAGTATACAAAGAATATGGATATGAAGATCAAATAGCAGGTGACTATCGTGATTTACAGGATAACTATAGGGATACTACACCTAAGAAAGAAGGAGTACCACCAATAGTCCTAATCATTGGACTAATATTAATCGTTCCCCTCATCATCCTAGACTTTAAGCTAACAGGAGGAGCCTTTACCTATATGTTGATTAGAATGTTGGGTAGAGGTGGAGGAAATTCTGGTGGTCCAGGAAACTCAGGCGGAGGCGGTAGTGGTGGTGGGGGAGGTAGCTCCCGTAGATTTTAAACACCTAAAATCAGCCAAAGAAAATCAATAAAAATTATCTTAAATAAAAATAAACGTATTAAATAAATATCAAATTTAAAGGATGATCTTAAGTGATAAGATCATCCTTTGTTGTTAGTATATCTTTATTTAACTCTTATTCTAATACTCTCATTGATGATTGAAGGGTAGTCAATTATCTCTAGGATAATAGGACTAGCAATTTCCTTATCCAGTGGGATACAATTTTCAACAAAGTTGTTAAATTCACTGCCATCATTACCCATCCTTAAAAAATTTTTAAATCTATTGAAAAGTACTGACTTAACAAAGTATAATAGAAAGGATGCAAATATAATTTCGAGAGTAGAAAGAGGTAACTTAATGATTAAAAACAACTTGACTGAAGGAAATATATCGAAAGTATTATTAAAACTAGCTCTTCCTATAATGGGAACCTCCTTTGTCCAGATGGCATATAACCTAACCGACATGTTTTGGGTTGGAAAGTTAGGGAGTCTTGCAGTGGCAGCCGTAGGTACAGGCGGCTTTTTCATGTGGTTATCCATGGCTTTCATATTTATCTCCAAAATAGGAGCCGAGGTTGGGGTAGCTCAATCAGTAGGAAGAGATGATGTTACTGGAATTAGAAGTACAGTAAAAAGTGCGCTACAAATCAATGTAATTCTTGCCTTGGTTTATGGGGGAATATTAATGCTATTTAAAAGACCCCTTATCCAATTCTTTGATATCAAAGAAGTAGAAGTAGTGGACCAAGCCGTGGCATATCTAGCCATAGTTGGCGGGGGAATGATCTTTAGCTTTAGCAACCAAGTTTTTACAGCTATTTTAAATGGATACGGCAACAGTAGGACACCCTTTGTCATCAATGTAATAGGCCTACTAATCAATATGGTGTTAGACCCACTACTGATTTTAGGGGGAGGACCCTTCCCAGCTTTGGGAGTGAAGGGTGCTGCGATTGCCACAGTAATTGCCCAGATGATAGGAACCTGTATTTTTGTATATAATATGAGAAAAGACCCAGTACTATTCAGTGGGTTAGATTTTTTCAAATTTACAGAAAGTAAAAGAATTAAGCAGATTATTCGATTAGGTACACCCGTTGCCCTCCAGAGCGGACTATTCACCATATTTGCCATGTTTATAGCAAGAGTCATAGCCGGATATGGAGCTACGCCTGTGGCAGTTCAAAGAATCGGTAGTCAAATAGAATCCATATCTTGGATGACAGCAGGGGGCTTCTCTACAGCCATTAGCGCCTTTGTTGGCCAGAATTACGGAGCAGGGAAATGGGACCGTATTAAGCGGGGTTACTTTACAGCCCTGTATCTGGTAGGTGGAATTGGTATATTTGCCACCTGTCTATTATATTTTGGTGGAGGAACCATCTTCAGCGCCTTCCTTGAGGAGGAAGAGGCTGTGCGATTAGGGATCGACTATCTAAAAATATTGGCCTACTCTCAAATCTTTATGTGTATAGAAATTACAACAGCTGGGGCATTCAATGGGTTAGGAAAAACAGTTCCACCATCTATTGTAGGAATTATCCTAAATTTCCTACGTATACCAACAGCCATGTTCCTTACAACTGTTGACTCATTAGGGTTGAATGGAGTGTGGTGGAGTATCAGCTCCACCAGTATTCTAAAAGGGATTATTTTAACATCATGGTTTATCATAGTGTTAGGGGTAAATCTACAACCTAAAGAAGAAAAATTGATAGTGAAGACACAAAACTAATGCTAATCTAAATCCACTGCTTTATGGTGGATTTTTTTCTACATATTTATATAAAGGGAGTGGAGGAAATGAAGAAGACCAATGCAGCTAGGATATTAGACAAACATAAAATACAATACGAGATGATAGAATATGAAGTGGACGAAAATGATCTAAGTGCCGAAAATGTTGCTAACAAATTAAATATGCCCTTAAATCAAATCTTCAAGACTTTAGTGGCTAGGGGCGACAAAACAGGAGTCTTAGTGGCATGTGTTCCTGGGGGAGATGAGCTTAACCTCAAATCCCTTGCGAATTTAAGTGGTAATAAAAAAGTAGAAATGGTACCCCTCAAAGAAATACAACAACTGACAGGATATATTAGAGGAGGATGTTCCCCTATAGGTATGAAGAAAAACTATCCTACTTTTATAGATGAATCGGCACTAGCCTTTTCTCAATTAACCATCAGTGCAGGGATGAGGGGACAGCAACTCTCCCTCGCTCCAGAGGACTTAATTTCAGTGACTAAGGCACAGGTTGGCCCCATAACCGTAGCCTGTTGAAAATACCTCATCTTCTGCGTCACTGCGACACCCCAGCACCCTCACGTATTACAGATACGCTACGTTCGCTGGCTTGTCTTGTTCCTTGAATCTAAGGAATTTTGAACAGGCTAAGACGATTGAAAATACCTCATCTTCTGCGTCACTGCAAATGACCAGCATTCTTGCGTATTACATATACGCTACGACTGCTGGTCACTCTTGTTCCTTGAATCTAACGACTTTTGAATTGTCTACGTGTCTACGCCTGTTGAAAATACCTCATCTTCTGCGTCACTGCGACACCCTAGTATGTAAAAAAGAAAGGAGTCCCATCTATGGTAGGACTCCTTTTGAGTATAGATTATTTTTAGACTGCACTTTCAAACTGAGATTGATAGAGTTTTGCATAGATCCCAGCATCCTGTAACAGAGAATCATGGCATCCCTCTTCCACAATGCCATCCTCCGTTAATACCATAATTCGATCAGCATGGCGAATCGTAGCCAAACGGTGGGCTATGACTAAAGTAGTTCTACTTTCTGAAAGCTTTACAAAGGATTCTTGAATAACCTTTTCTGTCTCATTATCTAAAGCTGAAGTAGCCTCATCTAATATCAGTATCGGTGGATTTTTTAAGAAGATTCTAGCAATGGATATTCTTTGTTTTTGACCACCAGAAAGCTTCACTCCCCGCTCCCCGATGTAGGTATCATAGCCCTTTTCTAGAGACATGATGAACTCATGGGCATTTGCCATCTTAGCAGCTTCAATAATTTCAGCATCAGTGGCTCCGATTCTTCCATAGGAGATATTTTCTCGAATCGTACCAGAGAAAAGAAAAACATCCTGTTGAACAATGCCAATATTATTTCTTAAGGATTTTTGAGTAAATCTTCGAATATCAGTACCATCAATCTTTAAACTCCCTTGATCAATCTCATAAAATCTAGGGATTAAGCTACATAGGGTAGTTTTTCCTCCGCCAGAAGGACCAACAAAGGCAACAGTCTCACCAGGCTTAATAGAAAGGTTAATGTCAGTTAAAACATGACTATGATTGCTATAACTAAAAGTAACATCCTCAAATTGAATTGCTCCCTCCATTCGTTCTGCTTCGATTGCATCTGGGGCATCTGTAATATCAGGATGTATATCTAATGTCTCTGTAAAACGTTGGAAACCTGCCATACCTCTTTGAAGATTTTCAATCAGAGCAGTAATCCTTCTAATAGGTTGCAGGAACATGGATACATAAAGTAAGAATCCAATTAACTCACCTGTAGAGAATTTACCATAATAAATAAAGACTCCACCACAAATCAACACTACAAGGTTGATAAAATTAGATAGAAAGCCTATTCCAGAGAAGAATTGCCCCATTACCTTAAAGGCAGTTTCGCGGGATTTTCTGAAATTAATATTTCCTACCTCGAATTTCTCTTGCTCATACCACTCGTTGGTAAAGGATTTTACCACCCGAACACCTGAAATACTATCCTCCACCTGTGCATTTATGTCAGCGATCTTAAGTCTCATATCCTTAAAGGCAGACTGCATTTCTTTATTCTTTAGGATAGCAAACAACAGCATAATTGGAATGATGGCAAAGACGATTAAGGTAAGCTGCCAATTAATCTGCACCATGATGACAAAGGCCCCAAGTAGCGTGACAGTAGCGATAAAAATATCTTCAGGACCATGGTGGGCCAGCTCAGAAATTTCATTTAAGTCGTTTACTAGACGGGACATAATATGACCTGTTTTAGTATTATCGAAATAGGTAAAGGAGAGTTTTTGGATATGGCTGAATAAGTCATTTCGCATATCATATTCCATCCTAACTCCTAAAACATGACCATAATAATCTACAATATAGTTTAGAATAGCCCTAACAATATAAAGGACTAACATGCCTACTCCAGTCATAATAATTAATCTAAGATTTCTTGCTGGGAGGACTTCGTCAATTACATAAGTCACTACCCAAGGGAAGACCAAATCCAGTAGGGCCATAACAAAAGCACAGCCGAAATCAAGAAAGAATAATGGTAGATGATTGCCATAGTATTTTATAAAACGCTTCATATCCCTTCGTCTCCTTTAATCTAATATAGTTTACTTCAATTTATACTTCGGTACTCTAACTAAAGTATTATAACATATTTAAAATAAATTTTAAATATTTCCATAAAGCTTAAATTTTAATGGAGTACTTAGTTCGGCGTAAATCTACAGCAAGAACTAAAATATATCAAAAACCTTATAAAAAGTGAATTTTTAATGTAGACAAACATTAATTGTACACTTCAATCATATGTTTGAATATGATGAAAAAATCTTAATAGATTCAATAAGTATATTCGTGAAGTGGAAAAAGGAGTGGGAGATATGTGTGGTATTGTCGGATGGGTAAACTTAAAAGAAGATTTGTCGGAAAAAAGAAAAATAATGGAAGAAATGACCAATACTTTGGTAAATAGAGGACCTGATGCTTTTGGACTTTACAATAGTGCTAATGCCCTCTTTGGCCATAGAAGACTCATTGTTGTCGACCCAGAAGGGGGAGGGCAGCCAATGACAAGAATGATAGAAGACCGAGAATACACCATGGTGTATAATGGGGAGTTATATAATACAGAGGAAGTTAGAAAAAAACTTTTAGATCTAGGCTATCAATTTATGTCCTACTCAGATACAGAGGTATTATTAGTTTCTTACATTGCTTGGGGACCAGATTGCGTTGATCATCTAAATGGAATCTATGCCTTTGGAATATGGGATGAAGAAGAAAGAAGATTATTTATGGCAAGGGACCGTTTAGGAGTAAAACCCCTGTTCTACACCAACAAAGGGCATAATTTTATGTTTGCATCAGAATTGAAGGCCCTATTAGCCCATCCAATGGTGGAACCAATCATTGATGAAACAGGAATTATGGAGCTATTTGGATTAGGTCCAGCTAGACCATTGGGAAGTGGTGTATTTAAAGATGTCAAAGAAATTCCACCAGCCCACCGTCTTATTTGGGATGAAAATGGATGCAAAATCCAGCAATATTGGCAACTGGAAAGTCGCCCCCATGAAGAAGATTTGCAGACAACAATAGCCCACACAAGGGAACTGTTGGTGGATGCAATAGAAAGACAGTTGGTCTCAGATGTACCGGTATGTACCTTCCTATCAGGAGGTTTAGACTCCAGTGCCATTTCTGCCATTGCGTCAAATGCTTTCAAAAGGGATGGAAAAGGTCAGTTGCATACTTATTCAATTGATTATCGAGATAATGATATCTATTTCAAACCCAGTGAATTTCAACCTAACTCCGATAAAATGTGGATAAAGAAAATGACTGAATTTTTAGGCTCTCAGCATCATGACATCATCATTGATACTCCTCAATTGGTGGATGCCCTAGAGGATGCAGTCAAGGCTAGAGACCTACCAGGTATGGCGGATGTAGATTCTTCCCTATATCTTTTCTGTAAAGAAGTCAGAGAAAATGCAACCGTTGCCCTATCAGGAGAATGTGCCGATGAAATTTTTGGAGGTTACCCTTGGTTTAGAAGACCACAAGATATCCATGCCAATACCTTCCCATGGTCAAAGTCAGTGAAGGAGAGAAAAATGATGTTGGGCAGTTCCTACAATCACCTACCATTGGAGGAATATGTGGCATCTCAATATGAAGATACCTTGAAGCAAGTCCCAGCCCTAAGTGGTGAGTCAAAGGAAGTTCATCGCATGAGGGAAATATCCTATCTAAATTTAAAATGGTTTATGATTACCCTATTAAATAGAAAAGATAGGATGAGTATGGCCAATGGGTTAGAAGTAAGGGTTCCCTTTGCAGATCATCGTATTGTAGAATATGCTTGGAATATTCCTATCGAAATGAAGTATACTGGAGATCGAGAAAAGGGATTGTTACGTCAAGCTTTAGCTGGTATTCTACCACAGGAGGTTATCGATAGAAAGAAGAGTCCTTATCCAAAGACCCACAATCCAGGATATCTAAAGGCAGTACAAAGAAAAATGAAGATGATTCTACAAGACCCTACATCTCCAATTCTACAAATAGTTGATAAGCATCGTATGTGGGATATTGTCAACTCAGGGGGGGCATCCTTCGATAAGCCTTGGTTTGGTCAATTAATGACAGGGCCGCAGCTGATTGCTTATTCCATTCAAATGAATCAGTGGATGAAGGCGTATAATGTAAGATTTAAATAAATTTTTCGTGTTTTAAAAAAAGTACTGTTGTATTTTTTTCTACAGCAGTACTTTTTCATATACATAGAAAATAATAGACAATATGATTACTAATGAAAATAAAACGATGGCTGTGTCCTAAAAATTCACCTAACATTAACAAAAGCAAACAAAACCATTACATTGAGTTAATACTTCTTCCTTATAATAGAAAAGAATAAAATAGAATATACTGTTTCTTGTTATGGGAACTGAGCTGTTTAGTGATTATAATGAAAAGATTAATGGATTACAAGAAAGAAAAATAAAATAGCTATACAATAAAAAATGTGAGTTACCTTTTTTGTTAGAAGGGTATAATAATTTTAGAAAAGCCTCAAGGGTATTGTCAAAGATGTGATGGAGGTTAAACAGTCCTTGTAATACCTCAAAAAACTTGGTAAAATATAGTTAATACAGATGGATTGCATTACAAACTAATTAATAAATTAAAGGGGGTATTTAGAAATGTATATTAGGAATTTAATTGTTGGAGTTGAAAATTTAACTACTTTAAGTCCCACAGTTACAGTCGGAGAGGCACTTAAAACCATCGAGGATAATGGTTTTTTATCCCTACCAATTATAGATGGAGGGGTTTTTAAGGGTTGCATATCGACCTACGACATCTATAAAATCTACTTTAAAAAGACAAAAGAAGAACAAGAGAAGATGTTCAACGAGCCAGTAATGAGTTATGCCCAAACCAATATGCCAACAGTAACAAAGAATACTGTAGTGGAAGATGCTTCAACACTGTTAAGACAGCATAACTTACCTTTTATTCCCGTTATAGATGAAAATGGAGTACTTAATGGAATTGTAACCCATAAGGCTTTGTTTGATGCTATTGACAGGCTTTTAGGTTACCGAAAAGGAGTTAGATTTACGCTTCATACACCAGATTTTAAGGGTGGTATTTCAGTGCTAGCGAAAGCGATTAAAAAGGCAGATGGAAACATTATCTCCTTAGTGGTAAATGACCTAAATAAAATGATACCTACAAAGGAGATTGTTGTTAGAGTAGAAGCTGATGACATAAAGAAGGTCAAAGAGTTTGTTGAGAAAGAAGGATTTAAAGTCTTTGAAGTAATCCAATAATAAATACAAATAAAAGCATGGTCTGTATTGTCTCAGAAATGAGATTATATCCGAATCCTAAGGGATCTAACTACTTCCGAAAGATAAATTTATGGAATCGTTTTAAATAAGTATTTAAAATGTTAGTTAAATTTATTTTAGTAAATACACAAGTTTTAATGATAAAATTTTTACATATACAATTAAAGCATAGCAATTGTAAACACTACAGTCAAATAAATATAAAATTTAATATGGCTAGATTTAAAATACTGGTGTAGAATACACCAGTATTTTTTGTGGGAATGGAAAATTCTACATTAAATTAATAAAAAAGAGATTTTCTTCGTAAATGAGTTTCAACATAAGTCATCAATCAATCTTCCAAGGAAGACTTTGTTCTGAAATTAAAAATTAATATTCATATAAAAAGTAGAAGTGATTAATGTGAAAAAATAACAATCCAGGAAAAGAAGTTGAACTTTATATCCTGTATAATCGTATAGAAGAATCATTGACAAAGTTTCTAAGGGGATCATTAATGACTTAAGAAAGTAAAAAAATATTACGCTACAAAAAACCTGCACTATAAAAAGTACAGGTTTTTAAATGAGTGCAAAATTAATTAAATTAGATTGTTTCTTTAGTGAATCAAGTTAATCATCTACAGCACATTAATCTCAACATCCTTCACAGGTCCCTCTACAATAGTATCCAAAACAGGGTCTAGCCCCAATACATTAACCTCTCCTAACAATTGTTTTCCAGCTTCAGAGAAGGAACCAGTAATCTCAACTGACAATACAACCTCCTCCTCAGACTTTAAAGAACCGATACTCCAAGTAATACCGTGTCCCACAAACAAGGCATAACCCTTTGATACCGACAATACATTAACATTTGAAATATGATTTAAATGGATAACGTTGGACATGACAACATTACTAATTCGACCTTTTCCAATATTATTTACATGAATTTCTAATACCCAAGTACCCTCTTCGTCAATAAAAACAGATGATGGCCCATTGATAATAAGCTTCTTTAGAGAAAAGCTGGGTAAGCGACATGTTAGTGACATACAAACCCTCCTTATAAAATGGTTTACTGTCATTTTATGCATACATACTAGTGAGGGTGCATATATATAAGGTTTTATTAGTTTAATATCCTCATCTGTTCACCACCATACTCAATACCACAGGCCCTGCCCCAATCCTCCAACAGAATTTTACCACTGGGCTCTTCCCACAACCGAATAAATACTTTACTCCGAAGGCTTTCCTCCACTAAAGGAACCATCTTGCCATCCCTTGGGCCATTGCAAAGGATATAGGAATCCGGTTCGCTACTGGTTATAATCCTTAAGCCGTGCTTTTTATTCTTTAATATAATTTCAACATCATTCCCTTGTTTATTAATCGTCATTTTAGTCCCCTTCATGGTGGTAAATTCATAGAGGGTAGATTCGTGATAGAGCCCTATTAAGAATCCGCGAAAACTAGTGAGCCAGAGGGGGATATGACCAATGGAGCAGCTGAGGGAGGTGGTGGGACTACTGAAATGGTTAGACTGAATCCAAATCCAAGAGTAGGGGAAAGCATTGCCCCAGTTTTTCTCCCCATAGCCCTTACCCCCATCAAAATTGTAGGTTTTCCCATTAATTATTAAATCTCCTGACAAATCCATATCCATAGCCCATACATGGCTATAGCATTGAAGGAAGGGGATAAAATTAAAATATCCCATACTACCGGGGGAATATGGCTTATCTCGCCAATCCACTCGATTGGAGAACTTCAAACTTCCTTGAACCTTTTGTTGTGGAGAATCAATGGAAAGGGACATTCCCTCTAAAGAAAAATGATTCTTTTCCACTTGGATCCTAAGGGAGGATTGGGTAGTAGCATGGAAAACCTCAGGACTAAAACGATGATAATTATATTTGACAGTCTTACCTTCTAATACCTGTAGAAAGCTATGGGATTCTTGAGGATGATTACCCCAAAAAACACCAGGGATAAAGGCAAAGGCTTCAGTTGCATCTTTATTAACGATTTTAAAATACCACCCTTCAAAACGATTCCACGGGGTCTTACCATGATATAGTTCTGGTCGAAACATCTGTATGATCAAAAAAAGCCCTCCTATATTTAGACTATTAGAAGTATTCCCGTAGGAGGTGATGTTAAACAAGAATGATGGATTTGTGCTAGGGGAATATTGTTATAAAGGAGTCACTTTTGATATAATGCATATATAGAAAGAATACATAGGCAGAAATTGAAAATAAAGTAAAAAAACACTGGTGCTTTAATGGAAGGAGAGGAAGTCATGACAACAGAAAATCAATTAACCATAAAAGAGATGCAAAAAATCGTAGATGACTACATAGGGCAATTCAAAGAAGGATATTTTAGCCCACTGGCATTAATGGCTAGACTAACGGAAGAGGCCGGTGAGTTAGCAAGAGAAGTAAACCACTATTACGGGGAAAAGCCAAAAAAGAAGGATGAACCCCACAATACCATAGATATGGAGTTAGCAGATATTATGTTTATCATAACTTGTTTTGCCAACTCTTTAAATATCGACTTGGAGGAAGCCTTCCACCAAATGATGCACAAATTCAATACCCGTGATGCCGATCGCTGGACAAGAAAAGAGCAAAGCATAGCAACTATTGATTAGTCACATCAAAAAATCCAGTCGCCTATAAATCGTAGAATAGGAAGACTGGATTTTAATTAAGTTGTAAAGTTTGATGGTAAAATAGTATATCTGTTGATTTTATTAGGTTGTATGCACAATCCTAGTTAAGCTTTATTTAACTAATGAAAGAATAACAATGATGCCACCGATCCCCCAGGTATAGAAGGAAAAATAATAAAGCTTTTCTTTTTTTATGAAGTTAATTAAAGCTCTAATGGCAAATACTCCTGACAAGAAGGCAGATAGAATTCCTGCCACTAAAATACCAGAGGTCAAATCCCCTAGACCTAACGATAAGGCATCCTTTACCTCAAAAGCCGTCGCTCCGAGGATAGCTGGGATGGAGATCAAGAAGGAGAATTTAGTGGCAAGTTCCTTATTAAACCCCCTCAATAAAGATCCAACAATAGTAGATCCGGAACGGGAAATGCCAGGAGTAATGGCCATACCTTGGAAGATACCAACAATCACAGCATCCAGCCACTTCATATTATGGATATTCCTTTTGCCAGAATGAACCTTTTCCGCAAACCAAAGGAGGGTACCAGTAATCATAAGGGCAACACCAATAATCAATTGGGAAGTATAGAAGCTTTCAAAGACATCCCCAAAGAAAAATCCCATAAGTCCAGTAGGGATGGTGGCAATCATAATATAAAGCCCCAATTTGCGATATTCATTATCGAACTTTAGACCCCTGCCAGTCAGTAACTCCACTGTCATTTTCAAATATTCCAGTACAATATTAAAGATATCCTTACTATAAATGAAGAATACAGAGATTAAAGTACCGAAATGTAACATTACAGTTAAAAACAAGACCTTATCCTCTGGAACATTTAAGAGGCTTTGGGTAACTGCCAAATGACCAGAGCTACTAACGGGTAAAAACTCCGTCAGACCTTGTGCAATTCCTAAGATTATTGCTTTAAAGATATTCATGAGATCACCTCCTTTAAAAGTATATTCACAAATCAGGATTATAAAACAAAAAAGAAGCAAATCACGATTTAAAAAATTATCCTACAATATTGGCTTTTCAGAGGAAGGGTTGTAATGTAATATATATGTATGACCCTGCTACTTTAATTGGTGTCCAATGGTCTATGGCTGTCTAGGACAATGGAAGTAGTTATAAGGCTTTAATTTATTCAACAACTAAATAAAATAATTATTATGATATCTTCATAAGAAGGGAGAAAAGCTATGGAAACCTATAAAATATACATTGACGGAACATGGGTAACAGCAGATGAAGGAAGCAACCTAGAAGTACATAATCCCGCTACTGGAGAATTAATCGCAAACGTGCCAAATGGCGGAGAAAAAGAAACTAAAGAGGCAATTGAAGCCGCCCACCAAGCCTTTACAGAATGGTCAGCGGTGCCAGCCAATATACGGAGTGGATATCTAAGAAGGGTATACCAATTAATGATGGAGAGACAAAATGAAATCGCAAGGGTCATGACCCTAGAGCAGGGAAAACCCCTTAAGGAGGCCATCGGCGAAGTTCATTATGCAGCAGGATTTTTAGACTGGTACGCAGAGGAAGCAAAAAGAATCTATGGAGAAACAATACCAGCATGGAGTCCCAACAAACGATTGATGGTACTTAAACAACCTGTGGGTGTCGTAGCAGCCATCACCCCTTGGAATTTTCCTGCAGCCATGATTACACGAAAAATTGCTCCAGCCTTAGCAGCTGGATGTACAGTTGTCCTAAAGCCAGCATCCCAAACACCCCTTACAGCCATCAAGCTATTTGAAATCTTTGAGGAGGCAGGTATCCCAAAAGGGGTTGTTAATTTAGTGACGGGTTCTGCTCAAAAGATAGGAAAAGCCCTAATGGAAGACACTAGGGTTAGAAAATTAACCTTTACAGGCTCTACAGAAGTAGGCAAAAAATTGATGGAGCAATCAGCCCAAACCGTCAAGAAGGTATCATTGGAGTTAGGAGGACATGCCCCTCTGATTGTTTTTGAAGATGCGGACTTAGACAAAGCTGTAGAAGGAGCCTTAGCTTCAAAATTACGAAACTGTGGTCAGACTTGTATTTCATCAAATCGCTTCTATGTTCATCACAAGATCAAAGAAGTCTTTATCGAAAAATTAAAGGAAAAACTAAAGGATTTCAAAGTTGGAAATGGAATGGAGGAGGGGGTAGAAGTTGGGCCCCTCATCGATGGCAAAAGCTTTGAGCGAATCAAAGCACAAATAAATGATGCAGTAGCAAAAGGAGCAAAAATTGAATTCGGAGGTAAAGCAGAACATAATGGCATCACCCAACAGGGGGGATACTTTATAGTTCCAACCCTATTGTCAAATGTAACTGGCGAAATGCTGGTGACGAAGGAAGAAACCTTTGGACCAGTAATCCCTGTCATTACCTTCGAAACCGATGAAGAAGTCATTAAAATGGCCAATGATACCAACTATGGTTTAGCAGCATATTTCTTTACTGAATCCCTATCCAGAAGTATGAGGGTAGCAGAAAAACTAGAGTTTGGAATTATAGGCATCAACGATGGAAAAACCTCCACGCCACAAGCCCCCTTTGGTGGATATAAGGAAAGTGGAATAGGACGTGAGGGTGGCCATTATGGACTAGAGGAATTCTTAGAAGTCAAATATATTTCGATGGAAATTTAATAAATAAAGAGGTTAAGGGGACTTCGTAAAGCTCCTTAACCTCCTTATTAAGTTGTTTGAATAAAATACTTTTTAGTCCCTTACCGACTCGGAGACATTTTCTTCTGGTCTTTGCACCCTTAACGGCTTGCTTATCCTATAACTTAGACCTTTCATACTGCCGAGGCCATTCAATTTCCGCCCCCAACTCCTTAGCCGCCTGCAGAGGCCAGTAGGGATTTCTTAGAAGCTCCCTTCCTAGATACACCATATCTCCTCTACCGTTGGAAACAATCTCTTCTGCCATTAAAGGAGAAGTAATCAGCCCTCCAGCAATCGTAGGAATACCTGTAAGTTTTTTTATTGTTTCAGAAAAAGTTATTTGATAGCCTGGGTAGGTGTTTATGGTAGCAGACACCACTGCACCAGAGCTCACATTCACTAAATCTATTCCGTATTCCTTCGTCAGATTAATCAATTCCGCCACATCTTCAGGATGATTTCCGGCTTCATCATAATCCTCAGCAGAAACTCTAAGAATCAGTGGATAATCCTCACCCAATACTTCTCTTATCGCCTCTATAATCTCCCTCAAGAATCTAGCACGATTCTCTGGATTTCCACCATACTCATCCTTCCGTTGATTAGATAATGGAGATAAAAATTCATTAATCAAATAACCATGGGCACCGTGGATTTCAATGATATCAAAACCAGCCTCTTTTGATCGTCTAGCGGCCTGCTTAAATGCTTCAACTATTCCTTTGATTTCACTCTTAGATAATTCATGGGGGACTGGATAATCTTTACTAAAGGCAATGGCACTGGGGGCAACGCAGGTTTCAGTTGGAACATTCCCTTTTCGGCCAACATGGGCCAATTGAATACCTACCCTACTGCCATATCTTCTACATTGGTCTACAATGGATTTTAATCCAGCTATATGCTCGTCCTCCCAAATGCCTAAGTCCTTAGATGAAATACGTCCTCTTGGTTCTACAGCGGTTGCTTCAATAATAATTAGTCCAACACCACCGACGGCACGGCTAGCATAATGGGTGGTGTGCCAATCCTGCACATAACCCTTCTCATCAGCACTATATTGGCACATGGGGGCCATTACAATACGGTTTTTCAATGATAAATTTTTAAAACTCATAGGAGAAAATAAGTTTGCCATACATCATCATCCCTTCTTAAGACTAAAGATACTATAAATAAATTACCCAATCCCAAAAGGTAATAACCAATAATTACACTACTAAAGACTAAAGACAGACTTATATTCCAAATAATATAGGCAATAATAAAAGTAATTGAGACAAAGGAGCTGATAAAATGCTGATTATGTTTGTAAGAGCTTTTATATTATATTTCCTAGTTGTGGTAGTAATGAGAATGATGGGAAAAAGACAAATAGCTCAAATGCAGCCCTTTGAACTGGTTATTACATTACTGATTGCAGAACTGGCAGCTACTCCAATGGAAAACGCCTCAATTCCATTGCTCAATGGAGTTATTCCAATTCTCACATTGCTTTCGGTTCAAGTGATTGTATCCTATCTTTCCATTAAAAGCGAAACCATCAGTAATATAATCTGTGGAAAGCCAAGTATACTCATTAGTAAAGGGGTAGTAGATCAATCGGAGCTCAGAAGACTTAGAATTAACATGAACGACCTACTGGAGCAATTGAGATTAAAGGATTATCCCAATATTAGTGATGTCGAGTATTGCATTATGGAGACCAACGGTGATATTAGTGTTATTCCCAAGACTGGCAAAGCTCAAGTATCCTTAGAAGATTTAAATATATCAAAACAACAGGAGCAATTACCAGTGACCTTAATACTCGATGGGCAGTTGTTGAGTAAAAACTTGATGAATGCTGGTTTCAACGAAGATTGGTTAGAGCAGCAACTAAGAAAGCATAAGATTGATAAAATAGATGAAGTATTTTTTGCATTTCTGACCTCGAGTAAAGAGTTTCATCTTCAAAAAAAGCAGATATCATAAGAATCATCAAGGAGGAAATATGATATGAAGGTTGTAATCATTACAATTGTTATACTGGCACTATTTTTAGGTGGTGCCTTCTACTTCGCTGAATACATAAATATAAATAGTGGAAAAATGCTCAACAATATAGACAGGTTAGATCAAGCTGTATTGGCGGAAGATTGGGAATCTGCACAAACACAATTGCAGGAAATAGAAAGAGACTGGATTAAAATACTCAAGGTCTATGAGGTAATTCTTGAACACTATGATTTAGATGAGATTAATAAAACTTTAGTCAAAATTGAAAAGTACATTGAAGTAGAGGAAAAAAACCTTACGTTAGGGGAAATATCGCAATTAAAATTCGTAGTTGAGACTATTAAAGAAAGGGAAGTCTTTAGTATATCAAATTTATTTTAGTTTGAAATTTAAAGGTTGCAAGAAGAACTATACTTCGTGTAACCTTTTTTGATCTTTTAAATATCCCCTTTACCCATCGTCCGTAAAATTATACAATAGAAGGAGAACTCTAGAATAACGATCAGTTTTAAAAAATTAGATATATGCAAAAAAAATTAAAGATTACATGAGAGGAGAAGGATGGAATTGAATACGCAAGAAAAAAGCCTCCAACTACATAAGGAGGCAGTGGGGAAAATAAGTATTAATTCGAAGGTAAAGATAGAAACAAGAGAAGACCTCAGCCTAGCCTATACACCAGGAGTAGCAGAACCCTGTAGAGCTATTCACCAAGAAAAATCAAAGGTATACACCTACACATCAAAGGGAAATTTAGTTGCAGTGGTTTCCGATGGAAGTGCTGTACTAGGATTAGGAGATATTGGACCTGAGGCTGCGATGCCTGTGATGGAGGGTAAGGCAATTTTATTTAAGAGTTTTGCCAACGTAGATGCCTTCCCAATTTGCTTAGATACCAAGGATGTAGATGAAATTATTAAAACAGTAAAGTACTTAGCCCCTACTTTTGGGGGGATCAACCTAGAGGATATAGCTGCCCCTAGATGCTTTGAGATTGAAGAAAAGTTAAAAAATATCTTAGATATACCTGTTTTTCATGATGATCAACATGGAACAGCAATCGTAGTGCTTGCAGGGCTAATTAATGCATTAAAGGTGGTTAACAAAAAATTTGAAGAAATTAAAGTCGTGATTAATGGAGCGGGATCTGCTGGGATTGCCATAGGGAAACTGCTTTTAAATGTTGGAGTACAAGATATTCTTCTACTAAATAGAGAAGGAATCATTTACGAAGGAGCACCTGGAAACAATCCATATCAAGAGGAAATGGCGAAGAAAATAAATCGTCAGCAGACAAAAGGAAAATTAGACGTAGCTATGGAGGGGGCAGATGTATTTATCGGAGTTTCAGCTCCAAATGTAGTGACAAAGGAAATGGTTCAATCGATGGAGGATAACGGCATTGTCTTTGCAATGACAAATCCGATACCAGAGATAATGCCAGACCTTGCAAAGGAAGGTGGAGCAAAGGTAATTGGAACAGGTAGATCTGATTTTCCAAATCAAATTAATAATGTGTTAGCCTTTCCTGGGATATTCAGAGGAGCTTTAGATGTAAGGGCATCAGAGATACATGAAGAAATGAAGGTGGCAGCAGCCTACGCTATCGCTGGAATTATAGAGGAAAAGGAACTACGCCCTGAATATGTCATACCAGACCCCTTCGATAAAAGAATTGTAGAAAGGGTAGCAAAAGCAGTGGCAGAAACCGCCATCAAAACAGGTGTTGCAAGAAAAAAAGATTAATATTAAAGGCATCCAGTGGAAACAATATACCCTAAAGGAGTTAAATAACTTCTAAAAAAGAAATGAAGGAGTGTTTAGAATGGATGCCAAAAGAGCTCAAGATATTATTGAATCTAATGATAAAATCCAAGTACAATACAACGGTCAATCTATCTGGATTGCAGGAGTAAACCCATCAAAGAATACAGCGAATATTAAAACTAATATCTTTGATCAAGAGACAAGGGAAGTTTCTTTAAATGAATTAAAGGAAGTACACTAATATAGTTCATTAATATTAATAAAAACAATTAATTAATAAAAACAATTAAGGGATATAGTTCATGCTATATCCCTTAATTGTTGAAAAGGATCATACTAGTTTATGGGTTTTTTGTACTACAGTAGTCGCTAATATTTCCTCGGTAGAAGCAGAATCTTTTTTATGGAATAGCAGTAATACTTACTATAACTTTCTTCTATGATACTACTACCTGTCATTAGTATTTACAATCAATTGCAGTACATATAGGAGCAACCTCCGTAGCAATATAACAAAGGTACAGAATATATGTAAGCTCTGCTGATGATTAATAGAATATTGCGCCCTGGTTAAATCTAAATATTCTAAATAAACAAACTTTATTATTTAATAAAATTTATTGTTTAAGAAATATCAGCTGGGCTATATATAGACTAAATCAAACAAAAGTTAAAATTATAGGAGGTACATAAAATGGCAGAAAGAATGGTAGGTTTAAAAGCACCAAGTTTTGAAATGAACACAGTTGATGGAGAAGGTAAAAACTTTGGAAGGGTATCGTTAGAAGATTATAAAGGAAAATGGTTAGTAATGTTCTTCTATCCACTTGACTTCACATTTGTTTGCCCAACGGAAATCAGAGGGTACAACACTAAAATAGATGAGTTCAAAAAGTTAGGAGCAGAAATCCTTGGAGTAAGTACTGACAGTGAGCATTCCCATAAAGCATGGATTAATGCAGCAGAAGCCCATGGAGGATTAGGAAAACTAGCCTTCCCATTAGCATCTGATATGACTCAAAGAGTAGCTAGAGACTATGGAATATTAGTTGAAGAAGCAGGAATCGCCCTAAGAGGATTATTCATCATCGACCCAGAGGGAGTTCTAAGATACTCAGTAGTACATGACTTAAATGTTGGAAGAAGTGTAGATGAAACTCTAAGAGTATTACAAGCCCTTAAGCATGGTGGTCTATGCCCAATAGATTGGCAACCAGGTGAAGAAACATTATAATTTCTTTCCCATAGTATTTTTTATCTTTTGATTCAGTAAATTAGTTATAGCAAAAACCAGTTACCTAATGTATTCTAAATACATCTAGGTAACTGGTTTTTCTTTATTTCCAATATTCGATTCTTTAACAAATATCATAATTATGTTAACATCAAACTAGATAAATAAATCATAAGCCTAAAAATTAACATTAAATTACTGATTTAATATTAATCGACATTTAAAATTAATTTTATTATTTAACCAATATCATACCATCAACGAAGGGAATAATCATATGATAGAAAAAGAGCAAATAGTAATTGACCTACTTAAATGGTTCAAACAAAACAAAAGATGGATGCCTTGGCGAGAAACCAAGAATCCCTACTATATATGGATATCAGAAATTATGCTACAGCAAACAAGAGTAGAAACAGTAATAGACTATTATACCCGTTTCATAGAGAGATTTCCTACAATAGAAGACCTAGCAGCAGCAACGGAAGAAGATGTTTTAAAAAGCTGGGAGGGGTTAGGTTATTACTCAAGGGGGCGGAATCTCCACAAGGCAGCAAAGGTGATTCTCGAAAAACACCAAGGTATTGTCCCCAGTACCTATAAGGAAATCATCAAGATACCAGGAATAGGACCCTATACAGCTGGGGCAGTTCTAAGTATTGCATACAATCAACCTGTCCCTGCCATCGACGGAAACGTAATGCGGGTATATAGCCGGTTGTATAATATATCAAAGGACATAATGGCAAAAGAAACAGTAGAGGAAGTTCGACAAAGGGTGGAGGTAATGATGCCCGATGGTTACTGTGGGGACTTCAGCGAAGCCCTAATGGAACTGGGGGCCACCATATGTACCCCTAAAAACTATAAATGTGAGGCATGTCCAATAAGAGATTATTGTAGAGCAAAAGAACAAAATCTACAAGAACAATTACCTGTTAGAATCATCAAAACCAAAGTCACCCAACATAACAAGGCTGTCCTATGGATAGAAGACAAAATTCATAACCAAATCTTAGTCAAGAAAAACAAAGACTCAGGTCTCTTGGCAGGAATGTGGGTTTTACCAACCTTAGACCTAGAGAAAAAGAGTAAAGCTGTGGAGGATGTGCAACAGGTAATAGATGAAAAGACTGATAGTTTAAAGGGTGTTACCATAGAAGAATACGTAGGTGAAAGTAAGCACGTCTTCACCCACCAGAAATGGCAGATATCAATCTTTAGGGGAGTTTGTACAAATCATGAAGACTTAAGAGATACAGAATTTCAATGGGTTAGTAAGGGACAGCTCAAGGATTTGGCTTTTCCTACGGTGTACATCAAAATCATCTCTGTCTCTTGAAAAGTCACCATCTTCTGCGTCGCTGCAAACACCTAGCACCCTTGTCAATTTTCATAACAAACGACCAAAATTTTGTGCAGGATGACAATAGCCCTCGGAGAAATAATATATTACAATATTATTAGATAAGAAAGAGGGAGGAATAGAAGGTGGCTAGTTTAACGCTTAAAAACATATATAAGATTTATTCAGGTAATGTAACAGCCGTAAAGGATTTCAATCTTGGAATAAAGGATAAGGAATTCTTAGTATTAGTAGGTCCTTCAGGGTGTGGTAAATCCACCACCTTAAGGATGATTGCAGGTTTAGAGGAAATCTCAAAGGGTGAGTTATATATTGACGACAGATTGGTAAATGACATAGCTCCAAAGGATCGTGACATAGCAATGGTGTTTCAAAACTATGCCCTATATCCCCATATGTCGGTGTATGACAATATGGCCTTTGGATTAAAACTAAAGAAAATGCCAAAGGATGAAATCAATAGAAGAGTATTAGAGGCGGCAAAAATTCTTAATATAGAAGAATACCTAGATCGAAAGCCAAAAGCCCTATCCGGTGGACAAAGACAAAGGGTAGCTCTAGGGAGAGCCATTGTTCGAGAGCCAAAGGTATTTTTAATGGATGAGCCTTTATCAAACCTAGATGCAAAGCTAAGGGTACAAATGAGAACTGAACTATCAAAACTTCATCAAAAGCTACAGACTACCTTCGTCTATGTAACCCATGACCAGACAGAAGCCATGACCATGGGGGATCGAATCGTCGTAATGAAGGATGGGGTTGTACAACAGGTGGATACACCATTAAACCTATACAACCATCCTACAAATGTATTCGTAGCAGGATTTATAGGAAGTCCTCAAATGAACTTTATAGAAGGAAAAATTGAAATCAAAGAAGATCAAGCCAGCTTTGTCTTCGGTTATAACTCCGCGGCCTTATCAAAAGAAAAATCAAAACTTCTAAAGGATAAAGGGTATAATAATAAAGAAGTCATACTTGGGATTAGACCAGAAGATATCCACGAAGAAGCAGTATTAGATAAGTGTCCAGACTCTACCCTAGAGGGAGTCGTAGAGGTGACAGAGCTTATGGGTTCTGAGATATACCTATACTTAAAAATAGCAGGGGAAAGTGTTACTGCCCGTATAGGAGCCAACGCAACACTTAAGCCAAACTCAAAAATGAAACTCGTATTTAATCCAGATAAAATTCATATTTTCAATAAAGAAGATGAAATGGCAGTATTCTAGACTTAAACAGTGGGGGTGTTGATCATCAAGACATTAGAGGAATTATTTAAAAAAATCCATAAAGTCTACCCCGATCAACTGGTTCTATTAAAGGATAACCAATTCATCATTTCCACCTATGGTGAAGCCAACAAGAATCAACAGCGTCATCACAGGATGGAAGAGAAATTCATATATCCAATAAAATCTCCTGCAGGGGAAGATTATCAAGTTCTAGCAGCTACAGAATTAAATAAAGAAACTCTTGGATTTTTGGAACTACTAATCAATCTATATCTAGAAGAGATCCACAGTCTCGATAAAAAACAAATTCTACAATATATTGCTACGGGTCATGGGAAGGAAGTCTTCTTAAAATCCAGCCATATGAATATCTTAAAAGATCAAAAATCATATCAATTGATTTGGATAGAAGCCCCCCTGTTAGAAGATGAAAAAGAACTTGCGGAAGTGTTGGAGGAATGTTTCAAAGAGGATGAAGGTTTGACAGTAGTACCAACCGAGGAAGGAATCTTTATACTACTGGAGGATAAAAGACAAAAAGAACAACTATTAGGGATGGCAAAGACCATACGGGACATGGTGAATGCAGAGCTGTACCTAGATGTATACATCATTATAAGTAAAGAATTCAATCAGCTGAAAAAACTACCAAAGATTCTTCAAGGACTTAAAGAAGTATTGTTGATCGGTAAAACAGTAACCGTCAGAAGTCATATATATTTAGAAGATGAATTAAAACTGGAAAAGACAATCTTCTCTATTTCAAAAAAGGAAAGGGAAGGACTCTATGCCGACATCTATGAGAATAAAGGCTTTGAAGAAATGGATGAAGAAGCCCATTTAACCATAGAAACATTTTTAAAAAATAACCTTAATTTAGGCGAAACCTCTAAGGCGCTGTTCATTCATAGAAATACATTAGCCTATCGATTAGACCGAATTTCAAGGCTTACGGGCTTAGACCTAAGAAAATTTGAAGATGCAATATTTTTTAAGATTGCAATGTTGTTGAAGAAAAGTATATAATAAAACTAAATTTAAAGAGTAAATAATAAAGCGGTGGTTTTGACTAATCATAAGACTACCGCATATTATATAACAATTTACGCAACCGTTTGCACAAAGAGGAGGAAAAGAAAATGGAAAAGAAATTACCAAAAGTAGCTTATTTCTGTATGGAATATGGGTTAGATAACAGCTTCAAGATTTATTCTGGCGGATTAGGGATCTTAGCTGGGGATCATCTAAAGGGAGCAAAAGACAACAACCTACCTTTAGTAGGTATCGGTCTAAAGTGGAAACAAGGTTATGTAGAGCAGAAAACAGATGAAAACGGAAATCTATACGATTGCTATCGTCAATATAAATACGACTTTTTAGAAGATACAGGGGTTAAGGTAAAGGTAAGAATTCGGCAAGATGATGTATACTGTAAGGTATGGAAGGTAGACTGCTTTGGTAATGCACCTCTTTATTTACTGGATACAGACATTGAAGAAAATGGTCAAAGGTGGATTACGGGACAACTTTATGGTGGCTTCAGCGAAGATCGTATAGCCCAAGAAATTGTACTGGGAATTGGTGGAGTTCGTGCTTTAAGAGCGTTAGGTCACGAAGTAGATGTTTACCACTTCAACGAAGGTCATGCAGTATTGGCAGGATTAGAGCTAATGAGGGAAAAAATCCAGCAGGGGCTAGGATTTCATGAGGCATGGGAAACCACTAGAAAAGAAGTTGTATTTACTACCCATACCCCAATCCAAGCAGGCAATGAGCAGCATAGCATCGAAACCCTATTCTACATGGGGGCTAATCTAAATTTTACAGTTGATCAAATGAACCAAATCGGTGGTGTGCCCTTCAATATGACAGTGGCTGCCCTTAGATTATCAAGAAAGGCAAATGCAGTAGCGGCCCTTCATAACGAAACCGCCAATGACATGTGGAAGGATGTAGAAGGTAAATCAAATATCGTAGGGATTACGAATGCGGTCCACAGAGGTACTTGGGTGGATGAAAGAATGATGCAAGACTTCCAGAGTCCAGAAGATGTATGGAATAGCCACATGGAGATTAAAAAAGAATTAATTAACTTTGTGGAAGGGAGAAAAGGCATTAAACTGAATCCAAATGCTTTATTAATCGGATTCTCAAGAAGAGCTGCCACCTACAAGAGAAGTAACCTAATCTTTAGAGATGAAGAAAAATTAGAAGGGTTATTGGAGAAAGGTGAAGTACAAATCATCTTCTCAGGAAAAGCCCATCCATTGGATGACGGTGGAAAGCACATTATCTTAGATTTAATCAGAATGTCAAAGAAATATCCCCAAAGCGTCGTATTTATTGAAAATTATGATATGGAAATCGGTCAAATCCTTACAAGAGGTTGTGATGTATGGTTAAACAACCCCCGTAGACCTAACGAAGCCAGTGGTACATCTGGAATGAAGGCAGCCATGAATGGGGTATTAAACTGCTCTATCCTTGATGGATGGTGGCCAGAGGCTTGTCAACATGGCGTAAATGGATGGGCGATAGGGGATGAAGTTGTTCTTGAGAATACTGAAGAACAAGATGTAAGGGATGCAAAGGCCCTATACGATACGCTACTTAATGAAGTAGTACCGACCTACTATAGCAATCCAACCAAGTGGAGGGATATGATGTTAGCCAGCATTAATTCAACAAAAGATTTCTTCTCAGTTGATCGTATGGTGAAGGAATATTATGAAGTGCTGTATGCACCAATGGAAGATACGTATTGATGTATACGCTACCTTCGCTATTTTGTCTTGTTCCTCGAATCTAAAGACTTTTGAACAGGCAGATTTTAATTGTTTCGAAAACCTGAAAAAAATAGGATTAATTTTTATACAAACACAGTATACATATCAGATTGTCAGGAGGGTTAATATGAAATTTGAGAGATCCAACGGAGTACTATTACATCCGACATCATTACCCTCTAAGTATGGAATAGGGGATTTCGGTAGAGAAGCCTATAGATTTATTGACTTCCTAAAGAGGGGTAGTCAAAAACTATGGCAGATTCTTCCCTTAAATCCTCCTGGTTTTGGTGAGTCCCCCTATCAAAGTTTTTCAGCCTTTGCAGGAAATCCTTTACTAATCAGTATAGATCAATTAGTAGAGGAGGGCTTACTCCTTCAGGAGGAAATCCCCCAACCTCCAGATTTCAATCGAGAAAAGGTTGACTTTCAAGAGGTTAAGAAATACAAAGAGGAGCTATTTAAAAGAGCCTTCACTAGATTCAAGAAAAATTCTACAAAGGATTACCATGACTTTATAGACGAAAACAAAGAATGGATTGTGGATTATAGCTTATTTGCCGCCCTGAAGGAACACCACGGAGGGGCTCCTTGGAATCAATGGGATCGAGGGATAGCCTTTAGAGAACAAGAGGCTTTAGAAAACTATCAAGACCTATTGAAAGAAGAGATACTATATCAGCTATTCTTACAATACATTTTTGAAAAACAATGGCGGCAGCTTAAAGCCTATGCCCATCAACAAGGGGTTAAATTGGTGGGAGATTTACCAATCTTCATATCCTATGACAGCAGTGATGCTTGGGTAGAACCCCATCTTTTTGAACTAGATGGAGATGGAAATCCATCAAAAATGGCAGGAGTACCTCCTGATTACTTTAGCAAAACTGGTCAACTATGGGGAAATCCTCATTTTAACTGGACTAAAATGGCGGAGGACGATTACTACTGGTGGAGAAGACGATTTAAAAAATTGCTTGAACTGGTGGATATTATTAGAATTGACCATTTTAGAGGATTTGAGGCATATTGGGAAATTCCAGCTGGCTCCAAGACCGCAGAAACAGGTCAATGGGTCAAGGCGCCGGGAGATCAATTGTTTACAATCGTAAAACAATATTTAGGAGACCTTCCTATTCTAGTAGAAGATTTAGGCTTCATTACCCCAGAGGTGGCACAACTAAAAAATAAATTCCAGTTCCCGGGTATGAAGATATTGCAATTTTCCTTCGATCCAAAACTCCCTAAAAATTCAAAGCCCAACGGATTTGAAAAGACATCTGTTGTTTATACAGGTACCCATGACAATGACACATCTTTGGGTTGGTTTAAAAAAGTCGTTAAAGACAATGATGTAGAAGTACTGAAGGAATTAGAAAAGTACTATGGTGTAAGGATAGATATGGCGGATGATGAAGTTGTATGGAAATTAATTGAGATCACCATGAAAACCAGCTCTATTTTTTCTATTTTCCCAATGCAGGATATCCTTTGCCTTGATACAGAGGCAAGAATGAATTATCCAGGAACAATAGGGGGAGATAACTGGCGGTGGAGATATCAAGAAAACCAAATAACAGATTCAACGGAAAAGAAGCTTAGTGAATTAACATTAAAATATAATCGTTAGAATATTCTATTTCCTTTGAAACAGTGGTACAATAATAGAAAGAAATCATCAAATCATTCAAAAGACAAAGGAAGAGTTAAATGAAAGTAACCATTAGAGAAGTTGCCCGACAGGCAAATGTAGCACCATCAACTGTATCAAGAGTACTCAAAAACAGTCCCAGTATTAGTCAAGCCACCAAAGATAAGGTGAACGAAATAATTAAAAAGTTAGGATATCACCCCAATGAAATCGCCCGAAGCCTAGCCAACAAATCATCCCAAACCTTGGGGATTGTTATGACGGCCTCAGCAGAGGATAGCTTTCTTAACCCCTTCTTTACTCAGTTTATTTTAGGAGTAACCCGTTATATAGAAAATTTTGATTATTCTCTACTTCTTTCCTCTGCAAAAAATGAAGAAGACGAGTTAAATCAAATCTCTAGGGCAGTTAACTCAAAACGGGTTGATGGGATCATCCTGCTAACAGTAAGGGAACAGGATGAGAACGTGAAATATCTACTTAAAAGTCAGTTTCCCTTTGTAGTAGTAGGTAGACCCAACAATGAAGGAGACATCATGTGGGTAGACAATGACAACACTAAGGCCATGAAGGATGTGACAGAAACATTAATCAGCTCAGGACACAAGCGTATTGCCTTTATAGGAGGTAGTCAAAAACTGCAAGTAACCAAAAGTAGACTTTTAGGATACAAAGAAGCCCTTCAACGTCATGAATATCCGGTGGAGAAAGACCTTATTATAGAGGCAGACTTTACAGAGGAGGAAGGGTACCGAGCCACAGTG
Source organism: Alkaliphilus hydrothermalis (assembly GCF_016908555.1). Taxonomy (GTDB): domain Bacteria; phylum Bacillota; class Clostridia; order Peptostreptococcales; family Natronincolaceae; genus Alkaliphilus; species Alkaliphilus hydrothermalis. The sequence goes on from NZ_JAFBEE010000015.1 coordinate 59,093, forward strand.
GAGCTACTAAAAAAACAAAGAGATATTGATGCCATCGTTACCACTGATGATTTGATTGCTTACGGAAGCATGGGGGCGATTAAAGACCTAGGATATCAGATCCCACAGGATATTTCCGTGACAGGGTTTAACAATACCCTGTTGGCACCATACTTATCCCCTAGCTTAACTTCTGTAGAGATTAATGCAACAGAGCTAGGTTGTCAAGCAGCAAAAATATTGTTAAAGCATATATGTGATGAGGAATTAGAAAGTAATCATCATATAGTGGATACAAAATTAATACTACGGTCATCAACAAAATAAATTTCAAAAAAAATCTTTCTCAAAATCTACCAAATGTAAACAATCGTTCACAATAAAAGTCCAATATCAGAATAACCACAAGCCCCACGGAGTTAATTTATGGGCTGTGCTAGTTATTGATATATGGGCTTTCTTTATTAAAATAATCATTTATATATTCTATTTCTATTTACTAAGCTAAAACAAGGGTATATCATATCATGGTGAAAATCGTAACTAAATCTCTTAAATTGTAGATAGAATTATATTGACAGAATTTTCGTTATGAAATATACTTATATTAAGACTAATGCAAACGGTTGCATAAAAACGCAGTAGGTTGTATGAATAAAAAAAGGGGGATTCAAAATGCAAAGACGTTATAAAAAATTGATTAGCTTAGTATTCTTAGCAGCAATGGCAATCATGGTCCTAGGGGGTTGTACCCAATCCAGTAATACGTCAGCAGTAGAAAAATTCAATCCTGACGAAGTAGTTGCATTAAATGTATGGCACGGATGGTCAGGAGAAGAAGAAGCTGCCCTAGTGGAGGCAACAAAACAATTTACAGCTAAGTATCCAAATGTAACCTTCAACCTATTATATACACCCTTTGAAGGTGGATATAAAGACAAACTAAAGGCTTCTCTCCAAACCGGCGATGGTCCGGATTTATTCTTTGGTCCCCATGACTGGACAGGAGAATTTGCAGTTGGCAACTTGATTGATGCAATAGACGGATATGTAAAAGAGGTAAAAAGTGAATACGTAGAGAGTACTTATGAGGCAGCTGCCTTCAACAAGAAGCACTATGGATTCCCTCTATCAATGGACGCAGTTGTACTAATTTACAATAAAGACTTAGTACCACAAGCACCAAAATCAATAAGCGAAATGCTAGAAATTGCAAAGGCCAACACTCAAGGGGAAAATTGGGGACTTTCCTTTGACTATAATGGAATCTACTACTTTACCCACGCCTTCTTCTCAGGTTTTGGAAACAAAATTTTTAAAGATGATGAAGGAACACCAGACTTTAATAACGAAAACTTTGTTGCATACTTAGACTTCTTACATCAACTAAAGAATGAAGATAAGGTTATGCCAAAGTCATTAGATTATGGTACAGCAATGGCATTATTTACAGAAGGAAAATCAGCTTTCCTAATCAATGGACCTTGGGCTTTTGGGGATTTAGACAAGAGTGGAGTAAATTGGGGAGCCACAATCATTCCTAAGAACGATATAGCCAACAACGAATCAAAACCCTTCATGGGAGTAAAAATGGCATTCCTTCCTAGAATGGCAGAAAATAAAGGTGCTGCTGCTGAATTTGCCAAGTTCGTAGCATCAGCTGAAATGGCAAAATTATTCAATGAAAAAGTTGGGGTAGTACCTGCCAACAACAAGGTTGAATTTAATAGAGATACAGATAAGTTAATCCAAGAACAAGCTGCAAACGCAATTGCAATGCCAGCGATTCCAGAAATGGCGCAGGTATGGGAGCCAGTTAAAGATGCCATTGAAGCAGTAGTTGATTCCAATAAGGATGCAACAGAAGTAGCTAAAAATACTCAAGAGGAAATAGAAAAAGCCATCAAAGAAGCAAGAGGAGAATAATATTACAACCATAAGTCTGGGGAAAAATTCCTCAGACTTAATCATTAGAGAGGTTATATTAGTAACTCTTTCCAAAAAGGAGTAGGCAAGGAGTGAGAAAAATGATATCACAACAGAATCAAAGACCAGAAAAAACAACAAATACTACCCCCAAAAGGCAAGGCTTATTAGATAAAATCAAAAAAAATAAAATAGCCTACTTATATGTATTACCAGCAATGCTGGTAGTTCTAATGATCTCCCTAGGGCCAATTCTTTATGGAATAGGGTTATCTTTTTTCAATGCCAACCTATATACCATGGGACAGGGCACTGTGAAGTTTGTTGGATTAAGAAATTACTTTAGAGCAATTGGAAGCATGGATGCAGAATTCCTAATTGTTCTGTTTAGAACTTTTATCTGGACGATCGTAAACGTATTCTTTCATGTATCCATAGGCCTAATCATTGCCATAGCCCTAAACAGACCAAAATTAAGAGGAAAAGGAATCTATAGAACATTAGTAATCCTGCCTTGGGCAGTACCTCAATTCGTTACAGCGTTAGTTTGGAAAATGATGTACAACGAACAATTTGGTTTCTTCAATCAAATACTGGAGATGATGGGCATTCCGGCAGTATCATGGACCTCCCATGCAGGTATGGCGTTTGTTTCCGCCATCATCGTAAATATTTGGTTAGGCTTCCCCTTCATGACAATGGTGGCGACCGGGGCACTACAAAGTATTCCTAGGGATTATTATGAAGCAGCCGATATAGATGGAGCCAGTGGATGGCAGAAATTTAAGAACATCACAATTCCTTTATTAAAGCCAGCAATGCTGCCAGCTACAATACTAGGAACCATCTGGACCTTTACCAACTTCAATGTCATTTATCTAATCACTGGTGGTGGGCCAGGTAAAGCAACAGAAATCGTTTCCACCTATCAGTTCAATATATTAACGCAACAAAATGCCTACTCAATGGCGGCAACCTATTCAGTTATCGTATCTATTATCTTAATTATTATTACTGCCATTAATATGAGGGTTACAAAAGCACTATCACAAGAGGGGGTGGAGTAGAATGAACTATCGGCTAAAAGAAAAAATGAGTTATTTTTTAACTCATTTATTTATGATTACAGCATGCCTAATCACTTTAATACCAATCTGGTGGGTACTCCATACAGCCTTTGATAATCGAACAAGTATGGTAAGTACAGAGATCACTCTATTCCCAAAGAATCCTACACTGGATAACTTCATAGAGGTGCTCACCCATCCTAGCTTTTTAACTTGGCTAAGAAATAGTTTTATATTCTCAGCAGGGACAACAATATTCTGTTTAGCCCTGGCAACATTAGCAGCCTATGCCTTCTCAAGATTTAATTTTCCAGGAAAGCGGGCAGGCTTAGTTTCCTTCGTAGTATACATGATGCTACCAGCAACAGCCTCCTTAGTACCTCAGCTAATGCTAATCAAAGTATTAGGGATAAAAAACACCTATATCAGCTTAATCTTAATATGGTCAGCCGCCAATATGGCATTTGCCGTATGGAATCTAAAGGGGTACTTTGATACGATACCTAAATCAATAGAAGAAGCAGCTATTGTAGACGGAGCTTCAAAACTTCAAATATTCACTTTGATTATGTTACCCTTAGCAAAACCAGCATTAGCCATTACAGCAATCTTTATCTTTACAGTACCTTGGACTGATTATGTAACATCCTATCTGTTCCTAACCGATGGATCTATGTATACCTTAGCCCAAGGACTCTTTGGATGGGCGGCAGATTTTAGAACCGTTTCATGGGGAGTATTCAGTGCAGGTTCCATCATTATGGCACTACCCCTTACAATCATATACCTTGCCTTCCAGAAATATATTGTGAGCGGATTAACTGTTGGAGGAGTAAAGGGATAGAAGTATAGACTATTGTATTAAGGAGAATAACAGAGGAACTATTTTTAAAAAACGATAGATTAAGAGATAAATAAAGCCAGCAACCGTAGCGTAGAAGGAAACATGCTACAATGCTGGCTTTTTTTAGGATGAAAAAAAGTGTTTTTCAACAAACGAAGGCCAGTTAATGAGGGTCTTCTATTATAATGGAGATTCAACCTAATATTAGTTGGTGAAATGACAAGTAAATATGTTAAAATGATATTGATTCAATGATTCAATAAGGTTCTTCAATAATGTTCTCAAAAATTTTCTGAATATGCTTGTTAATCAGGGGCAAGAACATACTATAAAACTCTTCAAGGCTTAATAGTATTTAGTTTAAAATAGCATTTCTATGTAGTAATGAGAAATTTAAGCTAGATTACATTTTAAAATAACGATAGCAAGGAAGGGAATCTATGACAAAAGAAATTAAATCAACAAAGACAACCACAATCCTTATAGTCACTTTACTGGGAATTGTTTTGGGGATCGTTTACGCAGGGGCGGCCCACTACGGACTCATATTAGGAATTTTTCTAACTCTAGGTGTGGGCTACCAAGCGGGCTATCCCCTAGGGACAATGGGAAAAATGATGGAAACAGGTATTAAAAAAGCCTTTATTGTACTATTTATTATGTCTCTAATCGGAATCCTTTCAGCCCTATGGATGTACAGCGGAACAATACCTGCCATGATGCTCTTAGGGTTTAAATATTTAACAAAAATGAATTTCTTGTTGGCGGTATTCCTTATCACGGGTGGAATATCATTAGTCCTAGGAACATCCATTGGAACCATCACAACTGTAGGGATTCCTTTACTGGAAATAGGCAAAACCCTTGGGCTTCCCCTACCTATGGTGGTGGGGGCCATAATATCAGGAGCGTATATAGGTGACAGAACATCCCCCATGTCCAGTAGTGCTAACCTCATTGCAGCAGTTACAGAATCAAAGCTCATGGGAATGCTTAAGGAAATGCTAAAGACAATGGCACCAGTTTTAGTCATTTGTATTTCAGCCTATTACATCATGGGCAGTGGATATGGGGCACAGGCAACAGTAGACCTACGGGTGGAAGAAATTAAAACCCTAATGAATAGCCATTTTATTATAGAATGGTATTCCTTGATACCTCCAGCTATGATCCTCCTATTGGCAGTTATAAAAGTACCTATCCTTTACTGCATGATTGCTGGAGTCATCAGTAGTATTGGACTAATAACATTTACCCAATTAACTTCCCTTGGAAAATTATATCAAGTGATGATAAAGGGATACTATCCAGAAAACCCACAAATTATGGAACTCCTTTCTGGAGGGGGACTCCTTTCCATGAAAAACGTAATTATTATTATAGTTGCATCAACAGCCCTTAATGGATTAATGGAATCCATGGGGATGCTACAGCCCTTGATGGACAGATACCTAAAGGGAATAAAAAATACAGGACATTTAATCTACAAGACGACCTTGTTAAGTCTCCTAATGGTGGTGGCAACCTGTAATCAAAGTCTAGCAATTATTATCCCCAGTAGATTTCTAAAGGATGAATACAATAGGAGGAGAATCTCCACTAAAAAACTAGGGAGAACAATTGCAGACTCTGGGGTAGTGACAGTATCCCTCGTACCTTGGAATGTTAATGCCATTGCAATTACCTCTATATTAGGAGTCAGCACAATAAAATATTTCCCCTATGCCCTTTTATGCTTCCTATTGCCCATTTCAACAGTCCTGTGGGGTTACTGGGAATCAAGGAAAGAAAAGCAAGATTATAACTATCAAAAGCATAAAAAATCACAGGCTGGGATTTAATCCTAGCTTGTGATTCCTTATATTTTCTACCCTCAATTTTCTACCCTCAACCTAGCCTTCATGCCTAACTACATAGATACAACCCAATTGGAATAACTTTCGTTAAAATGTTTGAATGATTGAGTGAATGGTTAATTAGTGACTAATGATTATTGTTACTAGCCAGTTGCATCAGTATAGCTTTAGCATAGTCCAAATCAAAGGTACTCAACCATCGTCTATTCATTTTATCTAAAATACGATAATGCTGAGAAATAACATTTTGTTGAATTCGGTAGTTTTCTTTGCTAAGAATATCAACCCACCAGACTTTCCCACCTAAAGTCGTTTCTTTGGGCTTTAAAAGTATGGGGTTTGTAATCACCTCTAGAATTTCTAATGGATCACCACCAAAAGCATTTTGCAGTACCTCACTTCGGCGAAACAATGTACAAAATGCCACAGTCGTTGTCCAACCAGGAGACACCCTATGCTTCTCAATTTGAACCAGGGTTTTCTTCGAAATCCCCAGTTTTTCTGCCATTTCCTCTTGTGTAAAGCCCAATTCAACCCTTACCAGCTTAAATTTATCCCAAACAGAATTAATAAGTCCTTCTCTATTCATCAAACTCCTCCATGATCGTGCTCATTCTCATTTAGTGTAATATTACACTGGATTAGGAAGGAAGTCAATACATTAAAGAAAGGAACTTACATGCTCAGAAAACTATTTACGATTATTCATGAAACACTCTTTAATTTTTTCATCTTGAAGGAGTTCTGAATTAATCTCCCAGTGAATAACGTATGTTAGGATCAGTCTTAAAACAATGATAGCCCCCAAGACCTTAATTTCATCCATAGTTCGTACTAGAATGGTTCTCAGAATTTCTCCACCAAGCTTGAATTCCAAGCCCAGTGCTAGGCCCTTTGCCAGTTCAATTTTTACAAGGGTATCTTTAAATTTTAGCTTAGCCTTTGCATAACTTAGAAAGCCACGGATACCTGAGTATCCAATAATAAAAATTCCAATTAACTCCAGCATAGATATAACATACATAACAATTATTTCGATATAGTGCTCTAGTAAATAAATCATAAAAGTCCTCCAATTGTAGGTAGTATCAGTAATCAGGTGAATTGTAGATTAATCATTAATAATTATTATATCCAGCATTACTTATTTCATGAAAAGGATTTTAACATACTTCTCTAAGATGTAGCTTTGGCTATTTACAAAGAAACAGTCAATCAGTATAATTGGAGATGAAACAAGTCGATAATGAGGAGAATGAAAGATGATAAAAGAGAAGAAGATCTATGCTACTTTAGCAATACTCATGACGATTTTCTTTTGGGGAATCTCTGCCTCAAGTATTAAGATTGCCCTTAGGGAAGTACCACCATCAACACTGGCTTTTATACGATTTACAATTGCTTCTTTTGTCCTATTTGTAGTTAATAAAATAAGTAATCCAGAAATGAAGACCCAAATACAAGATCGTAGGAGTATGATTCTGTGCGGATTAATCGGTGTAACGATCTATTTTATTTTTGAGAATTATGGACTAAGCTATATCAATGTAGCAAATGCAACAATACTATTGGCGTCTATCCCCCTATTTACAATTGTGGCAGAATCTATCATTTCCCGTACTGTCATTGATTTCAGAAAAGGAATGGGTGTAATCTTATCAATGTTTGGGGTTTTATTAGTGATTGGAAACTCCATCTCCGTTAGTACAAATCCTATGGAAGTATTGGGAAGTCTTCTAATGATTGGAGCATCCCTCAGTTGGGTAGTTTATACTATTCTTAGCAAGAGATTAGACGGCAAGTATCCTACATTATATCTTTCTTATCAGCAAAATTTTTACGGGGCAATTTTCTTAATTCCTTTTGTTTTACTAGAAAAAAACAGGTGGCAGCCCATTAGTTTAGTTTCTTGGGGGAATATAATATATTTAGCCTTAATCTGCTCTGCCCTATGTTATTACTTGTACCTATATGCCCTCAAAAATTTAGGGCCAACCAAGACGAATGTGTACATCAATCTAATGCCTCTAATAGGAGTGATGGCGGCTTTCCTAATCCTAGGAGAAAAGTTATATCTAATGCAATTGGCAGGTGGATTCTTTATTTTACTGGGGATATATGTTGTCAATCATCTAGGGGAGAAGCCTAAACCAGTTCCAGAGGATGCTCTTATAACTAATAGATAAATTTTGAGTAATCTCAAATATTTTAATTAATTTTAACAAAAGCTTGTCCTAAAAAATGATTTATGATATTGTATAACCATAATAATTAAAAATAAATAAACCTTCAGGGCGGGGTGCAAATCCCCACCGGCGGTAACGTTAATAGCGAAGCCCGCGAGCCTTTGGCTGATCTGGTGAAATTCCAGAGCCGACAGTTATAGTCTGGATGAGAGAAGGAAAATATAAAATATGTAAAATTTACAACGAGAATAATGCATCTACTGATGTACTAATTTTGTTTGTATTTTTATAAATTTTGACTCTTATACCCTGAGGTTAATTACCCCAGGGTATTTTATTTTGCAAAAATAGATAAAATAAACATGATCAATAGGGAGGTGAGGGAATGGAAATCAAAGACTTTCAAAAAGATAAATATTATATGGAAAAAGTCCTGCAGCTGGCGAGGCAAGGATGGGGAAAAACAAGACCCAATCCTTTAGTGGGGGCTGTTATTGTACAGGAAGATGAAATAATAGCAGAGGGTTATCATCAGCAGTACGGAGAAGACCATGCAGAAGTAGATGCCCTTAAGAAACTTAACTTCCAAGCGGAGGGAGCTACCATATATGTAAACCTAGAACCTTGTTCCCATTATGGGAAAACCCCTCCCTGTGTTGAGGCTATCATAAGAAGTAAAATAGCTCGAGTTGTAGTTGGCATGAAGGACCCAAATCCACTTGTGGCGGGAAGAGGAATTAATTTGCTTCGAGAACAGGGCATTGAAGTGGCTACAGGGGTAATGGAAGAGGAAGCAAAAAAACTCAATGAGATTTTTGTAAAGTACATAACAACTCAAAAACCCTTTGTTATTCTAAAGACTGCCATGACCCTAGATGGTAAAATTGCCACAGCTACAGGAGATTCAAAATGGATTACTAATGAGGATTCAAGAGCCTATGTACACCATATCAGAGATAGGGTAGCAGGAATCATGGTGGGAGTCTCTACAATAATAAAAGACAATCCAACGCTGAATACTCGAATCGATAATAAAGAAGTTAGTCAACCGCTACGAATTATAGTGGACACCAAAGGAAGGACCCCCATGGACAGCAATGTTGTCTTAACTGCTAAAACCCAGTCTACCCTAGTTGCAACTACAAAAGAAGCCAATGCTTCAAAAGTTCAGTTATACAAAGAATTAGGAGTTCAAGTACTCATCCTCTCCTTAAAGGATGGAAGAGTAGACTTGAATGAGCTGATGATGGAGCTAGGGAATAGGCAAATTGATAGTGTGTTGCTGGAGGGGGGCGGCACCTTAAATTTCTCAGCACTACAGTATGGAATAGTAGATAAAGTAATGTCTTTTATTGCTCCTAAAATCATTGGTGGAAGAGATGCCATCACACCAGTAGAAGGAGAAGGCATAAACAAGGTTGCAGATGCTATTGAACTCAACAACATTACCCACCGCTCTTTTCAACAGGATTTATTAATCGAAGGATATATAGAAGGGAAAGATTAAGATGTTTACTGGAATTATTGAAGAGATAGGTAAAATAAGAAACATATCAAAAAGTGGAGATGGAGCTAGTATCGTCATAGAAGCTAAAAAAGTACTTGAGGATGTAAAGCTAGGGGACAGTATCGCCACCAATGGAGTATGCCTTACGGTGAATCATTTTGAAAAGGGAATCTTCAGAGTAGACGTGATGGCAGAAACCATGAGGATGAGTAATCTTAAAAATCTCCATTTAGGGAGTCCAGTTAACCTTGAACGGGCGGTAGCAGTAGGGGATCGCCTTGGGGGACACCTAGTAAGTGGGCACATAGATGATGTGGGGGTGATCCAAAAATACGAAAAAGAAGATAATGCCGTATGGATTACCATTAAGCCACCAGCCCACTTGATGAAATACCTTATTCTTAAGGGCTCAATTGCCATAGATGGCGTTAGTTTAACAGTTGCACAGTTGGGTGAGGATGATTTCAAAGTATCAATTATTCCCCATACAAAGGATGAGACTACTTTAATAAGTAAAGGTGTTGGCGATTTGGTTAATCTAGAATGCGATATGGTGGGTAAATATATAGAAAGACTGATGGGGATAAAGGTAGAAGAAAAAAAAGAAAAAAAAGAAAAAAAAGAAGCTTTGACTATGGATTTTCTATCAAAGCATGGATTTCATAAGAAAAACTAACATTTAAGTTGATTAACAGTGATATATTCATTAATGATGAAAATCAGAAAGGAACGGGAAGATGAAATATCAATTTAATACCATCGAGGAAGCATTAGAAGATATTCGTAATGGCAAAATAATAGTAGTAGTAGATGATGAAGATCGAGAAAATGAAGGGGATTTAGTAGCATCTGCCCAGCATGTTACTCCGGAAGTCGTAAACTTCATGGCTAAGTATGGTCGGGGATTAATCTGTTTGCCTATGACAGAAGACCGACTAAAGTTATTGGATATGCCTCAAATGGTTGCAAAGAACACAGATGAATATGGGACTGCCTTTACAGTATCTATAGATCATATTGAAACAACCACAGGTATATCTGCTCACGAAAGAGCCTTAACCATTCAAAAGGCAGTCACTGAGGGAGCTAAAGCCACTGATTTCAAGAGACCAGGACATATATTTCCACTAGCTGCTAAAAATGGTGGAGTGCTAAAAAGAGCTGGGCATACAGAGGCAGCTGTGGACTTAGCGAGATTGGCAGGACATGCTCCAGCAGGAGTAATCTGCGAAATTATGAATGAAGATGGTACTATGGCCCGTGTACCAGAGTTGATGGATTTTATAAAAGAACACAATCTAAAAATGATTACCATTGCAGATTTAATAGCCTTTCGAAGGAAGAATGAGCAGGTTATTAATCGGGTGACAGAAGCCCTCATGCCGACTAAACATGGTAACTTTAAAATTATTGGATATGAAAGTGAAATCACAAAAGAACATCATGTTGCCCTTGTAAAGGGAGATGTAACAACAGACGAACCTGTATTAATGAGGGTACATTCAGAATGTTTAACAGGAGATGCCTTTGGCTCGTTGAGATGCGACTGTGGAGACCAGTTGGCAGCTGCAATGGAAAGGATAGAAAAAGAAGGAAGAGGAATCATTCTTTATATGAGGCAAGAAGGAAGAGGAATTGGTTTAATCAACAAAATTAGAGCCTATGAGCTTCAAGACCAAGGATATGATACAGTTGAGGCTAATTTAGCTCTTGGCTTTCCAGAGGATATGAGGGACTATGGTGTGGGGGCTCAAATTCTAAAAGATCTAGGGGTAAAAAAAATTAAGCTTATGACAAACAACCCTAGAAAATTAGTGGGACTATCTGGTTATGACTTAGAAATTACCCAAAGAGTTCCTATCCAAATGAACCATAATGAAAGAAATGAGTATTACCTAAAGACAAAACAAAGCAAATTAGGACATATGCTAAAGTTTACAGGGGAGGAACAATAAAATGAAAATTTACGAAGGAAATTTGTCAGCAGAAGGATTAAGAGTGGGTATTATCGTAGGTAGGTTTAATGAATTTATAGGCAGTAAGCTACTGGATGGAGCAATTGATGCCATCAAGAGACATGGAGGAGATGTGGAGGATATTGAGATTACTTGGGTGCCTGGAGCCTTCGAGATTCCACTAGTGGCAAAGAAGATGGCCAAATCAGGTAGATATGATGCTGTTGTTTGCTTAGGGGCAGTAATCAGGGGAGCGACACCACATTTTGATTATGTATCCAACGAAGTGACTAAAGGGGTAGCAATGGTAGGGTTAGAGACGGAAGTGCCTACAATATTCGGGGTATTAACTGTAGATACAATAGAACAAGCAATAGAAAGAGCAGGAACTAAAGCAGGAAATAAAGGGTTTGAAGCAGCAGTTACAGCTATAGAGATGGCAAACCTATTGGAGGATTTCTAATTTAATAACCAAAAGCACTTACCTAAATGTTCACTCGAGTCAATTAATGTAATAACTTTCATGGAAAAAGTAAGTGTAAGAGATAAAAAAATATTGACTTTGTCTACAACCTCATATATTATTGACTTATCAAAAAGAAGATGTTGAAAAATATCTTCTTTCTTTATGAATAAACCATATCCAACACCTTCATGATGTACAATTAAATCAAATCCAATCTCATCAACTCTAGAATCTTAATGCTATTCCACCACTACAATATGTAAAAACAAATACAAGCTAAATCAATAAATAAAAATATAATCACAATTGTACTGGAATTACATTGCAATTATACCCCCTGCCCCTATTATGATTATCTGAGAAATAATCAATGGAATAATATAGGTAAATAGATAATCGTCCTAATACAAGTTATAAAAATTTTAACAACAACAAAGGAGGATAACAAAGTGACCGAAAAAATAATAGTACTTCAATCATGGATTAAGAAGGAGGATAATATAACATGAAGCCAGGTTTAATAGCAGTAAGTGAAAAAGTAAAGTTTAAAATTATGTACTCCTATGGAATTATAATATTGTTATCTGCTTTAATTTTTAATCCTCCTATAGAGATTCTACAGGGGATGGCGAAGATTGTGGTGGACCCAAGTTTATTGGTGTCAGATTATATGAAAATAGCCAATATTGGTGCCGCCTTTTTTAACAGTGGGTTGCTGGTCATTTCAGCCATTACCATTGTTGGTTTAAGTAAAGTAAATATGACGGGAACTACTATGGCAGCAATTTTTACAGTAGGCGGATTTGCACTTTTTGGTAAAAACATATATAATGTATGGGCTATTCTATTAGGTGTATTTTTATATAGTAGGTATAAAAAAGAGAATTTTGGCAAATTTATATTACCAGCACTATTTGGGACAGCACTAGGACCAATTGTAAGTCAGATAAGTTTTGGTCTGGGGGATGGTTCAATATTCTTTTTAATAGTTGGAAATCTATGTGGAATACTAGCTGGATTTATTATGGCTCCGTTAGCTAGTCATTTCGTTAAGTTTCATTTAGGATTTAATCTGTACAACTTAGGTTTTACAGGTGGGATGATTGGTACCTTCTTTATGGCTATGTTCAGGGCTTTTGGATACGAAAATCAAGGAAGGTTAATAGTGTTGCAAGGGCAAAATTTAGCTCTAAGCATTTATCTTATCGTGATGTTCTCAGCCTTTATGATAGTAGGTCTCTACTTTAATAAAAACTCCTTTAAAGGATATAAAAGTCTTTTAAAAAGAACAGGGAGATCGGTTCAAGATTTTGTTGTACTAGAAGGGTTTGGGCTAAGTCTTATTAACATGGCTCTTTTAGGCTTTATTTGCATAGCCTACATTTTAGCAGTAGGGGGGCAGTTAAATGGTCCAGTTATTGGAGGTGTTTTTACCATTATTGGCTTCGGTGCATTTGGTAAACATATCAAAAACATTCTTCCAGTAATGTTAGGTGTTGTACTAGCTGCATTTATAATGAAATGGCAAGTCAATGAAATAGGGCCCGTACTGGCTGCTCTTTTTGGAACGACGTTAGCACCTATTGCAGGTCAGTTTGGGTGGAAGGCCGGAATGATTGCAGGATTCCTTCATATGGCAGTAGTAATGAATGTAGGCTACCTCCATGGAGGGATGAATCTTTATAATAATGGTTTAGCTGGCGGATTAGTGGCAGCGCTAATGATTCCACTTTTAGAATCATTGAGAAGGGAGGCATGATCGTATGGATCATGTTAAATCTAGATTGTTGAAAATCTCGAGCGAAATTGCTTTCTTTGCTTTTGATTTAGGGGCCGAAAGTCTTCAGATTAATATAGCAAATAATCAAAAAGCTTATGAAATCACAATAGAATGTCATATTGAGGGTTTAGTAGAAGATAAGCTAAAGGACCTGGAGGAGCAATTAGACGTTCCTAGACGAGAGGATATTGAAGAGTATCTTTGGGAATTGCTAGGAGAAGATGAGGAATCCCGCGAGTTAAGCTTAGTGGGAATGATGATTGATGAAGTGAAAATTAGTTATAATAGGCCTTTATTAAATATAAAGATGTTTAGAAATAAATAAGCTCAAGGTAGCGTAAATTAAGAAACAGCCCTTCAATGTATATCCTAATATACTTTGACGGGGCTGTTTTTTTAGTATTAATGGTCGAAATAGTTTTCTTGTGTAATATTCTTTGCTCTAGTTTCTATAGTCTAGATTCTTGACTGCTGGTTCTGTAGGTTTTTGGGTAATTTTATTGAAAAATGGTTTAGTTGGTATAAATATAGACTTGATGGGTTACCCTTAAGATGTTATAGTTATTAAGTTGTTTGAAACAAACAGTGACAAGCGTGAGATAGCATAGACAGTTAACATCTATATAACACAAATTATTTAAAAATATTATTTCAAACATATTGACAAGTTCTAATAAATATGATAAATTATTTTAGTCGCTTCGAACGAAAACATATTTAACTAAGAGTAGGAATATTGATTATGGTGTTTCATAATAGTGAAGCGAAAATCGATAAATTTTTAAAATGATAAAATTTTTAAAAAAACACTATAAAAAATATTGACATTATCGCTTCAGTGTGATAAAGTATAAAAGTCGCCGAAGGATGGTGGCAGGACAAAGGTCCTAAAAACAAGGTCTTTGAAAACTGAACAGTATAGATTTAGCCAGCATATTAATTAATGAATAATGAATAATTAATAATGAATAAGTAGTAATTATAGTTACTATTAACATTAAAGATTATATCATTTACCCAGATATTTATAGTTTAAGAGTTTGATCCTGGCTCAGGATGAACGCTGGCGGCGTGCCTAACACATGCAAGTCGAGCGGAGTTGTTGAGAAGCTTGCTTCAATACAAC
>NZ_JAFBEE010000016.1 GCF_016908555.1 Alkaliphilus hydrothermalis
TAATTTCAGCAAACATATTCCACTCCTTCAATTTCATTCCCCCTATGATGAATTAACTATCTAATTCTATCAGAAGGAGTATTCTTATTGTACTACATTGGAAATTATTCTCCGTTTTTGTTTGCCAAAATCTCTCCATTTTATTTTACCATTTACAGCCTCTTTACAGACAAGAATCCTACTTTAAGATGATGGGGGCAAATCTTTCAAGACAAACCCTTTCAAACTGGATCATTGGCACAGCTAGCGAACTGGAGCCAGTCTACAAACTAATGAAAGAAGAACTTCTAAAAAGAGACTATATACAGGCTGACGAAACAGTCCTAAAGGTTCTAGATGATAAAGGTAAGGAGTCAAATAAGCAAAAATACATGTGGCTCTATAAGTCTCCCGATAAGGATAGCCCTATCGTCATTTATGATTATCAAAAGACAAGATCAGGGTCATGTCCTAAAGGGTTCTTAAGTGGGTTTTCAGGAAGTCTCCAAACTGATTATCCCGATAAAATAAATATTCCGATTTTTAGCATATATTATATTAATAATCTAATATCCAATGGGTTAGTAGCATAATCTTAAAAAATATCGGCATTTCTTTGGTATGAATTGTTAATAATGATAATTATATTATTCATATCAAAGGAGGCTTTTTTTATGAACAACAAAATCGAGGAGCTAGTTGGCTGTGTTCTACATGAATTAGAGACACATGGACTTACTCAAGCCACCATCTATCAGTATAAACGAGGACTTTATCAACCCATTATTAAATTTTTCAATTCTACTAATTCTGGTAATTACTCTACTCAAACATTTGAAGCTTGTATGAAAAACTATGAAGATCAATATCTATCAGGAAAAATCAAGAGACATCATTACCTATCAATGAAGCGATCATTAGAGTATATTCGAGATTATGCTTTATTAGGAAAGGTAGATTTCACAAGAAAAGTAGATACAAGAAAATACAAACCTAGTACGGAAGCAATAGCTGTTATTGAATGTGCACTTGAAGCAACTGATTTGAAAGAAGGTTTTAAGTATAGCCTTCATGTCTGTATGCGTCATTTTTTCTGCTATATTGAATCACAAAGTATGAAGGTTGAAGATATTTCTGTGGCTACCATCAAGGGCTTCCTTGTAAGTGCACGAAATACTAACCCTGGTAGCATGGATTACATAATATATTCTTTAAAAGTGCTTATCTCATATCTTAATATATCTAGAATCACAAATATCAAAGTGGATCTAGGATATTTTGTTCCCAAATCCCCTCCACAGAAGATTATACCTGCTTTCACAATGGAAGAAATAGATAAAGTCTTAAAATGTATTGATTGTTCTACTAGCTCTGGGAAAAGGGATAATGCAATAATTCTTTTAGCTTGTGCAACTGGACTCAGAGGAATAGATATCGTTAAACTAAAGCTAGAAAATATTAATTGGAAAGCTGGTGAGATTAGTATTTTCCAAAGTAAAACAGGGAACTTAATTAATATTACTGTAAACGGCCAGATTCTTAATGCTATCTTAAAAGGGGCTTCACCTATCCAACGGTGGGGACATTACCAAAGGAAAAAAATGAAATTATCACTGATACAAAAGTGTTAGACCTATTAGGAGTTCCCCATAAAGTAGGGGAGAAAATCCAATTGGAATATCAGATATTTGATGCTAAAGGTAAACAGCCTATCGAGACTATTCAAGAGGAATTTGTCCTATCTGGCTTTTACCCAGTGGATCCATTGATGGGGGCTAGAATGGTCTTAACATCAGAGGAATATGCAGAAGGTCTAAATCTACCAAAGGATAATATTAGCCTAAATGTGCAGTTTTCAAACTCCTTGAATATAGAAAAAAGACTCTATACAATTATTGTGGGATCAGGTTATAGCATATTTCCGCAAGACTCAGCCTATATAGATGTAGGAGTGAATTGGGCATACATGTCGGAGGAATTTAAGAATGCTGATCCCACCGTAGTTGTAGGTGGAATCGTCATCCTCCTCATCATCATTTTAACGGGGTATCTCATCATCTATAATATTTTTCAAATATCAGTGTTGAAGGATATCCGATTCTATGGGTTGTTGAAGACAATTGGAACAACCTCAAAGCAATTGAGGAGAATCATTGGGCGACAAGCTTTGATTCTATCCGCCATAGGGATTCCATTAGGATTGACGGTAGGTTATGTCGTTGGAAATCTGCTATTGCCTATTATAGTACAGCAACTGAATATGGATAACAGTATTAAAATAACTTTAATATTGCATCTATGGAATATTATAAATCTCGTTTCCGTGGTGAAAATGACAGCCTTTCAGAGAATGTTATAGACTTAATCGAAAAAATTGAAGGATTTAAAAAAGGTGGTAGAATTTATTACAATGTTAAAGATGGAGTCTGGGTTAAAGATGAAAAAATTGTGGAACTTGAAGGAAGGGCTCCTGTTCAACTCTTTGGACTAGATGAATTTTTAATTGAAAAACAAGAAGTGGTAAAGGGAAAACTAGACATAAAAAAATTTATGTCGGGAAATTATATTCTATTAGGAGTAAACGGAGAAGAACCAGAGAATTTAAAAAATCTAAAATATGATGTGGGGGACAAAATCATTCTTACTAATGATGGGAAGGAACAGGAGTGTGAAGTAATGGCATTAATCAATTATGGCTATAAAAACACTTCAAGAAGCTATTTTTCAATCCAATTGAAGAATGGTGAGATGCTTAGGGCTCAATTGGTTTATCTCCCCTCAAATACCTACAAAAATGTAGTAAGTAATGCATCTGTGATGGTCTATCAGTTTGATGTAGAGTCTGATTATATAGGAAATTTTGAAGCGTTTTTAAAGAAATTAACTGAAGACCCAAAGTCAGACCTAGACTACGAATCAAGAGATAAGTTAGTGAAGGAAAATGAAGGGATGAAGAATATGTTCCTCATCGTAGGGGGCGTTTTGAGTTTAATTGTAGGACTCGTTGGGATTATGAACTTTATAAACTCCATGATCACCAGTATCATGACAAGGAAGAAGGAGTTTGCTCTACTTCAAAGCATTGGTATGACCAATAGACAGTTGAATGCCCTATTAACAAAGGAAGGATTGATTTATGCGCTACTAACAATTGCCATCACCAGTATGTTTAGTGTACTAATATCAGTCACGATTTTAAAGGGATTTGAAAAGGGAATGCCCTTTTATACCTATAGCTTCACCATACTACCCCTTGCCATTGCATTGCCCATCATCATGGTATTAGGATATATCGTACCACTGGGGATTAAAAAAGTGATGGTAAAGGAAAGTATTGTTGAAAGAATTAGAGCTGAAAGCTAAAAAACTAACTCCTTAGTCTAAAATTAAAAGGTGCATATAAATAATCTAAATATCCCAAAATATCCCAAAATATCTAGGCATCTACTTTAGTGTAGGTGCCTTAGCTTGTTAATAAGGCATAACTAATGAAGGTTTTTATGTTGAAAGTTGTATTTCCCCCAACATAAGGTTATAATATGAATAGTCAAAATGAGTATATCAACTTAACGGCTATTGAAAGCAAATAAAAATACATAAATATGGAGGCTCCCTATGATCACAGCTTATTTAGTAGGAATTTCAACCCATTATGAAGGTGAAGATATAGAAATACGATATCGAATATATGAGAATGATGAATTAGTCGTAGAAAAATCACGTCTAGAGGAATATGTAAAACCAGCAATCGTAAATCACACTGCCTTGATGATTCTTTTTAGGGAATTTGACAAGAAAAAAGAGGAACAAATCATCGTTTATATGAATGACCCAGCCATTAATGACCAAATAAGAGGTGTAACTCAAACAAAGAATAGAGATGTTCTAAAGGCTTCAAGAATCACTAGGGAAGCCCTAAATAAATCTAGTAATTCCATTATGATTAAGGATGTCAGTAAAGACAAGGAAGCATTAGAAAGATGGAATCAGGAAATTGAGTTTTAAACGATCTAATTGATAGTGTATTCAGTGAATTTAGTAGGAAAATCAATACGTTTAGGAAGGAAGCAGTAAACTATGAGAAATACAATATCGTCAAAAAATCTAGAGGCTTGTTTGCAATATACATATGTGGATAAAATCACTGCATCGGAGTATGCATCTTTTATCAGATTTTTAATAAAGACAATGAAAAAGGAAATGCCAATAGAGATTTTAAACAATCTGAATGATACAATCATTAAAGGAATGATAAAGGATTTTTCCATTGAATACAAAGAAAATGCTGAAGGGGAAGAGGATCACTTTACAATTAACCTTGTTGAAGAAGGAGAAGAGAAAAAGGTCATGATGCTGAATATAGGTAAAGAAAAAGTAGGTAAGGATAATAAAAATAGTGCAAAGACCTTCTATAGATTTTATCTTTACCCAGAAAGCAATGAAGAAGGATATCGAGTTACCTTCAATAGAAGGGTTACAAAAAAATAAGATACTGTTCCATGCCACCTAATCTAGACTTAGGTGGCATTTTATGTATAAATGATCACCTACATAGATCAAGATATAAGGCACCAAAACTCCATCTAATCACTTCAAGTATCATCAAAATTTAGGATAAAGTATAACTATTATAAAAGTATAGGGTGGAAGACTAAAGTACTCACAATATTTTCCACGTGAATATTGTATATAATCCTAATAAATGGGTTGATGTTATCCAAATAAAATTATATAATGTGTATATGTCTAAAAATAAAAAAAATTCAGACTTTATAACAAAGGAATAGTTGGTAGATTTTCATTAAACTACTAGGATGCATGTAGAAGTTTATTAATAAAGGAGGATTTTTTATGTCTAATGCTTATTTTAAAGTGAAGAAACCCCAGAACGAACCTATACTTTTCTACGAAATCGGTAGCCCAGAAAGAACTGCCTTAAAGGGTAAACTTAAAGAATTAAAAGAGAAATCCATTGAAATCCCTGTAATTATTGGGGGAGAAGAAATCTATACAGGCAACACTGGAGAATGTGTTATTCCCCATAATAAGGAGCACAAGCTTGCTACCTACCATATGGCTGGGGAGGAAGAGGTTCAAAAAGCAATCGAGGCAGCAGCAAAGGCTAAAAAAGAGTGGGCTGAAATGCCTTGGCAACATCGAGCATCAATATTTTTAAAGGCTGCAGAGTTGTTGGCAGGCCCTTGGAGGGCTACATTAAATGCCGCAACTATGCTGGGGCAAAGCAAGACCGTCTATCAAGCTGAGATAGATTCAGCCTGTGAATTAATTGATTTCTTAAGATTTAATACATATTTCATGACGGAGATTTATAATGACCAACCAATCTCTACAAATGAAAGCTGGAATAGATTAGAATATAGACCTTTAGAAGGGTTTGTATTTGCTGTTACACCTTTTAATTTCACTGCCATTGGAGGAAATCTACCCATAGCCCCTGCACTAATGGGGAATACTGTAGTCTGGAAGCCATCAGGGACAGCTGTATATTCAAATTATTTTGTGATGAAGCTTTTAAAGGAAGCAGGATTACCAGATGGTGTCATTAACTTCATACCAGGTTCAGGAAGTATGATCGGTAATGAAGTCTTTAAAAATGAAGACTTTGCTGGGGTACATTTTACAGGTTCAACGGCAGTATTTAATACTATGTGGAAAACCATTGGAGAGAATATTGATCGATATAAAACATATCCAAAAATTGTAGGGGAAACAGGAGGAAAAGACTTTATATTTGCCCATAAAAATGTAAAGATCAATCAATTGGCAACAGCTATGATTAGAGGTGCCTTTGAATATCAGGGACAAAAATGTTCCGCTGCTTCAAGGGTATACATACCTAAGTCAATCTGGTCCGATTTAAAGGATAAACTTATTCAAGAAGTTGCCACCATCAAAATGGGAAATGCTGAGGATTTCGATAGCTTTATGGCAGCTGTGATTGATCAGAAAGCATTTGATCGAGTTAAAGGATATATCGAATACGCAAAAGACGCCGATGATGCAGATATTATTGCAGGTGGAGGTTGCGATGACAGCGTAGGTTACTTTGTTGAACCAACCATTATTCTAACAACTAATCCTCATTTCAAGACGATTAAAGAGGAAATATTTGGTCCTGTTCTTACCGTTTATCTATATGATGACGAGGATTTTGAAGAGGCTTTAAAAATATGTAATGAATCAACTCCTTATGGCTTAACTGGTTCCATCTTCTCTCAAGATAGAAGTGTCTTAATTAAAATGGAAAAAGCACTAGGTCAAGCAGCAGGGAACTTCTACATTAACGATAAGCCTACAGGAGCAGTAGTAGGGCAACAACCTTTTGGAGGGGCTAGAGCCTCCGGAACAAATGATAAAGCTGGAAGTAAGCTAAATCTACTTCGCTGGACTAGTCCAAGGGTAATCAAGGAAACCTTCTGTGCTCCAGAGGATTATCGATATTCCTTTAAGGAAGAAACATGTGACTAGTGTATTTTTGTTGAAGAAAACAAAAAAATAACCTCAAGTAGAGTAAATAGTCAGAAAAAATGTATTGCCAAGCCTTGGTGGATAATGAAATAAGTCCAGCTAAGAATTGTCAATAACTAATTTAAAAATATTTGATATTTCAGTGAAACTAAAAAAAGGCATGATTAATAAGCCTTTTAAAAGGTTTTCAAAAAACAGAAATTTCAAATATGGAATTAGGCTAAGCAGCGATTAAAGCCATGATGTGAATGACCCTTCGTGCAATCTTGGAACCGCGTTTTGACATACTTACATTGGTGCCATTGAATTTACCAGATTGCTTTACTGCAGGATCTAAGCCAAAGTAGGCAAAAAGCTGTTTAGGTGAACGAAAAGCAGAGAAATCTCCAATTTCACCCATAAGGCTTACAGCAGAAAGAAAACCAGCACCCTTAAAGGATTCAATAAGGTGTATCTGTTTTACAAAGTTAGTATCCTTCAAATCAGGTTTTAAAACGATTAAAGCAGCTTTTTTTGAATCATATCTGTCATTATGCACTTTTCTAATGTTAATGTTTGTGCTATTCTTAGTGATGATAGGATTAATCACGGATACATGAAATCCTTTATCACGAAAATAGCAGAAGAGTGGGTAATGATAAATTCCCGTGGATTGGAGGAAAACGCGACTTTCCAAAGAATACAGCTCTTCTGTTTCTTTTATTTTTGAAACAGCCATAGCAAGGAAATTTAAATCAGAATGTAGAATTTTAAAAGGTTTTCCTACAAATGTTTGGTTAGGTAGAGCAATAGACATCCAGCTAAAATCTGCACCGACATCAATACCAACCGAAATAAATAAATCATATTTAATAATATTTGACATGAGCGACAGCTCCTTTCTGATAGGAATCCATTTCCAAACAATGAGTACACATCCTAGCATGTGATACGGGTATAGCCTGAGGCTGCCAACCAGCCTAAACATAAAACCTCATTGAATGGACTAATTGACTTTTTTATAGGTATAGGTCAGTTGAAACCGACTCCCCAAGGAGATAAACATTATTTATCCTATCCTTGAGGATTATACATTATGAAAAGCCTGGAGTCTACCGGGAACCGTCAGACATGTTAAATATAAAAGTAACATCTGATGAAGGAAGAACTCCTTCTTCTGTTACTACATAATGTAATGCTTTTTATAGAAATGTATTAACTGCATAGTCATTCTTGACTATGACATTATTATACTAGGAGATAAGTTAGTGTGATGTTACCCCATACGAGGCATGTTGAAGCCGTAACACTACTTACGAAGTAAGTAGATGTACGTCTCATGTCAGGAATGACCAAGAGTACTAGGGAAGCGAAGTACGATTGAGATCATTCTATGTGGGTATCTGAGGCGGTTGATCGTTCTTGGGAAACAACTCCTAATGTATATTGGAACACAAACTTTACTACTTCAGCTAGTGATGCCAGTAGTCAATATACATCAGAAGCAGCAGCTTCTGTAATAGTAACAAAGGGGCATAGAATAAAAGCTATATCAAAGTATGATACAACTTACTATAAACCGACAGGGTCTTACCAAACTAAATCTAGCTTAGCAGGAGTAATTATATATCCACAATTTTAATTGAAAAGGTTATTGTATAAGTAATCGTAAGGATAATTTTATGAAAGAAGGAGTTGCCGTGATTAATAAAGATAAGTATAAATCTTTCCGAAAAATAATGCTTAAGGTTTTCTTCCTGATACTAATTTTTAACCTTATGATTACAACTTTTGTAGGATGTAGCCATAAGCAAGTACCACCTGAAGGTATTAGAAAAGAATTGTATACTTACGTAGTAGAAAATATTACAGAAGTAGATGGGATATATAAAAGTTCTAGCCTTACTGTAACTGATTTAAGTGTTAGATTTATAGATAACCTTCCTAAGTATATAAATGTAACTAACAAAGAAATGGGTCTTTTAGGAGAAATTCAGCTTATGATTGGTCATTATTTAGATTATGAAGAGGCAAGGGATAGAGGCTCAAAAGATGAAGCTATGAAACATTTAAAACAGTTTGAAGATCAATTAGAAAAAATAAAGCTGTATTTAAAGATTAAGTAGAGTTGCATCAAAAGGTAGTAGATAAAATATTACTCAAAGGTCTAACTCAGCATATGTGAACTCCCCCCTTCACAAGTAGACAGTGGAAATAGAAAAACTCAATTAAGCGACTAGACCCCGATATTCCATTTGGCTCTGGTCGTTTAGTTTTTTTGCTTTTTTTGGTTCGAACTCTCTAATGATTTCTGGTACTGTTGGTGGATATAGGGTATTTGGTATGGACATCACCTGTAGAGGTATTTTTTTATTTTGCTGTAGACTTGTAAATACAATGAAGAATTGTTAAAATATTGAATGAAGCTTTATGAAGCGTAAACCAATTACAGAAGACTTAATGGTTAAATTATTAAGGGAATGGAATTCTATGCAGAGAAGAACAGTATCGAGAATCTATGGCACATTCTAAATCTTTCAAAGCAGTGCTTAGAAGACTCATATCATCCAAATTTCAGTTCTTTACTAAGTTTTTATTCATTAGTTGAACTACTGGTTTTAAAGGATATTAATAAAAGACAATCAGGGCAGTATATTCATCAAGATTGCGGTAGAAAGCTTCCATATTTTTATAGGAACATTGACTTATTTAGCTTTCCCCAAAAAGTTCATTTGAATAAAAAAATATCTGAAACACATATTTTTGAGAAGTTAACCTATTTAAGACATAAAGTTATTCATGGCGTTTTTAAAGAAGCAACGGAAGCGTTGGAAGAAATATTTCCAATTTCAAAAAGCGATGGTACAAATATGGGAAGTACAGAAGACGCAGAAAGTTCTGCCTTTCAGGATCAATTACAAAATTTAAATGCATTAATTAGAAGTGAACTAGGTGAAATTCTGTGTAAATGGATGGAATCACCAGAAGAATTATCAAAAATTAAACAAGATATAAGTTTTTAAGTGTAATATGAAATTGCTTATAATGTGATGGAATTTTAAACTGAACACAGTTTTGTAGAATTATTTAATAGAACTCTAAGGGCTAATAAATCCAGCACTACTAACGTTCCGAGGCATGTGGAAGCTATTAATGGAGCAAGTATTTTGACGACATTTCTTTATACTAAAACAAAACATATATAATGAGGTGAACTTCATTTTTTCCAACTTAACTTGGATTTTTAAATCTTCTGGTAGATCCTTTGAAAAAAGTAGTATTTTTAATATACTTTCCTTATCTTTAGGGTCAATATTTGAGAAGCGGTAATGATGTTAAAAATTACAGGATAATTAAGTAAAAATTACAAAAAAACCTTGACATATATAATTTTCCATATTAATATATTATATAATATTTGAGAGTGTACCTAGGGTTCCGGCTTCTAATTAAGCGTCTGGTCCGAGCGGTACAGGATTCTGATCTACACTTCTGGAGAAAAAGCCCGGAGGACGAGTCTCAACAAGACCGTTCCTGTTGGGCTTTTATTTTATTTTTGAAAATCTACAAGGGGGGAAAAAAATGAGTATCATATCAGCTAAAAACCTTAGTAAAACCTTTCAGGTTAAAACAAAGGAACAGGGCTTAAAGGGAAGCTTAAAGGCCATGGTATCGCCACAATACAAAGAAATTCAAGCGGTAAAGAATATATCGCTGGAGGTGGCTAGGGGAGAGGTGTTAGCCTTCATAGGACCAAATGGGGCAGGGAAATCCACCACCATCAAAATGCTTACGGGGATTCTTCATCCTACAGCAGGAGAAATCAATGTACTTGGTTTGAATCCAACAACAGATCGAAGAAAGCTCTCCTATAAGATTGGAACAGTTTTTGGACAGAAATCACAGCTATGGTTTCACCTACCACCATTAGATAGCTTCAACCTTCTGGGGAGAATCTACGAAATGGAAGAGGAGGAAATTAAAAAAAGAATTTCATATTTGACGGAGCTTTTTGAAATAGAAGATTTGTTGGAGACGCCGGTAAGGAAACTCTCTTTAGGACAAAGGATTAGATGTGAAATAGCCGCATCCCTACTCCACAAGCCAGAGATTATCTTCTTAGATGAACCCACCATTGGTCTGGATGTGGTGGTAAAGCAAAAAATCAGGGACTTAATCAAAACCCTTAGTCAAGAATCACAAACAACGATTTTTTTGACATCCCATGATGCTGGTGACATAGAGCAACTCTGTAGGAGGGCAATTATTATCAATCATGGTCAAATTGTATTAAATGAATCAGTTAAGAATCTAAAATATAACTATATGAATCAAAAAGTAATTGATATCAAATATGCAGAGTCGGTAACGATTGATCATCCAGAGCTAAAGGTACTAAAAAGTAAAGGCTATGCAGTCAAAATAGAAATAGACAGCTCAAAGTGTGATATAGACAATACCATTTCCGATTTGATGAAACTAGGAAAGGTAGTGGATATAACCATATCAGACCCACCCCTAGAAGAGATTATATCTGGTATCTATCAAGAAAAAGACATTGGTGGTGGTTATCTTGAAAAGGCTTAGTAAATACTTTCATATCTTCAAAGTAAGCATATCCAACAATCTGGTTTATGTATTGAACTTTATTACAAGAAACTTGTTTTTCCTATTTATCGTTTATGTGATGTTGCTTCTTTGGAGTAATATCTATGGTCAGAAGGGTGAAGTGATTTCGGGATACAGTTTGAGGCAGATGATTTGGTATTTAATCGTTGGTGAGATGGTGGTTTTATCAAAATCCAATGTATTTTCAGAGGTGGCAGAGGATGTTAAAAAGGGTCAAATCGCCTATTTACTGAATAAACCCTACAACTATATACTTTACTGTTTCTCAAACTCTTTGGGGGAAATGGGAACAAGACTCCTGACAAATCTTTTCCTTGGGGGACTGATGGGACTCTTGTATGTTGGACCTTTACAGGATTTCAGTTTGATACACCTTCCCTTCATTTTAGCTTCAATCCTATTGGGAATCTTCATAAATTTCTTCATTTTCATTAGTTTAGCCTTGACAGCCTTTTGGCTGGAAGAAAATTCTGCCTTTATGTGGATTTATACTAAGCTGGTGTTTACCCTTGGGGGGATGCTGATTCCATTAGAAATGTTTCCCGACTGGTTGGAGAAGGTGGCGCGATATCTACCCTTTGCCTATGTTACCTATGGACCAGCAAAACTAGCTGTTGACTTTAACTGGGGAAACTATATCAATACAGTTTTTCTTCAAGTGGGCTATTTACTGATATTTATATTGATTTCCTTAGGGGTATTTAGAAAGGGGGTACGGGCGCTCAATGTTAACGGAGGCTAAGAAAAACCTAAAACTAATTGGAATGTATTTTAAATTTAACCTAGCTGCATCAATGGAATATCGGGCAAGTTTTCTTACCCAAACCTTTGGAATGGTCTTAAATAACTCAACATTTATCTTCTTCTGGTGGATTTTATTCAACAATGTTAAAGAAATCGGAGGGTATGGATTTAAAGAAGTAATGATTATTTGGGGAATTGCCTCCACCTCCTATGGTTTGACCTTTGTGTTGTTTGGTAATATTAGAAGAATATCTCAAATGATTATCAATGGAGAACTGGATTCTTATCTACTACAACCAAAGGATGTCCTCATCAATATTATATCCTCCAGCACCGTCATCTCAGCATGGGGGGATATATTCTATGGACTAATCCTATTTATTGGAGTATATGGGTTTGACTTGATAGGACTGGGACTTTTCATATTTTTCTGTTTTACAGGAATGATCTTCTTTGCTAGTGTAATGATCTGTGCCAATACCCTGACTTTTTATATGGGGGATTCCCGAGGAATCACTGGCTTGATCTTTGAATTTATGATCACCTTTAGCATTTATCCTGAAGGGATCCATAATAGTTATACGAAATTAATCATTTATACATTGCTACCTTCTGCCTTTATCAGCTTAGTACCAGTAAGGCTTATGACGGATTTCTCGTGGAATTGGTTCCTTCTTTTGATGGGAGCATTGGTTGGTTGGAGTGTATTTACCTATTGGTTATTTATGAAGGGACTACAGAAATATGAGTCGGGGAATCTGATCGTCAGCAAGTTGTAACATGAGATGTGTGGGGGCTACTTTAGATGAAATTACTTCTGAAATATAATTAAGTTTATTTAATAAATATTTCGTTTTACTAAAGGTATTTTATAACAAATAGCGAAGTATATATAGATAGACTATTCATATCATAATATTTTGGCGTGCGATTTAGTTAGTTCAAATATAAGGAGGATTTATGATGAAGAAAGCCTTAAAGGAAAGAAAAGATGTGGATCAATCGTTAACATGGGACTTGTCAGCAATATTTGCCACGGAAACAGCTTTTGAAGAAGCTGTTAGTAAGGTACAAGGCTTAGTAAAAGAGATTGAAGAGGAATTTAAGGGGAAGCTCAATACAGTACACATGATCAATAGCTGTCTGGATAAAGTTAAAAAAGCCTATGAATTGATGACGTTAGCAGGCTCCTATACTTACCTTGCAGTATCGGTTGATCAAACTAACACAGAAAATCAAGCTAGAAATATGAAGCTTAGAAATATTATGTCAAATCTACAAAGTCGATTAAGTTTTGTACAAAGTGAGATTATTGAAGCTGATGAAAATGTTCTTAACGATGCAATTGAAGCATCTAAAGAAAATACCCATTATTTAAAGCAGATCAAAAGAAATAAAAAACATGCCCTACATCCAGAGGCAGAGAGGGTGCTTTCTGCATTATCAGGGACTTTAGAATCCCCATTTGCTATTTATAATCAAGCAAAGTTGGCGGACTTAAGTTTCGAAAACTTCACTGTAGACGGAGAAGAGTATCCCTTGAGCTTTGTTTTGTTTGAGAATGGTTGGGAATATGAAACCGATACAAAGGTAAGAAGGGCAGCCTTCAATGCCTTTTCCACACAGTTAAGAGAATATCAGAATACAATTGCCGCCACCTATCAAGCTCAAGTTCAAAAAGAGAAAACACTGGCAAGCTTAAGGGGCTTTGAATCAGTGTTTGATAGCCTATTACATGAACAAGAGGTGGATGAAGATTTATACAACCGTCAAATTGACATTATTATGGAAAAGTTAGCTCCCCATATGAGGAAATATGTGAAGCTTCTCCAAAAAATCCATCAGCTTGATGAAATGACCTTTGCAGACCTAAAGCTGGTGGTGGACCCATCCTACGAGCCAAAGATCTCTGTAGAGGAATCTAAGAAATACACATTTGAAGCCTTGTCAGTACTTGGAGAAGACTATTTAGAAATGGTGAAAAGAAGCTATGATGAGAGATGGGTAGATTTCGTTCAGAATAAAGGTAAGTCCACAGGGGCTTTTTGTGCAAGCCCCTATGGCAGCCATCCATTTATCCTAATCTCATGGTCTGAAAGAATGAGGGAAGTATTTGTATTAGCCCACGAACTAGGTCATGCAGGACATTTTTATCTTGCCCACCAAAATCAAAACATCTTTGATGCAAGACCTTCTATGTACTTTATAGAAGCACCATCCACCATGAACGAAATGTTGATGGCAAATTATCTAATGAAGACCAATGATGATCCGAGGTTTAGAAGATGGGTACTATCTTCAATGATCAGTAGAACCTACTATCATAACTTTGTCACCCACCTACTGGAGGCGGCTTACCAAAGGGAAGTGTATAAAATTATTGATGAGGGTGGAAGTGTTCAAGCGGGCAAATTAAATGACCTTAAAAAATCTGTTTTAGAGGAATTCTGGGGAGATACGGTTAAAATCATAGATGGAGCAGAGCTTACTTGGATGAGACAGCTTCACTATTATAAAGGACTATATCCCTATACCTATAGTGCAGGTCTGACGGTGGCAACAGAAGTAAGCAAGCGGGTACTGAAGGAAGGTCAGCCAGCATTAGAGGATTGGAAGAATGTATTGAAGGCTGGAGGAACAAAAACACCAGTAGAACTTGCTAAAATGGCTGGAGTTGATATCACAACAGAAAAACCATTAGTTGATACAATAGAACATATAGGGAATATGATTGACGAAATTATCAAGCTAACAGAAGAAATCGATGGAATAACATTGTAATTATAGTTAGAGGGTAGAAGGAGAGGGACAAAAATAGAATGGGGTATGGAGATATAAAAAAGCTAGTTGCCTACTATTCATATGAGGGAAATACAAAGCTGATGGCTGAGGTTATGGCTGAGGAAATTGGGGCTGACTTGCTGAGACTAAAACCAAAGAAGGAAATACAAACGAAAGGGTTTTCTAAATACTTGTGGGGCGGTAGTCAAATTATTATGAATAGAAGACCTGAATTAGAACCATTTGAGGTGAATCCGTCAGAGTATGACCTAATTATTATTGGCACCCCTGTCTGGGCTTGGACTTATGCACCTCCCGTAGGCAGCCTATTCAAAATGGTTGATTTTAATGATCACTCAATGGGGATTTTTAGCTGCCACGGAGGACAAAATGGAAAAACCCTAGTTCATATGAAGAAGGCTTTACAAGGGAATCATATCATTGGAGAAATTGATTTCTTTGAACCCCTATCAAATAATCAAGCTGTGGCAGTGGAGAAGGCTCAGCAATGGGCTAGGGAGCTGTTGGATAAAGTAGTGGGTAAAAAATAAGCAATATATAAAGCAAATAAAAAATACCAAGGTGATGACCTATTGAATCAATATGGTTATCAACGTCAATAAGCTGAATTGATATCTAGGATCAGTTTTCAAAGGACAATTTGTCCCTTATGAGAGGGAGAGTTGTCCTTGTTTTTGATTTTGCAGTATTTTTAATAAAATGTTAAGATTTTTTATTGTTGGGAATGGGTAGTTATAAAAGGATTAGCAAGGATGAATAAATAATAGATTAAATAATAGATTAAATTATAGATTAATTAATAGATTATAGAATAAATAAAGGTTAGTTAAATGGAATCAAATAGAATATAAGAGGAAGGCTAAAATTAAGAAGTGACAGGGAGGTTGTAAAATGCAGGATGTTATGCAGGATACCATGAAGGATCAAATTCAGTTGACCTTCAATAAAAAACGAGAATTTTTTGATGGGGGGCATACAAAAAGCTATGACTTTAGAATTACCCAATTAAAAAAGCTACGCAAGATGATTGAGACCCATGAGGATGATATAATAGAAGCTCTATATCATGATCTCCACAAACCTGTATTTGAAGCCTATACAGCTGAAATAGGTGTGATGTACGAAGAAATAAATCATGCCATCAAAAACTTAAAAAAATGGATGAAACCCCAAAGAGCAGCATCACCATTGGTATTTCAACCTTCAAAAAGTCGTACCTATTCAGAACCCTTAGGGGTAGTCCTCATCATTGGCCCTTGGAATTATCCCTTCCAGCTTTTGATTGCTCCTTTAGTAGGGGCAATTGCTGCTGGAAATTGTGCCATCATCAAGCCCTCAGACCAGACAAGGCACACCTCAAATCTAGTGAAAAAACTGATGGAGGAAACCTTTCCAGAAGAGTACATCAGTGTAGTGCAAGGACCGGGGGCAATGATTGGGCCAATGCTGATAGAAGCCCTGAGGTTTGACCATATCTTCTTTACAGGAAGTCCAGCAGTGGGTAGTAAAATTGCAGAAATGGCAGCAAGGCATCTGAGCCCTGTTACCCTAGAACTAGGTGGAAAAAGTCCTGTGATTGTTACGGAAGATGCTAAAATCGACGTAGCAGCCAAAAGGCTTACTTGGGCAAAATACTTTAATACTGGTCAAACCTGTGTATGTCCCGATTATTTAATTGTTCATGAAGATGTAAAGGATGAATTTATCGATAGAATGAAGCACTATATTAGGGAATTCTTTGGGGAAGATCCTTCAAAGAGTGATAGCTACGGTAGAATCGTCAACGAAAAAAGATTTAATATTTTATCCAGCTATCTTAAAGAAGGGGAAGGAAATATCATTGTAGGGGGAAGATCAAATAAAGATGAACTCTATATCGAACCCACTATAATTGATCATGTCACCTTTGAGCATCAGATCATGCAGGAGGAAATTTTTGGACCCATTTTACCTGTTCTAACCTATAGGGAGCTAAGGGAAGTAGTGGAAATGGTGAGGGAAAATCGTTATCCACTGGCGTTGTATCTTTATACAGAAAACAAAAGAACAGAGGAATATATCATTAGCAACATCGAATTTGGTGGTGGCTGTATCAACAACGGAATGGTACACGTTGCCAATACCCATCTACCCTTTGGTGGAGTGGGGAACAGTGGAATGGGAATGTATCATGGGAAATACAGTTTTGACTTGTTTTCCCATAAGAAAAGTATCATCAATACCAAGACCTTCCTAGATCCTTCCCTAAGATATGCCCCCTATAACAATAAAAAATTAAAGCTAGCAAAGAAGTATTTTGGTAAAAAGTAAAAACAAAAGGACATTGTTTACGAAGTAGTTAAAATAGATTATAATAAACTGGGAAGATTGTTTCGGATGTAGAAATATCAATTGGAATCCTCTCGAAACGAGGGGATTTACAATGTTCTTCACTAATGAAAAATGGAGGATTAAAATGGATAATTTATTTTTACAAATTCTTTTAGGATTTATTATTATCTTTATCTCAGCAATGACCCAAGGAATCACCAGTTTTGGTTTTTCTTTAGTATCGCTGCCTTTACTGGGGATCTTTTTACCATTAAAGATTGTTGTACCTGTGTTGGTAATCTACAGTCTTGTTCTTAACACCATGATTTTATATCATATAAAAGACCATATTGATATCAAGAAAATCGCTATACTAGTAACGGCAGGATTAATTGGTACACCCTTTGGAGCATATCTATTAAAGGTAACTGACGAAACTGTGTTAAAAATATTTGTGGGAGTACTCCTTACTTTTACAGCAATCATTAACTATTATGGAATCAAGATAAAGGTTAAGAATGAAAAACTATCCTTTATCCCAGTGGGTCTTGTCAGTGGATTATTAAATGGTAGTGTCTCCCTAGGTGGACCGCCAGTAGTGCTTTTCTTGACGAACCAATCAGTAGAAAAAATGAAGTTTAGAGCAAATCTAACTTCGTATTTCTGGATATTAAATATTATCACCGTTCCTACTTATTTCTTTGGGGGATTAATCACAAAGGATGTAGTCACCTATACGGCATACCTTTTCCCAGGGTTAATCATTGGAACATTAACGGGGATTAAGTTAGGAAATAAGGTGGATGAAGAGTTGTTTAGGAAGCTTACTTTGGTATTGATTATGGTTATGGGGATTTTATCTATTTATTCAGCCATGAGCTAGGATGAGAGGAAATATATTCTAAAATACTTTGCTGAAATAATAATAAATATGATATTATAGGATAAAGGTGATTGTAAAAAAATGCAAATCATGAAAGGGCAAGGTAAAGACAAAATGAAGTTATAATTCACTTTAACAGTTTATTAAAATGAAAAATTCATGAAAGCTATCAAGTTAGGCTTTTTTGTCATGCGTTTTATTAGATGGAAGTGGATAGTGCTTTAGATTGTCGACAGCTTGTTCATATGGAAGATTAATAGTTTATCAATATAATTCTTCAGTCTTAAATACAGATTTCGGGATTGAATCCCAGTAGTGCTGATCTAGTTAGTATTAGGAATCTAGTATTTATATCAGTGGTTTTCACAACACTGTCCCACGGGTCATTTATTGGACCGACTAACTGAGATAAGAAATTATATAATGATTATAATTACAATCAACCATAGAATATCCTTAGACACTATCCCTCCATATTCATAAGGAGGGTTTTTTATGCTATTAATAGAAGCAAATCATATAAAGAAATATTTTGGTGATCGATTAGTACTGGATGTGGAGAATCTAAAAATTTATGCTACAGACCGAATTGGTATTGTTGGAGCAAATGGGGTAGGCAAGACAACTTTAATGAAGATCCTATGCCAAAAAATCAGCCCCGACGAAGGCGTTGTAAAACTCTACAGCCCCTATACCTATATTACTCAGCTACAGGAGCCAGAGGTTAAAATCATTAGTGATGAATTGGCCTCAAAGTTTGGTATTTCAAATATTTGGAAAGACAGCATGAGTGGGGGAGAGAAAACTAGATTTAAATTAGCAGTTGTTTTCCAACAGGAAAGTCCATTGATTCTAGCAGATGAACCCACCAGCAACCTAGATATGGAGGGAATTGGATTACTGGGAAAAAAATTTGAAGAATTCAGAGGGGGATTAGTCCTCATATCCCACGACCGACATTTATTAAATACCCTATGTAATAAAATCCTAGAGGTAAAGGATGGGAAAATAAAAATATACAACGGTAACTATGAAGACTATCTGATACAAGTCAGAGAAGAACAGGAAAGGGCAGAGTTTGAGTACACCCAATATGTTAATGAAAAGAAGCGTTTGGAGGAGGTTATTTCTGAGAAAAAAGACCAAGCAAAGAAAATGAGGAAGATCCCAAAGAGAATGGGAAATTCTGAGGCGAGACTTCATAAAATGGGGAATCAAGGTGCAAAGGCAAATCTTGAAAAGCAGACTAAAAGTATTCAGTCAAGAATCGAACGTTTGGAGGTGAAAGAAAAGCCAAAGGAAGAGTCAATCATCAAGCTGGACATACAGGATTCCCAAAAAATTCACAGCAAAATCTTAATCTCAGGAGAAAACATCCACAAAGCCTTTGATAGTAAAGTAATCTTTAAAAAGGCGGAATTTGCAATAACTAATGGAAGTAAAGTTGCATTGATTGGTCCAAATGGATGTGGTAAAAGTACCCTCATCAAGATGATTATGGAGGGAAAAGCACCAATCAGAAGGGCAAAGGGGGCTAAAATTGGTTATTTTAGTCAGGAGATAAATAATCTCAACTATGATGCTAGTATTCTTGAAAATGTCATGGAAACCAGTATATATAATGAAACCTTTGTGAGGATCTTACTGGATAGGCTACTTTTTACAAAGGATGATCTCCATAAAAAAATCAATGTCCTCAGTGGTGGAGAACGGGTAAAGGTCTCTTTTGTGAAAATCCTGTTACAGGATATCAATCTCCTAATACTAGATGAACCCACCAACTACATGGATATTAAATCCCTAGAAGTCATGGAGGAAGCCCTAAAGGAATATGATAGGACTCTCTTATTTGTCTCCCACGATAGAAAGCTAGTGGAAACTGTGGCGGATCACATTATGACCATAGAGGAAAAGAAGATAAAGATTTTTAAAGGAAGCTATGAAGAGTATCTTGATAAAAAAAAGAATCCTCCAAATCAAGAGACAAAGGAAATTGAAGAACAAATATTTGTTTTGGAGACTCGACTTACAGAACTAATTGGTAGATTGTCTGCCCCCTCAAAGACAGATAATACAACCCTCTTGGATGAAGAATACCATAAAACATTAAAGGAGCTAAAGCGTATGAGGGCCTGCCTTTAACAAAAACTTACAATATAATTTATAGGAATGGAGATCATGCATAAAATACCGCATTTTTCATTCCTTTTTATATGTGAATAATTACAAATCGAATCCTACGAAATTATTAGATAAAATTACTAATAATTGGGTGAGTGGTTTGCAGAAAAACACTAAATCTGCTATAGTATATATTTATTATAAGTAATGGGTTAAATCATAACTCAAGATGTAGCTCAAAACTTAAAACTGTGTCAGATACAGTGAAATAAGTACCAAAAATAATGGAGTAGAAGGAAAAAAGTCTCTAATGTCAAATAACTAAAGGGATAGAGGTGTATCTATAGGCTGGAAAGATCACTCTTAAATATGTTATTATATGAATTAATTAGTGTATAAAAAAGAAATGAGGGCTAGAGATGACTATAGAAAAGCAACATAATTATGGAAATGATAGTCTTTCCACACTAGAAGAAAAAGACAAAGTAAGACTTCGACCAGGGGTAATATTCGGAAGCGATGGTATTGAAGGGTGTCGTCATACCCTTGTGGAAATAGTAGCAAATGCCAGAGACGAAGCCCAAGAGGGTTTTGGTAATTTGATAGAAGTCTTTAGATATAAAGATCACTCCATAGAAGTAAGGGACAAAGGACGTGGGATCCCATTAGAATATAATCAAAAGGAACAAAAATACAACTGGGAAATTGTATTCATGATCCTTTATGGTGGTGGAAAATACAACAACAACTCCGGTAGCAATTATCAATACAGTATCGGATTAAACGGTCTAGGGACCGCTGCCACTCAGTTTGCCTCCGAATACATGGACGTAGAGGTTTATCGAGATGGACATAAATATGAATTACGCTTTGAAAAGGGTGAAAATGTAGGTGGACTAATAAGTGAAAGGTGTGAATATGAGCACACCGGAAGTATGATTAAATGGAAGCCTGACCTAGAGGTATTTAATGATATAGATATTCCCTTAACCTTCTTTCAAGATACCTTGAAAAGACAGGCAATCGTAAATAAAGGAATCACCTTTAAATTGTACGATGAAGAAACCGACGAGACCTTCGTATATTATTATGAAGACGGAATAATAGATTACGTAAAAGAAGTCAGTGGAGAAAAAGCCCTGACGGAGCCCCAATACTTTGAATTGGAAACGAAGGGTAGGGATCGGGAGGATAAGGAGGAGTACAAGCTTAAAATCCAAGTAGCCTTTGCTTTCAATAATGAAAACACAATACTGGAGTATTACCATAACTCCTCCTATCTAGAATACGGAGGCTCGCCAGATAAAGCGGTGGATAGTGCCTTTTCATCAACCCTCCATAGCTTTATTAAGGATAAGAATAAATACAATAAAAATGAGAAACGGGTAACCTTCACTGATATTCGAGATAGCTTGATTTTAGTGACCAACACCTACTCCACCATTACCAGCTATGAAAATCAAACCAAAAAGGCAATTACTAATAAATTTATTCAAGAGGCAATGACCTCCTTCCTAAAGGAAAAGCTAGAAATTTACTTTATAGAAAACCAATCGGAACTAGATCGAATCATCGACCAAGTCTTGATTAATAAAAGAAGTCGAGAAAAGGCAGAGCTGACTAGAATCGATCTTAAGAAGAAACTCAGTAAGGGTGTAGACAACTTCACCAATAAAGTAAAGAAGTTTGTAGATTGTAGATCAAAGGATGTAAGTCGTCGAGAGCTATTTATCGTAGAGGGAGACTCAGCTTTAGGCTCTACGAAAATGGGTAGAGATGCAGAGTTTCAAGCCATCATCCCAGTTCGTGGAAAACCCTTAAACTGTCTAAAGTCTGACTATGCTAAAATTTTTAAGAATGATATTATCGTAGATTTATTAAAGGTACTGGGCTGTGGAGTAGAAATAAAAAGTAAACACAATGACTTAAGTTTCTTTGATATAGAAAAACTGAATTGGAATAAAGTCATCATCTGTACCGATGCCGATGTGGATGGATTCCAGATCAGAACCTTGATTTTGACGATGCTATATGTGTTGACTCCGACTCTAATCGAAAAGGGGTACGTATATATTGCTGAATCACCTTTATATGAGATTACCGATAGTAAGGACAACTCCTACTTTGCATACTCGGATACAGAAAAAAATAAAATACTAAAGAAATTAAAAGGAAATTACAAGATTCAACGATCAAAGGGATTAGGGGAGAATGAGCCTGAAATGATGTGGCAAACCACCATGAATCCTGAGACAAGACGATTAATCAAGGTGACTCCGACAGAGGCTCAAGCAACTAAAGATGCCTTTGAATTGTTCCTTGGGGACAACCTAGCAGGAAGAAAAGAGTTTATAGCAGAATTCGGGTATAAATATATAGAAGAGTCAGATGTCGTTTAAAAACCAAAAGGGGTGATCAACCAATGGAATCTAATTTAACCCATCTAAATGTCATAGAAACCCTAGAAAAGAATTACATGCCCTATTCTATGAGCGTTATTATTTCGAGGGCATTGCCAGAGATTGATGGATTAAAACCCTCCCATCGAAAGCTACTCTATACCATGTTTAAAATGGGATTATTAAAAGGGGCAAAGACAAAATCCGCCAACATCGTTGGACAGACAATGAAGCTGAACCCCCACGGAGATGCCGCCATCTATGAAACAATGGTGCGACTTACTAGGGGGAACGAAGCATTACTTCATCCCTTAATTGATAGTAAAGGAAACTTTGGTAAGAACTATTCAAAGGAAATGGCTTATGCGGCTCCCAGATACACAGAGGCAAAGCTGGAGACCATCTGTGAGGAATTTTTTAAGGATATTAATAAAAATACAGTGGACTTTGTTCCAAACTATGATAATACAGTACAGGAGCCAAAACTACTCCCTACTACCTTCCCAAATATTTTAGTCAATCCGAATATGGGGATCGCAGTAGGGATGGCAAGTTCTATTTGTAGCTTCAACCTCCAAGAAGTCTGCCAAGCAACGATAGAATTCTTAAAGGATGTAGAAGTGGATATTACCCAATATCTAAAGGCGCCAGACTTCCCATCGGGGGGGCAACTGATCCTCAATAAAAATGAACTTAAGCAAATTTATGAAACAGGTAGGGGAACTGTCTATCTCAGAGGAAAATATAATTACGATAAGTCCAATAATTGTATCGACATCTACGAAATCCCCTATACCACCACCACAGAGGCAATTATTGAAAAAATTATTGAGTTAGTTAAGGGTGGCAAGATTAAAGATGTTAGTGATATACGAGATGAAACCGATAAGGAAGGTCTGAAGATTACTTTGGACTTAAAGCGAAATACTGACCCAGAGCATCTGATGAATCGCTTGTACAAACTTACTCCATTACAGGACACTTTTAGTTGCAATTTTAATATTCTTATTAACGGTAAACCAAGGGTCCTAGGGGTAAAAGAAATCATCAAGGAATGGACCATTTTTAGAATTGATTGCATTAAGCGACAACTGGCATTTGATATTCAGCAGAAAAATGAGCGCCTACACCTATTAAAGGGTTTAGAAAAAATACTACTAGATATTGACAAGGCAGTAAAAATCGTTAAGGATACTAAAAAGGATAAAGAGGTTGTACCGAACCTAATGAAGGGCTTTGAAGTGGACGAGCTTCAGGCGGAATTCATTGCAGATATTAAATTAAGAAACTTCAACCAAGAATATATTCTTAATAAAACGAAGGATATCACTGCCCTAGAGAAGGAAATCAAAAAGCTAGAGGACACCCTACAAAGTGAGGGCAAGATTAATAAGGTCATCATTAAAGAATTACAAGAAGTGTCCAAGAAATATGGAACGCCAAGGAAAACAGAGATTGTCTTAGAAAAGCATGTAGAAGTCATTACAGAAGAATTACTAATAGAAGATTACAACGTAAAAATTTTCCTAACCAATGAACAGTATCTGAAGAAAATCTCCATAGCCTCTTTACAGGCCTCCATCAGAAGTAATAACTATGAACATAAGCTAAAGGATAATGACTTTATCATACAAGAACTGGATAGTACCAATAAGTCGGATTTATTGTTGTTCTCAGATAAATATATCGTCTACAAGGTGAGGAGCTATGAGCTGGAGGATAAGAAAACCAGTAGCTTAGGGGACTATTTAAGAAATCTACTGTCTATGGATGAGGAGGAAAATATCATCTATATGACCACCACAGAGGATTATAGCGGAGAGATGATCTTCTGCTATGAAAATGGAAAATGTGCCAAGATTCCAATGGAGAGTTATCAGACTAAAACCAAGAGAAAGCAGTTGGCAAACGCCTATTCTAGTTCTTCAAAGTTGGTTTATCTTGAACATATTCAAGAAGACAAGGATCTGGTGGCAATCAGTAGTATCAATAAGGTTCTGATTTTCAATACAGAGGAAATTCCACCAAAGACAACTAGGAGTTCCAATGGAGTGCAGGTACTTAAATCTAAAAAAGGCAGTACCCTAACAACAATAAAGAATCTTGATGAAGTCATTTTCAAAAATGAAGATTATTATAGGGGCAAAATTCCCGCCATAGGAACTTTCCTCAAAAAGGAAGATCATATTGAAAAGCCCTATGAAAATTTGAGTTTGTTTGATGAAAATAATGAGTAATTGAACGTAAATGCGACTTTAATGAGTTCAATAGGAAAAGTAAAAGTAGACGAGTCTAAACCAGTAATAGGATTTATTAATATGATTTACATCAATCGATAGAGGACTAAGTTAAATCTCAAAAAATACATAGGACTGACTAAGTGAGAAGGTTAATGATTTTCTTTTTTTCTCCCATAGGTCAGTCCTTTTCTATACTATTTTCTACCTGCCATCACTATTATTTTTTAGAATCTTTTTTTTGTATACTTTTGTCAATACACAAAATATTAATACTTACCCACATACTCCCAACCAGTAGGAATACCAGGATTACCAGGTTCCCAACCAGCAGGGACTCCAAGACCTGTTTCACGGTGATACTGTAATCCTTGAATAATTCTAAGAATCTCATCTATATTTCTACCTACCGGTTGAGGATTAAGAATAGACCACTGGACCTTTCCTTGAGGGTCAACAATGAAGGCTCCCCTGTAGGCAAAACCATCCTTTTTATTTAAGATACCATACTTATTACTGATCTCCATATTCCGATCCGAGAGAACAGGGTAATTGACCAATTGGCCAGAGGGGGAAGTCTGCAGGAAAATTTTATGACTGTAGATACTATCGGTACTGATGGCTAGAACTTCTGCATTGAGGTCTTTAAACTGACTCATCTTTTCAGCAACTGCTGCCAGTTCCGTAGGTCAAACAAAGGTAAAGTTACTACCATAAAAGAATAGAACCACCCATTTTCCTAAATAGTCCCTCAGATTAACGGTAATTGGCTGATTCTCATATACTCCCTCCAATGTAAAGGGGGGTGCAGTTTCACCGGGATGGATATATCGGTAGTTAGGTTGTTGCATCATTTTGCTATAGCAATAGGCATGATAGTAATCTCTATAGTTCACTTGATTTCACTCCTTGTATTCAGGGTAAAGGTAAGTACATACCTTGATATATAATATGTTTAAGGAGGTAATGTCGTAACAAAGATAAAGGAAATTAAATATGTGCAAAAAAAAACAACAATACCTATTGAAATATTTTTATATAAGGGTATTATAAAAGTAAGATTAAAAGACAGGAGGAGATTAAACATGAAGGAAATCGTATTAGCTGGAGGCTGTTTTTGGGGTGTGGAGGCCTACATTTCAAGAAAAAATGGTATTTTAGAAACTGAGGTTGGATATGCAAATGGTCACGTAGAAAATCCTACATATCAAGATGTTTGTGGAAAAGGGACTGGCCACGCAGAGGTTTGCCGTGTGAAATATGATGAATCAGTGGTGAGCCTTGAGGAAGTATTATCTTACTTCTGGAAGATTATTGACCCCACTATAGTAGATCGCCAAGGTCCAGATATCGGTAATCAATACAGAACAGGAATTTATTATACAGATGAAACAGACTTAGAGACAATCTTAAAAACAAAAGAAGAAGAACAAAAGAAGTATTCAAAAGAGATTGTTACGGAAGTTGAGCCTCTAAAAACCTACTTCCCAGCGGAAGAATATCATCAAAAGTACCTAGAAAAGAATCCAAATGGCTACTGTCATATTGATTTAAGTTTGTAATTTTGTTTTTTTATATTCGTAATATTAAAATAACATAATAGATAAACTCCTTAAAAGAAAAGAATCCGACTACCCTTGGCCAGATTCTTTTTCTTATTGGATGTTTTATCGATTTCTAAAGTGAATCATAAAATGAGAAGTAGAATAATGATAGATTAGGCGGCATAGGGTAATAATAATTTTAATTAATTCAGTAGCAAAAAATACATAGAATGATTGATGGGGGACCGTGTGAATGAGGAAAAGAAGATATTTTGAATACCTTTATAAATTCGAAGAAGAGAGTAAAAAATATCTAATAGAAGTATCCCTTGATGACTATAATGATGTGTATGATGATTGGGATCCCTCGCCATTCAAAAAGAGGGATATTGAGGATGAGTTTAATGATTTTGTACTGAATTCCACAGAAGATATACCTTTGAACTTGAAAATCGCAATCGTACTGTATTTACCTACACAAATTAAGGATACAAAAAAAGAAATAGCTCTAATCTCCGCCTACCAAAACTATTACGAATATGGTTTGGCAAGGTTAGAAAAAGAAATTACTAATCTTCATAAGAAGATAGCTTCATACTTTATCCTATCTATTTTGTTCCTAAGTATTGGCTACTTTTTTGGAGGGGCAGATTCTAATGTATTGCTGAAGGTCTTCCATGAAGGGATCCTCATAGGGGGATGGGTGTTTCTATGGGAATTTTTCACCAGTATTTTTATACTAAGACGGGAACTTCAAGAAAAATTCAAGTTGTTTAAAAGATTGTATGAATCGGAAATAAGGTTTATATATAAGGAAGTGTAGCAGAAGAATGGAGGAAAGAAAAAGATTTGGTGGATGCTGTGACGGATGATATAATGGCATGTAGAGAACTGGGGAATATTTCTGGAAAAGATATATACATAAGAAAAGAGATGATTAAATGACAAAATCAAGCTTTAATGATTTTAAATTAAGTGAAGACATATTAAAGGCAATTGATCTGTTGAATTTTAAAACACCAACAAAGGTACAGGAAGAAGTAATACCTGCTATATTAGAGGAAAAGGATATAATCGTGAAATCCCAAACTGGAAGTGGTAAGACTGGAGCCTTTGCGATCCCTATTTGTGAATTAGTGGAGTGGGAAGAAAACAAGCCTCAAGCATTGGTAATGGTACCTACTAGAGAATTGGCCATCCAAGTTAAAGAAGACGTATTCAATATCGGTAGATTTAAAAGAATTAAAGTAGCTGCAGTATACGGAAAATCACCCTTCCGTATACAAGCAAAGGAGCTTAAGCAAAAAACTCATGTGGTCGTTGGGACTCCTGGGCGATTGATAGATCATATCCAAAGGGAGACACTTGACTTATCTCAAATAAAGTACTTAGTAATAGATGAAGCAGATGAAATGCTTAATATGGGATTCATTGAAGATATTGAGACAATTATTAATAGTCTCCCAAAGAATCGTGTAACCATGCTATTATCAGCCACCATGCCAAAGGATATAGAGTCCTTATGCAATCAGTATCTGAAGGAGCCAAGATACGTAGAAATAGAAGATGAAAATCCAGTAGTTGATCGAATCCATCAAGAGCGATATGAAGTAGAAGCAGATGAAAAACCAAAACTACTACGGGATATAACCATAGTAGAAAACCCTGATAGTTGTATTATATTTTGTAATACAAAGCAACAGGTGGATGATGTATACGATGAACTGATTAATCGCCAATACACTTGTGAAAAAATTCATGGTGGAATGGAACAAGAGGATCGGCTAAGGGTGATGAAGGATTTCAAACAAGGATATTACCGTTATTTGGTGGCGACTGATGTGGCCGCTAGAGGGATAGATATTGACAGTATCTCTTTGGTAATAAACTATGATATACCACAGGATAGTGAAAGCTATGTCCATAGAATCGGCAGAACAGGTCGAATCAGTAAGGAAGGTAGAGCAATTACTTTTATGACGAAATATGAAAAGAAGTATTTAAGGGAAATACAACGGTATATCGGAAAAGAAATTCCTTTAAAAGAAAGACCAGATATAGATACCATCAAGGAATCAAAAGAAGAATTTAAGGAAAAAATAGCCACTAGACCAGAGATCAAAGAAGCAAAAGGGGCTCATCTAAATAAAGAAATTATGAAGCTCCATATTAATGCAGGGAAGAAGACAAAGATGAGACCAGTAGACATCGTGGGTACCCTTTGTAATATTGAAGGGATCACAAAGGATGATATCGGTATTATCAATGTACTGGATGTATCAACTTTTGTTGAAATATTAAACGACAAAGGTGAATTAGCATTGAGGGAACTGCAAAATATGAATATAAAAGGCAGACCGAGGAAGGTAAGTAAAGCAGAAGCGTAATAAAAATAACTTATCTCAATGTAAAAGCCAGCACCCAGTCGTATTTTTGAATACGATTTCGAGGTGGCTGGCTTTTCTTATTTTCAACCTAATGTATTGTTTTGATGGGCAATGTAGAGAGGTATTGACTGTTTAAGTATTGGTTTACTAATCAATATCAAGCCACCCTTTTCGTTTGAACCAATAGAGCATGACTACAGCGATTAAACCCATAAACCCTATAGAAACGAAATAACTATATTTCCATTCTAACTCAGGCATATGCTTAAAATTCATTCCATAGATCCCTGCAATAAAGGTAAGGGGAATG
This sequence comes from Alkaliphilus hydrothermalis, assembly GCF_016908555.1. GTDB lineage: Bacteria > Bacillota > Clostridia > Peptostreptococcales > Natronincolaceae > Alkaliphilus > Alkaliphilus hydrothermalis. The sequence continues at coordinate 28,814 of NZ_JAFBEE010000016.1, forward strand.
AAAATAGAAGTAATCACAGTAAGGACCATCATTATCGAATTCATTCGATTGGCATTGAGGGCCAGATAGCTATCCCTTAAATCCGCCGTAATATCTAGATTTGAATCCAACATATCAGATAATTTCAGAAGGTGGTCATGGATGTCACTAAAATAAATATTTTGGACTTTAAAGTCTGTCAAATGGCTAGAGTTTAGAATCCGATAGAGTAAATCCTTCATGGAGTTGATGGTACGTCGCAGTCTCATTAAATCTCCGCGGATTTCAAAAACCCTTTGCATTAGATTATTAGAGGAGTATTTACCCCCAGTTTCTTCTAGTTCATCCACCAGATCCTCCATATGATAAATAACAGGAAAATAATTATCAACGATCTTGTCCATAATTAAATAAGCGATCTGTACTGGACCTCTACTATGAAATTCAGCAGTCTTGATAAAGCTTTCCCATACATTATCTATTTCAGGCAATTTGCCGTTGTGGAAGGATACAGCATAGTTTGAAGAAATAAATAAATCTACCTCCACCAGCTCCAGTGTAATGGTATTCATGGCTAAGGTTACGAAGAAATTGTAGGAATCATAATATTCTAGCTTTGGACGTTGGAGAAAGTGAAGACAGTCCTCGATGGCTAAAGGATGAAAATGAAAGTGCTTCTCTAGTATACTGACCTCCTCCTGTGAAGGAGATTGAAAGTCCATCCAATACCAAAGTATATTATTATCTTTTAATTTTGGTAGAGGTAAGTTCATTAATAATTGGTAATCTTTTGTTATTGCAACAGTACGAATCAATATATTTCCCTCCAAGGACAAGCAAGTTTTATTACTTTACTATGGGTTTTAATAATATTAGTTATATTGTAAGTTTGCCCTAAAGACATAAGTGTATTTAGTATAGACATAAAAAGTGAAGAAAATTGGTGAAACTAGCATGATACATACTAAAATAACACAAAAAACAAATAATGGAACTAGCCATTTTTAGAAGAAATCAACTAGGGTTTATATTCCAAGATTTTAATCTATTGGACACATTATCGGTTAAAGAAAACATCATACTGCCATTAGTATTAGAAGGAAGAAAAAATAATGAAATAGAGGATAGATTAAAGGAAATTGCTCAAATCCTAAACATAGAAGAAATATTGGAAAAAAGAACCTATGAGATTTCTGGGGGACAACAGCAGAGGACAGCCTGCGGTAGGGCATTAATCAATCAGCCTGTAATGGGGTCAGTCTAGTAGCAAAGGCATGGGATAACTAGAAAAAAGGAGGATTGAAGTTGTCCAATCCCCCTTTCTAGGTGTTGAAAGATAATCTATGCCTTTGCAATACAATAATGCTGAATAGCGTCATTGTAGTAGTGGGCAAGACCAGCAGCAAACTTTTCATAATATGCAGTGAATCTTTCATCAGCCACATACATATTGCCAAGATTACTAAAAAGCTCTAAAGAACAGGGATAGAAGTAATCGTTAATCAGCTTATGGGCTGTCTCTACTACTATTTGTACCCCTTCATCATCATGAGGAATCTGAGCATCAAACAATTGACACAATTCCTTTAGATTATCCATTTGCAGCTGATTAATCTTTTCCCAATCCTCCTTTGAATATTTAGAAGTCCGTTCCTTAGAGATCTGGTACTGGGGACTCTCTCCCCATCTTTCTTTTACTTCCCTCTCGTATTTCTTTTGATCCTCCACCATTTGGTCATAATCAAATCCCTTAAATAAATCTTCATTTTTCATATTACTACCTCCTTCTAGGCTTAATAAAGTATCCTTTGCCAACTGAGACAATTTTAAATAACGCTCAGCCTTTTTTTCAAGGAATTCCACCTGCATTTGTAGGGCTTCCTTGCGTTGGAAGGAGGGGTTATTTAGAATTTCTTGGATTTTAGCTAGGGGAAAATCCAGCTCCCTAAAGAAAAGGATTTGTTGGAGCTGTTCCAAATCCTCCTCTGAATATAGTCGATAACCTGCCTCTGTTCTGGTTGAGGGCTTTAGTAGACCAATCTTGTCATAATATCTTAGGGTACGCAGCGTAACCCCCGCTAATTTTGCAATTTTATTTATGGTATATTCCATGTTTCCCACCTCCCTATAAACTTATCATAATCCATGACGTAACGTAAGGGTCAAGGGGTAAAATAAAAAAATTAAAGCGTTTTTAAAATATGTTAAGAGAGAAATAACATGGAACAATATGCTATAATTACCAAATAGACATGCATTTTATGAGTATAAACAAGGTGGTGAAGATATTGAAAAATAAGGCTGTAACTTTTTTGCGATTAATCGTATTCCTTTTTACGCTACCTATGGTCATTGGGCTTGAGGAAGGAATTATGCCATCGGTTATTACTTTATTGTTATTACTTGCTTTGAATACCCAGCTTAGACGTGTCTTCTTAAAAGAAAGAGCTATTGGAATTTCTTTAATCATAGATTTGATTTTGATTTTTGTAATCCATCAGAGCTTTGGAGTAAGCTTATTTTTACCCATGTTTATTACTGCTTTTGACGGAGTTAATAATAGCGAAGGACATGAGTATGGTTTCTCCATTTTAATCGGAGGGATGTTGTATTACCTAACCAGGGAGATGGATGATCAACAAATAATCTTAAGTTTTTTTGCTCTTCTACTGGCACTGGTTTTTGCCTTCTTCTATAAGGGTATGTCAAAGAAGATATCTGAACTGGAGGAAGTTTATGACGATGTTCGGAGATACAGCTATGAACTAGAGGTAGCAAAAAATCAAATATCCAGCTATTCTCAGCAGGTGGAGCATCTGACTGCCATCAAGGAAAGACAACGGATCTCGGAGGAAATCCATGATACTATTGGACATAGATTAACAGCCCTTTTGATGCAGATGGAGGCAGGGGTTAGGCTGTTGGACAATGACATAAATACAGGGAAAACTTTCTTAAAGGCATCAGTAGATAACCTGAGGGAAAGCATTGAAGTATTACGACAGACTGTTAGAAGTACCATGCCAAAGGAATACAAAAATCTAATCAATTCCTTTGAGGATATGATTAGAAAGTTTAAGAGGGAAACAGGCACAAATGTGGAATTGCGGGTTGTTGGAATCATTCAAAAACTTTATCCAGGGGTGGAGATGGTGCTGTATAGAAATGCTCAAGAGGCAATTACCAATGCAGTACGCCATGGAAAAGCAAAAAATATCTTTATTAGCATAACCTACGATAAAGATTGGGTGAAGCTGGTGGTGAAGGATGATGGTAAGGGGTGTGAAAGCATAAAAAAAGGAATAGGAATCAGTTCAATGGAGGAAAGATTAAAGTTTGTAGGAGGAAGTCTGGAAATCCTACAAACCGACGGATTTGTTATCAAAACTGTTATTCCCTTGGAATCATATAATCTGTAAATGGGGTGGGAAAATGATTAATATTTTAATAGTAGATGACGACCAAATTATTCGAGAGAGTATGAAAATCATTTTATCAATGGATCAGGAAATCAAAGTAGTAGGAACCTGCTGTCATGGGGATGAGGCCTATGACTTTTGTAGAGAAAATCCTGTAGATGTTATACTAATGGACATACGAATGCCCATCTGTGATGGGGTCTTGGGTACAAAAAAGATTAAAGAAACCTTTAAGGATATAAAAATAATAATCCTCACCACCTTTGATGATGACCGATATATAGTTGCTGCCCTGCAAAATGGAGCTTCTGGCTATCTTTTAAAAAATATCTCCCCTGACAAAGTAATTGAAGCCATCAAGATTGTCCACGGAGGAAACATGCTAATTCATCCAGAGGTAGCCCCAAAGGTAACAGGACTTTTAATCAAAACCCCAGAGGTGGACTATTCTAAATATTATATTAACGAGGGGGAAGTCCAAATTATTAAACACATTGCTGAAGGATACAGCAATAAAGACATTGCAGAGAAGGTATTCCTCAGTGAGGGTACTGTAAAAAACAAGGTTACCGATATCTTATCAAAATTAAATCTAAGGGATCGTACCCAGATAGCAATCTTTCACCTAAAGGGTGGAAAGATGGATTAGGATTTGGAGACAAAGTAGATGAGGGCTTTTTAACAGACATAGTGACTTAAGTCATTAGACATGATGACCTTCGACAATAGAAAATACTGGGAATTCAGTATAAAATAGAACCATAGAAAGGGTCAGGGGGAATGGATATGTCAATCAAACTAACAAATGTAGTTAAACGATATGATAGCAAGCTGGCGGTGGATCAAGTTAGCTTAAATATTCAACAGGGGGAAATTTTTGGTCTACTTGGACCAAACGGTGCTGGAAAAAGTACCACCATTAAAATGATTATGGGACTATTAAAACCCAACAGTGGAGAAATTATTGTTCATGGATTGGATATCAAAAGCAAAAGCATGGAGGTCAAAAAGTTACTGGGAATGGTACCTCAAGACATTGCTATTTACGATAATATTTCAGCTAGAGAAAATGTAGGCTTCTTTGGTAGCCTTTACGGATTAAGGGGAAAAGAACTCAAGAAGGCCGTTGACGAAGCCCTTGAATATACTGGGCTTTTAGATAGACAAAAGGAAAAACCAAAGAAATTTTCTGGGGGAATGAAGCGAAGATTAAATATAGCCTGTGCCATTGTTCATAAGCCTGAGATTATCATCATGGATGAGCCAACAGTAGGAATCGATCCCCAATCAAGAAATCACATCTTAGAATCCGTAAGGGAGTTAAATAGAAGAGGGGCAACAGTAATCTACACCAGTCACTATATGGAGGAAGTAGAAAACCTTTGTCATCGAGTAGGCATCATAGACCACGGAAAACTAATCGCTTTAGGCACCAAAGAAGAATTGAAAATGCAAATGAACCAAGAGCAATTGATACAGATTGAAGCCTCAGATATTAGATTTAACGTTGTAAATGAAATCAAAAAGCTACAGGGGGTTATCAATGTTTCTGTAAAAGAAAATATATTGGAGGTACTCACTAAAAACGCCCAACAGCTTTTACAGGATATACTGTTTGTAATGGGTAAAGGAAACACAACGATAAGAAATATATCCCTACAGGAGCCAGATTTAGAAAGTGTTTTCCTTTCACTAACTGGAAGGACTTTGAGGGATTAAGGGGGTGCTAGAATGGTATTGTGGAGTATTGCAGTGAAAAATTTTAAAGACTTAGCAAAAAATTATCTGCTATTGTTCTTTTTAATTTTAATACCCTTGATGCAGATTTATTTAATTAGCGATATCAGTCAAAATGCTGCCCAAGGGGGGATAGATCTTCAAGAGGGTTTTGTAGAATTAATTACCCTCACCAGTGGGTCCAGTGATTTGTTACAAACCTTTACTGCAGGAATATTGGTACAATTTCTTTTAATCACCAGTATGATTGCTGGGGCAACAATCGTGGCGGAACGGGAGCAAAATACCATGATGAGAATTTATGCTGCTCCTGTTAGTAAAATTAAGATGTTGACGGGAATATTACTGGGACATTCGGCTACTGTATTGATGATTACTTCCATTATTATTGTATCTTCATTTAAACTATTTGATGTTTCTTGGGGAGACTCTTGGATTAATACAATGATTGTTACCCTAATGGGAGTCTTTGTTGGAACGGCAATGTCATTTCTAATCTCAGCAATATTCAATAATCCCAAGATTGCTGGTGGGATAATGTCCATTGTGGTTATCGGAATGACCTTTATGAGCGGTGGGTTGATTCAGACAGATAAATTGGATACAGTATCAAAATTCACCATTAATAAATGGATTGCAGAATCCTATATCACCTTAGCCCAAGGTGGTGGGCTGCAGGATATAATCATGAATCTAACCATCATTGCATTGATTGGAACAGTATTAATACTGACTGCAAGTTTTCTATACAGGAGAGAGGATCTATATGAATAGTATATTGATTGCTTTAAATGTCATGAGAAGACTATTGAGGGAGCTTACTTCCCTAGGATTTATTTTCATCTTTCCTGTGATTGCGGCGGTATTGGCAGTGCTAATGTTTGGTGGAGCAGAACCAATAAAGCTAGGACTTGGAAACATACCTCAAAATGACTATGGGCTAATAGACTATATAGAGGCAACTGGAAAATATGATGTCCTAGTGGTGGAGGAAGGAAATCTTCAAGAACTGATTGAAATCAAAAAAATCAAGTGCGGTGTTGTTTTTCCACATGAAATCGGGTTAGAAAATAAAATCAAACTCATTAGTCAAAAACAGGATGAGGATGTCATCAATCTCATGGGGGAACTGGAGGGCTATATGGCAGCAGCTATTGGCGGAAATCCCCCACAGGTGGAGGTCACTGCCGAAGAAGAAGGAAAACAACATCAGGCAAAAGTTGCAATAGGGATGATTTCAATGTTTATTATCATGTTTATTGGAACGGGAATGCAATTGTTGATTGAGGATAAACGTCTAAAAACCTTCATGAGAAGTTTCTGTGCTCCTTTGAAGGAATACGAAATGGCATTAGGGCATCTTATGGCCAATTTTGTATTAGGGGTTTTGCAAATTACTGTATTTTTAATAGTAGCAACAATCATCTTTAAATATGACTTTGGAACAAGTATTTTAAATGTTTTCCTGCTGTTGGTGATTTTCTTAATGACAGCCATTGGTCTAGGGATTGGGGTTGTGGGATTTGTTAAAGATGGAGAGAAATATAACATGGTGGTAACAATTATTGCCGTCACATTAAGCTTTATTGGGGGAGCCTTCTTCCCAATAGAATTTATGAATGACTTTATACAGAAGTTATCAAATCTAACTCCTCAGAAATGGTTGATTGAGGCGTTTCTAAAACTATGGGAAAGGCAGAGTATATTAAACATTGGAAATGAAATATTTATACTACTGCTATTCGGTCTAGTATTCTTTACCTTCGGAGTGAAGACCTTGAGACTAACCACCGAGGATTTATAGGGAGTAGGATAGTAGATTGATGAAATAACAATAAATCAATAGAAAACAATAAAAATAAAAATAGAAATAGAAATACAAATAGAAATAGAATAAAGAAACAAACCATCGTAGAAAAAGCAGAGGGCAAAGAGAGAAAATGAAGAAAAAAAGCGTAGAGAAATTGTAATGAACAATCATCTCTATGCTTTTAGTTTTTTAGTTTGGTATTTCAACGAATCCTTGACCGATACGTAATTTATGTTATGATTTCAAATTATAATACCTTACTTAAGAAATCCTGAGTCCTTGGATGCTGAGGATGACTAAACAACTGACTTGGGGTGTTTTGCTCGACGATTTGTCCATCATCCATAAAGAGGACTCTGCTGGCAACCTCTCTGGCAAATCCCATTTCATGGGTCACCACCACCATGGTCATTCCTTCTGATGCCAACTCCTTCATCACATCCAATACTTCCCCCACCATCTCAGGGTCAAGGGCAGAGGTGGGTTCATCAAATAGGAGAACGTCGGGAGACATAGCCAATGCCCTAGCAATAGCAATCCTTTGTTTTTGTCCCCCAGAGAGCTTGTTGGGGTAGCTTTGGGCTTTATCGGAAAGTCCGATTCTTTTTAAAAGTCTATGGGAAGTTTTTTCTGCTTCCTCCTTGCAAATCCCCTTTACCTTAATAGGGGCGATTGTGATATTTTCCAACACTGTCATATGGGGAAAGAGGTTAAACTGTTGGAAAACCATCCCCATTTTCTCCCGATGAAGATTGATATTGACAGATTTATCGGTGATGGAAGTACCTTCAAAATTAATTTCACCACTGGTGGGTTCCTCCAACAGATTCAAACATCTCAGAAATGTGCTTTTGCCAGAGCCGCTGGGACCAATGACAACAACAACCTCGCCCTTTTTAATAGATTCATTAATACTCTTTAATACTGTGAGCTTTCCAAAGTTTTTTGTAAGATTACTTACCTTAATCACTGGCCCTCATGCTCCTTTCTGCAATTCCAAGGAATTTTGATATACTAAAAGTTAATACAAAGTAGATTATTGCTGCGACGATCAGGGGCGTAAAGGGTTTATAAGTGATTCCCCGTACCACATCCGTCTTGTACATCAGCTCATGGATACCAATTACTGATACAATAGCAGATTCTTTAATGATGACGATAAATTCATTCCCCAATGCAGGAAGAATATTTTTAAATGCTTGAGGGATAATAACCTCCTTCATGGTCATTTTGTAGGACATCCCCAAGGATCTTCCTGCCTCCATTTGGCCCTTGTCGATGGACTGGATTCCACCTCGGATAATCTCTGCCACATAGGCCCCGCTGTTGAGGGATACTGCAAAAATCCCCGCCACCATATCAGGTAAATCAATACCAATATGGGGTAGTCCATAATATATTAGAAAAAGTTGAACCAGTAGAGGTGTTCCTCTGACAAATTCAATATAGGCAGAAGCCAGGAACTTTACAGGTTTCTTTTCTGAAAGCTTCATCAATGCAAGGATTACCCCCACCATTGTCCCGCCTAATACTGAGAAAAAGGCAAGAAGCACTGTATTGATGGTTCCACTGAGGAAAAATTGATAATATGTTGTGATAAATTCTAAATCCATAGGTCGGTCCCCCTTTGTTGTAATCCCTATCCCTATAAAGGGAGTAACTATTCTTCTTCAGATAAGATAGTTGCTTCGTGGATTAATTGATTAATCTTATCTTCAGCAATTAATCTATCTAGAGTTTGGTTGATGGCCTCAACTAAATCTTCATTATTCTTTTTAATAGCAACAGCTACACCCTCTTCAGCACCAAAGGAAATGCTAGGAACAAATAAATCAGAGCTGTTTTTTTCATATGCCTTAGCAACTGAAGAAGATAGGACGATTCCATCTATTTTGTTATTTTTTAATTCCAGTACTAAGTCAGTGATTTTTCCTAATAGTTTTGCTTCTGCTCCAGGGATCTTCGTTAAAGCAATCTCCTCCTGTAGAGTCGTTTTCTGAGCACCAATAGTTAATCCAGCTAAATCCTCAATGGTCTGAATTTTGTCTTGATCCTCGGCTCTAACAAGTAATGTCTGCTCTGCTTGATAGTATGTTTTTGAGAAATCAACACTTTTCTTTCTTTCCTCTGTAGCCGACATACCTGCAATGACAAAGTCAACATTACCAGCCTCTAATGCAGCCAATAAACCTTCAAACTTCATATCTTTAATTTCTAACTCAACCCCAAGATCCTTTGCAATCTCCTTAGCAATTTCAATATCAAAACCAACAATCTCTGGCTTACCATTAATCACCTTGTGGAACTCATAGGGAGGATAGTCGGCAGATGTACCAAGAACTAACTTACCAGCCTTTTTAATTTCATCAGTTTTTGTTTCAACAGCAGTGTTTTGAGTAGAATCACTGTCCACATCACCAGTAGTAGTGGAGGCACATCCAGTCAACAGACTGCCCACCATTACCATAAGTAGTAATGCAATGATTGTTTTTTGAATTGTTTTGATTTTTTTCATTTTCTTTTGTCACTCCTTTTAATGTTTTGTTTTTTTAGTGTTAGATTTTTTCCAGTAGAATTTTTATAAACTTCATTGAGTTATTATACAAATATATTTATAATTATGCAATAGGTTTTTGATAAATTTTTTATAAAATAATTTAGGAAACTTTTGGTTGTAAAATTAAGCTGTTAGACGAATTAAAAAACGGAATTAAAGAAGATGGGTTTTTAAAATATAGGGTGATTGTTGTGATGATTGGAAATGTTGATATTTAGTGGAATTTGTATGGGGAAAGGTTGAGTAGCTTAAGTTAAGAAGTTGAATATGCATTTTAATCTAGTTAGTTTCTATGATGAATTGATAATGTAAAATACTACATTTTGACTCATTGATAAACTATGCATAAACTGAATAAATATACACGAAATGTATAAAGTCTAGTTCGAGTAATATCCCATAATTTGGTGTGCAGTTGTATAAAATACTGGGTAATTGTGGTATATTTAATGTAGAAGAGACAAAAGGTTTTTCTAGCTACTTCTTTATTTGTAGGGTGTACTCATAATCAGGTAGATTCTTCAAATTTTGAATATGACTATGGAGGATATGAGGATTATACCTATAGCTTTGGAGAAAAAACATTTAGTTTTAAATATCCTGCAAGTTGGGTCGTTGTAGAACAAAAGTCTAAAAAAGGTGATTTTTATAGTAAGAAAACTGACGATAAGGTAGACATGTATGTATTATATGAGAAGGAAGATGCCGAGGGATTTCATAGCGCAAGGGTGAGGATAACGAAGGAGTTTTATAATCAATATAAGGATGAGATTTGGCACATTTTGGGGAGTTTGGAGTATTAGCATTAAGAGGAGGAGATGGAATGGAGAAAAACAAATTTCTAACAGTGGCCATTGTACTATTGGCTTTTAGCATTATATTTGGTTCGATTTATATTGGGGATTCCATAAGACAGGTGGCTAATCAAAGTGCCAATGTCTCTTCTGACACAGATGATATTCTAGATTTTGATGGAGCTGCGGAGTACTTAAATATTAGTAAAAGTGACTTAGCAAAGATTATCTCTACAAGAAGCTCAACCTCGGGGATCAAGTATGTTAAGGTTAAGGGAAAATATATCTTTAGTAAAGTAGCGTTGAATGAATGGTTGAAGAATACTTGGATGGAGATGGATTAAGATTAATAGGGATTAGAATAATATAATGGAAAAGATAGAGTCAATACAGAGAAACACCCTCGGTGTAGCAGGGTGTTTCTCTAATCATTAAGTCAAAAGAGTAAATCATCCTGCCTGGCCCCCGAGATTTTGAAAGAGCCTATTATCGAGTATTGAGAAAATGCAAAAACTAGGGATGCTGGAAATCGCATATCAACTATCCTATATACTTCAGCACATCACCCAAGTCATCAGTCCTTAAATAAACATCAGCCTTACCAACTAGACAATCAGAATAGTTAATAGCGATTGATTTGCCACATTTACTGAAAACTCCAATATCAGATTCACCATCGCCGATTGCAATGGTTTTACGTATATCAATACCCACTTCACTACAATATAACTCCAAACTTTTAAGTTTTGCCTCTTCTCCTAAATGCTCGATGATTCTTCCAGTAAAAATATTCTCTTGCACTTCATAATTACTTCCGTATACGGCATCAAAACCAAACATTTCCCCCACGATTCTTGCAACTTGAACTGGACCCGCTGTTACTAAAATACACTTCATCCCCTGATCTTTAATATACTGGATTACGTGGTCGATATTTTCAATAAATTGAATACGATCTTTAAAGCAAGATGATACTTTTTCAATATTCAAACCCTTCATAAGTTTAACCTTAATATAATCTGCTTCTATCCATGAAATTTCTCTTTTTTCTTCCCGTGTTTCAATCTTTAATAATTCTTCTAACCCATCATTAATTCCACAGAGATATTTTACTGAATCAGTGTTTCTAATCAATGTTCCGTCCATGTCAAAGCAAACTAATCTAAAGTTTTTCTCCATAGTTAACCCCCCTTACGAATTGACAATACATTTGTTATACGATTGTATCAGCTATATGGAAATTATAGCATATTGACTTTAGTTAAACTATCTAAAGTTAGTAAAATGATAAATGATAGAGTAGAGGGAATTGAACACTATGAGTGAAAAACAAAAACTATTCTTAGAATATTATCTGATTTAACTACAATAAGTGATATTATAAGAAAAAGGTAATCGTAAATAGCAGGGTTGGTTACTACCTAACTTCACAAAAGAAGGGAGGTGGTGAGATATGATGTAATTGGAGTATACTCATTAAATCATTTTTTTTACTTCTTACACCTCTAAATATTTTTAAGCCCTTTTCAGAAGCAGTAAAACAACTTATAATAAAAGACCCAGAAAAGCCAAAGACTGCTCAGACTCAGTCCTTGGCTTTTTTTCATCTAATAAAATCCCCACCCAAGGAAAAGCTAATAATATCTTTTTTAAACTTAATCCCCCAGCTCTGTTTTTATCCTAACCCAGAATCCACAAATTTTTTTTTATTTTCACTCTTGAACAACATAAACATTTATGATAAATTTAAACTAAAGTTTATTAAATCAACTAAAGTTTACTATTAATTTCAATATTATTTTTCAATTTCAATAAATACAAAGGAATGATAGAATGACCTCTAGAGAAAAAGAAATACTGGAAATAATTAAAAAAAATCCTATGATTCCACAGCAGGAGATTGCTGATCTTTTAAACATCAACCGATCATCAGTGGCTGTACATATTGCCAACTTGATGAAAAAGGGATACATCCAAGGAAAGGGCTATATCGTAAGGGAAGAAAAAATGGTGTCGGTCTTAGGAGGCTCCAACATAGACCTACAGGGATTCCCTAATGACAAACTGATTCTAATGGATTCCAATCCAGGGAAAATAGAAACCTCCCTTGGGGGAGTAGGGCGAAACATAGCCGAAAACCTTGCTCGACTTTCTGTACCTGTGAGGCTCCTATCAGCAGTAGGGGAGGATTTCTACGGGGGAAAATTAATCGAAGAAGGCACAAGTATCGGTATTGACATGAAGAATATCCTCTGTTCAAAGGAATATCCTACATCTATGTATCTCTCCATCATGGATGAGGACCATGATATGAAGGTGGCAATATCTCAAATGGAGATCTACGAGAAAATCGACATAGGCTTTATTGAAGAAAATCAGTTGCTAATCAAAAACTCCAGTGCATTAGTCATCGACAACAACATCCCAAAGACCACCATCGACTACGCCTGTGGCATGTTTAAAGAAATACCCATATTCTGCGACCCCGTCTCCACCGCAAAGGCAATGAGGGTAAAGGATTCCCTAGATAAAATCCATACCCTGAAGCCCAACACCTACGAGGCAGCAAAACTTTTAGATATGGAGATTAACACCCTAGATGATGTAAGAAAAGCAGGGGAGCTTTTATTAAAGAAGGGCGTTAAGCAACTCTTCATCAGTATGGGGAAAGAAGGGGTCTTTGCATGCGATGGAAATAAAGAATTGGTGGTAAAAGGCCAACCGAAGGAAATTAAAGGAGCAACAGGAGCAGGGGATGCCTTCATGGCAGGACTTGTGGATTGCTACCTTAAGGATAAAACCCTAAACGAAACCACAGTCTATGCTACGGCCGCTTCTTATGTGGCATTAAGTAGCTACAGCACCATCAATCCCCTCATGACAGAGGAAGAAATACAAAGAATCATCAATACAGTTACCATTGATGTAAAGGAATACTAACAATAGAAAATTTATTTTATATTTTGTATAAGTAAATATCATACTAATCAGCTAAAAAGGAGGATATACACATGAAACAATACTTAGAAATCAGCCCAGAGGTACAAGAGGCACTAGCATCTGGAAAGCCAGTGGTAGCCCTTGAATCCACCATCATATCCCACGGGATGCCCTATCCTCAGAATTTAGAGACAGCCCTAAAGGTGGAAGAAATCGTAAGACAGCAGGGGGCAGTACCAGCAACAATAGGAATTATTAAAGGAAAACTAAAGGCAGGTCTTACAAGGGAAGAATTAGAATATTTTTCAACTGCTAAAGGGATTTTAAAGGCAAGTAGAAGAGATTTACCCTATATCACAGCCAATAAATTAGACGGAGCCACTACGGTTGCCTCCACCATGATCATTGCAAAGATGGCAGGGATTAAAGTATTCGTAACAGGAGGAATTGGTGGAGTCCATAGGGGAGCAGAAGAAACCTTTGATATTTCAGCCGACCTAAAGGAATTAGCAAATACAGAGGTAGCTGTAATCTGTGCAGGGGCAAAATCAATTTTAGATATTGGTTTAACTTTAGAGTACCTAGAGACAGAAGGAGTACCAGTTTTGGGCTTTGGAACAGAAGATTTCCCAGCTTTCTACACTAGAGAAAGTGGTTTTAAGGCAGATTACAAAATAGAAGATGCAAAAACAATGGCACAACTAATTCATGACAAATGGGCTTTAGGATTAAAGGGTGGTCTAGTGATTGGCAATCCAATTCCAGAGGAGCATGAATTAAATCCAGAATTCATCAACAAAGCCATTGAAGATGCTTTAAAGAAGGCGGATGAAGAAGGGGTAAAGGGCAAAAAAGTAACTCCTTTCCTGTTGAGCTATATTAAGGAAATTACCAAAGGGGATAGCCTAAAGGCAAACATTGAACTGGTATACAACAACGCTAGAGTAGGCTCTGCCATTGCTGTTGAGTTGGAAAAATTAAAATAGTGTGGGATTTAGAAAACAATATAGTACTAAACTAATGATAATCGAAACAAAGATATAGTGAATTCAAAAATATAGTTTATCCAAAAATATATGAAATTAATAACATAGCGGGAATATAGTGCATAGAAAAACCCTAGGAAGAGTCTAAATGACTTTGACTAGGGTTTCAATATTTCAAATTTTAAATTATAAAGCAGCCCCCCATATGAAGACATGAGGATAGAACTATTGGTACTTTAGATTATCAACATTATTTATATCTGCCCCAACAACATTTGCACCATATAGGATACCACAACTACTAAAGTGGAGATAATAAAACCATGAAGCATAGGCTTAAATCCTGACTTAGCCAACTTGCTGAAGTTTGTCTTTAGTCCAATAGACCCTAAAGCCATTACCATGAGGAACTTACTAAAGGTTGAAAGGGATTTACTAATCTCCATAGGTACAACCCCAGTACTCTTGATGGTTACAGCCCCAAGGAAGGCAATGATAAACCAAGGGAAAATCTTTTGAATATCAACCTTTTTTCTTTCAGTAGCTACAGCATCTCCACCAGCCAACATCTCCAGTTCTTTTTTTACAATTCTTTGATTGATGTAGGAGAAGGCTAAAACAACTGGAACAATGGATAGAGTTCTAGTTAATTTAACGATTACTGAAAAATTACCAGCTGCATTGGAAAAAGCATATCCTGCCGCCACTACAGAGGATGTATCATTTACAGCTGTACCGGTCCATAGACCATAGCCTAGATCCGACATACCGAAATATCTACCCATTATTGGGAATAATACCACCATCAGAACATCGAAGATAAATGTAGCAGAGATTCCGTAGGCGATTTGACTATCCTCTGCATCGATTACAGGGGCTAAGGCAGCTATGGCAGAACCCCCACAGATTCCTGTACCTGCCGAGATCAAACTGGAAAGTCTCCAATCCATCTTGAAAAGTCTACCGAATAAATAACCACCACCAAAGGCAGTAAAAAGGGTAAAGACCATCACGATTAAAGAAAACTTACCCACCTGCAATACTTGAGTAAAGCTGAGGGAGAAACCCATTAGAATGATGGCAAGTCTTAAAATCTTCTTAGAAGTATAGCTAAAACCAGACTGAAATCCTTCATATTTAGAAAGTAGGGGATTTAAAAGCATCCCTAATAATAAAGCGAAAACCCCTGCTCCGATGACATGATAGGGAAGGCTATCACTGATGGCTCTTGATAAAAAGGCCAAAGCCATCGCCACCAATATGCCAAGAGCATTTTTTTTAATAAATGACATAAGATCAACTCCCAATTTAATTAACTACATTGATTTTAACATGAATTAACTATAAAATATAATTATATATATTTATGTGTTGATAAATTATACTTATAAAGGGTGATGATATGCTAGATTTAAGAATAGAATCTTTTTTAACTGTATGTAAACATGGTAGCTATACAAGGGCAGCGGAGGAACTTTGTATCACCCAACCAGCCGTCACCCAGCATATCAAAGCATTGGAAAAGCAATATGGATGTAGCTTGATAGAATATCAGAATAGGGAGTTGAGACTAACAAAACCCGGGGAAATGTTTTATAAATACGCCAAAAATTTAAAGGCAAGTGAGACTTTAATAATGAAAAAACTCAAGGAAGTCAACCAAGAAAAAAAGACCTTAAAATTTGCCTCCACCTTGACCATAGGAGAATTTACCCTCGCCCCCATCATGGCAGACTTTATCAAACAGTTTCATCAATACGACATCACCATGTATGTGGACAATACAGAGAAAGTACTGAAAATGCTGGAAAATGGAGAAATCAACTTTGCACTGGTGGAGGGATTATTTAACCGTAGTGACTATGAGGCAAAGCTATTTAAATTGGCTAACTTCATATTGATTGCCCCCGTCAATCATCCTCTAGTAAAGAAGGAAAAGGTAGTCCTAGATGACTTGAAACAAGAGACAATTCTACTACGGGAAAAAGGATCAGGCTCTAGGGCAGTATTGGAGAGGGGACTGTATGACCTTAACTACTCCCTAGATCATTTTGGAAAATTAATCGAACTGGGGAATGTGAATGTCATTAAGAATATGGTAAAGAAGGAAATCGGTATGAGCTTCATGTACAAGGATGCCGCCCAAGAAGAAATCACACGGGGAGAGTTGGCGCAAATCAAATTAGCTGACTTTGAAATTCGGAGGGGATTTAACTTCATTGCCCTAAAAACCTGTATGGAACAGAGGGAGCTGCAACAGTTTTTTTCTTTCTTCAATTCAGCCTGTTAAAAATGACCTTTTTTCTGCGTCACTGCAAAGTCTCAGCACCCTCACGTATTATTCATACGCTACCTTCGCTGAGACTTCGAGTTCCTTGCATCTAATACATTTTGAACAGGCTTGAGAAACCTGTTCAAAATCCCTATCTTCTGAGTCAAAAATATAGGGTATCCCATTCATGAATATGTTTTTATTAATGGGATAGAATATTAGTGGTGGAGGCATGAAATGAAAAAATGAAATTATCTAAAAATATTGACTATACCAATTTTATACAGTATAATGTTAGGGAAGTATCAAATTAAATTATTTAAAAAACTATCACAGTTGTTGAAAGGAGACGTGTTGTTATTATGAAAAAAGTATTTGGGGTATTTTTCAACTAACTGAATAAAGCCCATAGGTCACCTTTGTTTTTGTCGTGCCTTTGGGGAATCAATGAGTTTAACCTTTCAGCCTAAATAGATTGTGGCAAATACACGGTATGGTTAGCGTGTTTTTTTTATGCCCAAAATCAAGGTCCGCAGGAGGAGGTTCTCTTAGCGGTATTTTTATGTCCTTTTTTTAGGCTCATGCTCAACTCAGCTCATCAAGTATTCTAATCAATGGAACACCACTAGAAAATTGAACAAAATAAAACTAAAACATCGAAACCAAAACTCAAAAAGAAAGAAGGAATCAACCATAATGATATTAAACCAAAATTTAAAAGAAAACATAAATGCAAATGAAAGGATCACTTTAGTACAAAATCAAAATCTAGAGCAATATGGATGGAATCAAAATTTTGAAAAGCAATTTGAATTATTTAAAGCAAAGGGATATGAGGTAGGAAGAGTCGTCATCGAACATAAACATATCTACAGGGTTTTAACAAAAGCTGGGGAAGTTTTAGCTGAAATCTCTGGGAAAATGAGGTTTCAATCCACAGGTCAAGGAGAATTTCCAGCAGTGGGGGACTGGGTTGTTGTTTCTCTACGACCAGAAGAAAATAAAGCCACCATCCACGGGGTATTGCCAAGAAAGAGTAAGTTTTCACGAAAGGTGGCGGGTAGAGATGTGGAGGAGCAAATCATTGCTGCCAACTTTGATACTGTTCTGATCGTCAGTTCCTTAAATAATGACTTTAATGTTAGAAGGATTGAAAGATATCTTACTATGGCTTGGGAAAGTGGAGGAAATCCCGTTATTGTCCTCAGTAAAGCAGATTTATGTGATGATATAGAAGAAAGGGTAAGTCAGTTGGACGCCATCGCTGTAGGTGTACCTATATGTATCATCAGTTCCCTAGAAGGTAGAGGATTAGATGAAATTAGAAAATATTTAGGATTTGGCAAGACAGTCGCCATCTTAGGTTCTTCTGGGGTGGGTAAATCCACATTAATTAATAACCTAGCAGGGGAGGAAATATTGGCAGTACAGGCGATTAGAGAGGATGATGACGAAGGTAGACATACCACCACCCATCGACAGTTGGTTGTCCTAAAGGACGGGGGACTGATCATTGATACCCCAGGCATGAGGGAGTTCCAGATTTGGGAAGGTAGTGAAGGTGTGCAACAGACCTTTGGCGATATTGAAGAATTGGCCCAGCAATGTAAATTTAATGATTGTAGCCATAAAAATGAGCCAGGATGTGCTGTACAGGATGCCATTGAAAATGGATCTCTAGCAGAATCTCGCTTCCAAAGCTATCTAAAGCTTCAAAGAGAAATTCGATTCCTTGAGAATAAAAAGAAAAAGGGAGTTAAAGGCCCCCATAAAATGAGGGGGAAAAGTCCAACTAAAAGATAAAACGAAGATAGAAGAAGATAAA
This sequence comes from Alkaliphilus hydrothermalis, assembly GCF_016908555.1. Lineage (GTDB taxonomy): Bacteria > Bacillota > Clostridia > Peptostreptococcales > Natronincolaceae > Alkaliphilus > Alkaliphilus hydrothermalis. The sequence goes on from NZ_JAFBEE010000016.1 coordinate 47,133, forward strand.
AAATAAAGATAATTAAAGTTGAAGATAAATCAGTTTCTAAAAAGTTAGATGTAAAATATTTTGTGGGTCAATACTTTATAAAAAAATATTATGGACTTTGTGTTATCTAATTGGTAAATTAGTGTTAGAATAATAATGATATAAATCTAGCATTTTAAACCAGTAAAGAAGGGATTTTTAAATGAGAATTAATAAATTCATCAGTGAAACGGGAGTATGTTCAAGAAGAGAAGCCGATAGTTGGGTTCAAGCAAAGCGGATTACCATCAATGGTAAAGTGGCAGAGCTGGGAAGTACAGTGGAGTCAGGGGATGTAGTAAAGGTGGATGGTAAGCCTATCAGGGCAAAGCGAAAGCCCGTCTATATCGCCCTCAACAAACCAGTAGGAATCACCTCCACCACCGAAAGACATATAGCAGGGAATATCGTAGATTTGGTAAACCATAAAGAGAGAATCTTTCCTATTGGCAGACTGGATAAGGATTCGCAAGGGTTAATTCTCCTTACCAATGATGGGGACATTGTCAATAAGATTTTAAGGGCAGAAAACAACCACGAGAAGGAGTATATAGTGACGGTGAATAAGCCCATCAACAATTCCTTTATCGAGGGAATGTCAAAGGGAGTTAGAATCCTTGGTACAAAAACCAAGCCCTGTAAAGTAAAGAAAATCAATGACAAGACCTTTAACATTATTCTAACCCAAGGGCTGAATAGACAAATAAGGAGAATGTGTCAAGTCTTTGGATATGAAGTAGTAAAACTCAAAAGGATACGGATCATGAACATTCATTTGGGTGAGATGAAAATCGGTCAATGGAGAGATCTCACCAGTAAAGAGTTAAAGGAACTAGGTATGTTGATTAAATAACTATATTCAAAATTACTCTACTTCTTTTTCTAATCGATTGAAGATGGATTTTACACCCTGCCACCAGTTTTTATCCTCGGCATACTTACGGTTAATCCATTGGAATGCATCCATGTCATCAGGGCGGTCCTTTGATAGATTAATGACAGTTCGGGCAGCAATCCTAGCAGAGTCACCTATGTCAGTGTTATAATCCTGCCAACTATGGAAGACATTGAAGGGGTTGTTGACAATTTTTAAAGCAGCGGGATGATCCTTAGGAACAAATCCCTGCTCATGACCTGTAATGGCAAACAATACAAGGGGATTGAGTCCAAATTCCTTAGCTGCATCAAGTATGGCTGTGAAGTAGGGTTCCTCCTTCAATAAAGAATTTCTCGTAGTTAAGTATGCCTTCAGCTTATCACCATTAATCTCCTTATAATGAAAATGAAGAGGTAGATGGGCTGGGGAATGAACGACATTATTGGGAGATTCAAGGACTGGGATCGTATCTTCATCCGCCGAAACTGACACCATTAAACGACCAGCAAAAAATAGTATGAGTACTGATACAGCAATATATGTATGTAATTTTGCAGATTTTAAAAGGCCTTTGGGAAAGGAAAGCTTCTCAGGGGTCTTTTTGATGGACTTAGGATTATAAGCTACTAACTTGCATTTAGAAGTAACAGGATTACGATTTGTTGTTTCTTTTACTTCTACATTTATCGGATGAATTTCATTAAAATGATTTGTCACACTATTTTCTAATGGAGTCTCATCTTCCAGTAAAGCATGTTGTGAATGTAAGTCCAAAGCAATATGTTCTTCATTAATATTTAGAGCATTACTTTCATTATGTAGACTATGTTGATAGTTATTTTGATATGTAATGATTTCCGACAACTGAATAGGGGACTTAATATTCCCATTCACCCAGTTATGGAGGTCATATAGGAACTGCTCATCCTTGTTTTCAAGGGAAAGGATAAGAGAGACTTCAAAAACATCAAGTAAAAAAATACCATCGGGATTTTTTAATAGAGGGCCTTTGAAAATCTGCTCCTGAATTCTGTGTCGGTAATAGGGAGAAAAGCCCTCTAAGTGTTTGCCCACGATTCCATCAATGGCATTGGCTAAAACCTCTGCCCGACTTTGGGGGGAGTAATGGGGATATTTAGTTAAAATATATTCCCGAATACGAAGGACATCCTCCTTTATTAAAACCTTTGATTCCTTCAAATCTTTAGTAAAATCCGCCATCGTATCACACCCCTCTAGTCCAAAATAGAAAGCTAATAATTATTATAGCTTAAATTAATTGTTCTTTCTATCATGGAAATAGACACAACTACCACAATATATTCCTGTGATGGACACTACTAATGACTTTGAATAGGCTAATGTTGAGATGGTTTTATTGAAACTAGTATAAATAGAAATAAAATATTTTCTTATAGTCAAAAAATATTATATAATACTTAGTGAGGCAAAATAAAATTTGCAATCGAATGTTGACCAGCGATGAATTTTTAAAAAGCAGGAGAAGAGTAAAAGCGTAAGCAAAGAAGTAAAAAGCGATAAAACTATCTAGAGCATAACACGTGAGGAGGAAAAAAATGATTGTTAAATCAGTAATTGACGGATTTAAGAAGGGGCTAGAGACCACTTGGATGCTGGCTAAAATCATTGTGCCAGTATTTTTTGTAGTCACTTTTTTACAATACACACCGATTTTAGGTTGGGTGGCAGAGCTATTTAAACCTGTCATGGCTCTATTTAATCTCCCAGGGGAAGCAGCTATTATTTTAGTTTTGGGAAATTTCTTAAATATCTATGCGGCAATAGGAGCTATCAAAGCTGTAGACCTCAGTGCATTGGAAATCACGACCCTTTCCATGATGTTATCCTTCTCCCATTCACAACTGGTTGAGACGGCAGTAGCCAAAAAGCTAGGGATTAGTGGATTTAAGGTTGTCTTTATTAGAGTGAGCCTAGCGGTGGTATCGGGAATAATTATAGGAAGGATGGGGATATTACTATGATGGATATATTGAAGGAAGCTGCCCTCGGGAGTTTTAATTCTGTTTATTCAATTGCAATAATCATCATCCCTATTATGATTGTAATGCAGCTTATGAAGGATTATCAAGTACTAGATAAAGCAACAGGACCCTTTAGTTTCTTATCTAAAATTTTTAATACTTCCCAAGAATCAGTGCTACCTTTTTTAGTGGGAATTATTTTCGGCCTCTCCTATGGTGCAGGAGTAATCATTCAAAGTGCGAAGGAAGGGAATTTGTCCAAAAGGGATTTATTCCTAATCACTGTATTCCTAATAACCTGCCATGCAGTGTTTGAAGATACTTTGCTTTTTGTTGCAGTAGGGGCAAACGGTTGGCTTCTATTGGGGGTCAGAACATTGGCAGCTTTTCTTTTAACGTATATCTTGTCTAAGAGAATAAAAATTGAAGATGTGTCTAAATTAGAAGCAGAGGATGGACAGGAACTCTGCCATAACCACAAACAAATTTTTTAATAATACCATATAAACCCCAGCAAACCATCATCCTATGTAGTTAGCATAGTATTGGGAACTGGGGTTTTGTTTTGATTATTTTGCCTTGGAAGACGAATCAATTGTGAATTGGTGATATAGATGATTTAATAGTGGACGCGAACAAGATGAAATTTAATTCCTTTATTGTTCCACCCCAAATCCCACGGAACCCGATAACGGTCTGAATTATGGGAGTTTACTAAGGCATACCCCTTTGAGTCCTGCCCTGAAACAACTGAAATATGGGTAACCTTACCCTTCTTTTCATAGGCAACATAATCCCCCGGTAACAGTTTAAAGGAGGCCTTCAGAATTTGATCATAAGAGCCATAGGCAATACGGGAAGCCCTACCACTGTTGAGCATATAATCATTAAAGGCATTTGCATTTAGCCAAGCTTTGCTACCTTCACCTTTTTCATAGTTCCAGGTTCTATTTTTTCTAAATCCACCACCCTCAAAGAGCATTTGAGAAGCAAAGTTGGCACAATTTCCCCCTTGAGCGTTGAAATTTCCGTACTTAGGATTATACTTAAAACCAAACTCCGGTAAGCTTGCGGCTCCACAATATTGATCTATGTACTCCAATGCCTTTACTCTTCTTTCATTCAAATCCGATAGATCCTTTGGTTGCCCTGATGTAATAATTTTTTTCATCACTTCTGTTGTCATCTCATCTAGGTGAAGGGAGTCAGCAAAGGGATCGGCATACCATTCCTTCGTGATCACCCAGCTATCTCCATTGGGAATCAAATCTAAAGTATGATAAGTGCCGATTCTAAAGATATCCGTAACCTCAGGCGTATCATTGTAACTATATTGATATTCCGTGGAAACCAATAGACCAACTGTAAATCCTTCACCCTTTGGCTTTGAATATCTAACAATGACATCTGAATCAATATCCTTAAATGTAACAGCTTGTTTCTCCGACCATTTATGCAGGTACTTCATTTTTTTAAGCTCATGTTCATATGCCCAAACACCATTTCGCAACTTTTGGTTATATAGGCTACTTAAAGCCGCTGTATTTTTCTCTAATAAGGTCTGATTCCTAAGGTGTAAAAGCTGATGAATCTCCTCTGTCAGCATGAGGTTAATCTCTTCACTGGAGAAAACAGCTGCCATCTCATGGGATGAAAACCAGTTAAAATACCATGAAAAACTTAAAAATATTGCCAGTAATATTGCAATAAGCGTTACTAAAATCCTGACTAATTTTTTTATACTCATTAAAATAATCATTAATTTTCCCTCCAAAATATCCTTCATTGGAGTATATGAAGGATGTTTTATGACTAGACCTAATACAGGTAACTCAATGGAAAAAACAACTATTTATTGAAGGGGAGGAAAACTAAAAAGGAATGACAAATTAAAGTAGTACTAGAAGTCTTTTTGGGTATAATCAAAATAGCTTAGCAAGTAGAAGTTAGAAGTAAAGGAGATAAAGAAATGGAAAAAAATATGAATCATCATCAATGCACTGTATGTAGCTATGTCTACAAACCTGAAAGAGGGGATTGGACCCACGAAATTAAGGCAGGCACAAGTTTTGAGGACCTACCAGAGGATTGGAGATGCCCCACCTGCAATCAGCCCAAAATGGCTTTTGTGGAGAAAAATAGTTGATACATAATGAATATCAAACAAAATCCTATTCCTGTTTTTAAAAACAAGAACCTCAAAACACTTGACTGCATAAATATGTTAAAAAGGCCAAAAGGGGGAAGAAGTATGTACAATTACCCAGGGATGAGTTTCTTAATGGTAATCATTATTCATATCGTTACCAGTTATCCTATATATTTATTGTCTAAAAAAGCGGGATATAAAGATGCAATCTTCGCTTTTATACCTATTTTTAATATCATTTTACTACTTAATGTTGCTGGAATGAGCGGATGGTGGACATTAGTATTAATTTTTATTCCATTAATCAATGTATTATTGGGGTTATATGTCACATTTCGATTCTTCGCAGGTTTTGAATCGGGGGTTGGCGTATTTGCCATCATTATCTTTACAGCAATACTGGGAACCGTCATTCCTTTTGTGTCTATTATTGGAACCTTAGCAGTATGGTGGTTGGCATTATCAGAAAATGATTATATAGGAGAGTTATATGAAAACTGATGGAATTTATATATAATAAATATGGTGGAATAATATTCAGTCAAGGGACTTCTCTTGACTGTTTTTTTTATGTTACAATTATGTTATTAGGATAATTGTTTCAACCTAACATAACAAGCAGGGAGTGATCAGATCACATGAATGAAGCTCTAAGCACCATCAAAGACAAAACCTTAACCTACCAGCAGAAATTGATCGGCTTAGCACGGGTAGCAGAAAACACTATAAATGTGCTAAAAATAGATGATGAGGTACAAGTCTATCGAGAAGAGGGGATCATCTGCGACCTATTTGAAGGAAATGCCCCCTATCGACCAAGATATATTGTTCCTAATTATGAAAAATTCATGGAGGAAGGTAGCCAATTTTTAAAGCTACAACCACCAACAAACATTTGGGAAGCTGTGAACAGTCTCTTAATCTTATATAAACATGTACCATCCATTACCTCCTTTCCTGTCTATATCGGAAACATTGATACCCTACTGGAACCTTTTATTAAAGATGAAAACGAAGCAAGACAGGCAATTAAATTATTTTTAACCCATATAGATCGAACCTTGACGGATTCCTTCTGTCATGGAAATATAGGCCCCCACGATACAAAGGCAGGAAGAATTATTTTAGAGGTGGAAAAAGAGCTAGAAAACGCAATCCCGAATATCACCCTAAAGTACAGTGACGAAACATCAGATGATTTAGCCATTAAGGCAATTGAAACAGCCCTTGTTACAGCAAAACCAAGCTTTGCTAATCATCAAATCTTTACAAATGATTTAGGTAACTACGGAATTGTTAGTTGCTATAATGGTTTGAAAATCGGTGGAGGAAGCCATACTTTAGTAAGATTAAACTTATCAGCTTTAGCCCAAAAAGCCCAAGACGAAAAGCATTTTATGGAGACTATCCTTCCAGATGCCATTAAGCGAATGACTCGATATATGGATCAAAGGGTAAAGTTCTTAGTAGAAGAGAGTGAATTCTTCCAAACTAGCTTTTTAGTAAAAGAGGGACTAATTGATATCGACAACTTTACAGCCATGTTTGGAATGTTTGGACTAGCAGAGGGAGTCAACCACCTATTACAGGCAAAAGACTTAAAAGATAGATTCGGTCACGGAGAAAAGGCAAATCAACTGGGCTATCGGATCATAGAAAAAATGTATGAGTTGGTAAGTCAACATCCAGCCCCCTATTGCAACGGTGCAGATGGAAAATATCTATTACATGCTCAGGTGGGAACTGACTTTGACCACGGTATTAGTCCTGGTTGTCGTATTCCAATAGGGGATGAACCGTCAATTCCTCAACATCTAATGCAATCAGCTAAGTTCCACGAATTTTTCCCATCGGGAATTGGTGATATTTTTAAGTTTGACGAGACAGCGAAGGGAAATCCAAAATACATTTTAGATATTATCAAAGGGGCCTTCAATATAGGCATGAGATACTTCTCCCTCTATTGTACCGATTGCGATGTTGTTCGGATTACTGGCTATCTTGTAAAACGATCTGATATGGAAAAACTAGAAGCTGGAGGACAGGTGCTAAATGATGCTGTGGTATTGGGATTAGGTGCGGTGAAAAATCAAAAAGTGTTAGATAGAAAGTTAAGAAAAGATGAATAGAGGGGCAGTCAATCGAATCATTCCCTTCAGCTCTGTAGATGGACCAGGAAACCGCACCGCAATATTCCTACAGGGTTGTAATTTAAACTGTCTCTATTGTCATAATCCAGAAACCATCAACCAATGTTCCGATTGTGGCAGATGTGTTGAAACCTGTCCTGCAGAAGCGTTAAAACATCAAGCTGGAAAAGTCCAATGGAATGAAGAAAGCTGCACCCATTGTCATGAATGTCTAAAGACATGCAATCTTAATAGCACCCCTAGGGTGAAGTTCATGACAGTGGAGGAAATCCTTGAAGAATTGAAAAAATTACAGGCTTTTATTTCTGGAATTACAGTATCGGGGGGAGAATGTACCCTACAGATCCCTTTCTTAGTGGAGCTTTTCAGAGAGATTAAAAAGTTGGGGCTTTCCATCTACGTAGATACCAATGCCTCAGTTCCCCTATGGAAGGAAAAGGAGTTCTTATCCTTAGTGGATCAATTCATGGTGGATTTAAAGTCCATCGATTCGGAAGAACATAAAATGCTCACAGGAGTAGACTGTGATGTAGTACTAGAAAATATTAAACATCTCGCCATTCGCGATCAGTTATATGAAATTCGAACAGTAATTGTACCAGAAGTATTGGACAATCAAAGAAATGTAGAGCAAACCAGTAAATTAATAGCTACCTTAAATCCTGATATTAGATATAAGTTAATCAAGTACAGATCTCTAGGGGTCAGAGGGGATTTAATTAATACCTCTTCTCCTACTGATGAGGAAATGAAAAGGTTAGGGGAGGTTGCCTATAGTAATGGGTGTCATCAAGTCATCCTAATCTAGCCTGTTGAAAATACCTTATCTTCTTCGTCACTTCATAAAAACAGCACCCTTACGTATTTATTTCATACGTGGCGATCCCTGTTTTTACTTGTTCCTTGAATCTAAGTCATTTTGAACAGGCTACATTCTGGCGTGATGAAATACTATATCTTCTCTGTCACTGGTAAAAAACTAATTAAAAAGATTGTGGGAGGTGGATTTACTTTCTATTTTGTCATATAATAAGTTGGTAAGATTAACAAAGGAGGGGTACTATGATTAAGAGAATTGTAGTGAAACTTGACACAGTAGAAGGTATGCTTTATTTTTGGCAAGCGACAAAGGATCGAGAAAAGGTGGGAGAAGCCTATCTAAACAATATGGCTGATTTCCCAGAAATGAAATACATATATGGTGAAGGTTTTAATAAAGAATCAGTCAGGGTAGTGCTTAGTGCCATTTCCAATCGAGAATTATTGAATGGTGGAAGTAAAAAGGAAAGAAAGTACTGGAATAACAATATGTGGATGATGGAGGACTTAGGATATACTGATATGATGGTGACTCCATTAAAGGTTCTTAACTTAGAATCTGTAAAAGAAAAGTTAAATAGCACTAACCTACCAGAAAAACATGACGAACTAGAAGTCTATTTTGTTCCAGGTCACTTAGACGAGTATGCTATAGTAGACAATAAGCTAATCATCAATTTCTTTAGGGTAAAGCCTGATTTACATGATGAGAACAAAATTACTATTGGTGAAACACCATTAGTCGATTATGTCCAAGAGAAGTTAACTGAGTTGTTAAACCAGTAGATAGGAATTAAAATAGTAATTCGTTAATCCATAGATCTGAGTAGTGAAAATAAATCAGGGTCCTTCTCATGAAGGACTCCTTTTACAAAGGACAATAAAAGGACTTTTAGGAGGTAGCTATGCTATGGGTGTAAAAATACTAACCGACAGCACAGGTTATTTAGACGAGTCAGTAAGGGAAGAGTTAGGAATTAAGATGGTGTCACTAAGCGTTAAGTTTGAGGATGAATCTTTTAAAGAAACCGAAATTGACAACGATACTTTTTATAAAAAGATGGCTGAGAAGGGCGTTCCCAAATCCTCTCAACCAGCCATTGGAGAGATCATCCATGAGATGGAGGCTACAGCAAAGGTGGGAGATTCTCTAGTAGGAGTATTCCTATCCTCTGGATTAAGCGGGACCTTTTCTACGGTACATATGTCAAAAAACATGGTTTTAGAAAAATATCCAGATGCAGAAATAAAAATCATAGACTCTAAATCCACTTGTATGCAGTTGGGATTTGCTGCAATAGTAGCCGCGAGAAAGGCACAAGTAGGTGGAACCTTTGAAGAAGTAATCAAAGTGGTAAAGGACAATATGAATCGAAGTCGATTTTTATTTATTCCCCACAATCTAGAGTATCTAGAAAAGGGGGGAAGGATTGGTAGAGCCAATGCCCTTTTGGGTAATTTCTTAAAAATCATCCCTGTGCTTACGGTGGAAGAGGGGGTTACCACTGTACTAAAGAAGGTCAGAACAAAGAAAAAAGCTATAGCCACCATGGTGGAGGAAATGCTGACAGACATGAAAAACTTCGGGCTAGGGGAAATCGTTGTTCATCATATCAACTGCCTTCAGGAGGCTAAGGAGGTAGCAGCAAATATTAAAGAAAGTCTATCTACTGAGATTCCCATTGTTGATATCGGACCAGTGATCGGGATGCATGTTGGACCTGGCGCTATTGGTATTGCCTATTATACAGAAAAGGACAGGATTTAAAAACTATTTTTAAATAAAAGAAATGTATGATTTAATCTAAGGGCATTTCATCAGACAATGATGATACTGCTCTTTTTTATTTTTTGACGATAGATGTCTTTAACTAATTAACAGACTTTTTATTATTGCATATTATAGGAGTATAGGGAAAAGGAGGGGACGTAATGGAATTAATTCTGGAGTTCTTAAATAATTATTGGGTTGAGATTATTGCAACTTTGGTATTCATAGGGCTTGTAATATTAACTTACAAAAAAAGTAATGATGAAGTAGTAAGAAATATTATCTTAGCCCTTGTAGTAGAGGCAGAAAAACTATTAGGAAGCGGTACTGGACCATTAAAATATGAAATGGTTGTGGATCGGCTATATGAATTGCTTCCAATGCCTCTAAGAGTAATCTTTACAAAAAAGCAAATAGATCGGATGATAGAGGAAGCTGTCCAATTTTTAAAGGAGCAATTGGCAGAGGGAAAGGCTTTAGATGAGGTTCGCACAAGTATAAGTAAGTAGTAAGTAGCAAGTAGCGTATTGAAGTAAGAAATAGCATGCTTGTATTACAAGGCCAGTCAAACAGACTGGCTTTAGTCTGTGGGTGGCTTTGAAGAAATTTATGTTTGTATATATTAAACTATATAACATACCAGAATTTTAGTATAATAGAGTTAAGATTCAAAACGAAATATCTACAGGGAGGTAGGAGGACATGGGAGCAACAACTGAAAAGGGCAAACTAGTCAGTGGAATATCAATGCTATTGTATATTCTAGTACTTACATTGAAGAATTTACCTATTGAAAGAGGATTAGTGGCCCCTATAGTCGCTGGAATAAGTATGGTACTGGGAGCAATCTTTTTTAAGAAAGAACTTTGTATGTTATGGGGCGTATCCACTTGGGTGTATGGTGTTGCATTTTTAGTACTGGCATTGTTAAAGATTTTGAGTTAAAAAGAATTTAATTAAACGAAAAATAAGTTTACATAAAAAACAAGTCTTTTTAGGTTAAAGACTTGTTTTTTATTATTGGTAAAAATTAATACTAGCAAAAAAAAGTGCTTATGTTAACATAAGTATAGTAGATACACTTCGCTCCGTGGGAGATGAAGGCGCTATTAAATTATGGAGGTGCAGAATGAAGAATTATCAATTAAGAATGAAAAAAGTTGCTACTGTAGCAACCCTAGCTGTGTTTACATTTACTAGTATGGCTTCAGCCCAAGGAAGTGTGTTTAAGGATTTAGATGCAACTTCTTCTTATGCTAAAGATGCTATTGTAGCCTTAGCAGAAAAAAACGTTATCCAAGGGGATAATGGATATTTCAATCCAGCTAAGACAACTAGTAGAGCAGAAATGATTACAATGATTGTAAGAGCTTTAGGAATCGATACGGAGGATGTGCCAACAGAGGCAACTTTTAAGGATGTACCAGTAGATCACTGGGCCTTTAAGTATGTAGAGGCAGCCTTTAGAGAAGGAATCGTTGAAGGCGTATCCGAAGACGAATTTGGTAAAGAGTTAGAGACAACGAGAGAACAAATGGCAGCAATGTTTGTAAGAGCTTTAGGGGTATCTCCAGAAGATTTATCAACAATGGAGTTTCCTAATATCGAAGCCCTAAAGGATAAAGATCAGATCTCTGCTTGGGCAATAGGTGAAGTTGAGATTGCCCTATCAGAAGGGCTTATGATGGGAATGGGAGAGAATGAGTTCGCCCCTAAAGGAAGTGCCAAGAGGGAACAAGTAGCGGTGGTTGTAGATAGATTTATTACTAATGTAGAGAACATCGCACCGGAAGTGCCAGCAGAAGAAACACCAGATGAAGCACCGATTACAGAAGAATTAGTTCCTTTATACAATGCATTAGTGAAGAGTCAATCAGAATACAAAGGAGAAATTAAAACTAACTTTAACTTTGAAATTATTGATCCAGCTAATGAGGGTTCATTCATTATGAATATGGAGGAAACAAAGCAAGTTAATGGAACTAGCATCCACTCAACAGGAAAAATGATTATGGAGATTGATGGAGAAACGATGGAGGAGCCTATTGAATCCATTACTATAGGTAATAAATTTTATATGAAGGACTTTACTGAAGATCTATGGTTAGAATTAGACTTAGAAGAAGGTATGCAAGAAGAACTACAAGTAATCAATGAAGACTTCATGAAGAACTTCAATAGCTTAAATATTGTAAAAGAAGGAGAAGCAGATTTAGAGGGTACTAGTGCTACAAAGTATGTATTAACCCTTACAGGTGAAGAAGCTAATGCTTTAATGCCTGCTGATTATACAGAAATCTATACTTTTATGATGGAGGAAGAAGAATCAAATGATGTTGAGTTTGTATTCGAGTTCTATGTAGATGAAAATGAAGACGTTATTAAAATGAATTATGCATTTGATGCTATCATGGAAATGGAAGGCGAAATATTAGAATTTAACATGTTCTTAGAAATGAACTTCACAAACATTGGTACTGAATACACCATCACAGCTCCAGAAAATACTCATCTTCTAATTATTGAAGAATAATTTGTTTAATAATCAATATAGCAGAAATCACCCCTATTGGAGGGGGGATTTTATAAAAGCTTAGCGATTGGTTTAAGCCTATTCGGAACTAAAGGCCCTTTGTGGGATTAAGGGGTAGATTCTTTACAATCTCCATTACCCTTGAAAAATCCTGATCCCCTTTAATGGCTTCAAAATCCTCAAATGGATTACCCTTTGACCCAACTCTTTCTAGGATACTTTCCATTGGGAATTGGGTGGGCTTTAGGGTGCTATTTAATTCCTCCCAAAATAAAGGGGTGGCAACTAGGGCCTCATCATTACCCCTAAGGGAATAGGGGCAAATAATTGTCTTACCAGCAGCGTGTTGGAGATAATCGACATATAATCGATTATCTCTTTTTTTCTTCATCCTTTCCGTTGTAAACCATTTAGGCTCTTTTGAAGTAAGGTAATTGGCAATGAATTCAGTGAAAATTCGCGTATCATCATAGGTGTAGGTATCCTCAGGCAGAGGGATGTATACCTGTATTCCCTTATTACCAGAAGTCTTTACAAAGGAAATTAAGTCTAGCTTGTCAAAGATCTCCTTCATCATGAGGACACCCTCTACCGCCAAATTAAATTCCTTTCTAGATGGGGGATCAAGATCCATCACGATTTCTGAAGGGTATTGGGAAAGGTTGGTATTAAAGGGTACATGTAAATCAATAGCCCCTTGATTTCCCAGCCATACAAGGGTAGGAAGGTTATTACAAAGAATATAATCAATATCCTCATGTAGATCAGTCTCAACAAAGCCAGGGGCATAGCTGGGGCAGCTCTTTTGATAAAATGGCTCCTGATGAACTCCATTGGGATAACGAATCACCGTAAGATGACGATCGCTAAGAAATGGCAATAGATAGGGGGAAATCTCGATTAAGTATTGAAGATATTGTAGTTTGGTGATGTTTTTTTTAGGCCATAAAACCTTCGTTGGGTGGGTAATATCCACTGTATGACCTTCTATTATTATTTGATGTCTTTCCTTTTGCTTTGCCATGATTTCCTCCTATCACAAAATAAAATCAACAAATATGGGGGAACGCAAAATCCCCTTTGACGTAAAGCCACGGCCCTTTACTTGACATCTTAGAAGAGGCTCTAGATGGATGTACTCCCAATCCTCACCAGTTTTTATTCCTCTAGCAATTTTGAAAAATGCCTCCCGATGTACAGGGGACATGCCAGATAAAACAAGACCAAGGGGCCTCAGGTCAAGGTGACAACAGAGGAGAGCATTATCTTTTTTTCGATAACCAGTAATGACAGCCTCTGCCTCAAGCCAATTAATCATCTTCAACCATTGGGATGAACGTTTTCCAACATATTTAGAAGCCTTTTGTTTTGCTACGATACCCTCCAGTTTCTTATCTTGAATCTCACTAAACAGTTCTTCTCCTTTGGTATCAACAAAGGAAACCCTGTGGATATATTTTTGCTCTACCAATACATTATTTAGAATAGACTTTCGTTCCAATAAAGGAAGATTTCTCAAGTCCTTTCCTTCATGATGCAAAATATCAAAAACCATATAGGTAGCAGGGAGGGATGCAGCATACACAAAAATCTTCTCTTCCTTCTTCATAAAAAAACGTTTTTTGATACCATCAAAGTCATCTTTGCCATCTTCATTAAACACCACCATCTCCCCATCGAGGATGGTATTGGGAGGGGGTTGAATCAAAAGCTCAGGAAATTGCTTTGTAACAATTCCACGATTCCTCGTATAAAGAATAGGCTTGTCCACATTGGAGTAAAGAATGCGAATGCCATCATACTTCGTCTCAAATATATGATTAGGGGAAGAAAACACAGATTTACTAGTCCCCAATAGCATTGGCTGATAAAACATCGATTAAGCCTTCTTTCTTTCGGCAGCCGTAGTCTTTTTAGTAGCAGGGGTTTTCTTACCGGAAGAAGCTTTTTTGTTGGTGGTAGTTTTCTTGGGCTTTGTCTTTTTAATACTTTCTTCTAAAGCCTTCATTAAGTCTACAACATTATCAGCTGCTGGTTTTGCTTCAATACCCTTTTCATTAGACATTTTTTCTTGAATTAAATCCATTAAAGCAGTTCGATAATCGTCCGTATATTTTTCAGGCTCAAAAACCTCCGTCAATTGATCAATTAATAGGGCTGCGGTGTCCAGTTCCTTTTTGGAAAGGTCAGTTGTTTCAGGGATATTAGGAACTTCTTCGATAGCCCGTACTTCATCAGGAAAATGGAGGGTTTCTACAATGAGGGCTTTATTATAGGGACGGATCACCGCCAGCTTCTCCTTAGAACGAATCATAATTTTTGCAAGTCCAATCTTTCCAGAGTCGGCGAGGGAATGTCTTAAAAGGGAATAGGCTTTACCACCCCCATCACCAGGGCTTAAATAATAGGAACGGTCAAAGTATATGGGGTCGATTTCGTCTAATTTTACAAAGTTAATAATGTCTACTGCCTTAGCTTCTTGATCCTTCTTAAGCTTTTCTAGTTCCTCGTCATCAAGGATTATGTATTTATCAGGAGCATATTCATATGCCATCACAATATCATCTTGAGTTACTTCTTCACCACAATTTTCACAAATTTTTTTATATCTTATGGGGGTTTTACATTTTTTATGGAGTTGTCTGAGTTTAATATCTCGATCTTCTGTGGCTGAATGAAGTTTTACAGGAATATTTACTAAACCAAAGCTAATACTGCCCTTCCAGACTGTATGCATAGTCAACACCTCGCAATAGATTTTATGAGTAGTTTTTGTATTTTTAGAGATTTAATTCATAGACAGTGAGAGATAGAAAAGAGGTTTATTGACTGTAATACGGATATGATGATACTATTTAATAAGAAAAATTTATATTTTTGAAATTTTTTTAAATTGATTATCAAAAATCATAAGCGCATGCATTCAAAATGAAAGGGGTAATGGCATGTTAGAAATACTGATGCGAAGAAGGAGTATTCGAGTGTTTGAGGATAGGAAGGTACAGGGGGATATGATTGACGGACTCGTAAAGTCAGCCCTATTGGCTCCTACATCTAAAAATAATAGACCTTGGAAGTTTATTGTGGTGGAGGATCAAGCAATACTGGAAAAACTGGCGGAGGCAAAACCCCACGGAGCTACTTTTCTAAAAAATGCACCTTTAGGAATTGTGGTATTGGCAGACCCAGCAAAGAGTGATGTTTGGGTGGAGGATACCTCCATTGCCACGATTCTGGTACAGATGGCAGCAGAAGCTATGGGGCTAGGTTCCTGTTGGATTCAAATTAGAGAAAGACAACATAGCAATGAAATGTCTGCAGAGGAATACATCCAAAAGCTCATGGATATTCCTTCTAGCATCAAAGTGGAGGCAATCATAGCAATTGGTCACCCAAAGGAGACAAAAAAACCTATAAGTGATGAAGAACTACAGTTTGAGAAGGTTTATAGAGATCAATATGGAAAATTTTATAAATAATACCAGGAGTAATTATTAAAACCAGCAATCCTACGTATTATCTTTGTGCATACGTAGTGGTGCTGGTTTTGTAGCTTCAATACTTATAACTATAGATTACAGAACTACTGATTTTAACTCTGATAAGAAGTATTCCTTATTCTCTATTTCGGGAATATCCTCAGCTGCCCTAGTGGCTAATTCCACATACTCCTGCATTGATTGAGGGTCATTCATAATCATGTAGGCTCTTGCAACGGCTTCATAGCCAAAGGCTAAATCAAAGTCACCAATGTTATTGCTTTGGCACAGTTCTAAAGAAAGTTTTCCATGATAAAGGGCACCTTCAGCCATTCCAACTAAAGCATAAACCCTAGAAATCTGCCACTCTCCTCTGGCAAATTCAAGGGGAGTACCTACTTGTCGCCAATGAAAACAAGACGCATGGGCAGTATGAATCATCATGGCATCATCTTCCTTTGTTCTATCTTTCTTATCAATGAAATTCCAAGTTTCATTAAAATTATTAATGGCCTGTTTTTTATGCCACTCCTGTAATGTTAGATTGCTATCACACATTTCTAAATCCTCCCTTTTCTTAAGTATTAATTACAGTCAAATGTGAAAATTTATGTAACTTTTATATGAACAATTATAACATTCTGACAATCTAATATAAAGGGACATGGGGGGACATACTTGCACCGTTGACTTAAGTTTTGAAATATGAAAAAATAAAATCATTAAAACAATAAAATTATCATTAAAACAATGTAAAACCAGTGAATAGGTATTCAAATATCATTGAACTTATGACAATTACTAAAAGGAGCTACTATTAAATGATATGGTAGATATCTATATAATTTTATAAAATATAATCCTTTATAGTAAAAATTGTTGATTAGAATTAGTGATTAGAAAGTGGGGGCGAATGTGAAGACAGATCAACTTATTGCAATTGACGTTTATTTCATAAATAATAGAATTAAAGAATTGGATTTAAAGAGAAGTTGGTTAGCAAAAAAACTAGCAGTTGATCCAAAGACAATCACCCGTTGGTGCAATGGAAAAGTGAAGCGGATGACTAAGACAAATGCTGTAAAATTAGCCGAGTGTTTAGAATGTAGCCTCGATGATATAACCGATAAAAACGATATTCATTTTTTAGGAACGAATGCAGACAAGGAGGAAACCATAGAGGATATTATTTCTCAAGATTTACTATTGCTCCTATCCCCCACAGGAAATTGGAGTCTCTTGGAGAAAATCATTAAGTCCTCCATCAGCCCAAATCTTAAAAAAGATGATATAGGAAAACTATATAACTGGCTTTCCATCACAAGATGGAGAATGGGGGATTATGAGGCTGGGTTAATTTTTGCAGAAAAAGCAAAGGAAATAGGAAGGGAAATAAAGGACAAGTCAGTATATACAAAGGCACTATTTAATATAGGCACCATTTATTCCATGACTGGAAGGATTGCCCTTGCCTTGGAAACTTTGCAGGAATGTTTAAAGAAGAAGAATAACTTTACTAAAATAAGTGACGTAGCCTCCCTGTACACCAACCTTTCAATGGTCTATCGGGATTTTGGAGCATTTGAAGAAAGTCTACACTATCAGAAAGAAGCGATTAAGTTATTTGAAAATAAAAATTTTAACTTGGCCATC
Organism: Alkaliphilus hydrothermalis; assembly: GCF_016908555.1. Classification (GTDB taxonomy): domain Bacteria; phylum Bacillota; class Clostridia; order Peptostreptococcales; family Natronincolaceae; genus Alkaliphilus; species Alkaliphilus hydrothermalis. The sequence goes on from NZ_JAFBEE010000016.1 coordinate 64,585, forward strand.
GCCTACCATTGTTTGGGATATATATATACGGAAATGTTCCAGTTAGACCAAGCTACGGAAAACTATGAAAAAGCCATGATGTGTGCAGAAAAGTCCAATTATGAAAATGGAAAAATCTTAATTTCAATCTATAAACTAGACGTATTATCATTAAGTAATCAATTGAGTAACGTAAATGAAGATATGTTGACTAATATAAATGAATTTCTACAGGGGGACTTTAAAGATCCCTATTGCTATGAATGTATTGCCAGATATTATAGGAAAAAAAGTAATTTAGAAAAAGCATGGGAGGTATTTGAAATAGGGGAACATAAGGCCGAAAATAATCCCATAGGTCATGGGGCTTTATTCCATGAGGCAGCCAGAATTGCACTGGTGGAGAAGGATTTTGAAAAAGAAAGATACTATAGGCAATTAGGCAATGAAATCTATGAAAAGTTAGGGATTAATAAAAGAATCTGTAAAGAAGTAATTATGGAATATGGAAAACAAGAAAAGTTATGTTATGATGTTATAGATTAATAGACGAAGAAATTATACAACAATAGTTTAAAAAATAATAAAGTATGGAGGGGGAAAAGTGGAGATGAAAGCTGTGGAAAAACAACCCTGTTGAGTTGTTGAAACTCCAAATTCTTCTAGTTTAGAGGAAAGAATTATGAAGAAATTTAATGCCTATGATGGGGAGACAGTGGAAGAGGAAAAAATAGCCCCTTTAGTTGAGGGGGTAATCTCTACCCCAATAGGTGAAATCAAAAGATTAAGAACTGAACTAAATAGACGGGATACCCTAGGGACAATAGCTGTGAGAATTGGAATCGGAAGGGATTATTACAGAGTCCCAACAGGGATCTATGCCGTAGGAAACCCCACTGAGGATGCTCTGGTCTTAGTCACTGCCAATTACAAGCTTACCCTTGATCATGTCAGAAGAGAGCTAGAAGGATTGAATATGTGGATACTGGTTATTGACACAAAGGGGGTAAATGTCTGGTGTGCCGCAGGTAAGGGAACATTTTCTACAGAGGAAATTATTTATCAAATCAAAAAATGTCAGTTGGAAAAATTGGTGAAACATCGACAGGTGATCTTACCCCAGCTGGGGGCTCCAGGGGTAGAGGCCCATCAGTTAAAGAATTATACAGGATTTAGAGGGGTTTATGGACCTGTTAGGGCATCGGACATCAGGGTATTTTTAGAAAATAATCAAGTGGCATCTAAAGAGATGAGAAGGGTGACCTTCACAGTAAAGGAACGATTGGCAGTTTCTGTCCTAGAGGTTGCCAGCTATATTAAATATGTATCTATAATGTATATATTATTTTTCTTACTGGCCTTAATAGGAGGACAAAAAATAATCCATTCTTTTATTACTGCATTTTATAACACCCTACCCTACGGTGGGGCATTGGTGACAGGGGCTTTTTTAACTCCCCTATTATTACCCTATATTCCCTTTAGGATGTTTTCCGTAAAGGGAATGGTATTGGGGTTAATCCTTAGTAATGTTGTCCTACGGTATCCTCTAGTTTTCCATTATGTAATAGATTGGCCAACTCTACTGGGTCATGGAATTGCCTTAACAACCATTTCAGCCTATCTGGGACTGAATTTTACAGGATCATCCACTTATACATCCTATTCAGGTGTACATAAGGAAACAATTCGAGTAATCCCCTTAATGGTGGTGGCTTCAATTATTGCCACTGTTCTAATCGTGTTGGGAAGCTTGTTCTAGTGGGAGGGTTGAAGATGAACTATCTAAAAAATGTAGCAGCAATTAGATTAGACCAAGACAAATGTATTGGCTGTGGCATATGTCTTGAGGTCTGTCCCCATGGGGTCTTTGAAATGCTGCAAGGAAAAGCCAACTTCCATGATAAGGATCTTTGCATAGAATGTGGGGCATGTGATCGTAACTGCCCAGTAAAGGCGATAGAGGTGAAGTCGGGGGTTGGGTGAGCTTATGCGATCCTTAAGGGATGGCTTACTGGTAGTAGGCCTTGTTAATGATAGAGAGGAAAGATATAAACTATGAAGAAAAAGATTGATCAAGAGGAAAATCAAATCATAATTAAAAATGTCAGAGAAGGAATAATCGCAGGTATTCCTATTTTGGTGGGCTATATTCCTGTTGCCATGGCTTTTGGAATGCTAGCAAAGACAGTGGGGACTACTTTTGCTGAATCTCTTCTTTTCTCAATACTAGTATTTGCTGGGGCTAGTCAGTTTATGGCATTAAACCTATTGGCAGTAGGGGTAGGAATTGGTGAAATCATACTGGCCACCTTACTAATGAATTTCAGACATTTCTTGATGAGTGGCTCCCTTGCAGCTCGATTAAAGAAGGGAGAAAGGGCCTTAATCCCTTTATTGGCCTTCGGAGTGACGGATGAGACCTTCTCTGTTACGATGTTAAAAAAGGGAGAAGTAGAGGCTTCCTATGTATTACCTTTACAGCTAATATCCTATATATCCTGGGTTGGGGGAACTGGTTTAGGGTATCTTTTAGGAGAAGTAATCCCTCCGATTCTAAGAAATAGTATGGGAATCGCCCTTTACGGTATGTTTATGGCAATCTTGATTCCAGCAATGAAGGCATCAAAGACAGTCACTATACTGGCACTGGGGGCTGGAGCAGTGAATACCCTCATTACCTATAGTAAAATACTACCCTCAGGATGGAGTCTGATTGTAACAATTTTAGTTGTATCAGCAGCAGGTGTATATTTATTTCCAGAGGAGGAAGAGACAAAAGATGAGTAATATAATTCTATTAATTATAGGAATGGCAGTAGTGACATATTTACCCCGACTAACTCCTTTTATGTTGGTATATAATAGCAATACTCCTCCGAAGCTTAAAAGATTCCTTTTGTTCATTCCCTACACAGCCTTGGGGGCGCTAATTATACCAGGTGTGCTGACTGCCATCCCAAATGAGCCGATAGTTGCTTTAATCGGTATCTCCATTGGTGGGGTATTGGCATGGATGAAGGGGGGCATTATTTTGCCTGTACTAGGGGCTATAGCTGTCGTTTATTGCTTACTGATGTTAGCCAGTTAAAAACGATTCATCCTTTGTGTCACTGCGAAACTATGTTCCCTGAGATTTCTTAGGCATTGAAACTTAGGTATTTTTAAAAGGCTGCCAGGAGGCCGTTGAAATGTATTTGTTGCTTGGAGGTGATTGCTACATGAAGAAGTCTATATCAACAGTGGGGATTATAGATCGATTTGAAGGAAACTTCGCAGTTGTAGAATACGGGGAAAGGCAACATTTTGATTTGCCTAAAGATATGCTCCCGAAGGAGGCAGTAGAAGGGGATTCTATAAAGATTGTGATTTCAATTGATGAAGAGGAAACAGAGAAGAGAAAGCAGGAGATAGAAGCACTAACAAAAAGATTGTTTAAAGATGAATAGAAAAAATAAATAAAACCGAGTCAAGGGGACGGTTCCTGATGACTCTTACGAGTCAAGGGGACGGTTCGTGCGCCAAGCAAAGGGCGCACCATATAGTGGGTGGGAACCCCGCTGAGAAAGATTTAGCAAATCACTCATAGCGAGTCTTGG
>NZ_JAFBEE010000017.1 GCF_016908555.1 Alkaliphilus hydrothermalis
CACTATTATGTCATGGAACTTTCTTCTAATGTGAGCAAGGCAATATATCCTTTTTATATTTTCAACCTTATTATACCCAGCGTAGCCATCAGTTTTATTCCGATATCGGCATAACACTGATGGGTACCCAGGGTATAACAGCGTTGTAAATGTCAAAAACATTGGCTGTCTAGCCCACGCCAAAAGATATTTTACAGATGCCATCAAAGCCCTTCCTAAAGATGCTGCTGCCACAAGAACAAAGGCCCATGAAGGGGAACAGTTCTACTCGAAGATCTACGATTATGAGCGTGAATTTAAAGAACTTTCATCTGAGGATCGCCATAGACTGCGCTTAGAAAAGGTAAAGCCAGTTTTCGATGATCTTCTTTCATGGTTAAAAACCGAAAGCCAAAGGTCCCTTCCTAAGAGTAAGCTTGGCGAAGCCATAAAATACTCGCTAAAACAATGGGATAAGCTTACTGGTTTTTTAGAAGATGGCCGATTAGGCTGCGATAACAATTTGGCAGAGCGAGGGATCAAGCCCTTTGTACTGGGAAGGAAAAACTTCCTATTTGCAAAATCCCCTAAAGGGGCTACTGCCAGTGGCATTGCTTTTAGCATCATCGAAACTGGAAAAGCCAATGGTTTAAAGCCATTTTATTACTTAAACTACCTATTTGAGAAGCTTCCAAACATTAATCTAGAAGATTACGATACATTGGATGCTTGTTTGCCATGGTCAGAATCTCTACCTGAAGAAATCAGGAGAAAAACCGAGTCTACAGAAGAGAACAATTAGATGAGAGATCGTTTCCGATATTGAGGGAACGATCTTTTTCAATTATACTGTCTCACTTAATGGATGGCTATGTGTACTGGAATTTACGCTTACTTCTATTCTCAGGCAGGTAGTACAGACTAGCAGCCTGAGGTCTCACGCCAAGATTTGCTTCAGTCAATATTAGGTAAAGTAGCAGTTGTATATGTCCCATGGGAGTCATCAAGCTTCCCGTTTTATAATCTAACACTTCAATTACATGGTCACTTCTTTCATAGACCTTATCTAATTTCCCACATAGAATAAAGTTGTCTGTTTCCTTATAGAGCATAGATTCTATAATAAGGTTTTTAACATCTTGATCTAAAGGATTATGGTGGTAGGTATTGAGTAACCCCAAACCCCTATTCCAAAACTCCTTTTCCTCTATCGGAGAACCATAACCATCACTAATCCAGTTCTTATGTAGTAGGGTGTGCAATAGGTCTAGTCTCTTGAATCCCTTGTTAGTAACTTGATTATAATCTGCTAATGTCGTATGGATACTGTTGCCGAAGGCAATGTGACTCTTTACTTTGATCAAGTTAACCTCCCATTAGCCTATCAATATACTTGTACTTAAATTTCCTTTTACACTGGTGGAAAGTTTTAATGCTTGTACAGCTAATAATGAGCTTGTTTTGATTCACTTGTATCCCTCCTTGAGATTAGGATGTACGTTTTGTGGAAAAATATTTATAAAAATAAATAAAATTTAAAATTTTAATTAAAAGTTTCCGTAAAAAAAATCCCTATATAAGGGATTTAACGATTAGCTCTATGTAATTTTATTAATGTTTCAAATTCTTGCTGTATATGATTACTAATAATACTCACATTCTCTAAAGTGCAGCCATATTCAGAAATAGTAGCCATAAAAGAATTAATGATTAACTTCATCTGTTGTTTGCAATATTCTGTTGCCTCAGCATCCTGTGTACCTAGATCAAATTGTACGTCAGAGTTAATATCATAGAGGGGTAATATTTCACCAGGGGGAATACCCAACTTAGAGATTATGCTACTTAATAATTCTAGCTTAAAAACGTCATACTTAGCATTTTCAATGTGATTAACTAGTCCACCAGAAACACCAATGCTTTTAGCAAAATTTTCAGTTGAAATATTGTTTTCTTTTCTATACTTCCAAACCTTTCTTCCTAGACCTTCATAAATCTTTGACATCTAAACACCCCCTTGTAAGCAATTATTACCAATTATTTAAAGAATATATACAGATGTATATAAAATATTGCTAGAATCGTAAGATTTACTAGAATTGCTACTCAACTTCTATACATAGGACAACTACTGATCTTCATACCATTTACCAGGGGGATGTTATGAAAAAGTTAGATAAAATTATTGTTGAAGAGGTATTTAAGTCAGATACCATAGATGAAAGGATTAAAAAACTGGAGGATATATTGCATAAACTGATTAAGAAAAAAGAGTCTAACAATTATTAACAGAATTATAACTGCATGCTTTGGATATAATTTCTCTAAGGTAAATTAGCAGTTATACTTCCCAAATAAAGTAAAGGAGGTATAACTAATTGAAAAAGGTAGCAATTTATTGCAGGCTTAGTGATGAAGATCGTAATAAAGTAAATAAGTTAGATGATAGTGAAAGTATACAAAACCAGAAAAACCTTTTAATGAAGTATGCCTTCGAACAAGAATGGGACATATATAAGATTTACAGTGATGATGATTATTCAGGATTGGATAAAGAACGGCCTGAATTTAACCAAATGATTGAAGATGCTGAAGGAGGTAAATTTGAAATAATACTTTGTAAGCATCAATCTAGATTTTCTAGAGATATTGAAGTGATTGAAAAATATCTACATAATAAGTTTATTGAGTGGGGAATTCGTTTTGTTAGTCTAACGGATCACGTTGATACATTAGACAAGGGAAATAAAAAATCTAGACAGATAAACAGTTTAGTAAATGAGTGGTATTGTGAAGACATTAGCGAAGCAATTAGAGCAACATTTAAAATAAAGAGGGAACAAGGTAAATACATCGGTTCCTTTGCAACCTATGGATATATGAAAGATCCTGAAGATAAAAATAGTCTAGTTGTAGATGAAGAAGCTGCTAGAGTTGTTAAAATGATATTTGATTGGTATCTTAATGGCTATGGTACACAACATATCGCATATATGCTAAATGACAGGGGCATTCCCAATCCGACTAAGTACAAAAGGAGTAAGGGATTAAAATATATTAATTCCGCTCAAGTAGATGGATACGGACTGTGGAATAAGACGACTATTAGAAGAATACTTAGAAATGAAATTTATATTGGAAATATGGTACAGGGTAAAAAGGAAAAAGTTAATTATAAATCTAAGAAGGTAATTGCTAAGGACCAAGATGACTGGATTGTTGTTAGAGATACCCATGAAGCCATTATAGATCGAAGTGTGTTTAATAAAGTGCAAAGTAGAATAGACAATAATGTCAGAAGTACTGGTAAAGGTAGAGTACATATATTTGCAACAAAAGTAAGGTGTATGGATTGTGGAAATACCATGACAAAAGTAAGAAGTTCACAGGGACATGAATATTTAAGGTGTAAGCTATATGCAAGAAGCCCTAAGAAAAAGCTGTGTACTATTCATAGCATAAGGTTAGATCAATTAAAGGAAGAAGTTTTTGAAAGAGTTAAGAAACACATTCAGTTAGTTGATGAAGGTAGACTTGGAACTATATTAAAGCAGGAAATAGAGATAAATGAAATAAAGAACAACTTAAATACAGAGATGAAAAAAGTTGAGGAGAAAATCTGTCAAAAAGAATTAATTATAAAAAATCTCTACATAGATAAAGTAAATGGGCTTATAGCTGCAAGTCAGTTTAATCAACTAAATGATGGATTTCTAAAGGAAAAGTCTAATCTGGAAAAGATGAAGGTCAATTTACAGGAAGAGATTAAAACATTAAGTGGAAAGTCTCAAGCTATTGACCATTGGGTTGCGGTAGTGAAGAAATATAAGGACATTAAAGGGTTAACCCATGAGGTTGTTAATGAGTTGATAGATTATATTGAGATAGGAGAAAAAGATAAGAAAATAGGAGAGCAGAAAATTAAGGTGCATTGGAACTTTTAAAAAGTCACCATCCAGTACTTTATCAAATGTAATGTCAGTATGGACTAATCAAAGTAAATTAATAAGTCTTGAGATATTAGAATAGAAGTATCTATTGTAATACTAAAATCCACTTTCTATTAATAATTATACAATTCAAAGAAGGAAAAATAAAGTTTTTGAAGAATGTAAAAAGTGGTATAAAGAAAATGAGAAGAGATTTTAATTTTTATTAATTAATGATATGATAGCTTTAAAGAGAAACGTTAATCTGAATAAGTTTGTTCTCAATGGAGACAATCAAGAAGGATAAATAAAATAAATTAAATGCTATATTGATATGCTTAATATCTACTGATTTTATTTTAGAAATAATAGAGACTTTGGGGGATTGCTATGTTAAAAACAATGTCATTAGTCAATTTCAAAGCGTTTAAAGATTCAGGAACAGTTGACTTGAAGAAAATTAATGTCTTCTTGGGACAAAATAGTTCTGGAAAGTCCAGCTTTTTAAAAGCGTTGCTGATATTAAAAAACACTTTGCATGAAAACGATAATAACACTGCTTTGTATCTTAATAATGACACAGGGCCTTTTGGTAGTATTCTATATGGAAAAAGCGATAAGCCTCATATTACATTTGAAATGGGTTTTGATGATAATGAGAAAATTAGTGAATTTAGAGATGTTCTTAATGATAAAACGTTCATAACTTTAATGTTAGTCAGAATGAAGAAGAATATCAAAACATTTAATGAATATGAGGAAGTAGCTAAGAAAGAATTTGTTAATTATACGAAGAATTCTATAAAAACAGTTAAAGTAACTTTTAAAGAAACACAAAAAAAGCCATCTACAGTTGAAGAGTTTGAATTGACTTTTTCAAACAAAGATACATGCCGTATTTATATGGAAAGAAATGCTTATTATATTCAATACAATGACTTTAACTTTAAAAATAAACCAAATTTATTGTTGCCAAACAAATTCTTATTCGATTTCAACTTAACTAAAACACATAATATAAATGATCATGATGCTGATATGCTGTTTAAAATATTATTAGCTATTAAAGAAGTAGAAGTAAAGTTACAAAACTTTGCAAAGAGAGTTATACATATTGAACCTTTTAGAGATAAACCTGAGAGATTAAAATTAATTACCAATTTCAAATTTAACTCTGTGGGATCTAGAGGAGAAAATACCATTTCAACTCTTATAGGTTTAGACAATGAATCGAATACTAATAGTAAAAGAAGTAATGTAACAATCAAAAAGTCAATGAATAAATGGCTTAATGAATTTGATCTAGCTGAAACGATTGAGGTTGAAGAATCTAAGAATAATCAATATTTATTAACAGTAACAAATAAGTATACAGGAATAAAATGTAACATTGCTGATGTCGGAGTTGGAACATCTCAACTGTTACCTATAATTATCGAGTCAATTAATACTCCAAATGATACTGTTTTGTTTATTGAAGAGCCTGAAACACATATACATCCCAATGCACAGGCTAAATTAGGACAATTATTTGTCGATTGTGCATTAAAACAAAATAAGAGTTTCTTTATAGAAACTCATAGCATGTACTTAGTTAAACAACTACAAATATCAGTTGCAAAAGGTGACATTAAAGCTGACGATGTCGGTATATATTATTTTCAACAATCATCTGAGGGTACTAATATTAAAAATTTAAAGCTTCAGGGGAATGGACAATTTGCTGAGGAAATCCCAAAAGGCTTTTTTGATGTGCCTTTTAATTTAAGTAATGAATTAAGAAAATATTTATAGAGGTTTAACAAGGGGGAGCAAATGAATTTACAAATTACGGTGCATAAGACTATTTTAGATAGCATATTTACTGCCATTCGGTCAGATAGTAATTTACTGAATATGAATATTAGATTAAATAGGCATACATTAATTACTAGCAATAAATTAATTGCTCTATGGGAAGAACATGCAGAAAAGAATGGATATTTAGAGGACTTTAGGTATTGGCTATTTAGCATTGAGAATGAAGCTATGCGTTTTAAACAAGTATCGCTAAAGACTGAATGCAAAGCAATAGGGGATTGTACTGAAGAAGATAAAATACTTATTAATACCTGTCATGAATCCGACGATAAGATAATAGTAGGAGATTTGTCTTCAAAAATATGTTTTCAAAATCGGGACCTAAAATTTATTAAGAAAGTTGATTTTTCAAAACCACCTAAGGCAGGAATTACACTTACTGATATAGAAAATGTTGTTAATCATAGGATATATAAAGATATTTTTAATATTTATGAGACACCTTTGCTTATAAGAGTAGATAAGAACAAATCGGCTACCCTATTAGCTCAACATTTATCAATATTTCTTAAAAACAGTAAAAAAGTAATTATTCAAGATAGGTATTTACCAAGAGATGAAAATAATAGGAAAAACTTAAAAGAATACATATTACCTTATTTAGATAAAAATAATACAGAAATACAATTTATTATCTCTAAAAAAGATGGATCTAAGAAGCGTGACTTTGAAAACTTTGAAGGATTTAAATCCACAGTTAAATGCAAAGATGAAGAAGAAGTTCATGAGTCTTTTATTGATACAGATAATTTTTTCATTACTTTAGGATATAGGATGAATATTTTTGGAGCAAGAGGTAACACCAATAAGGAAATCGTAAGGATAGATAGAAAAGTACATTCTTAGTGTTTGATAACGTATATAGTTTAATACTTGATATACTCAACATAAGTGGGGTTAAACTTATATCAATAATGAAATAGACCGATTTTTCAACACTAATAGTGTGCTTACAAGTCCGCACCCCATGTAATCGACCCTAAATTCCCAGGAGCCATTGATGAGATCATCAATCTAGGGGAGCATTGGGAGGAAGAAGCACTAAGGGGAAATAGAAAAGACATCTATGAGTCTACTACCCACAATAGTAAGATATATAAAAGAGTCTATAAGTTTCTGGGGGCAGCCAAATTAATTCATGATGACTTAGAATGGATCTACAACGAAGCAACAGACCAATTAAATACTAAGATTGCTTTTGATGCATTCAGGGAAGAAATATTTAAGGGCCTCAGCAAACAAGTGAAACTATCAAAGGAAAGACATTTATTCGGTAGTGCCTTTACCTTTTTCGGACATATCAATCATAGAGACACATATATTGCCCACTTGGAAATTAACTACAGCATAGTTGGTTCCTCCATTAATAGTAAGTCTAAATTATTAAAGCAAATTGCAGACCAATATGTATATATGGGCTATGACGTAGACTTTTACCATGAGCCATTGGTTCCTGAGAGATTAGAAGCAATCGTCATTCCAGAGCTAAATATGTCCATCACAGGATATCAAGTAAAGGGTTCCAAGAAGGTTTTAGACTTAGATCAATATCTAAGGGAAAATGTAATGGATGGCTATACTGAAGAATTAGCAATAAGCAAAGACTATTATGAAAAATTGATGGATCAAGTATATGGCAACTTAAAGAAAACGAAGATTAATCATGACAAGATGGAAACCTTCTACACACCTAATATTAGATTTAAGGAAATTGACAAAGTGACAGCGGATTTATTGAATAGAATATTGAAATTCTAGTGTTGTGTTTAAGTGCTCAATAATAAAAAACTCCCTTTGGGGGTTTTTTTTGCACATAATCATATTTTCTTGTGAGTTATTGTGTATCCAGAAAATTAAAAAAATATTGATAGAAAATTGTAAAATATGGTATACTTATCTTATTACATAATAAGTAAACTTAGATATAAATTAGAATTTGAAACATCGGGGGGAGGTGAGTATATGAGACTTAGAGAATTTGAAGACACTAAGACGAGAAATCGAGAGTATGAGGATGTAAAAAATCAGATGCAGAACGCCCACACTACGAAGCAAAGTGTAATGTTGATATTAAAAGGAGTAATATTTGCTGTCATCTTAACAGTTTGTGAATATGTTTTAAGAAAATATGAAATTCCATCAGCAGTCTTAAGGATTGTGTTGCGAGTTGGTTTTTTTGGTTCTTTTTTGGGATTGTTTTATATTCCGTATGGACTCCATCATTTGATAAAAAGTTTAAGGCAAAATTAGTGGAATAAATAACTTCTATTTAAAAAGGTAGTCTAACCGGACGGCGAAAAATTTTAAGAGATATATTAGGAATGGCTATACACTTGAAAATATAGTCATTCCTTTTTATTTTCAGACTTACTTGTATAATAGTAAATGCTGTAAATATAGAATATTTTTAAAACTATTGTAAAATATGGTATACTCAACTTGTTGGATAAGTAAAAACAGATTGATAATAAGTATTCGATAAGGGGGCTAGGGTATATGAAAATATGCGAGAATTTAACTGTTGAAAGGGCAAGTGTTGTTTACCCCATTACTTTAACTTTGCTATTGAGCGGTAGTTGGATATCATCTAAACTACTGGGATTTGCTTGGAGTTTGTGGGTTAATCAAGGGGTTTTTTTAGTAATTGCAGCATTTTTAGCTTGGAAAAATAAATGGTCATGGAGAGAAATATATCGTTTTAGAGGAACTGATATTAATACTGCTTTAACAGCCTTGCTGGCAGGGTTTGGATTGTGGTGGGGAGGGTTAGCCTTTAATGTCTGGTCTGAGAGATTGATTATAAGGCTATTTGGTACTCAACCAAGTCCACAATTAGAGCTTACATCAATAGAATCATTTGTCATCATTATAGCATTGGTTGTATTAGCTCCTATAATCGAAGAAATATTATTTAGGGGATATTACCTCAGAGCCCTTGAAGCACAAACCACTAGACCATGGCTTTGGTCTGGACTACTTTTTGGGGTAATGCATATAGGTAATGGATTAGCTTCTGTTATTCCAGCTACAATTTATGGATTTGTATTAGGATATATGGTTTGGAGGAGCAATTCGATTGTTGTTGGTATATTAGCCCATATGGGAATTAATTTCAATGCGGTGTTTTTAGGAGGTGCAATGCAACAGTTTATTCTAGCTAATGCATTCCCACTAGAATTATTGTTAATTTCACTTGTGGGTTTTATTGTTTTCTGTTTTGGCTTCTTTGGGTTTCGTCATTTTCAAAATCATATCCATTTACAATCTGATCATAGTGATTCCAGTATTACACTACGATCAAAGCAGTGGAGTGCACTTTTCCTTGCCCTAATGATACTAGTTGGAATGGGAGTATTAGATGTTTCTACTAGGGAACCAGCCAATGCTACTGGATATACATCAATGACTGCGGGAAGACTGACTGGAGACATTATCATTACAGAAATTGAAGTGACAAAAGCTCCAGATACTTTAGTATTTACATACAAGTTTTCCAGCGACGTTAGCGATACAGTACTGGAAGTATTAGACCCTAATGATAATGTTATATGGAGTAAAGAGTTAATAGGTAATATGATAAGCCAAGAGTCAACAATAGAAGTTGCTTTAGATGGAAAAGGAATCTATAAAGTTTACCTTAAGGGAATTAGTCAGGATATGAAATTTGATGCTAATTGGGAAGTAGCTAGGTAGGCAAGTTATGAAAATTTTATTATTTTAAGTTAAAATTACAAACCTAGAGGGATCACAGGAGAGCCCTTTAAAGATATGAAGATTATCTAGAGCTAGAAGTTAGAAGTGGGTAGATAAAAATATAAATCTTTCTATGGAAGGAAGTGGAGTATGGCGGTTGGCTGGTCAGCATTAGGAGTTGGAATAATGTCTATCATTTGGGGATTAATCTCATATTATGGTGATGAGTCATTTAATGAAGGTATAGTAGAATCTTATTCAAAAAAATTTATTATCCTTGATGAGAATCGACTAATTAACTATGTACATTTATCTAGAGTGTTTCATGGAATCGTTTTTATATTAGTTTATTTTCTACAAGTATTTCATGAGAGTAATTTAGTTAGCATTATTCTTGTTCTCGTCACTATTCCTTTAATGATGGGAGTAGATTATTATAAGAAAAGAAAGTTTCTATCAATGAAAACAATGATTTAACTTACTAGATGGATTCGTGAAATAAAATTTTTAAATAAATTGAATAGTTAGCTAAGTTGTATTATTGTTTAACACAAGTAACAGAATCCAGTAAATGGGTTCTGTTTTCTTGTTGGAACATTTATAGTATGTTGTTGCTTTAAGTAAATTCTAATTGATTGTGATAAAATAAAAAAATTGAATTTTTTACATTATAATGCAGGAAAGTATGGTAAAATGAATTCTAGAATATTTAGATTTTCTTAAAAAAGTATTATAACAACAGTTAGGAGGCCGATTAATGGACGACGCAATATATATGTTATTGGTGTTCTTTTTACTCATAAACATATATCAATATTTTAAGATAAAAAAAGCAAAAAAAGAGATGGAATTATATAAAAGCATTTTAGATACTCTACCAGTTGTAGTCTTTGTCCATAGAAAATTACACTTTTTATTTGCAAATAAAACAGGTGGGAAAATTCTAGGGATTGACGATCCCCAGGAGCTTTTAGGCAAACCTGTATCTGACTATATACAACTAAATATAGAAGCCATTGGGGAGGAACGCATTAAAAATGCAATGGAGGATAAACCTTTTGAGGTTTTAATAGAAGATAAACTGACACGTATTGATGGTGAAGTTGCAGCAGTAGAGGTAGTATCTATGCCTATGGAATTGGATGACAAAATAGTAGTATTAAATTTGAGTAGAGATATCAAACAAAGAGAAGAGTTAGAAAAGTTGAAAAGAAAAGTGGACGAAGAAAAAGAACGGCTTAGGGAAGTAATGGAGTATGATAAATTAAGAACTGAATTTTTCTCTAACTTATCCCACGAGTTAAGGACACCCCTTACTCTGATTTTAGGAGTAATAAATCTACTGGAGGGGAATTTAAAAGAAGGTAACGAAGGTAACATCAATATTAATAACGTTATAAAAGTAGATAAAAAGATAAAGATCCTTAGGCAAAATTGCTATCGTTTATTGAGGCTAGTAAATAACTTAATAGATATGACAAAACTAGATGCTGGATATTTTGAATTAGAATTTCAAAGATGCAATATCGTTAACTTAGTGGAAGAAATAACAATGTCCTGTATTGAATACATTGAGAATAGGGGGATAGATATTGAGTTTGATACAGAAATAGAAGAAAAATACATTGCATGTGATCCTGAGAAGGTAGAGAGAGTTATATTGAATATTTTATCTAATGCAATTAAGTTTACTCCCAAAGGCGGAAAAATTACAGTGAATATAAGGGATAATGGGGATGAGGTGCTTATTCATATCAGAGATACTGGTATTGGAATTCCCCAAGAAAAATTAGATATAATATTTGAACGCTTTATGCAGATAGACAAATCCTTTACTAGAAGCCATGAGGGCAGTGGAATAGGTCTATCCCTTGTAAAATCTTTGGTGGAGATGCATAAGGGAAGTATTAAGGTTGAAAGTGAGTACGGAAAGGGAAGTGAATTCATTATTTGTTTTCCTGTAAACTTATTACAAGATACGCAAGATACATATACACATCAAAAAGACATAAAGAATGAAAATTACGTTGATAGAATAGACATAGAGTTTGCAGATATCTACAGTTAACCGCAGATTGACTATTTAAATACCAAACTGGAGGAGAATAGTTATTTTTATTGGAGGAAATTGATGAGGCCATTTATTAAAAGAATAGCTCTTGTAATTTTGCTGGCCTATACATTATTGTTAGGCTATTGGATGCTTTGGGGATTTGGTAGAGCAGTACAGCCCCAGTACATGTATAATATAGTTCCATTTCGTACAATTAAATTGTTTTTTCATTCTAGGAAATCAATCCTTAAAATGAGTATTATTAACCTAATCGGAAACATCGGTGTGTTTGTGCCATTCGGAATCTTAATTCCGTTATCCTTTGGTGGTAAAATTGCTAAAATGCTGGGAATATTTTTAAGGGGGCTACTGTTACTAGAGATTTTACAGTTACTCACTAGACGGGGAAGTTTTGATGTTGATGATTTGATTTTAAACACTGTTGGGGCTATGGTGGGATATGGATTATATAAGATTGGAAAAAGCTGGTTTCAAAGAAGATAGAAAATATTAAAGAGGAAGTGAAGCCAATGAGAAAAATTCCCTCAAAATGATATAAGTAAATCTTCAAAGCAAAAACCCCATTTGGGGTTTTTCATTTGTTGTATTTATTAAGTTTTTTTAATCTCCACCTAAAATCTCTCCAAGAATGCTACCACCGATACCCCCAACACCTCTTTTTTCACCAACTTGACCACGGGCTGCCGATAAAATACGGTCAGCAAGTCTAGAAAGGGGAAGACTTTGGAGGTATACTTTTCCTGGTCCAGTCAGCTTTGCTAAGAATAAGCCCTCGCCACCAAACAGTGCATTTTTAAAACCACCGACAAATTGAATGTCGTAATCCACTGTTTCGGAGAAACCAACCAAACAACCAGTATCAAGCTTTAATACTTCACCACGGGCTAATTCTCTTTCGATAATTGTTCCACCAGCATGGATAAAAGCCATACCATTTCCCTCTAATCTTTGGAGGATAAAGCCTTCACCACCAAAGAATCCTGCTCCTAGTTTTTTGGTAAATGCTATTTCAACCTCAACGCCATTTGCTGAACACAAGAAGGAGTCCTTTTGACAAATAAATCTACCACCAAATTCGCTTAGATTTAATGGGATGATTTTACCGGGGTAAGGAGCACTAAAGGATACATGTTCTTTACCTCTACCGTTGTTTAAGAATGTCGTGATGAAAAAACTTTCACCTGTCACCATTCTTTTAAAGCCCTTGAAGAGACCACCGGAAGTAGATGTTTGCATTTCAATATTATTATCCATAAACAACATTGTTCCTGCCTCTGCCCGAACACCTTCCCCTGGGTCCAGTTCAATTTCAACGATTTGCATGTCTGTACCATAAATTTTGTAATCAATAATATCCGCCATGTATAAAACCTCCTTTTAAGTAATTTTAAATGTTAAGCTGTTTCCATTGGAATCATATCCTCAAATTGAAGTCTACCAGAGGGGTCCAATTGGACATTATCCACCCTGTGACTATGGACAAAAGAGTTTTGAGGATGATACAAGAATACCCAAGGACAATCATCTACAATAACTCTTTGAATCTGCTTGTACATATTTAGGCGTTTAGTTGGGTCAATTATTCCCTTAGCCTCCTTCATTAAATTTACTACCTGTGGATTGTCATATCTCCCAAAATTGGTATAGTTATCAGGCATAAATAGAGGAGATAAGTAGTTATCGGCATCACCTGTATCGGCAACCCATCCCATTGTGTACAGGTCTGCCTTTGCAATGCTATGGGGCTTCATATATTCTTTACCTTCTACATAAATCTTTTCACATTTGATCCCAACTTTTTCTAAGTCTTCAATAATATAATCAGTAACGCTTTTCTTTTGTAGGTTCTTTTCGGTTTCTCTAACAAGGATTTTAAGGGTTTGTCCTTTAAATCCACTTCCTTGAATCAAGGTTTTTGCCCTTTGGAGGTTATTATCAAATCCTGCAAGGTCCTTATTGTCAACTATAGCAGGGGGAAATACACCTTTAGCTTCTGTTGCAAGACCATTTAAAGCCTCTGAAATAATTCTTTTCTTGTTAATAGCATAATTAATGGCTTGGCGTAGCTCTTTACTTTGGGCAAATATAGAATCTCTATCAAAGTTAAAACCAAAAAAGGAAGTGGTCATGGCATCTTCAATTTTGAGTTTATTTTTATAGTTAGAATCCTTCAGTTTGTCGAAATTAGCTCCATTTTTAAAGGTCAGGATATCTAGGTTGCCAGATATGAATTCATCTAAGTGGTCGTCCTCTTTAGTTAAATCATATCTCATATGGATTTCATCGACATAGGGTTGTCCTCCAAAATAGTGTTGGAAGGCTAGAAGGCTATATTTTTTTTCTTCTTTATTGATTTTTAGCTTATAGGGACCACATCCTGTATAGATCCCCTTGTTATAATCCTCTGGATCGAGAATTCCACAACAGGATTGGGCCAAGTTCAACACAAAACCACTATATGGGGAGCTAAGGGTAATAGCTAAAGTATAATCATTTACTTTTTTGATTCCGCGTAAATGATTGATTTTACCCTGATGATATTCTTCAGCTCCATCGATTGGATGCAAAAACCAAGCATTGGGAGAATTAGTTTTAGGACTTAATACTCTTTCTAGGGAACTAATGACATCCTTTATGGTGACAGTCTTGCCATTATGGAATTTAACTCCCCGTCTTAAATTAAATATCCAAGTCCTGTTATCCTGATCTAAGTACCAACTTTTAGCGATACCAGGGAGAATGTTCCCCTGGGGGTCCGATACAAGTAATCCTATATAAACGCTCTTAAAGATGTTGGCACTGCCCTGGTCAAATGCCATGACTGGATTTAATTGATCAAGTTCCTGCGAAATAGTAGTAATTTTATATGTATCCTCTTTTTGGATGGTGGTGCTATCGTCAATAGAAGAAGTAAATTTTTTCAAAAAGGTTGCGGTTTCCGTCATTTTATTGATGGAGGATTTGGTATATTGGGTATTCATCAAAGCTTTTTCAACCAAAGACATAGTTTCTAGGGAAGCTCTATTGATATTGTCCACTTGACCGACAACATCCTCTAAGTTCTCCGTCTGACTTTGGATTGCTGTGCTGATTTCCATTGTAACCTCCGATGTGTTTTGAACAGAATCAATGATTTTATTGAACACAGTAATTGTTTCGTTGGCAATATCGACACCATGTTTGACTTTATTGCTGCTAAAGTCAATTGTTTTAGTAGTTGCAATGACGCTTTCCTTGATATCATTGATAGTAGTAGATATTTCACGGGCCGATTCATCACTTTTTTGGGCTAATTTTCTAATCTCTTCGCTGACTACAGCAAAACCACGACCAGCCTCGCCAGCACGGGCGCTCTCAATGGCAGCATTTAAGGCTAACAAATTGGTTTGGGCAGAAATATCCTTTATGATCTTTAACATTTGATCGATATCGTTTGCCTTTGAGGCTAAGGTTTCAACAACTTTTCTAATGTAGCCTACTGATTGCTCTATTTCCCTCATAGCTTCAATAGAATTATTAACAGCAGCGCTGCCTTCCTTTGCCACTGCCATAGTTCCCTCTGCAATATTAGTGGATGTTTCAGTACTGGCAAATACTTCTTCCGAAATGGCTGAATAACTTTCCATGACACTGGTGAGCATTTCAACAGCATTAATTTGCACTTCTACATTGTTTGAAATATGATTAATGACTTCAACAAGATTATCAGTGGCAAATCCTGCTTCCTCGATACGATTAGATAATTTTTTTACATTAATATTTTGATTATGCTTTAGGATATGGAGCTTCCGATCATTACTTTGCAGCGCCAAAGAATTATCGGCTTTATTCCCATTGAAAGAAGTGTTACTTCTGTCCTTTTTTAAAAAAGAAAACATGGCAAATCCCCCCTTTAATAGATGCATAAATTAACTACTTAATTGTATGGTATAACAAAATTGTAAATATTACAATGTATAGTTATAAGATAAATAGATAAATTTCTAAAGTTTATAAATATTTGTAAAATGAGTGCAATATAAAGGAAATCAATTAGAAAGTAGAGTATAGCCTAGATTATTCATGACTTAATTTGAAATTAGTAGATGATTACCTTTCAGATTTTCCCCGTATACCCTTAAAAACAATGCATCTGGTATTTTTTATTATTTCACCCATAATGTAGGGCTAATTTTCGATAGATAATGTTGTGAATTGATATAATATTATGATATTTCAAAATATTCAAAGGAGTATCCTCCCCTTATCTCGAATAAAAACTAAACAGACCATAGGACTAAAGTACTATTGATTAATATCTAAGATTTAAGGGAATAAAACTAAAGATATTCTTTTTAGGAATAGAAGGGAGAAATGAGGATGATAGTCAAATTAAAAAAGAGTACTGGGGGGCGTTTTTTTAGCTTATTAACTGCTTTAATGATGTTAGCCTATGGACTAATTCAGAGCACCAATTTTTTAGTGTATGCTGGCGTACCAGATCCATTGGCAGGCTTTGAGATTTCCGGGGCAACCATCACCCGCAACGGAGAGGAGATTAATGCAATTACATCGCCCCTAAAGCAAAATGAAACCATTAAGCTTTCCTACACATGGTCCATATTAGACACTGACCATGTTGCAGAGGGCGATACAATTTCAGTAGCTGTCCCTACGATACTGGATCTTGGGGAGGATAATATATCAGGAACCCTTTTGGGGGATGATGGAATGACTTCCTTTGGAACATGGGATCTTAATGTAAGCACTAGTCAACTGAGCCTAAGCCTTAGTAGTGTTCCTGCTAGCCTTAGTAATGTACGGGGGACAGTGGAGTTTACCCTAAACTTTAGAGCCCATGAAGAGATTGTAGAGGTACCCTATGAGATAAGAATCCCCCTCAGTGGAGGTCTTGAGAAGACCTATACTGTGAGTTTTGAAATACCAGGCGGTGTATCCCTTGATAAAACTGGAGCACAAAGTGGGATGGATCCAAACACCATTACTTGGCAGGTGGATATCAATAAGAATCTCCTGACAGTAAGCACTCCAGTGATTACCGACGAAATAGATCCCCTATTAGATTATGTGGATGGTTCAATCGAAATCTATAAGCTGAAGGCCTTTTCCAATGGCACCTATTCGCAAGAAGCCACCCCCATTGATGGAAGCTTATATACTACGAATTATGGGGGGAATCAACTAACCGTAAGCTTTAACGGGGAAATCGATGGTGCATACCGATTAATCTATGATACCACCATCGATTCAGACCAAATAGATACCTCCAGGACCTCCTTTAATTACAGAAATGATGTAAGCTACAATGGCGTAAAGGATTCTGCTACGGTCAATATAACCCGTGGTGCATTACTTGTTAAGGATGGAACAGCGGATAAAGCCTACAATGCAGATCATATAACATGGTCAATCAGCCTCAATCAGGCCCTGTATCCCCTTAAAAATGTAAGTGTTGAGGACAATATCCCTAGCGGACTGGGACTTGATATTGCCAGCATAAATGTATATCGTATGCCTGGTAAGGTTTTGGTCGATCCAGCTGCCTATTCCCTTTCCTTTAATGGAGATAATACACAGTTTACAGTAGCTTTAGGGGATATCAATCAAGAATATGTAGTGGAGTATGTGACAGACATTAATGTTGAGGAAAAGAAAAATAACAATGGAAGCCTTGCCTTTACCAATAACGCTAAGCTTTATCAAGGTTTAATAGGTGATATAAAGACGAATACCACTTCAGATACAGTGAACATCACAAAAGGAAGGATCCTACAGAAGTCTGGTAGTGCAACAATCAGTTATAATGATGATAAAACAATTACTTGGACGACGGATGTTAACCTGGCGGAAGTAGATTTGGGAACGGTCGCCTTTACGGATTCAATTATAGGAGAGCATAAACTAGATGAAGCCTTTGGTATTCAGGTTTACCCCATCACCATAGACCATACTCAAGCCTCCAACAACCTGACGATAGGAGCTCAATTGTCGGAGGGCACAGATTATCATTTGACCACCGTTGGATCTGATCCAATAAAGGAATTTAGCTTAGACTTTGGAGGAAACATTACACAACCTTACCGTATCGTATATCGCACCATCATTACTGAAAAAACGACCCAAACATTTACTAACACAGCCTATATAGGAGCGAATGATGGTACACCAGATGCTACTGGTAGCGTAAGTCCCACCATTGTCAATACATTTTCTAAATCCTATACAGGGGTGGATTTCGTAACGAAGGAGTTAAATTGGCGACTTAATGTTAATCCAGTACAGCAAGGGATCAATAATCTAATGATTACCGATACCTTAAGCGAAGGATTGGTCATGTCTAATGATCAAATTGCAGCTCTATCAGTGAGAAAGGGTGGGGTGGAGTTAATTAAGGATACTGATTATACCATCTCTGAGACAATTGTTGATGGTAAAATAAAAGGATTTGAGATGAGCTTTTTATCGGAGGTAAATGATGCTGAATATGTGGTTACCTATAGCACTTTTATGGACTTAGATGTATTATCAAATAATGGTCATCTAAAATATGATAACACTGCAGAATTTTCCATTGATGGGGGCAGTACTACAAGAAAAGCGACACCTGGATTTAACAATATCATCCTGCATAATGGAAGTAAATCAGGAGTCCTTGATGCCAATCAAAAACAGCTCCACTGGACAATCAATACTAATCATCTATCAAAAAATATCGATGATTTCGAAGTGATGGATACGATACTGGGCAATCAAAAATTAGTGCCAGGCTCAGTTGAAATATATTCCTATAGCCTTGATGGGGCGGGCAATATTACAGTGGGAGCTCTTGTGGATCCAGTGTTAGAAGGCTTTACAATAGAAGAGGGGGGTGATGGTAGTTATTTTAAAGTAATTTATCCTCCTTTAATCAATTCACCTTATTTAATTAGATATTCTACTGAATTTACAGGTATTTCACAAACTACTTATGCAAATGTAGCCGTCACAAATAAAAATGAGAGTTATTCCACAAATGTTTCCTATTCAGATGGTAATAAATTTGTCTCTAAGACCGGCACTAGAAATGGGATAACGTCAGTGGATTGGACGATTACATTAAATAAGAGCCAGTCCACCATTGCTGCATACACCTTGACTGATCGTTTGAGCGAAGGATTAGAATTAGTTGAAGATAGTTTTGTAGTAAGGAGGAAGGATGGAACAGTAGTGGATTTTGACACGATTTTTAGATTAAATGTCCATCCAAGGGTCCTCGCGATAGAACCCCAATCCTTTGATTTGATCTCAAGAATTCCCATTACTGAAACCTATACCATTACCTACACAACCAATATCATTATTGATGAAATACTGGAAAATAGGGTATCCAATAATATCACCTTTGTTGGAGAGCAAGTCGTTAGTGGAGTAAGACAGGATACTGTTACCATAATCCATACCTTCATCACTGGATCTGGTACGGGGGTCGGTGAAGTGGGTAGCTTTAAATTGATCAAGGAGAATGCTACAGGTGAACGTTTACCAAATGCAAGATTTGAGCTCTATAAGGGTGCTAAATACATTGGTGTCGTCAACACTGATATAAACGGGGAATTAGAGGTTAATCGCTTAAAATATGGCAACTACATTTTAAAGGAAGTTCAAGCACCAGTAGGCTATAGACTATTGGCGGATAATGTAGAAGTGAACATTAGTAGTCCGATTCAAGAGGTGGTTACTGTGGTAAATACTAAAAATCCGCCTCCAGTCATCATTATCCCTGAGCCTCAACCAGAGCCGGAACCAACGCCAGAGGAACCAATAGAGGAGGAGCCAGAAAAAGAGCCAGAAGAAGAGCAGGAGCCGCCGGTTGAACCAGAGGAGGAAGCTGATGAAGAACCAGTAAAAGAAACAGTTGAAACGAAGACAATGCCTAAGGAGACTCCGACACAGGGCAAAATTGAGGTACCAGATAAGGGTGTTATTACAATCAGTGAAGAACCCCAAAATGGTACTGTAACAGTAGATAAAGAGGGGAATTGGACCTATACACCTGATCCTGATTTTATAGGTAAAGACCAAATCAAGATTAGCATAACTGATGAAGAGGGGAATTTAGAGGAAATTATCTTTGAAATCCTTGTAGAAGAGATTCCAGAGGGGGCACCAGATATAACGGATTTACCAGAAGAGCTCCCTAAGACAGGAGAAACAAATCGGATTTGGTTTTATCTCTTAGGGATCGCCATGATGATTACTGGCTATACCCTTCGTAAAAGATTTAGCTAGATGACTAAGGAAGCAGAGAAAAGTATCTAATGCTTAACAAACTTACTTAGCAGAGAGAAATCTCTGCTTTCTTATTTTTTAGTGGGATGTCGTGATAAGTAAATGATGTATGATTAGGGTCTAGAGGAAGGAAAACCTATGAAAAAGAAAATGATGACATTGTTTATGATATTAGGTTTCATTGTTATGATCTATCCATTGATAATGGATATGTACTATAACCAACAGCAAAAAAGACTGTTGGAGGATTGGCAGCAAATTAATGATAATATTGAAAATGAAAATCTACAAGTTGAAAATGATACGCTAGGGGAAATGGAATATGAGATGATGGAGCTGATTAGGACCTCCACTGAATCCTCTACAGAGGAAGTGGATCGTGGGGCAAAGGTAGCTACTGAAACACAAGAATTAGAAAAAGAAAAGTTAGAAAGAGAAAAGAGAGAAAAGAGGGCTAATTATCTTAAAGCAAACATGGAAGGTACTCTAAAGATAGAAAAGATTGATTTCCACCAACCTATTCTATCGGGTGCAACAAAGCAAAATTTAGATATATCAATCTCAAGTATGAAGAACTCTGGGAAACCAGGGGAGGATGGGAATTATGTCATTGCAGGACATAGGAGTCATACCTATGGGAGGAACTTCAATCGCCTAGATGAGGTTTCAATTGGTGACCTACTGGTGGTTGAAACTGATAAAGAAACATTTAATTATAGGGTAGTAGAAAAATTTTTAGTTAATCCTGATGAAACTTGGGTGCTAAAGAGAGATAAAGGAGTCAAAGAGATTACCTTAATTACATGTGATCCAATGATTAACCCAAACAAAAGATTAATTATAAAGGGTCAAATACTCAAATAAGACTATATACCTATATACATGGACTAAATACTATGGTAAAATTAAGTAAAATAATATTTGGTTGAAAATACTTTTCAACGATAAAGGCAAACTTAGCGAAAGCTAAGGACGCAAAACTATAGGGCCTTCCTTAGAAAGATGGCAGCCAGTTACCGAAAGGAGAGTTTTTTATGTTTAGAAGAATGATTACAGGATTAATGGTTATTGTTATTGTATTGACAACTATGGGAGTATCCTTTGGACAGGAGATTGAGCTACTGGATACATTGCAGCTACAAAAAGGAATTATCAGAGTCAAATACACAGCAAAGGAAGATAGTCAAATTAAAGTAATGGTACAAAAAGGGGAAAACAAATATGTTTATGGTCTTACGGATACTGTGACATTACCACTTCAATTTGGAAATGGAGACTACACAATCAGTATTTTAGTAAATGTAGAGGATAATAAATATAAAATGGTTAAGCGGGAAAAGATCTCATTGAATCTAAAGGACAGTAATGATGTATTTCTAAATTCAATAGATCGCATTGAATGGAATACTGAAATGAAGGCGATCCAAAAGGCAAAGCAACTGACTCAAAATTTAAAGAGTGATGAGGAGAAGGTCAAAGCAATTTATCAATACATTGTTGAAAATTTTAAGTATGACGATAAAAAGATAAATAAAATTACCAGTGACTACCTTCCAAATATCGAAGCGGTCTATGGTGCATCCTCTGGATTGTGCTATGATTACGCAGCTTTATTTGCAGCGATGCTTAGAAGTGTAGGTGTTCCAACAAAGCTTATGATGGGGTACAAAAACGATATCAAGTCCTATCATGCATGGAATAGTGTATACATTAAAGAGAAGGATCAATGGTTTACAATTGATACTACCTATGATTCCATCAGTAGGAACAAGGGGACCATCTATAGGGCCAGTTCCGACTATAAAATAGTAAAATACTATTAAGTAGATTAATATAAAATAAAAAAACCCATGTAGGGTTTTTTTTATTTTATAGCTTAGTCTCCACCTAAAAATTCACCAAGAATACCACCACCGATACCACTGATACCACGTTTTTTCCCAAACCTTCCCCACCAAATAGCGCATTCTTAAATCCCCAAACAACCACTGTCCAATTTGAGAACTTCACCTCTAGACAATTCTCTTTCGAGTTTATAAATATTTGCAAAATGAAAGCAATATAAAGGAAAATAATCTAGAGAGTAGAATATAACTATAATGAGTAGATAACATTTTTACTTCCATTGGAAAAAATCACTGGAAGGAATAATTAGTGTAGAGGAGAGATTGAGGATGGAAAACAAAGTTTTATTTAGGGAGACACAGAAGTTTAGATCTGTAATTTTATGGGTGTGTTTTGCATTAGTGATAGGATCGCTATTGTATAGGTCTATTCAACAGATTGTATTTGATATTCCTTTCGGTGATAAACCATTTTCAGATACGGGTTTAGCTATGTTCTTTATTTTTTTTGGTATTGGATTTCCTGCATTTTTTTATTTCTTGAATCTCACAACTGAAGTGAGAAATGATGGTATCTATTATAAATTCAGTCCTATGCATATAAAATGGCAAAGGATTTCTTTTGAAGAAATTGAGGGTTGTGAAGTTAAAAAGTATAGGCCCTTTAGAGAATATGGAGGCTATGGAATTAGATATACCCTGAAGGGAAAAGCCTATAATGTTTCAGGAGTGATGGGGATTCAACTTCTATTGAGGAATGGAAAAAGAGTTTTGATTGGAACACAAGAACCCGATAAGTTTATGGATGCAATAAATAAAGCAAGAGCCCTATAGGAAATTTAATCATTATTAGAACATGTAAATTATAATCTTAAAGCAATGCTAAGGGGAATTTAGTTTGAACTAATACAATGGTTGGAGGGAGCGTATATGATTAATAATGCAAAGAAAGAATCAGTCTTGCTATTGATATTTTTATTAATGATAATCGGTCCGACGATTAACAGCTATAGTAATTCAGCAGAGCCACCATCAATATTAATCATAGTTCCTGATGCCCCCGATGATTTAGAGATAAGTATCAGGGTTAAGAATAAAAGTGTTAAGGCTAGAAAAACAGACAAAATGATAGAGACCTACTTTACCTTTTATTATATGGAATTCAGTAGGGTGGATAATTACAACCTATGGGTTCAATCGGAGGGCAGAGAATTTCAGATTTCAATTGAGGCCCCCCTCAAAATGTATAACAATGTATATACCTTAGACATAAATAATCAATCAATAACCAAAGGAAAATCCTTAGGTAGATCCATCACTTTAGTGTCCATAAGGATAGCCTTCACGCTATTGATTGAGGGAATTATTTTTTATCTATTGGCATTTAGAACTAAGAAATCTTGGTCTATTTTTCTTGTCGTTAACCTAATGACTCAAGGGCTTTTAAACATCTGGATAAATGGTTTTTCTCCTATGACAAGCTACATAATCTTCTCTTTATTCTTTTGGGAGATAATCATATTGATAATAGAATTGATGGTATTTTTAAAGTTGTTGAGGGAGAATAATCGGTTAGTCCAAATATCCTACGTGATACTAGCAAATTTCCTAAGCTTGTGGGCAGGAGGCTATCTCATTACAGTGTTACCTATTTAAGAAATAAGAATAGAAGCTATTGTAAGTCTGATGTGAATGGTACAATAAAGTGAAATAGCAAAATTATTCTAAAATGTCTTGTTAATATAGAAATAGTACTTATTTATAGATGTATATCTTTAAGTATGTATCATGGAAGATAACTTTAATAGAAATAGGGAATAGAGAGGGGGATAAGAATACATAGGTATTCTTAAACAAAATAATGAAATATACTTTGGGATTAGATTTAGGAGTGGCATCAGTCGGATGGTCAATTTTAAATTTGGAGCAAAATCGAATAGAGGATTTAGGGGTAAGAGTCTTTCCAAAATCCGAAGATCGCAGTGCTAATGCTTTAAATACAAAAAGAAGAGAAAGTAGACTAACAAGAAGAACAATTAGAAGAAAAAAAGGAAGATTACAAGCAGTCAAGGATTTATTTGTTAAGGAAGGGCTTATAGATATTGGAGAAAGAGATCAAGTCTTTACTACAAGTAAGGGACAGATTGATGTATGGCAGTTAAGGAAAGAGGGACTAGATAGGCTATTAACAAATGAAGAATGGGCTAGGGTACTATTTCATATTTGTAAAAGAAGAGGCTTTAAATCAAATAGAAAGACAGAGGAAGAAACTGATAAGGAAGCAGGGAAAATGCTTACTGCCATAAATAAAAACATTCAACAACTAGAAAAATATAGAACTGTAGGGGAAATGTTCTTTGATGATGAGAAATTTAAGGAACAGAAAAAAAATCGAGGTGGAGATAATTATATCGCCACTATTCGACGTAATGCATTAGAGGAAGAGATTAATATTCTATTTGAGAAACAAAGCAATCTTAAAAATTCATTCTCTAGAAATGAATTCAGAAATCAGTACTTAAATATATTTAATTATCAAAAGAGGCCATTATCCTTTGAAGAAATATTAGACAAAGTAGGTTACTGTACTTTGGAGAGGGAAGAGAAAAGAGCTGCTAGAAATAGTTATTCAGCTGAAATGTTTCAATTGTTATCTGAAATAAATCATCTGAGATTACTCGATGAAAATGGAGCAAAGATACAGCTTTCAGAGGAACAACGACAACAGTTAAAGGAATTAGCCTTTAAACATAAGCTAGTAAAATATTCACAGATACGTAAGGCTTTAAAATTATCCTCAGACACATTATTTGTAGGACTCAATTATAAAGATGAAAAAGCAGAACAAAGGAAGTTTATTGAGTTCAAGGGTTATTATGAATTAAAACAGAGTGTAAAAGGCTCTAAAATAGAGAAAGATGTATTAAGCAATACAGCGTTAATGGATGAGATTATTACTATACTAACCTTCTGTCAATCGGACGAAGAAATTGTAGAACGATTAAAGGCTATCAAGGGATTAAATATTGAAGATGAAATAATGGAGAAGTTGAAAAAAGTAAATTTTACAGGTGTAAAGCATATCTCCATCAAGGCTATTAAAAAATTATTACCTTATTTAGAAGCAGGGGAGAGCTATTCAGCCGCTTGTGAACGAGCAGGATACAGTATAAAAGCTGAATCCAAGAATTATTATAAATTACCTACCCTTGAAGAAGCAGGGATGATGGACAGAATTACTAATCCTGTGGTAATTAGGACACTTTCTCAGGCTAGAAAAATAATCAATTGTGTGATAGAGAAACATGGTTCTCCTTACTACATTAATGTTGAAGTAGCAAGGGATTTAAAGCATAGTAAATCACAAAAGGAGGATATACAAAAAAATCAAAAGAAGAATGAAAAGTTGAATGAACAGGCAAAGCAAGATATAAGGGTGGAATTTAATCATTCCCCCAATTGGGAGGATATAGTGAAGTGGAGACTGTGGAAGGAACAAGAGTATAGATGTATGTATTCTAAACAATCTATACCCTGCCATAGGTTATTCGAACCAGGTTATGTTCAAATTGACCATATTATTCCTTATAGTAGATCATTTGATAATAGTTATAACAATAAGGTGTTGGTACTGACAGACGAAAATCAAAATAAATCAAATAAAATTCCATTTGAGTATTTCCAATCTAACAATACAACAATTCCTTGGGAAGAGTTTGAAGCCTTTGTCAGAGTTCTTAAACTTCATGGAAAGAAGAAGGAGTTTTTATTAAAGACCAATTTAACCCAAGAGGATGAACAACAGTTTAAAGAAAGAAACTTGAATGATACCAAATACATATGTAAAGAAATTAGTAAATTTATTAGAGAAAATCTTAAGTTTGCAGAAGGAGAAGAAAAAATAAGAGTAAGGATGGTAAAGGGGCAGATCACCAGCCTACTAAGGAAAGAATGGGGACTACGTAAGGATCGTAACAATGGAGACTTACACCATGCACTGGATGCAACAGTAGTGGCAACTGTGTCTCAAAAGGTAATACAAAAAATAACTCTTAATAATCTGTACAAAAAAGATGGAAAAAACAATGAAATATGGACTAATTTTAGGGAGGAATTAATTGCGAGATTATCACTTGAGCCCAGTAAAGAACTGGAAAAATTACAGTTGGATAGTTATAAGGACGTTGAAATAGATAAAATCAAACCAATAGTCGTGTCTAAACCACCTCAAAGAAAGGTGACGGGTGCTTTTCATGAAGAAACTGTCTATTCAGCAAAATATCAAAATGAAGATAAAGGTGGACATTATAATGTTCAAAAAGTTCCCCTAAATCAGGTTAAATACTCTGAATTATTGTATACTTTAGAATTGCCAAAGGATGAGTTAATCTATAAAAATCTAGTAAAATCAAATCTAGATATTTACGAAGCAGTAAGGAAAAGGCTAGAGGAAAATGATCAGGATTCTAAAAAAGCATTCGAAAAACCTTTATATAGAAAGAATGGACCACAAATAAAAAAGATTAAAATTGTTAAGCCAAAAGCAATAAAAAATACAATGAAAGTAAGGAACGGAATCGTAAAAATAGATACGATGGTAAGAGTAGATATTTATGAGAAGAATAATGAGTACTATGCTATCCCAATCTACGCTATTGATGTAAAAAAGAAGAAATATCCACAGGAATTGCTAAAGTCGACCAAATGGTGTCCTTTGGATAGTAATTTTCATTTTGTCATGAGTCTATATAAGAATGAAATGATTGGATTCAAGATAACGGATGGGGATACGGAAGTAAGTAAAATGGGGTATTATTCTAGTTTTGATAGAAGTAATAGTAATTTAAAGATTGAATTAATAGAAAAAAGTGGATATTATGCTGATTTTGTGGGAAAAATTGAAATATATAAAAAAGATGATTTAAACAAAACCCTTGGTCAGCTTAAACAAATTAAGAAATACGAAGTGACTCCTTTGGGTGAAGTTTATGAAATGAAAAAGGAGAAGTGTCGGGAAGATGTCATGGCGGAGTTTATTCATAAGTAATCCAGCAATATTGAAAGTAAGCAAGAATCAATTAGTGATACAGCAAGGGGCTGAGAGTATACCAATACCATTAGAAGATATTTCTGTTATTGTAATAGAGACAAGTCAAGCCACAATTACAACAGCCTTAATGAGTAGGTTAGCAGATGATAAAATTGCTGTTTTTTTCTGTGATGAAAAACATATCCCTAATAGTGTTGTAATACCTTTCCAATCTCATAGTCGACAAAATAAAATATTAAATACACAAATTAGTTTATCGAAACCTTTTATAAACAGATGTTGGCAAATGATTATAAAGCAAAAAATCACTAATCAGTCAGAATGTCTAAGGTTGCTTAAAAGAGTTGGATACAACCAGTTGTGTCAAATAGCTACGCAGGTACAATCAGGCGATAAGACTAATAGGGAAGCCTATGCTGCAAAGCTATATTTCAACTGCTTATTTGAGAACTTTACGAGACATGGTGATGATACAACAAATGCTGCTTTAAATTTTGGATATGCCATCTTAAGAGGTGCTATAGCTAGAACTTTGACAGCCTATGGATTTATACCAGCTTTAGGAATACACCATTGTAGTGAGTTAAATAATTTTAACTTGGCAGATGATTTTATTGAAGCCTATAGACCTTTTGTTGATCTTTGGGTTGTAGAAAATATTGACGAAGGTACAGAATTTAGTAGAAGTATAAGGAGTAATTTACTAAATATACTAAACTACGATTGTCTATTTGATGGGAAAAAGCAAAAAATATTAAGGTCGATTGATATGATGATTTCCTCTTTTGTTAGTGCTTGTAATAATATGAATTTCGAGAGTTTAAAATTACCAGAGCTTATTCCTCTGGAACTCC
Source organism: Alkaliphilus hydrothermalis (assembly GCF_016908555.1). GTDB lineage: Bacteria > Bacillota > Clostridia > Peptostreptococcales > Natronincolaceae > Alkaliphilus > Alkaliphilus hydrothermalis. The sequence goes on from NZ_JAFBEE010000017.1 coordinate 27,552, forward strand.
ATAGTTATGAGTAAGTTTATGCGAATACTAGTATTGTTTGATCTGCCTACAAAAGAGGAAAAGGAACGAAAGGAATACCAAAGGTTCAGAAAGTTTTTAATTGAGGATGGTTATGATATGATGCAATACTCAATCTATATGAGGATTTGCAATGGATTAGACTCTGTGGATAAGCATATAAAAAGATTAAAATGTAATCTACCACCAAGAGGGGCTATAAGATGCTTAACCATAACTGAAAAGCAATTTGCCAGCATGTTGTTACTGTTAGGTAAACCATCAAAAAAAGAAGAGAAAATTAGAGTTGAACAGCTAAGTTTGTTCTAAATTTCAAGAATAAAACCCTTGAAACATTTGATATTTCAAGGGTTTTGCCTTGTGCTATTATAGCATGTCAGAAGGTTTAAGGATACTATAACCGTCCACAAACTTAGCCCATGCACCTTGCAATTATAGCATGTCAGAAGGTTTAAGGATACTATAACTGGTATCAACATTATTTCTCTCACTCGGTTATTATAGCATGTCAGAAGGTTTAAGGATACTATAACGTAGTTAAAGACTATGCAACTATAAATAATATTATAGCATGTCAGAAGGTTTAAGGATACTATAACAATCATTGTATCATATATTATTCTATAATGATTATAGCATGTCAGAAGGTTTAAGGATACTATAACTTAAAGGCTACTGAGCCCATTTTATAGGTTATTATAGCATGTCAGAAGGTTTAAGGATACTATAACTATCACACAATTCACTAAGAAAAAACTTGGATTATAGCATGTCAGAAGGTTTAAGGATACTATAACTCTATCTTGCCCTCTTTCCCCTTTGTGTTTATTATAGCATGTCAGAAGGTTTAAGGATACTATAACTAATAACTCTTTTTGCTTCCTGCTCAGCCTATTATAGCATGTCAGAAGGTTTAAGGATACTATAACTGGATGCCCTTGGACAACTTAGCATTGATGATTATAGCATGTCAGAAGGTTTAAGGATACTATAACAGGTAACTGAATATGCTTTGCTATCTCAATTATAGCATGTCAGAAGGTTTAAGGATACTATAACACTCTCGGCTACATTCTTAATTAAGCTGAAATTATAGCATGTCAGAAGGTTTAAGGATACTATAACGATTAAGTCTGCTACGTCTGGCATATTAGAATTATAGCATGTCAGAAGGTTTAAGGATACTATAACAGAGGAAGAAGTACTTAAAAGAATGAAGGAATTATAGCATGTCAGAAGCTTTAAGGATACTATAACAAGATAATAGTGCAGTGTTAGTTGCTGGGAATTATAGCATGTCAGAAGGTTTAAGGATACTATAACCTAATAAAGGAAGGTGACTCAACTGGTTAAATTATAGCATGTCAGAAGGTTTAAGGATACTATAACGCGCAGGCTGCCTTAGTTTGGCCTAAGAAAATTATAGCATGTCAGAAGGTCTAAGGATACTATAACGCTTTTGTTGCTATTGATATTATATTCATTATTATAGCATGTCAGAAGGTTTAAGGATACTATAACAGGGAGGTGGTGTTCATGGTAACAGAGCAAATTATAGCATGTCAGAAGGTTTAAGGATACTATAACTTCTATGCTGCTATGGCCTAACATTTCTTTATTATAGCATGTCAGAAGGTTTAAGGATACTATAACTAATATTAGTGTAGCAATAATTAAAAAAAAATTATAGCATGTCAGAAGGTTTAAGGATACTATAACTCTTTGGTGTATAGGGAAAGTGAGCAAAGGATTATAGCATGTCAGAAGGTTTAAGGATACTATAATTCCTCCATCACATTTGAATTGCTTTTTATAATTATAGCATGTCAGAAGGTTTAAGGATACTATAACTCCAATATAACTCTACCTCCTTTCGACGATAAGTCGGAATAATTAAAATATTAATAGGAAAATAATTGACATCTGTTTAAATCTATGATAACCTGTATATACATTATGGCATGTCAGAAGGCTATAAGGTAACTATAACAAAAAAGTAACGTAAGGTATCCCCTATCCAACAGATAGGGGTATCCTTTTTTTTTGCCCCTTCAGTCACCCCACACTTCTCAACCATCTTTCCCCAGTAGCCTTGATCCCAATCGCCCCTAAGGGTGCAGTCACCAATATAGAAAGGACAGCGATTGCCAAAATCACTTCACCAGATTGCACCCCCATAGCCAGCGGTACAGCTCCAATGGCGGCTTGAACAGTGGCTTTAGGAATATAAGAAATTACACAAAAAAGCCGCTCCTTCCTGTTGAGATTTGTACCAGCAAGGGAAATCAGTACCCCGATACTCCTAGCCACTAGACCAATTGTGATAATGATTATGCCGACAAAACCTGAATCAATGGCCACATAAATATTCACCTCTGCCCCCACCAGTACAAACAACATGATTTGAGCAAATACCCAAATCTTATTAAACTTACTACCCACCCGTGGGGCAACCTCAGGATATTTCTCCATTAGAACAAAACCGATGGTCATTACCCCCAGTAGGCTGGCGATGGGGACTAAGCCCTCTAATGGGGCCTCTAGGCTATTAAAAACAATAGCAGTCCCTAGGATAACCAAGGCCTTGTTGGTATCCCTCATGGAATATTTTCTAAACAGGTGCACAAGTAGAAGCCCCAACAATACCCCTAAAACAATCCCAAGGACGATAGATAAAGGAATATTGAATAGCTGTCTCAATAGGTTAATATGATTTCCCCCATACAATCCTAGAAAAGTAGTGAAGAGGGTAATAGCAATCACATCATCCACAGAAGCCCCTGCCAAAATCAATGTAGGAATCCCCTTATCCTCTCCAATTTTACGATTTATCAAATCCAGCATTTGAGGAACAATCACCGCTGGAGAAACAGCAGCAATGATGAATCCAAGGATACCAGCCTCTATGTAGGAGAACCTTATCAAATATCGTGCAATCACCATGATGGTAAATCCTTCAAGGAGACCAGGGATAAAACTCATTTTGATGGCTGGGACACCGACTTTGTTTAATGTCCCTTTGTTAAGACCTAATCCTGCCCTTAACAGAATGATGATTAGAGCAATTCTCCGAAGATCAGCTGAGATTGTTAGTAGTTCTTCATTAATTAAGTTTAGACCATATGGGCCCATCAAGATTCCCAACATCAACATCCCCAAAAGTCCTGGGAGCTTTATTTTTTCAAAGAGGCTATTAAATGTAAGCCCTAAAAGAATAATCATTGCAAGACCTAAAGCCATTTTTCATTCCTCCTAATCCATCTAATCAATATTCTTACCATACCATAGGTTTCCAAAGCTTATCAAGGTTAATATTTCTTAGTCGACATCAACTCTTTATGGAAATCAGAGAAAAAAGAAGAATAAAGTCGAGACTATTCATTTTTTGTACCCTATAGGGGGAGATAACATTTGTATCCTACCATATAAAGTAGTAATATATACTTTGCATACAAAATATAGTATGGAGGGAATATAAATGTCTGAAGCTAATCAAAGTGTTGCCAAGAAGCTATTTATTTCTGTTGAGGGACCTATTGGTGTAGGAAAAACCACCCTTACAAAGATTTTATCAAAACATCTGAATGCCTTTTCCCTTAGAGAAATCGTAGAGGAAAATCCTTACCTAAAAAACTTTTATGAAAATATAGAAGAGTACGCATTCCAAACAGAAATGTTTTTCTTATGTAATCGAATTAAGCAACTGGAGGATGTTGAAGAGCATAAACTGGCGAAGGGTGTATCGGTGGTAGCTGACTATAATATCATCAAGAACCTAATCTTTGCAGGACTGACCCTAAACCTTAATCAGTTTCAAAAATATAAGCAAGTATATTCTATCTTGGTGGAAAGTCTCCCACAACCAGATATTATCATATATCTACATGGGCATACTGATTTACTAATGAAGCGTATAGAATTGAGGGACAGACCCTTTGAAAGAAATATGAGTAGGCAGTACATACAAAACTTAAGTAATGAGTATGAGCATTACTTTGCTCCCTGTTCATTAAAGCATTACTTTACCACAAAGATTCCAAAGCTAATTCCTGTGAATGTAGACAACAAAGACTTTATTAATAATCCAAAGGATCTGGAATACATCCTACAGGAAATCAACAGAGTAGTGGAAGGTACTGCGCCACTAAGGGAGGTAAAATGATGCTGACAAAACTAATTGTACACGATGAATATGTACCGAAAAATCGAAAGCCAAATGATGGTTATTTCATTACCATATCAGGAAATGTTGGGGCTGGCAAATCCACCTTTACAAATATAATAGGGAATGCCTTAAAGTTTAATACCAGTTATGAAAAGGTTGTTGGAAATCCATACCTTGAGGATTTTTATGCTGACCAAGCCCGTTGGAGCTTCCACTTGCAGCTGTATTTCTTAAGTCAAAGATTTCAAGATCAAAAGAGAATTGGTGAATTAAATGAGAACCATATACAGGATAGAAGTATCTATGAGGATGTGGAGATTTTTGCTAAATCCCTTTACGAAACAGAAAAGATGTCCCAACGGGATTTTGACACTTACTCAGAGCTTTTCCATTGCATGATGACCCCATATCTTGTAAAACCTGATTTAATGATTTATCTCGATGGGAGTATTGAAACAATTTTAAGTCGGATCAACCAAAGAGGTAGAGAAATGGAGAAAAAGATTCCTACTGAATATTGGTTAGGTCTGCACAATCGATATAAAGAGTGGATTAGCAACTACAAGGAATCCCCTGTGCTGGTTGTTAATATAGATCAAGTAGACTTGATAGAACACCCCCATCAAATAGAGGTGCTGACTACAGAAATTAATAATATACTTAATAACTATCAAAATATTGTAGCTGGATGAGTGAATAATAGTCTACTACCCCTAAAAAAATGACTGCTGAAAACCATTGGTTTAACAGCAGTCTTATTTTTGTGGTTTTTTATCTTATTTGCTTAGGGGGTTTCTTATTTTTAGAGGGTACCTCCGTAGGTGAGCTTCCTCCACACCCATTCAAAGGGACCGTACTTGTGCTTTGCTAACCAAGCCTTGCTATAGATTAATTGTATGCCATAGATGACAAAGGTAATCAATACTCCTACAGCTAATCCTACACGATTTAATAGTCCTAGGCCATAGCCGTAGAAAATGAAGGAGGCAACAATACATTGAACTAGATAGTTAGTTAAGGCCATTTGCCCCATGGAGGTAAGGGGCTGTAAATACTTTGCAAACTTGGGCTTCTGCCACAGAAGGACAAGGGAGGTGATGTAGAAGACAGACCCGAAAACAGTAGATATCTCCTGTAGTAAAATGGCCATTGGCTCGGCTAATAGAGTACTGACAGTAACAAGATCATATTTAAAAATGCTGAAGATAATTGTGGATATAGCAAAACCTATCCCCGCCCATAGGCAGGTCTTTTTGATTAAAGATAAATGCTCCTTAACATTCTCCAGCACTCCTTTTTTTCCCACATAAAGTCCGATTAAGAACATGCCTAAAATTTTAGGGATTAGAAATAGAAGGTTTTTTATTGTATACCCTGCTTCATTTTTTAGACGATAGCTTAGCACATCTATATAAGAGCCTGATTGGTACACCATCAATGATTCATCCATTTGGGTATAGATGGTAGTCTGATACTCCTCTATATACTGAGGGTCCATTACCACCATGACGAGTTCGTTTAGGAAAGTTAAGGAGGTAAAAATAAAAGTGGATAGGATCAGTAAAATAAAGATCCAATTTCTGATGGTTTTCAACTTACGATTTCTAAACATTAGCAATAAAAAGCCTATGATGCCGTATACGTGGAGTATATCACCGTACCATACCAATGAAAAGTGCAGTATTCCGAAAATCAAAAGAAAAAAAGAACGACGGAGAAACAAACGGGTAGGCTTAGGGTGCTTGATTGCTGCCCGTTCCATAAAAACATAAAATCCCAAACCAAATAGAAATGAAAAAATAGTGTAAAACTTTCCCTCAGCAAGAATTTGAATAAGGAGGCCAGCCAAACGATTCAAGCCTCCCTCCAACGACAGTGGATTTGATAGGGGGGATTTTAATGCCATCTGCGTGAATAGGGTGGTGTTAATCATGGCTAAGTTCACCAATAGTACTCCAAATAAAGCGAAGCCCCTGATAAGATCCATTTCCTTAACTCTTTCTTTCGCTGCTACGGGTTTAATGAGTGCTTCATTGACATTTTCCATTTTTTACAATCTCCTCTCCAATGAATTGCAAATGTTTCATTTATACATATTATACCAAAATAGTTGTAGTATTGTAGAGGAACTGTTAAAAAAATAAATAATTTCAAACAACACCCAATAGCATTGATCGGCTGGGTGTTGTTTTTACAAGGAGTTTTAATGGGTGATGCCAACTGTATCAATCTTTAATTTAACATCTATGTTTATGGTTGCATTAGAAAAATCGTCGGCCCAAGTGATTGCATCAAAAAAATCGGGATGGTTGGCCCGTACATAGAGTCCATACCCAACACTGTCGGTCTTTAGCTCTTGCAATTGCTTAGCTGTTTCCAGCAACTTGTCTTTGAAATATTTGGAGAGGATTGTTTCAATTTCCTGTATTTTCTTTACATTAAATACGGATTCAACACGTGTGTATTCCGTAAGATTTGCATCTATTTTGACCGTCTGATTAATATACAACTCGGAATCTCTTAGTTCGGTCTTTATCTTGGTATTACCTCCTGTAAATCTTATTCCGAGATTTCCATCAAGATCTTTAACATCTTCATTGTTCACAACAAAAAAACCACTGAGTATTTCCCCTTTTAAAATCATGAGAAACCTAGAGTATTCATCCATTAAAATGTGTATCAACTGATCCCCTTTAAAGAGAGCTGTAGATGAGACTTCTGTAATATTCGTATCAGCATCGTATTTAATGTAGGGGAGGATAGGGTCTATTCCACTAGTAAAGTATTGGTGGTGGAAATTCCTCAAGGTTGTGAAGGGCACTTGTGTTGCATTATGGCTTTGCTCAATGGCACGAAATAAATAGGTACTGATAAACAGGGAGACTGGAGGGTCCATATCAAAGAGCTCTTTCGTTTCAATATCAGAAACTGCAAATCGAGTGGTGCCTGGGAAAATAGGCTCCCTAAGCATACAGTCAATATGCTTCATTATGCCCTGTTTTGCTGCTTCCTCAGAGAATACAATAACTCTAGTATTTCCATAGGATATTTTACGATAGACTTTGAGCTGGAAATTGCTTTTTGCATCAGATAATGAATTAACCTTCGCTGAAATTTGATACTTACTTTCGGGAGCTTCATCAATTACTGTGGGAAACTCAATAGTAACAACATACTTTTCAGGATTCTCATCACTAACATCAATACCAATTCCATAAACAATCAGTAATTCTTCTAAGTCTTGTGAGTCCCAGCAGGAAGTTAAAGGAACGGTTAACAAGAAGATTATAAGGATCTTAGCTATTTTTTTCATGTTTACTCTTCCCTCCATGAACGAATACCATAATTAATAGAAGAAGCGGTAGGAGTAGGCCAAAGAAAATATTTGCTTTGCCAATGATACCTCCAATTTCAACGACTTGAGGTGTATTTCTAGGTAACAAAGTAAGAACAAACAAAATAGGGGATTGTAGAAACACAAAAAAGCCAGTTGTCTTGGTTTTAAAGATTGACTGTAGTAAACTACAGCCAGCAAAGTATTGTAATCCAATAGTACCCAGTACAGTAAAGAGCCAGAATATAGTGAAAAAGAGCTCCATTCTTTCTATGATTGGGAAATCATAGGCCCTCAAGTAATTAATGGAGGGATACAAAACCCGCTGCAGCTCCTCAGGACCAAATAAAGCCATTTGAGAGATAACCGTAGTTGTATAAAAAAGCGTAACGATGATCACTGAAATCATGGAATATTTAGCGACTGGCTTTTCCTTATCGGAGATATAAGGATAATATACTAACATGACTTCATAGCCACCAAAGGCGAAAAAGGAAGGAACTACCCCCGAAAGAATAGATTTTAAGCCAGTACCTCCTATAGGTCTTAAGTTAACTAATCGAATCTCTGGTATTCCAACAGCCACTAGTAAAGCGAGGGGAACTAGCAAAAATATAATTACTTCATTGAATCTTGCCAAAACTGTTAGACCATGGCTTAACATATACACTGAAGTTGCGATAATTAAAAAGATGATTACATATATTGGCGTATCGGGTAAGAACCAAGTTAAAATCATCTCAGTTAGAAAACGAATGATTGTTGCAGTAGCCAATAGACCATACAAGGCAAAGGATATGGTAATGATGTATCCTATCGGTTTACTCAGAAGCCTACTAGAGTATTGTAGGAAATTATCTTGAGGAAACCGACTGGCAACATAGACGATTGCCATTGTAATCAAGCTAATGAGTATTCCATTGATTAATACAGAGATCCATGCATCCTGTTTAGATACTTGGGAAACTACTCGGGACAAGCCTAACACGCCTGTCCCGATCATTATACTGATGATGATAATAAAAGCTTGATTGGCTGATATTTCACCATTTGTATGTTTACGATACATTGCAGTTCCTCCTTTACCACCTATTGTAATTTTTTTTATTTGCAGACTGAGGTCTTTTTCGGAACCCCCACAGGGGTTTCCTGATAGCAGCATCCCTTGTCAATTCAGAGGATATCGGAGCCAAGGGAGAAAGATAAGGATAACCAAAGGAAGATAGGCTGCATAGGTGTACAATAATCCATGACCATGTGATGATGATCCCAAAGGCTCCAAAGGATGCTGCAAGAAGGATCATCGGAAAGCGCAGGAACCTTAAAGGAAAAGTGGTACTGTATTGGGGAAGTACATAACTTCCTAGGGCGGTTATGGCAACAATAATCACCATAACAGGGCTGACTAGGTTGGCGCTTACAGCGGCGTCACCTATTACGATGGCCCCGACTATACCAATGATTTGTCCAATAGTCTTGGGTAATCTAGCGCTGGCTTCCCTGAGTAATTCTATCGTAAGTTCCATTAAGAGTGCTTCAATCACAGGTGGAAAGGGAATCTGGGCCCTGGTTTTAGATAAATCCAAGATTAAATCTGTAGGGAGCATTTGCTGATGAAAGGAAATAAGGGCTACATAAATAGCTGGAAAGGATGTGGCTATAAAAAAACCCAGATATCTTATCCATCTTGTTAAGCTACCATAAATGGTCCTTTCATAATAATCTTCAGGAGACTGGAACAACTGAAAAAAAGTAGTTGGTAATATCAGTACCTGTGGGGCACCATCTATAATTAGGGCGATTTTACCTTCTAATAAATTGCCACAGACTTTATCAGGGCGTTCGGTTATTTGAAATTGAGGGAAGGGAGAATAGGGATGATCTTCTAATAACTGTTCCACATAACCACTTTCAAATACACCATCTATCTCAATGTCCTGTAGTGCAGAAAGCACTTCATCTAATAGTTGCTTATTGACTATATCCTCCATGTACAAAACATTGATATTTGTTTTACTTCTGCTCCCTGCCTGTAGCTGCTGGGCTTTGAGGGCAGGATCCTTCAGTTTTCGCCGAATTAGACCTGTATTCGTAGAGATACTCTCAGTAAATCCTTCTCGAGACCCACGAACGACACTCTCAGCATCTGGCTCTTCAACAGATCTTTCGGGCCATTCTTTTGTATTTAGTAGCAAGCCCTCATCAATGCCATTAACTATCATTAAACTATTGCCTGAGAAGATTGCGTTGATTATTTTATCATAATCTCTTACTTGAGCTATACCATTTATAGGGATAACATCCTTTAAAATATCTAAATGAAGTTGCTTAATGATTGTTCTTTCTTTCACAGGATTAAAGTGAATTATGGGCTTAATGATATTTTCATTTATGGTTTGGGCATCCACTAAATTGGAATTGAATACAAGGACTAGATTCACAATCTTACCATGATAATTTAATCTCAATTCCCTATAGATAATGTCATAGCTATCTTTGAAGACTTCTTTTAGCTGTAGTAAATTATTTTCTAATTTTTTTTCTAATAGGGTTCCTTTATATTTTGAATCCATCATGGCCTCCTCCAATCCTTCCCAATTTACATTACATTATAGGATTGCCTAAAATTTTGTAAATTATGCACACTGACTTTATTTAATGTCAAAATCTCCAAAGGCATGGGCCATCCTAGAGCAGGCAGCAGCCACAATACCAGACAATAAATCATCTAAAAATGTATTCACCTGACCACCTTTAGCGTCATTGACTTTTCCGATAATACCAGGCTTAATCTTGTCCAAGTGCCCAAAATTAGTTAAGCCGATTGAACCATAGATGTTGGTAATACTAAGGGCTAGAATCTCATCAATCCCATAGAGGGAATCATCTCTTTTTAGGATTGATAATAGAGGCTCTTCAAAAAGATTTCTTTCTGCCAGCTGATCTATGGCAATCCCCGTTAATATAGCATTTTGAACCTCTCTTTTTTCCAATACCTTGTGGATATTCTCCATGGTAGCCTCTATAGTAATATCCGGTATATAATCTATTTGAAGATCATAGGCAAGCTTAGCCAAATCGGTTAGGGAAACACCTCTTTTTTCTAACATTTCAATAGCTTTTTCCTTCATACAACCATCTCCTCTGTTATTAATCAGTTTAAATTTTAAATTTTAATCCTATGCTTTAAAGGTCTCCAATATAAAAAGTATTAGACCATAAAAGCGAAAATATTCTAAAGAAATAAAAAGTATGTTAGTATAATTTAAGGAGATTATTTCGATACGCTAAGGAGGGGGAAATATGAGAAAGATTTTTATTAATGGTAAAGTAATGACAATGCAGGATGGAGAAATGGCAGAGGGTTTTTTAGTAGAGGGAGAAATTTTTAAAAGGGTTGCCTCAAATGAAGAACTTTTGGCTTTAAAGGATGATGAAACAGCAGTTGTGGATCTGGAGGGGAAATGGGTGCTACCTGGTTTTAATGATAGTCACATGCATTTAGTAAGCTATGGCCTTTCTACGAAAAAGGTGGACTTAAGAAATTGTAAGTCCCTAGAAGAGGTGGGAAGTACCATCAAATCCTACATAGATAATCTAGAGGAAAACTATTTCGGTGAATGGATTGTAGGACATGGTTGGAATGAAGAAAATTTTGACCAATCAAAGCTCCCAACAGCAGATTTTTTAGATACCATCACGACAGCGTATCCCATATATCTTTCGAGGGCTTGTTATCATATCTGTGCAGTAAATAGTAAAGCCCTAGAGGTGGCTGGAGTCAACGAAAAAACTCCAGACCCAGAGGGGGGTAAGATTGATCGTTATCCAAACACTCAAAAGCCCAATGGCATCTTGAGGGAAAATGGATTGTGGCTGGCATACGAAAAGATTCCAAGTGTGACAGAGGTTCACCAAATAAAGAAGGTAATCCAATCGGCAGTAGAGGACGCCCTAAAGGTAGGATTAACCTCAATCCAAACGGAGGATTTTGGACAGGTGGAGGATTTTAAAAAGATGATTACTGCTTATCAAGAGTTGGAGCAGGAGGGTAATTTAAATCTTAGAATCAACCTTCAAATGCTACTGCAGGAAAAGGATAAACTTCAAAGATTAATTGATTTAGGCTATCATTCGGGTATGGGAAGCAATCTGCTGAAATTTGGCCCCTTAAAGATGTTGGCGGATGGCTCCTTAGGGGGACGAACAGCAGCCCTCAGGGAAGGCTATGCCGATGATCCAGAGAATAAGGGGATATTGATATTTGAGGATCAAAAACTAAAGGAACATTTAAGATACGCCACAGAAAATAATCTACAGCTGGCTGTCCATGCTATTGGAGACCAAACCATGATTCAGCTATTGGATATCTATGAAGAAATTTTTGGCAAAGGTAATGATAGAAGACCTAGAATTATCCATTGTCAGATTACCGATCAAGAAATCATAAATCGTATGGCTAAATTAAACGTAATCGGTGATATTCAACCAGGATTCCTGCCAACGGATCTAAAAATGGTGGAGGCAAGGGTTGGAGAAAACAGGGCTAGGGAAAGTTACGCTTGGAAATCTATGCTTCACTCTGGAGTACATGTGGCAGGTGGGTCTGATTGCCCTATTGAATCCTTCAATCCTTTCTTAGGAATCTATGGTGGGGTGACTCGAAAGGACTACGAAGGTAAGCCTGAGGCAGGATGGAATCCTCAAGAATGTTTGACGCTAGAAGAAGCTATAGGGTTATATACCACAGGAGCCAGCTATGCCACCTTTGAGGAGAACATTAAGGGGAAAATCCAAGAGGGATATCTTGCTGATTTTATTGTACTTAAGGAGGATATTAAGGCGATCCCAGAGCTGGAGTTGAAGGATGTAACTGTATTGGAGACTTATGTTGGTGGGGTTTGTAGGTATCACAAGCATACATGTCATTAGATGTAAAAAAAATCACAAATTAAATTAGGGATATAACTCGCCTCTGCTGTAGATAATATTATCGAATCAGTATTAAAGGAGGTGGAGTACATGCCAAAAGCTAAACAATACGTAGACCAAAGTATGTCATCTGTACAATCTACAGTGAATACATTACAACAAGCTCTTAATGCAGCTGAAAAGCCAGACAATAAGAACAAGATTCAACAAGCAATCAATTCTTTAAACTCTGCATCACAACAATTATCAGGATACCAAGATTAACAAATAATGAATAAAACAAGGAACACTTTACTTTGAGGAATCTTAGTAAAGTGTTCTTATATTATAGGGAAATCATATTTTTAAAGTATTAGGTTTACTTCATTATGTCTACACATGATTATGGGATTACCATCTTCATCTGTACACCAAGACTGGCAAAAGAAAGCTAAAAAAATACCGACCCAGATGGTTTCATATTGGATTAAAATACATCCATCTTGAAAGGTGCCATTATCATTGTAAAATTTTCCTAGATTCCCTTGGTTCATATGAATGTTGTGGATACCATTAGTTGGCTGGAACCCAAACACATAATCTTTGCTCTTCGAAATAAATTTAGATCCATAGATATACACAGTTGCTTTTTCAGCCTGTGCTTTTTTTATATGGTTATCAATTAAGTCGTTTAAATCATTGTTGGGACCTTCGATATGATGCATTAAGGGCTTCATCTTAGCGGAATCAAACAATTTGCTACGAATATAGTCAATGGCAAGCTCTTTATTAGTACTATCAACTCTAGTAAAGCCATTTGATAAGGTTGGAAGAAGAGAAAATAAACTTGAGTTAAATTCTTCAGCAGCTAAATATAAGACCTTCGATTCTTCACAACTGGACAATACATTAATAGCCACCCGATAATAAATATTATCTTCTCCTTCCATGTGGATTTGATAATGGGGGGTATGCTTATTTCTTTCGGGTTTTCCAGCAATTACAGACCCCTTCAGTACACCATAATTTTTCACTGGCATAGTCTTCCTCCTAAAAAGCCCCTACCTGTTATTTTCAGGTTCATATGGATCTTCTTCATAATCAAATTCAAACTTTTTCATGGTCCCTTTGTTGGTAAAGGATTGATTATTCTTATTTTGTCTCTGTAGATTATTCAACTGATCGTAGGGGTCCTCTTCATAATCAAAGTTTGTTCTAAATAGTGGCGAATTTTTTTTCTTGATAACAATCAACTCCCTTTTGTAAGCTAAAAGCAAAATGTTGGATATATTCAAAAATTGAACCTTCAGATGTATTTTATCATAACAAAACGCTAGGGAGAATCACTTTTCGTCTAATTCTCTGAATAAAACGGTTAGAGAGAAAGGAAATATGTCTAGAATGTAGAATCAAATGTGTATAGAAGTTAAGTAGAAATATTATTTAAATCAAATTAGCTAAAAAATAAGGAGTAGAACATGAAACAACAACCTCAATTCCATTGCTATTATCTAGGGAATCCATACCCTTTATATACAATAGTTGACCCATCAGTAAAAAAAGTTACGATCCAATGGGATGGTGAAGCCTTTACCTGTATTACCCCAGAGGAAGGAGAAATAAATATTAATGATGCCCTCAAATCCTTCTATACTAAGGAAAGCAAAAGGGTTATAGAAGAAAGACTAAAGTTTTATCAGCCCCAATTCAAAGTAAAATACAAATCCTTCTCCATAGAAAATGATAGTAAAAAATGGGGGAGCTGTAACTCTAAAAAACATCTGACCTTCCATTGGAAGCTGTTGATGTTTCCTCTATATGCTATTGATTATGTGGTGGTCCACGAGTTATGTCATTTAGTCCATATGAATCATGACCGTTCCTTTTGGCGTTTGGTGGGGAAAATCTGTCCAAACTACAAGGAAGCAATGGCGATATTGGGGACTGAGAAGACGAGGGATCTATAATAGTAGAATAAATTTATATACAAAGGAGTATTACAATGAAAATCGAGAAAATAGTTGTAGGAATGAACGAAACCAACACCTACATAATTAATGACGAAGAAAACAATGAAGCCCTAGTAATTGATCCAGGGGATGAAGCTAAAAAAATTATGAAATACATCGATCGCAACCAGCTACAGCCTGTTGGAATTATACTGACCCACTTTCACCACGACCATTCAGGGGCAGCGGAGGAATTAAAGAAGAAATACAACTGTCCCATCTATTCCCATAAGAAAGAGGTGGAGGGGCTAAAGGACCCAGAATTTAATCGTTCTTTAGAGCGGTGCAGAAAACTAATTTCCTTTGCTCCCGATAAAACCTTATCGGAGGAAAACGTAATTACAGTGGGGAATATAGTGCTACAGATAATCCATACCCCAGGCCATACCCCAGGAGGCATTTGTCTACAAGTGAAAGAAAGCAATATCATCTTTACGGGGGATACCGTCTTTAAGGATGGCTTTGGTAGAACAGATTTACCCGGTGGTAATGAAGAACAGTTGAAAAAATCCATCACCAACAAGGTGGCAAAATGGAGTGATGATATTGTAATCTATCCTGGTCATGATGAGATTGCCACCATGAAGGAAGTAAGGAGGATGAATCATCCTTACTTGAAGGCTAAGAAATAGTAAATTTATAATTTATTTGCAGTGGGATAAAATATATTATTATAAAGGCTTTAGGGAAAGGGGTCTAATTAATGGATCAGCATCAATTAATTCATTTGTTCTTTAAGGGGCGTACTGGGGTTTTAGCGACCATGCACAAGAAAGAAGAGGTAATTGCACCTATATTGGAGAAGGATCTAGGTATAAAGATTACTATTCCAAAGGACTTTAACACCGATGTGTTTGGGACCTTTACCAAAGACATTGACCGTAGGGGAAATCAGCTGGAGGCAGCAAAATATAAAGCAGAAGCAGCTATGGCCCTAGAGGACAAAACAATAGGAATTGCCAGTGAGGGGGCCTTTGGACCCCATCCCATTAGTCCATTTTTGCCCTTTAATCGAGAAATAGTACTATTAATTGATAAAACAACTGGTTTAGAAATCTATGGGATCTCAGCAACAATAGAAACCAACTACATGCACAAAATGGTGAAAAGTTTTCAAGAGGCAATTGAATTTGCCAAGGAGGCAGGCTTTCCCCAACATGGAATTGTGATTAAGGTAAAGGAATCCAGTACAGATCCTAAGGAAATAATTAAAGGAATTATAACAGAGGCAGATTTGGAAAAGGCAGTTGAATTTGCCTTGGCAATGTCAAGTAATGAAAAAATCTATATAGAAACAGATATGAGGGCTCTTTACAACCCAACACGGATGAAAAGCATAGAAGCTGCCACGAGGGATCTAGTTACTAAACTATATAACTTATGCCCCCAATGTTCTTGGCCTGGCTTCCAAGTGGTGGACAGCAAAAAAGGGCTACCCTGTAGTTGGTGTGGACTTCCTACAGAGCTGATTCTTTCCCACCGATATCTCTGTACTAAGTGTGGATATTCCGAGGAAAAACCCTATCCTAATGGGATTGAAAAAGCTGACCCAGGAAGATGTGGCTATTGCAACCCTTAATCTAACAAGTAATTTATATAATATGATATAATAAAAAACTGATTTCATATCTAAATTAATTAGAAGAAAATCAGTTTTTTATACTTTAGACTTTATTTCAAATACTCATTCTTAATCTTCATCACAGCCGCCGTCATCAATCCATCAAGATTTGAAAGATTACTTCCGCCCCCTTGGGCTGTCTGAGGATTTCCGCCACCTCTACCGTCAACTAATTCAATCACTTCTTTAAATAGCTGATTCATGTTAATGTCAAGATCTTTAGATCGAGTAAAGACCACCTGAGCCTTGTCCGTTTTAGTGGCTAATAAAGCAACAGTGTTAGGGTATTGATTTAGAGAAGAAGCCATCGATTGAAGGGTTTTAAAATCTTCCCCATCAAAAACCTTTACTACTAGAGAACAATCCTTATGGATCTCAGCAGAAGCATGGAGCTCCTTGATTTGATAATCCATCAATTCCCTACGATATGTACGAAGGGTTTTCTCGAGTTTTCTGCTATCAGCAACAAGTTTTTCAACAAACTCCTTCGTTTCAACATCCTTTATGGATAATAGGTTTGAGATCTCATTGATTTGTCGATTTTTCCAAGCAGCGTCCTTTAATGCTCTTCCACCACAGACAAACTCTACTCGGATATGGCCCTTCATTTTTTCCCATTTACGGATTTTAATCTGTCCTACAGAGCCCGTCTGTAGGGGATGGACGCCTCCGCAGGGGGAGAAGTCATAACCCTCCACCTCTACAATTCTGATGCCCTCTGTTACCGATGGTGGCTTCCGTAGTGGCAACTTCTTCAGCTCCTCGTCATTTGGAAAATGGGTGAAGACCTTTAGGCTACTAAAAACCACTGCATTAGCCTCTGACTCAATTAAACTTGCCTCCCCATAGGTAAGGGAATCCTTAGTGACATCAATGGTTACATATTCATTACTTAGATGAAAGCCAACTGTGGTGGCAGAAAACAGCTTTTCAAATACAGAGGAAAGGATATGCTGTCCTAGGTGCTGTTGCATTAAGTCTAGACGCCGTTCCCAATCAATTTGGCAGTCTACTCCTTTAGTTTCAGTAGGGGCTTTTTCCACCACATGATAAATTGTATCATTTTCTTCATAGACATAAACGACAGCACTGGAGCCAATAGTCCCCTCATCCCAAGGTTGTCCACCACCTTCGGGGTAAAAGGCAGTTTCCTCCATTACCACAACAAACTTAGATGGATCTATTTCATAGGGCTCTATTGAAAGGATATTACTTTTAAAGGAGGACACAGTGGCATCCTCCCAGTATAATTTTTTAGTCATTTTCACACCTCTTTTTTCTCATTTTTCTTTAGTAATCGTTACTATTATATCATTCCTTTATTTTATTTTGAAACATTCCCTTAAATTTGTTTTTAGGCAAATAAATTAATTCTCCTTTGGAGGTGATGATTTTGTAGCTTTTATTATCTATTCCGTATAAAATTTCTCTACCAGTGGTGAGGTCCTCTAAGAGGGCAGCCTCAGATAGGAATACGTCTGTAGTTAGCTCACCTAAAATAAAATGATTGTATTTAGGACTCCAGTAAAAGAAATCTTGGGTAGATTGGTCAAAAATAATTTTAGTAAAATCTTCTTTAGAGGGGGTTTCTTTAGACTTAGTCGTATATTTTTTGGTGGAGGTAATGGAATTGATTTTAAAGGGTTCTGTAGGTACAAAATCAAGTACGGTCTCAGTAACAATTCTGTTCCAAAGGGTATCATCACTGTCGGGATCAATCCAAGTTTCCTTGTAAACTTCCTCAAAATATAGGGTGCTATGCCAAACAGGTTTAAATTCATCGGCTACATGATAGTAGATGTCTAAAAATTCTTCATAAAAAAATGCACCAAAGCGTTCATCTAACGCTTGATAAATCACTAAACTTTTATGTGGCGAATCATCAATCTGTATGAGTTCGATTTTCTCAACAGGAGCTAGACCTTCGATCTTACTATGATAAACAAAATCCTCCCCCACTGCATTATAGATCCCAACTACTGCAACATCTTTAGAAAGATTTAAGACAAATATCATTTGTTCTGAAGTGGTGGGGAGGACCTCTCCCTTGTAGGCTTGTAGCTGGATATAGTCCACAAATTCCTGCCATCTTTCATATTCAATTCCCTTTAATATGATACTAATCAGTTCTTTTTCAGCTGATTTTTTAATATCTTCATCTTGATGATAATAACGGTCTAAAAGTGCTTTATTAATCTTGTACTGGGGGGATGAAAACTGCTTAAAGGTTTTGATGGTTGCTTCCGATTGAAAAAAAGCATAAGTGCTAAAAAAACTAAAAAGAATAAAAAGAAATGCAAAGATGGATACCAATATTTTTTTCATAAGATCACCTCTATAAAATATATGTAAGACATGAAGGAATAAAACTTATGAACAAAAATAAAAAAATATTTTCTTATCAAATGTATATTTAACAGTAAAGGCAGTGATACTTCTGATATAATGTAATAATATATTTTACTTTATATAAAAATAAGAAGGGTGGGATGATATGAAACCATTAGTAGCTCAAAATGGACTAGAATACCATGTAGACCTAAAATTCTCTATAGCTGTCAGCAATAGTCAAAATCAAATATTTCAGTTGCTGTTTGAAAAACTAGTAACATCAAAAAATACCATTAATGACGAAGGTATGATGATTCAATTCAATTTGAATGTTAACGAGGAAATAGGTAAATTTGGCAGATTTAAGGATGTACCAGGAAAGACGGAAATTCAACAATACATGCCCATCATCTTATCCAGTCCCACATATCTAGGGAGTGATATTGTATTTTTGGCCAATCTTATTAAGAACTATATTGAGAAGGAAAAATTCCAAAAAAGGAAAGTGCCTGTTGATGCAATTATGTTGGATAAGAAGATTATTGATGCTTTGGAAAATCCAACGATTATGATTAAGAATTTAGTTTTAACCAAAAAGCACAAAAAATCATAAAAAAAAATATCAAGTTAATAAGATGAAGAAACCCAGCCCTACGTTTTTTTACGTTGGTGCTGGGTTTAACTTTAGAATTTAGAATACTAGGTTAAAAATATAATATCATTGCTATTAAAATACTTATTAATTTGTATCTAATAAAACGTAGTCCCAATCATACTGATGGGCAAATCCCAATGGGGTGATTTCCTCTGCTGCTATTTCTAAGTAATAGCTTAAACTGAGTCTGACCACTAAGTCTGCTATGTTTTCCCAATCACTTTTGGAAAGAAAACTCATAGACTGCTCTCCCGAAAAATCCACTCCGTGAAGTATCTCGAAAGGATTATCTAAATCTAGATGATTTCCAATAAAGTCCAAAAATGTATATTCGCCGTCTACCAACTGATTAAGTTGGACATACTGGATATATTGACTATAATAATTGTACTTTACATTTTTATAGATAACCTCTCTGTCCTTTAAGGCTAAGGATTTAATTCCTTCACTAATTGCTGAGAAGCCTATAGGATTAGTCTGAAGCAGGGGAGACCTTTTATTGCATCTTTTTTTGTCTAAATAACTATTGAATGAAATAACTTTAGTCAAGATAATCCTCCTCTTATGTTATTGTAAGGTCTTCACTACGTTCTATCATAACTGTTTAACTGATTTTTTACAAGGTAAGGATAGTCGAAAATACCTGATAAGTCGTAATCAGACCTTGCTTTTAAGATATTGCTAGTTTTTTTAGCGATTTAGACATTTTTTGATTAATGGGATAATATGGATTGAAGTTACGTTTTAACTATGCTATTATTCACACATAAGATTAATTTAGGAGGAGATACCATGGCACATGAATTGATTACTGAAAAGGTAATTACATATATTTATCAACAGGAAGAGGATCAAGGGAAGTTAAAGGAGCTGGAGGCGAAATTTCTAGATAAAACAGATGGATTGGCTTATCAATTTTCCGATTGGTTGGTGTACGATTATCCAGCAAACAACAAACAAACCTATGGAGAAGGTTATCTACAGCAGGTGGGGGCAGAACTTCCAGTAGATGAGGTTGAATATATTAAGAACTGCCTTCAAAGCTATTTAGGTTTTTATGAGCTAATCAAAATCAAGGAGAATATCCTACATATAAAAAATATTTTTACAAATGAAGAACATACCCTTCAAAAGGATGCAGTAGAAGAAGATGTCAACCTACATGAAATTCTACTAGTAAGACTAACACAGGGGGATGTACCACAAATCGTTAGCTCCCAAATCACGGTGCTACCCCATCAATATAAGACCCTCTTAATCGGTCAAGTGATTGAAGATTATGACCAAGCTAAGGGAAGAAAATCCTATCTTTCTTTTCCTCAATATTTTAAGGAGAATCTGACAACGGTTTTGGGGATTGTTAATAAACTGTCTTCCTATCGAGATCAAGAAGGGGATGTAACCCTTCATCAGACGGTCTACGCTGTGGTGGATTATTTTAGGACAAAAGAAGCACTAAATAATACTAAAGAAATCGTAGTAGAGGATGTAGAGGAAGGGATTTATCATCTGATGGAGGCTGATCTACTGCTGGCGGTACTGGTATTACAAAAAAAGAAGCTAGAGGTTGAATGTAGCAATAAATCAGACCAGAAAAATGCTAAGGAGTTTCTACAGGATAAATTAAGAGAACTTATTGTCTTCATGAAGGATGAAGAATTAACGATAGATGACATTATTTAAGGGCAGCATTAACGCCTTTCGTTAATAAGCATACCCGATGGTGGGGTGATGGAGTTATTTTTGTATCCATGGGATTCCTCCAGTTGACTTACTTTAATATTACGGAAAATTGTAAAGAGCTTACGAATTAATCCTTGTTGGTAATCAAAGAGGAAGTAAAGACAATTGGGTTGGAAATCAACATTTTTCCTAAGGATGGAGGGGTCAAAGTTAAGGATAACCTCCTCTGTGATGGTAAGACCGACAGTAGCTAATTCTTCATCATATTCTAATAGGGTGTGATGAATCCCATGAGTAAATCCAGCTCTAGGTAACTTTTCTTCAAAGTTACGAAGACTGATAATGGTTTTATTATACTTATCCACCAACTGTTGAATAATGGTGATGATTTCTTCAAGGGAGTCATCACCTTTTTTAGTTTTGAATTGGTGCATCATATCCTCTAAATCCTGTTGATTTAAATAAAAATCCTTATATTGCTGACGAAGGTCTTGGAATTTATCATAAAATGAGCCTGTCAGTAACAGATAATTATCACTGATGAAGGAGGCTTCATTATGAACAGGCTTGACGGGATCAACAGGTGTAACAGTAGAGATGCGATTTACATTAATTTTTCTATCTATATACATACGATCAATACGGTCTTTACTAACGGAGCTTATCTTTCTCATATAAATTTCTCCTCCCCAGTGATTTAAATCATTTATTATATCTATTATAATTATCGGCAAGTTTAAGGGAATTTTGATGTTATTTATTTAAATTCAAGTAAATAAGAAGGATATTATAGATTTATATAGAATACTTAATAAACCCAAAAAACGCACATTGGCCCCAATCATAAAATGCCCAAAAAATGATTGTGCCTTAGGTGAAGCTCAGTCTTCACCTTTTTTTTCATTCTATTAAATAAAATAGTTTGCCTTTAGCAAATATATTTATTTTAAATAATTTGGTAATATTATTTTGAGAAAGGAAATTTTTATGATTAAGGAATTTCAAAAGGATTGCAAAAGTCTAATAAAACAAATCACTAAAGACATAGACACCGACCTCAGTCCTCTTGACCTATTGTTGTGGATTTACTTTAATATGTATTTTTACAATCGGAGAGCAGGAAATGAGGGAGAATGCAATGAAAATGAATTGTTAAAAGAAATCAATGGATTGAAGGATTGGAACATTCCAATAGACTCCTATAAAGTCTTGTGGAAAAAGGCGTATCTACTGCTAAAGGATAGCATATTGAATAACTATTCTCCTTCAAGTGTAGGCCTCAAGGAAATGGAAGTCCTGTATGAAGGACTTTTGTTGGAGGGAGTTAGGAGCAAGACGGGAGCCTATTATACACCACAGCCAATTGTTCATTACATGGTGGTAAAGTCTTTGGTTGCATACATGGAAAATCAGATGGCTGATGCCCCAGATGGACTAGAGGATTTTATACTAGGAGAAGCGGTACAAATTGAAAAATCTATTGTTGCTGATATAGAGAAAATATTGAAGGAGATAAAAATCATTGACCTTGCCTGTGGTGGAGGAGTATTTCTGAGGGAAGCCTTGCGGTTGATTTTTCAGCTGAGGTGTAAAACAAATGAAATCTTGGCAACTGCTGTAGTAGGGAGGCAATTATTAAAGGAGGTACTTTCTAATATTTATGGAATGGATATACAGCCCAATACTGTTATCTTGTGCAAATTACTGCTACTAATGGAATGTGAAAGCCTTATGGCTAAAATAGAGCCCACTGAAGATGAAAAAATAGAAGCAAGCAAAGAAATTAGTATAAATCACGAAACTCACTTAGTTAAGGATACAGAATTAAATATCTTTTGCAGAAATTCTTTAATACATGAAGCCCCCAATGAAGAAGTACTTCCCTGCTTTGATCTTGTTATTGGAAACCCACCATATATAGGAGAAAGGGGCAATAGGCAGATTTTCAGTGATATAAAAGAAAGCACCTTTGGAGAAAAATATTATGAGGGAAAGATGGATTATTTCTATTTTTTCATTTATAAAGGGGGAGAAATATTAAAGAAGGGTGGGGTATTAGGACTGATTACCACCAATTATTTTGTCACTGCCGATGGAGCTAATAAATTAAGGAATTTTATGAGGGAGCATTTTTCTTTTAAAGAACTGATTAATTTCAATGAGGCAAAGGTTTTTAAGGATGCCACTGGACAGCATAATATGATTTTTATAGCTACAAAGGAGACACGGAACACGAAAGGACCTAGAGTCATCACCCTAGAGGATAAAAAACTTTCTGGGGATGAAGTCATGCCGCAGCTCTTAAAAAAACAAGAGGTTGAAGGGGTCCATATCTCCACCTTAAAGTTACAGGAGAGACTATATGATGATAAGGGACAAATACTACTGAAGAGCTCCTATGGGGGGGCTGAGGTTCTTGATAGAATAACCCAAATGTTTAAGTATACTCTAGGTGACTTTTGTCATGTAAATCAAGGCATTGTCAGTGGAGCAGATCGTCTTACAGCCCCGTGGGCAGATAAACTAAAGCTATATGGGGAGCAGGGGAAGGGGATCTTTGTCCTTACAGAGGAAGAAATTATAGAAAAAGGATTCCACCTACCTCCTTATTCCAGTTATTTAAAGGATTTCTATAAAAATAGCCATATCAAAAAGTATTGCTTATTAAAAAATCAAGGACTAAAGATTCTGTATCTTGATGATGAAGAACCTCAAGATTTAGAACAATTGCCAAAGCTATATCAACATCTAGAGAGATATAAAATTCTGTTAACGGAGAGGCGGGAGGTAAAGCAGGGGAGTAGAAAATGGTATGCCCTTCAATGGCCTAGAAAACGGGAAATTTTTGAAGGGGAGAAAATCGTTGTACCCCAGAGGTCATTGAGAAACGCCTTTGCTTATCATGAAGGCCCTTGGTATGCCAGTGCTGATGTATACTATATTACCTTAAAGGATAGAAATATTTCCTTAAAGACGGTCCTTGCTGTTTTAAATTCATCTTTAATATATTTCTGGTTATTACATCGAGGAAAGCGAAAAGGGGAATACCTAGAGTTATACGGAACACCCTTGAAGGGGATACCATTTCCGACTTTGATTGAGTTGTCAGCAATAGCCCCGCAATTAGAAGATTTGGTAGAGAAAGTCGAAGCCCATATAAGTAATAACATAGCTATTGACCATCTAGAAGAAGCAATCAATGAAATTGTATATAGTCTTTATCAGCTAAAGGAAGCAGAAAAAGAGTGTATTAGAGAATTTATTAAGGAAAGGAGGAGGTAAAGAATGATTGAAGTGCCATCAAATTCTTTAAAAAAATATTTTCATGAACTGGGTACTTTAGAAGAAATCGCCGTCCCCAAGAGAATAGCCCAACAGAAAAGGCTTTTTTCTAAGGGGGAGGTCAATATGTTTCAAGGTGAAGGTATTGACAAGTTCTTAAACCTGACCATAAAAGGGCTTAACATGTATCATTATGACTTTGGGATCGTCTATCCTAAAAAGGAATACGTGTATCCTATTTTCCTTTATCAAGTAATTATTGCTCCTCAAAGAATTTTAGCTTTAGTACATTATGCCTTTGAGGATTTAGAAAAGGCCGAATCAATGGAAGGGATACAGGCGTTGCTTCAAGAGGAAGCAAAACATGTGGAAATGTTGCTGAGTGAGTTTGAACCTCAGGAGTTTATTCAAGGGAAGGTTGTACCCAACAGATTTAATGGGTTAATCAGGGTTAAAGAAGGAGAGACCGGTTATCAGCTGATTGCAAAGCTTTTTGATATATGGCATGAAGGGATGCTGCAACAGGGTAAATCTAATTCGAAGGATGAAATGCAGCAGCATCAACAGTGGTTTGAGGACTTTAGAAAGCACTTTTATAGAAATGACTATGGATATTCTTCATCAAAGCGATATATGGGAGAAAAATGGACTAAGGAAGTGTTTGAAAAATATCTGTTTGATTTGTAAAGTCCCTTATCTACTTCGTCACTGGGAAAACCAGCACCCTTACGTATTACTGTATACGCTACGGTCGCAGGTTCTTCCTGTTCCTTGAATCTAAGGACTTTTGAACAAAAGAAGATGACCAAAATCTATGATTTTGTGTCAGTCTCTTTGTTCTAAACCAAGAAACTAATTTCATCTTACCATAATCAGAATTAGTGGACTGGTTTAGAACACCTATGTCTTGTCATTTAGATCTCAGGGGTGGGGTTGTGGACCAGATTTTTTGGCCGTCACTATAGAAAACTACACTTCCTTGTAAATCAGTACGATAGAGTTTGACCTGATAACTATATATACGTTGGAGGATGGACTTATGGGGGTGGCCATAGGCATTATCCTTTCCAACGGTGATTATTGCAACATCGGGGGCAAGGGCATCGAGGAATTTTGGGGATGTAGAGGTAGTACTTCCATGATGACCAATTTTAATGAAGTGGCTTTTTAATTGATGGGAAGGATAAGCATCCAACAAATCTTCCTCCACCTGTTCTTCGGCATCCCCCATGAAAATAAAGGATTTTTCCTTGTATTTAAGCTGTAGGACAATGCTCCAATTGTTTAGATCATCTCCATAGTTTTCTAAGGGACCTAGGAGGTTAATGGATAGATCTTTGCTTATGTCAATAACATCACCAGCTTTACCCCCAGTAATCTTTAGTTTTTTTTCTGCAACGTTCCTAAGCAAATCCTCAAACACAATAGAGGTGTGGGGTGTTGACGGCATGTAAAATTCACCAATCTCCAAATGACTAATCACTGTCCCTAGACCACCAATATGATCTGAATGGGGATGAGTACCCACTAGCCAATCTATTCGTTTAATATTCTGACGCTTTAAATAATCTACTACATATTCCCCGTAATCCTCGTCTCCACCATCTATTAGAATACTCTTGTTATTAGGAGTTATGATCAGAATACTATCCCCTTGACCTACATCCAATACGTGAATAGCCAAAGGCTGAGGCGACATAATCAATGGAAAGCCCACTACTAGGACAATTAATGAGATTAAAAATATAAATAACAACTTACCTTTAGAAATTTTCATATAACAGCTCCTTTACACAAAATACTATGTATATCATATAAGAGATCATTTTAAAAGAAAAGACCTTCTAGTATAATTTCAAGTAAAAATGAAAAATCTTCTATACTGGCAAAAATAAGGGAGGAACCTAGTATATAAATAGGAAAAATTGGAAATTATTATGAATACATAAGTAGGGAGTTTAAAATATAAAAAATGGAGGTCAAATATGAATACTAAGAAAATATGGTATATCCTTTTTCTTGTAGGAATGTTGATACTAAGTGGATGTACAAAAAATATTGAAAACACGGACTTAGCTATAGAAACACCTGAAGCAACTGAATCGAAAGAATCAGTAAAAGAGGCAGCAAAGGTGAGTATGGTAAAGGTACAGGAACAGGAAGAAAATCAATCTGGTATCCAATTGAAGCAGGAGGATCACCTCTATGTTTTAAAGGGGATCTCAAACTATTTTAATTCCTTAGTAGTTCCTGTAAAGGAGCAATTAAAGCTTATAGAAAATGAGGGGCAAAAACATCTGTCACTTAATCTTCAAGGGTTGAAATGGGAAGAAAAAGAAGGTAACTTTACATTGGAGTCTCCTATAGTTGAAAATATTCGAGTAGGAATGATGAAGGACGTTCCTAAAGAGGAGCTTGAACTGACAAGCCTTAGCCCCAATAGGAATAAGATTGCTGTAGTAAACCCAGAGGAGAATAATATTAAAATACTGAATTTCAGTAATAACGACGTCACCATTATTGAATCTATTGATATTAAGCAAATTAAAAAGCCCTATGATCAAAACATTATCTTTTCTTCAAAGGGAGGATATGTTTCTATTCAGATGATTGATGAAAAAAATGGTGAAGGGTTTATAAGCTTTGGTGCCGACAGTGGCAAAAAGGTACATGATTTAATCTATGGTGTAGAGGCTGGGTGGAGCTATGGAGAGGGTAGTATCGCATTTGTATATCGTGATGGAGATAAGATTGGAATCTATAAAAGAAGAAGTGATGAAATAGACTACTATGATGAAATAGTAAAACCAGAGAGTGTTTTTGGCCCCCTGCGATGGGCAAAGGATGATTCGGCAATCTACTATACAACTGGTACAGAAAAAGCGTCTAATATTCATATAGTTAAGATGAAGGAAAAAACCATTACAAGAATTCAGGAGGGGGATTTTCTAACTGAAACGGATTTTACCAAAGTATCCGATACCTATTTCTCAAATAACCAATTAGTATATGCTCTTTCAAGGGATGAAGGTAATTCAAATGTCATAAAAACAGTTGAATTAAAAGGTGGAGGTTCTGGGATTTATGACGGAACGAGTTCCTTTGACATCCATGAAGGTGGCAGAGTCAAAAAAGTTAATTTCTATGCCTTAAAGGAAGGAATCCTTTATATAAAGGATCACTCCGTGTATTTAATGGAGGGGTCTTCTGCAAAATGTATTTTGAAAAATAAAGGTAGTATCCAAAAGGTGCAGTATATCAATGAACATAATTTATTAGTTTTCTATATAGAAGTAAAGGATGATAAACAATTGATTTTTCTTTCTCTTAACGATTTAGTGTAGATAAAGCCCTATTCTTATAGTAGAATAAGAGAGGGTAGGCTATGCTAGAAAGGAGGAGGAAAATGAAGCTAAATATTTTTTTCTCCAATAATGAAGAAAGACTAAGATTTATAAAAGCACAACTGAAGGGTGATAAGATCGTTGTAGAAGAAAATAAGATGGTATCACCAGTGTTACAAGGAATCTCTTCTGTTAAATTTAAGACCACCATAAAAGGAGTTCCTGGATATTGGTTGGAACTTCAATTTGATAAATCCTCCAAGGGGAAGGAAGTTTATAATAAACTGCTGGGTAAAATGGATAAAAATACTATCGAAGAAAATGTATTCTATCCTAGAGAAGCCTTAGGTTACAGGGAGCTTGAGTCTAAGTGGAATAAAAAATATAACCTATTGGCAGAGGAGTATAATGAAGATTCATGGGGGCTATTTTATAAGGAATTAAGAACCCATCTACGGGATAAACGGGGAGAAGTGACCTTCTACGGTTTGATGATCTACCTAAAATATAATCCGTTTTATTTGAAGAGATACAAGCGATTTTATATCTTTGAGGAATTGGCATATCACTTTGAGGAGGAGGGAAACTTGGGTAAGGCAATAAAATGCCTCAAGCTTCACCAAAAGCTACAGCCAGATTCTGTTGAGCCTTATTTAAATATGACCAGCTTCTATATAATCAATGAGATGGAGGATGAAGCCATTACCCTTTGTAAAGAGGCATTGAAAAAGTATCCTGACAACAAATATTTAATAAGCAACTTGGTATTAGCTTTAAGTAATATTGGTAATCATGATTATGCTGTTGAATTCATCAAAAAAACCATTAAAAAGCAATCAGGAAATCCTTACTACTGGAAAATGATGGGTGATTTACTTTATGAAATGGAAAAGAATACAGAAGCCATCGACTGTTATCAAAAAGCACTAAGTCAAACAAAGGAAAAGAAAAATGATGAGTTTACTACCGATTTATATCATGGAATCGCTTCTGCCTATTACGAAGTAGAGGAATTTGAAGATGCTGTTCGATACTATGAAAAAGTACTAAGCCATTATCCAGCCGATGGATTTGTATTATTAAGTTTATCTCAAATATATCTCTACAATTTGAAGGATTTAAAATTGGCATTGGAATATGGAGAAATGCTATTGGAAAAAGTGCCGGAAAACGGTTATGGACAATACCAAGTAGGGTTGATTTATCTACAGATGGAGCAGTATGAAAAGGCGAAATGGCATCTGTACAAGGCCCGTAGGATGTTACCAAATTACGAACCTGTCACTGAGGCTATACAGTATTTAAAGCAGTTAAAGAGACCTTTACAAATCAATAACTTAGTCTAAAATAGAGCAATTTTTAGTTGAAGGTCTTGCTTCCAGTAACTAAAAATTGCTCTTCTTATGTATGAATAAGTAAGCGGGGTAGCTGAGAACATTATATATGGAGAGAAAGGAGATGGAGAATTGAAACTAACTGTACTGGGATGTTATGGACCATATCCAAAGGCAAGAGGTGCCTGTTCCGGATATTTATTGGAGAACCAAGATACTAAAATATTGATTGATTGTGGCAATGGGGTGCTGTCCAGATTAATGGAATACTGTGGGAATCTTAGCAATATTGATGCCATATTAATCAGTCACCTTCATCCAGACCATATGAGCGACTTGATGGTATTAAGATACGCCATAGCCATCGGACAAATGAAGGGGAAGGTATCAAAGTCTATAGATTTATATACACCCGCATCTCCAAAGGAGGATTATGATAGAATCCAATACCAACAAGCCTTTACAATGCATACAATACAAGATGGAAATGAAATCAATGTTAAAGGAATTAAGATTTCCTTTAAGAGAACAGATCATCCAATAGAATGCTATGCTATGGCTTTTGAAAAGGAAAATAAAAAATTTGTTTACTCAGGAGATACAAAATATCATGAGTCTTTGGTTGAGTTTGCCGAACAAAGCGATGTATTTTTATGTGAAGGGGGTATTTTAGAAAAAGATTGGAATGAAAATGTTCCCCATGTATCTGTCAAACAAGCTGCTGAGTTAGCTTTAAAGGCTGGTGTTAAGAGATTATTGTTAACTCATTTTTATCCAGAAGTCAGTACATATCAATTATTCCAAGAGGCAAGGGAAGTATTCCCATACATTTTGGAATTAGCAGAAGAGCGAAAAACTTATTTTATCTAAAATCTTTATAGCATTATATTGCCGCTGTTAGGTAAAAATAGATTTGTAGAAGGGACAATATAATGAAAGAGGGTGGCAGGTATGTTGAATAGTATACAGGATAGAAGAGTGAAGAATGAAGATGGTTATGATTTATATTTAGAAGTTCCTGACAAGGAATACTTACAGGTGTATGAGGATGTCAATGAGGATGGAGGAAGGAATATCCTCAATCTATATTTAGAATACCACAGTGATGAGGGGAGACCCCAAGGTCTAGAAATAAATCATGATAAAAAAAATCATTCCGTCAATATCCATACCCGATTGACCTATGAAGGAAATGATCACACCGATGCATATATTAGACCCAATCCAATTAGACACTATAGTAACCAAAGACAACCTTAAAAATAAGGGCAGGAAGTCATAGACACGTGACTTTCTGCCCTTTATTTAGTATAATAGCATAATAAAGAATCATTAGTAAAGAAGGCAAGGAGCCTCAAAGGAGGAGAATAGATGAACAGACCACTAAAGAAAAAGTTTCTATTGAGTTTAATACTTTTTTTAATAGCACTTAGTTTTACAAGCATGGGGTTTGCCCTTGGTGAGGAGGAACCCCTTAATTCATATACAGCTCGGGGAAAGGTACTGGAAGTTACAGAAGGAAGCCCACAACAGGATGTGGCGTTTTTGGAGACCTATATGGTAACGCTAGAAATTTTGACAGGGGAACTGAAGGGGGAAATATTTGAAATAGAGCACACCCTCAGTGGTAGCTTTGTCTATGACATCGAAGTAGAACCTGGGGACAAGGTGCTCTTAATGGTGGAGGAGTTCCCCGATGGTCTAGAAATCTATATTACTGATTTTATAAGGGATACTTATGTCTATGGTGTAATCTTTGCTTTCTTTGCCCTATTAATAATCATCGGTAAAAAATCTGGTTTTAAGACACTGATTACCCTTGCTTTGACAGGCTTCTTTATTATGAAGGTCCTACTACCGGGGATTTTAAAGGGTTATGATCCTGTATTGTTGACAATTGTTGTATCTTCCTTAATTACACTAATTACTATTTTTATTATTGGAGGTATTAATATAAAAGGCTTCTCTGCAATCGCAGGGGTGTTAGGCGGAATTTTAGCTGCTGGATTAATCACCTTCATCATAGGAACGAGGGTCAAGCTGACGGGTTTATCTGCCGAGGAAGCAACAATGCTGATGTATATACCTCAAAATATTGAATTTGATTTTAGACAACTGTTGTTCTCAGGTATCATGTTGGGGGCTTTGGGGGCTGTAATGGACGTCGCCATGTCGGTATCTTCTGCTATGGCGGAAATAAAAAGAGTTAATCCAACCATAAGAGGTAGAGAACTAATTAAATCTGGGATGAATGTAGGGAGGGATATCATGGGTTCTATGGCTAATACACTTATCTTAGCATACGCCGGTAGCACTATTCCCTTACTATTACTCTTTATGGCATATGAGACCAGTATCGTAAAAATCATCAATTTAGATATTATTGCCACGGAAATTATCAGGGCGATAGCAGGATCTATTGGTCTGATTTTAACCATTCCCATAACCGCCTTCACCAGTGGTTTTTTACTGGAGCGATTTAAGGGGAAACAAGTGAATGAATAGACCCTTTACTATAATACTATTATTCTTTGGTATCGGCATTATATTAAGTCATATGGGGCTGATGGAGATTCCTGTTGGGGCAATCTTCATCAGCTTTGCCCTGCTATTATTGGCTATGGAGGTATTTAGGAGAGTCAACATGGTATGGGTGGGGATTGCATTGGTTTTATTGGGGACGCTCGCCCACCAGAGCCAATTTTCAGAGAAATCTATATTAGGGCCCTATGGGGAGAATCTCCCCCCATTGGTGGTTAAAATTCTTCAACAACCCACCCCTAGAAAAAATGGTGTACAAGTAGAGGTAGAATTGATGAATATGGAGGGGGATTTTCCCCGTGATGTGAAGGAAAAAGCCCAGTTGAAGATATATGGTAATGGCGTAAATGGGCTGAAACCAGGGGAAATTGTGAGGATATTTGAACCTAAATTAGTAAAAGAATTTAATGATAGGGATTTGGAGGGCTATGAGCAATATTTGAGGAGTAGAGGAGTTCGGTATGAGATTTCTAGCCAGATGGAGGGAATAGAAGCAGTATCCCGTGAAAATATTGTCACCCTTTTAGGGCTTAGTCATGGAATAAAAATCTATGCAGAATCATTTTTAGACAAAACCCTTCAAGCGCCTCAACAGGAGATTATGAAGAGTGTCTTGTTTGGCAATCAAGGATATCTTTCTAAAGATGTAAAAGAAGCATTTTCCAAGAGTGGTACAGCCCATATAGTAGCCGTATCGGGGCTTCATATCGGCATTATTGTGATGATGCTGGAAAGGATTTTAAAACTGCTAGGAATAGGAAAAAACAAGAGATTGCTAGGAATTAGTGGATGTATATTTGTCTATGGTTATATTATAGGTTTTCCAGTATCCATTATAAGGGCTGGAGCTATGTATCTACTTTATGTACTGGCATATTTTCTTCATCGTCGATATGACCCCATCAATTGTCTGATGCTGATCGCTTTTATTTCTCTACTATACAATCCCCTATATTTGTTTTCAGTGTCTTTTCAGTTATCCTTCACTGCTACTTTGAGTATATTAGTGTTGTATCCGATTTTAAGGAAAATACCCCTGAAGATTCCACAGGGTATTGTAGATCTTTTGGCTGTAACTTTGGCGGCTCAATTAGGGACAGCCCCCATTATAGCTTATCATTTTAAGGAGATATCGGTTATTTCCCTGCTGGTTAATCTATTGATTGTACCAACCTTGGGAATCTTGTTATCAATGGGTATGATAAGTGTGATAATTAGTCTTATATCCCCTGTATTGGGGACTTTAATAAATTACTTTACAAATGGATTACTGACCTATATCTACTGGATGGTGGTATTTAGCAGTGACTTACCCTATAGCAGTATATCAGTGAAGACCATCAGTGGATTGGGTATGGTATTTTACTATATAATATTAGGCGCCCTATGCTATATGGCAATGAAGGGAAAATATCTATTCCATAAAGAAAGTTGGAGGAAAGATGAGTTATCAAAAGATTTTAAATAATATTAAAAAAAATGAAATTGCGAATACATATCTGTTTTATGGTGAGGAACTGTATTTAATGGAGGAGGCTGTAAAAAGCCTTAAGGAGTACTTGGTTTCACCAGAATTTGAAACCTTAAATTTTACCGCTTTTGATGGTAGGGATACTTTGGTGGAAAAGCTGGTGGATGCCTGTGAAACCCTTCCCTTTATGGCAGAGAAAAGACTTGTATTGGTGAAGAACTTTGAGGGGTTCCAAGGTAAGAAAAAGGCTCTTTCTGATGCGGAGGAGCAAACTTTAATAGAGTATTTATCTAAAATACCCGATACCACCTGTTTAGTTTTCTATGGTCAAGCATCTATTGACTCTAGGAAGAAACTGGTTAAGACCATTGGTAAAGCAGGAGAGGTTATCAACTTTGAAAAGCTAAAGGAAAATGAGTTAAGCCAATGGATTTCAAAGGAATTGGCTAAACACAATAAAAAAATCCAACCCAAAGAGCTGTCTTTCCTTATTGAGCATTTAGACTACTTTGGCAGAAACTCCACCCAGACCCTCATGGATTTATCAAATGAAATTATGAAGATTGTCTATTATATGGGGGAACAGGAAAAGGTTGAAATCACTTATATTGAAAAGGTTTCGATATTTAAGTTTCAAAACGATATCTTCAAGATGATGGATGCCATTGGTCAGAGAAATGTCTCAGAGGCATTGAAGCGAATGAATCATCTCTTGGAGGAGGGGGAAGTTATCTTTCGACTCATGGTTACCCTTAGTAATCAAGTGAAGAATATTCTTTCCACCAAGCTATTATTGGAGGAGGGATACAATTCAAAGATCATTGCATCTAAAATTGGGATACATCCCTTTGTGGCACAAAAGTGTGCCGATCAAAGTAGACATTATACCACTAGTCAGTTGAAGGAGCTTTTAAATCATTTCCTTGAAATGGATTATATGATTAAGTCAGGAAAGATTAATGATCGTTTGGCTTTGGAATTGTTGATTGTGGAGATGTGTAGGAAATAAGTCAAAGGGGACGGTTCTTTTTGACTCTGAAAGGGGACGGTTCGTGCGCCAAGCAAAGGGCGCACCATATAGTGGGTGGGAACCCCGCTGAGAAAGATTTAGCAAATCACTCATAGCGAGTCTTG
>NZ_JAFBEE010000018.1 GCF_016908555.1 Alkaliphilus hydrothermalis
CCAAGACTCGCTATGAGTGATTTGCTAAATCTTTCTCAGCGGGGTTCCCACCCACTATATGGTGCGCCCTTTGCTTGGCGCACGAACCGTCCCCCCTGACTTACGTCCCCCCTGACTTACTCCCCCAAAATCTCCCTCTTAATCCTCTGCCCTGTAGGTGTACCTGCTAGACCACCTATGGCACTTTCCCTCAATTCAAAGGGTAGACTTCGACCAACCCGATACATGGCTTGGACAACTTCATCAAAGGGGATGATACTCTTTACACCAGCAAGAGCCATTTCAGCGGAAATCAAAGCATTGGCCGCTCCGATGGCATTTCTTTTCTCACAGGGGGCCTCCACTAGTCCTGCGATTGGGTCACAAACCAGACCTAGGACATTCTTTAAACAAGCCGAAGCAGCATGGAGGGCCATTTCTGGATTTCCTCCCATCATTTCAACAACCGCAGCCGCCGCCATAGCAGCCGCAGAACCCGTCTCGGCTTGGCAACCTCCCTCTGCCCCTGCAACAGTGGCATTTTTTGAAATGATTAAACCGACTGCACTGGCGGTAATTAGTCCTTGAAGCAACACTTCATCATCAAGGTCAAATTCCTCCCCCACTGTAATAAGCGTGGCGGGTAAAATACCACTGGAGCCAGCAGTTGGAGCAGCTACGATTTTCCCCATGGCGGCATTCACCTCTAAGACAGCCATAGATCGACTGATAGCCTTACTCATTAAGGAACCACAAACAGATTTTTCCCTTTCGTTCCGTTCCTTAATTTTCTTGGCATCACCACCGATTAGTCCACCCACCGACTTCATATCCTCCGTAAGTCCCCTCTCGATGGCCTTTTTCATGATATCCAAGCTCACCCGTAGCTTATCCTTTATCTCTTCCTCCGTCAAACCAGAAACCTCCACCTCTTTTGCCAGCATGACTTCGTGGATTTTTTGATTATTTTCTTTACAACTCTCTATTAATTCTTGTCCGTTATTAAATGGCATAGTCTACCTCCGTGTTATTTAATCGTCACTAAAAATGCATTCACGATTTGATCCGTCTCTCTGATATGGGTCAATAAATCCGTATCAATAGAGCTATCCGTCTCGATAATCATAAAGGCTTTCTTTCCTTTACTATCACGATACACCTGCATAAAGGCAATATTCACATCATATTGTCCTAAGATGGAAGTTACTTTCCCTGTTACTCCTGGGGTATCATTGTGGGAGATAATGAGGGTTGGGTACTCTCCAGTGAACTCCAACTCTACTCCATCAATCTCGGTGATTTTAATATTGCCACCCCCGACAGATGAACCTAATACCGTCAACTTCACATCATTCCCCTTCACAATATCTATCCGTACTGTATTAGGATGTTCTTCCCCCAAGTCAGCTTCTTCAAATCGAAAGATCAATCCCTTTTCCTTTGCCAGTTGAAAGGAGTTTCTGATTCTTTCATCATCAGCCTCAAAGCCTAAAATCCCCCCCAATAGGGCTTTATCAGTACCATGCCCCTTGTAGGTCTTGGCAAAGGAACCATGAAGTCTAAAGACGACCTCCTTCACATCTCCCCTCGCCAGTTTATAGGCTACATAGCCCAACTTACAAGCCCCTGCCGTATGGGAGCTGGAGGGGCCAATCATATTTGGTCCTACAATATCAAAAATACTAAAATCCTGCATAAAAAATTCTACTCCTTTCGAGTATTCCACTCAATATATATGTAAAAAATCTAAATCAAAGGGTATTTAATAAGTATTTAACAAAATCCATCTCATACAAACAATTTATAAATATATCTAAGAAATAATGGTATCAAAACTGTGTTGAATTTACTAGTCCTTTTTTCAGGTTATCTATTATTTTTTCTTTAAGTATTATTGGTCTAATATAGGAAATTTATATGGAATCCTTAAAGATTGAGTGCTTAGGAGTTGATAACATAGCTTATTTGACATTTACATCGTAATGTTAATATTTAGGACAAAGCAAATTAGGCAGGTTCATGTTTTTTAAAGGACTTCTCATACTAGTATCGAATATAATATATTATGAAGAGGAAAACTAGGTTAATTATATTTGCAGTGGAATTAATACCCTTTTTCTCATATTAATACCATTAATTCCTTAGCCTAGTTAGTTTTTTGACAAAGGCATAGGCTATTTACCTAGGATAAATCCTAAATACAAAAGTTTAGGGGGGATCATTTTGAGTGGAGCAGAAATATTTATATCAGTCATATTTTTAATTCCTATATACGGTCTATTAATTTACAGTTATATCAATCCAGAAGAAAGTTATGACCTATTTGGTAAGAAAAGCATTATGGATGAAGACATTGAGTTAATTGAAGAAGAAATACAGTGGCTTAAACTAAGATCACTATTTTCAATAATTATATTAACTCTTGTAATAGTAATGATGATTTATAAAAGCACCTTATAAAAGAAAACTACGGCATCTAAACACCGTAGTTTTCTCTTTATCTTTTATTTTGTAGGCTTTTGTCTATATAATCTTATATTCCCAATATCATTTATGAGATGTTATCTACCAATCAGCAACCTAAATTCTTTCCTTAGGAGAATAACTAGTATGAAGCAAATGATGGGCCTTTTCCCCATAGGGCTCACCCATATAATCTTCATACATCTTCATAACTTCCTTATTATGGTGGGACTTTCTAACGGTCTTTCTTCTGTCTTCCTCGTAAATAGCCTGTTGACGTTTCTTCACAACCTCATCATTTCCATAATGATATGGTTGACCGCCTCCACCGATACAGCCCCCTGGACAAGCCATAATTTCGATGGCATGATATTTAGATTCACCACTTCTTACTTCCTCTAATAATTGACGGGCATTACCTAAACCGTTGGCAATTCCTATACGAATTTCTTGACCATTAATATCTACAGTAGCTTCCCTTAGCCCTTCGATACCTCTTAAAGCTGTGAATTCAACATCTTCTAAATCTTCCCCCGTCATCCAATCATGAACAGTTCTTACAGCAGCCTCGATTACTCCGCCAGTTGTACCAAAGATGATGGAAGCTCCAGTAGATTCTCCCAATGGATTGTCAAAATCTTCATCGGGTAATTTGTCAAAATCAATACCAGCTTCCTTCAACATGGCTCCAAATTCACGGGTAGTTATAACAATGTCTACATTATCATGGTCATCTATTGCCAACTCTGTTCTAGCTGCCTCTGCCTTCTTAGCGATACAAGGCATGATGGAAACCATCACAATATCAGCAGGATCAATATTATTTTTCTCAGCAAAGTATGTCTTTGTAAGGGTTCCCAGCATAATGTGGGGAGACTTACAAGTAGACGGTACATCTACTAAATCTGGGAATTGATGCTCGATAAAGCTTACCCACGCAGGACAACAGCTGGTCAACATAGGTAGTCTTCCGTTGTTTTCCAATCTATTCATTAATTCCTTTGCTTCTTCAATAATGGTAACGTCGGCACCATAATCTGTATCGAAAACCTGATCAAAGCCTAATCTTCTTAATGCCGCCGCCAGTTTACCTGTTACAATGGTTCCAGCCTCCATACCGAAGAGTTCCCCTAAAGCAACCCTGATGGCTGGGGCAGTTTGTACCACTACATATTTCTTAGGATTGTTTAAAGTTTCCCATACCTTTGGCACATGGTTAACCTCAGTCAAGGCCGCAGTTGGACAAACTGCAACACACTGACCACAGTAGGTGCAGGAGGTATCCACCATTGGTAGGTTAAAGGCTGGACCCACCACCGTCTCAAACCCTCTGTTTAGGGCAGATAGGATTCCACAGGTCTGCACCTCATTACAAGCCGTCTCACATCTTCTACAAAGAATACATTTACTTTGATACTTTACTAAGGCTTGGCTGGAGCTATCAATATGGAACTCGTTCATTGCTCCAGAGAAATTGATTTCTCTAACATTTAACTCGTGGGCTAAAGCCTGTAATTCACATTGAAGATTTTTAGGACAAATCAGACAGTCGGTTGGATGATTGGACAATAGTAATTCCACAGCCATTCTTCTTCCCTTGATCGCCCTTAATGTATCAGTACGGATCACCATTCCATCATTGATTGGTGTAGCACAGGCAGGAGCAAGATTCGGTCGCCCCTCCACCTCCACCATACATACACGGCAGGAAGCTGTTCTATTAACCATCTTAAGATCATGTAAATCCAAATGGCATAGGGTTGGGATTCTTACCCCTGCTTCAACAGCCGCGTTTAAGATTGTATATTCTCGAGGTACAGTTACCTCTTTTCCATTAATCGTTACTTTAACTTGTTCCTTCACAATTACACCCCTTATTAGGATTTTTTTCTATATTACTAATGTAGTTGTATTTCTTTCTCCTTCTGTTTTTGCTCTTTTAATTCCTGTTGCTTCATTTCTTTTTGCTTTCTCTTAATTCCTTTACAAACCCCTGCTGGACAGTTTTTATGAACAACATGCTCTATATATTCATCTCTAAAATATTTTAAAGTACTCAATACAGGGTTTGGAGATGTCTGTCCAAGACCACATAGAGAATTATCCTTAATATATTCACCAAGGCTTACTAATCTATCTAAATCCTCTAATGTTCCGTCGCCGTTAGTAATCTTCGTTAAAATCTCATGGAGTCTTTTGTTCCCAACACGGCAAGGCGTACATTTGCCACAGGATTCTTCCTCCGTGAATTCAAGATAGAACTTTGAAATATTCACCATACAGTCATCCTCATCCATTACAATCATTCCACCTGAGCCCATCATGGAACCAATGGACTTTAAGCTATCATAATCAATGGGGATATCTAGATCTTTTTCTGGGATACATCCACCAGATGGTCCTCCAGTTTGAACAGCCTTTAGCTTTTTACCACCTCTAATGCCACCACCGATTTCAAAAATAATATCCCTCAAGCTGATTCCCATAGGTACTTCAACTAATCCTACGTTATTAACCTTACCTGCTAAGGCAAATACCTTAGTCCCTTTACTCTTTTCCGTTCCAACACTACCAAACCATTCAGGTCCCTGTAGGATAATCGGTGGTACATTAGCAAAGGTCTCTACGTTATTTACACATGTAGGCTTGTTCCACAATCCACTTTCTGCTGGGAATGGTGGCTTTGCATTAGGCTCGCCTCTTCCCCCTTCAACAGAGTTGATTAAGGCTGTTTCCTCTCCACAAACAAAGGCTCCAGCGCCATACTTTAGCTCTACATCAAAGTTGAAATCTGTACCAAATAGGTTAGTTCCCAATAATCCTAATTCCCTAGCCTGATCGATTGCTACATTTAGACGATGAATTGCCAATGGATATTCGGCACGGATGTAGATATATCCCTTCTCAGCTCCAATGGCATAACCAGCTATTGCCATTGCCTCAAGAACACTATGGGGGTCACCTTCAAGGATACTACGGTCCATAAAGGCCCCTGGGTCACCCTCATCGGCATTACAGATGATGAACTTCAAGTCATTTTTATTTCGGTAGGTTAGCTCCCATTTGAAACCTGTTGGGAAACCGCCACCCCCTCTACCCCGAAGACCACTTTGCTTGACAAGTTCGATAACCTCTTCAGGCGTTTTTTCTGTCAAGCATGTTCCAAGGGCTAAGTAACCATCTACTGCGATATATTCTTCAATATCCTCTGGATTGATCAGCCCACAATTTCTAAGGGCGATTCTGTGTTGCTTTTTATAAAAGGGCATATCATGTTGCTTTTCTAATTTTTCTTCTTCATTTGGTTCTACATAAAGAAGATCCTCTACTTTTCTTCCCTTGATTACATGCTCCTCTACAATTCTTTTCGCATCCTTTGGCTTTACTTCCACATAGAAAATATCATCCGGCTGTACCTTTACGATTGGTCCCTTTTCACAGAAGCCAAAGCAACCTGTTTTTACTACTGTTACTTCTTCCTTATATCCATACTTGTCTAAAACAAGGTTTAACGCATTAACTAATTTATCACTGCCCTGGGATTCACATCCTGTGCCTCCACAGACCAACATATGTAAACGAGTATTTTTCACAATTTTCCCTCCAGATTACAGTTTTAATGAAAGGCGCTTCCAACAACTAAGTTCTTTACTACTTCACCATTTATAACGTGTTTTTCGATGATTTCCTTAACCTTATCAGGAGTCACCTTTCCATAAAGAACAGGTTTTTCATTTGGTCTACTTACCTGCACAATTGGTTCTGCGAAGCAATTTCCCTGGCAACCAACTTGAGAAACATAGACATTCTTTAGTTCCTTGTTACCTACTTCCTCAATTAAAGCCGTTAAGGTCTCCCTTGCCCCAGCACTGATGCCACAGGTTCCCATGCCAACTAGGATTTTAGTTTCTTCTCCTTCGCCGCCACCCCTAAGATTAATTTTCTTGCTTGCTCTTTCTCTAATGGCTTTTAATTCCTCTAAAGACTTCACTTAATCACCCCCATATTTATCTATACTTAGCTATAATTTTGTCAATCTCTTCTAGCTTTACCCTACCATACACTTGATCATCAACAATGATGACAGGGGCTAGACCACAGGCACCAATACATCGAACACCATTTAAGGTAAACTTACCATCTTCAGTGGTTTGTCCAGAGCCTACCCCTAGTTTTTCAGATAATGACTCCAATAAAGGTCCGCAACCTTTAACAAAACAAGCAGTTCCAGTACAAACATTGATTAGATACTCTCCACGGGGCTTATCATTGAAATAGTTGTAAAAGCTGACAACCCCATATACCTTTGCACCACTTACCCCCAATGCCCTAGCCACAAAAAGCTGTACATCCCTAGGTAAATATCCAAATATTTCCTGAGCTTTATGAAGTACTTGAATTAAAGTACCTTCTTTTTCAGGAAGCTCGTCAATATACTTCTTTAGTTTTTCGTATTTTTCATTCGGCAATTTCTTCTCTTGTTCATTTGGTTCCTGTAGGATTAAGGTTTCCTGCTCCATATTCCTCTTCCTTTCTATACTTTTATCCAGCTTATCCATTGGGATATCTAGTATATTGTCTAGTATAGACAAGGTATTTATGCATTAATCAATAAAAAAAATAAGAATTCAAGCAAAAAGAAACCCCAGCCATCGTCCCGCATAAACAGTACGGGAGAATACTGGGGTTTCGCCAGTGACGAAGGAGATGAGGCATTCAACAGCCTAGAGGTCGAATATTTGACGTATTTCCTGCTCCGTGAGTTTCGAGATTAACGTCTCCCCCGGTTGAATCACCGCATCTATCAGTTGTTTTTTCTTTTCCTGTAGGGCGATGATCTTTTCTTCTATCGTTCCTTTTGTAATCATTTTGATGACATGGACCACCTTCTCTTGTCCAATACGGTAGGCTCTATCGGTGGCTTGCTCCTCTACTGCTGGATTCCACCATGGGTCGTAGTGGATGACCATATCGGCGGAGGTTAGATTTAGTCCTGTTCCCCCTGCCTTTAGGGAAATTAGAAATATTTTTCCATCTCCTTCATTAAATTCCTTGATGATTTGTCCCCGTTCTCTTACATCGGTGGAGCCATCTAGATACTTATGATGAATCTTCTCCTTATCAAGATAGCTACTAATCATCTTTAACATTCCAGTAAACTGGGAGAAAATCAGTATCCTATGTCCATCCTCTAGACCCTCCTGTAGGATTTCCCCTAAGAGATCAAATTTCCCACTGTCCTTTGTATAATTTTCAAGGAATAGGGCTGGATGACAACAAATTTGTCTTAAACGGGTAAGCCCTGCCAGTATCTTGATGTGACTCTTTTGTAATCCACTAGTGTTCAGTTCTTCCTCTATTTCTCCCCTTATTTTTGAAAGGGTAGCCAAGTAGACCTTTTTCTGATCTTGGGTCAAGTCGGCATAGAAGGTTTGCATGATTTTTGGAGGTAGCTCCTGTAATACTTCCGTCTTCATTCTTCTTAAA
The DNA here is from genome assembly GCF_016908555.1 of Alkaliphilus hydrothermalis. Classification (GTDB taxonomy): domain Bacteria; phylum Bacillota; class Clostridia; order Peptostreptococcales; family Natronincolaceae; genus Alkaliphilus; species Alkaliphilus hydrothermalis. The sequence goes on from NZ_JAFBEE010000018.1 coordinate 7,930, forward strand.
ATAAAGGGTTTTACGTACTTAGTTAGATTTCCATAGGCCTTTGGATCTTGGTCTTTGATAATGGGCTTTTCAAAGATGTCTCTGAATTGATTATATCCCCCAAGGTACTTTGGCAGGATGAAGTCAAAGATAGACCACAACTCCGTCAGGCTGTTCTCAATAGGGGTTCCTGTTAAGGCAAATCTGTTTTTTGATTTAATAGCCTTTACTGCCCTAGCGTTTTTTGAGGTGGGATTCTTGATATGTTGTGCTTCGTCCAATATATAATAGTTAAAGCTAAAGGATTGATATTTCTCCACATCCTTTTGTATTAATGGATAGGAGGTAATAATCAGATCATAATCTTCAACAATTGGGATTAATCTTTCCCTTTCTGTTGGTGTACCACTAATCACTAAAGTTTTTAATTCTGGGGCGAATTTTATCACTTCCTCCTGCCAGTTGGTCAATAGGGATGAAGGCACCACGACTAATGAAGGAGTTTTTACCCCCTCCTGCTTATCTGCTAGGATGGCACTAATCATTTGTAGGGTCTTTCCTAGACCCATATCGTCGGCTAGAATCCCCCCCAATCCCAAAGTGGATAGGGTCTTTATCCAATGGAATCCTTTTTTCTGATATCCCCTCATCAAAGGTTCTAGGGTATGGGGGATTTCAAAATTACAAGATTCTGGGTTCTTAATCTTTTGAATATATCCTTCAAAGGACTCATCCTTTTTAATAAAGCCCTCCTCTTCTATCATTTCCTCCAACAGCATACCTCGATACTTTGGAATCTTGATGGCACCATCTTCAAAATCCCCCTCCTGTAGGGATAATTGATGAAGGATCTCCCTTATAGGTAGGTTGGCTTGGGCATCCAGTTGCAGGATTGTGCCATCCTTTAGTCGATAATATTTCTTCTTCTTCTCCAATGCCTGTAGGACTGCCGCCACCTCTTCTTTTGAGATATCCTCCATTTCAAAGGTGATTTCTAGAAGATCATCCTCCCTTAAACGAATCCGCCCCATCATGGTAATACTCTCCCGAATCTTTAGTTTCTTAAAAGCCTCCGAATAATAAACCTCTGCCAGTTGATTTAAATCATTGATTCGATTCCGTACTAAATGATAGATTTGTTCATCATCCTCAAGATATACTTCAGATTTTTTTACCTTGAAATCCAGTTCTTCAAAGAAGTTAAGGATTTTTTCCTCAGTTCTTGTATCCCTTATCAGAATCTTATAACTTGAATTGATATTCTGCTCTTTATCGAAAGGATTAATTTCATATTTTCCATAATTAAAAACAATCTTCACCTTGACATTTTTACCATTGGTATCTAAGTAAACCTTCGGGACTAATTCTTCATTTTCTATAATTTCCTCCATCTCTTTGCTCATTTCAACCTTGCCAGTTTTTAGGATATTGGGAAAAACATTTCTAAAGAAGGAAGGTTGCAGATATTGGGGGATTAACAATCCCTTCCCATCCTGCTGTGTGATGGCCTTTAATAGAGGACTAATGAATTGTTGTTCCTGATGGGGAACTTTGATGATTCTATCCCCGGCAAAAAAATATTCTCCATCAGGTGTGATGGGGAACAATAGGTCACCCCCTGTAAATCTAAGCTTTAGCTCCTCTTGGTCTTTTTCCAATAAAATCTTCAGCGGTAAAGACTCTTCAACAATGGGTACGCCATCATACTTCTCTCCATTGATCTCTACATTTATAGTTCGCCCCTTCATCATTTTAAGCATTCGCTTTGTTCCCACAGGAGGCAAAGTTACGTGTTTTCCTTTAAATAAAGAGTCCTTTGTATTAAATAGATCCTCTGCTGCTACTACTTCATATTCCCTTAATTCTTGTAGAAAACTGAGAATACTAACGTCTTCTTCTGTAAACTGATTAATAACGGGGTCGAAGGTGAAATTCTTCCCGAACATTATTTTTCTCTTTGCCCCGATGGCATCAATAAAATCCTTTATATGTCTCACCCGATACAGCTTAGTTTCCCCAACCCTAAGGGCAAAATTAACGGTCCAAGGGCTGTATTTATCAAAGGGGTCCACCTCCAAAATGCAATCAACCCCCAATTCTAGAGATATGAATTTCTCAGCTTCACTGTTGAAGTAATCAATCACCTCGACAATTGCCCGATCATGGGCTCTAGCATTCAGTTTTGTGCTTGAATTTATATGATCAGTTATATTAATCATTTTTCCTTGTTTTGGCTTTTCCTTTACCTCTGGTGTTTTAGATTTATGCATTTTTTTTATGGTGAGGAGCATAGCAACAATATGCTTGCAGTAGGATCTATATCCTCCATAGGCAGGGCAGGTACATCTAGCATCAAGAAAATCTCGTTCTTCATCAAAATCCACGGAAACCTGATAGCTTTTGCTTCCAATTACAACCCCTATAAACTGGTTACTAACCGCATCAAACCTTAAGCTCTTGACTCGCCCCCCTCTAAAGTAATCTTCGCCTCTTTTGTAGATATGTCTGGCGGTGTCTTTCTCCCATTGCAATTCTTCATCCACATTAAACATACTTTATCCCTCTTTTATCGGTTATTTCTGTCTCTCTAATATTCTATTATATCACTATTTCCTGATAAGTATAAAGGCTAAACAGTAAAAATATGGAGATAAGAGCGTGTTATATATCCCCTATATGAGCCTATAACGTAAAAAAACTACTGCTTAAACATTGATGGAATCGCCTTCAAGCCTCCATTGGTTCAACAGTAGATTAGTTTGATCAGTTTTTTAGATTGCTTAGTCTAACTTTAAAATGTAATGGTTCTATTAATTATTTCTTATGTAGTCAAGACGGTTTTATCACTACAGTTTGGGCAAGTAATTTTAATCTTCCCTTTATTTTTAGGCACCCTCATCCTCGTACCACATTCCTTACAGCCCATGATGGTATAGTCCAATAGCGCATAAATTCTCTGAGTATCCAAACCCACCACCACTTCGTCACCAATTAAGAAGGCTGGTACTCCCCGAATCTGTCTACGGGAAAACTCCACCCTAGCCATATGGTCTGCATTGATATCTTTTTCTTCATAAAGAATACCACTCTTCGAAAGAAACTCTTTCGCAGGACGACAATGGGGTCACGATTTACTGGTAAACATAATTACCTTAACCATAGATTTTACCTCCTCTATAATTCAAACTCCACCTTGACACATTTACCGATTAACCTAATTTTATTCAAATCAGTCATTATAGGTTCTTCACCTTTTACACCAGTCCAGATCGTTACTTTTTTACTTGCTTCTTTTCTTAGCATGCGTAGCATTCTCTTTTGATTCATTTCAAACAAGTAAATACTATTATTATGTATTTCATTAGTCATACAAATCATAGCCACGTCATTCTTTTTGATACGTAGAGACTCCATCTGATTATCGCTTACTTGATAGAACACCAATTTTTCCCAATGGTAGCCATCAATTTTCTTACTTAAGACAGGTAGCTCCTTGTGGGCGACTATTTTGTTGCTACTCATATCATAAATAGGGAACTTTTTGATAATGTTTGCCAAAGCATCTGACCATTGCTCCGTAGGCTCAACTGGCTGGAAAACTTCTCTTTTTTCCACTTTAGGCTTGTCTTCCTTTACTCTTTCGGATTTTTCTTCTGGTACTTCCAACTGATTTACAATCTCAGCCTTTTCTCCCAATGCCTTTAGAATCTTCTCAGCTGCCTTTTCATTGATTACCTTTTTACCAGACTCTATTTGAATAATATAGTTTGCTGTTAAGCCACATTTTTTTGCCAGGTCCTTTTCAGACAATTTTGCCTTTTGTCTTGCTTCCTTTATCTTTAATGCGATACGATTCATGACCCTTCACCTCTATTTAATTAATATTATGTAATATCTATTATAGCAGGAGTTGCCTTTATTTCCAATAGCTTAGAAAGACTGCCTTTTTTGTGGCAGTCTTTCTTTATACTTGTTATTTATTTCATATCTGGCAAGTCATCAATTGTATCAATATCCTTTGGCAAATCATCAAATCTGTCTTTTACTTTAATCGTATATACCAAAGCCAACACTCCCACCACTGCTAATAATCCTTCCACAATCCATAGACTCCAACCCCAATCCACCATCACAATAACTGCTGCATTGACTCCAGTATGAATCAAGATGGCATAAAGTAGATATTTATAATCCTTTTTAATCACGGTCTGAATCACCAATAAAGATAAGGCGATATGAAGGCTGATGACAAAGATTCTTTCAATACCTCCTGTCAGGAACATAACTGGGGAGATATTAATCAGTTGCTCCTTGATGGTTTCCCCCATTCCCTCTGGCAGTGCTGCCCCAATGGTATTATCATAACTACCTGCATTGATCATTAGACTGTAAATAATATTATTAATATTAGTCAATCCCACCAGTAGTATCGCCTCTACACCTCCGTGACCAATACCAAAGGTAACTCCATTTTTCCAATCAAGACGATCCTTTAAAAGAAATCTAAATCCAAACAACCTACCAAATTCTTCAAATAAAGCAGCAGATAATCCTAGGAAAATTGCCAATACCCAAACATTTGAAGCGATTAACTCGTAGCCATCTGTCTTTGAAAACATTTGCAGTAGAGGAATTCTCGTCACTCCTTGAAAAAAGAAAAATATTAACCCTCCAATAAAAAATGATTTCACAGATGCCCTTCTTGCCTTACACATATAGATACACAACCCTATCGGCAAAAGAAACGCAATCATTAAAGAAACCACCATAGCTACAATTGAAGCATTACTTACCATAAAAATCTCCTCCCCTTTTATACTTTATATTAATATGTTTTTCATTGAAGCCAAAATACGATTTCTTCAGTTCTAAGCCTTAGTTTTTCTGTAAATAAACCATAGTGAGTAAATACACCTCCTACTATTTTTTATTGAAGAAATCTAAGAAGTTCCCGATGACATCCTTAAAACAGAAATATTGATGGAATAGATGACGAACTGCCCCTTTCTTTCGGATGTAATCAGCGCTGCATCCCTTAAAATTTCTAAATGTTTTGAAATAGATGGTTTTGACATATCAAATTGGTCTGAGATTTCCCCAGCACTCATATCCCCTTCCTTGAGTAATTTTAGAATAGATCGGCGGGTTTCATCACTTAAGGCCTTGAAAACTTTACTCATTAAGCTCCTCCATTTCATGATTATATAAGTAAGTTGATTGAATCAAATTATTTAGTATTTTAAAAGCATGAATTTAGTTAATTAACTAAATATGTAACTATTATAATACTTCTCTACATTAACAACAAGTAGTATTTGCTTAAAATTTTGGGTTCTACTGGTTTAAATAAATAAATCCTATTTTTTAGAACATTCTATAAAAAGTAATATTTTGGACTAGAAGTTAATTTCTATAATATTTAATAGTAAAATGAACAAACTATATCTAACTATCCTAATAGAATGGAGGCAGACAATGTTTGGCAAAGCCAGTAAGATTCTACAATATATGCGATTAAAGGTTCTTAACGATCAAACTCAGAAGGATAACACTCCTAGTATGACCGTTGAGACCACACCCATTCCAACCTCCATCACAAAGCTTTTAGAGAAATTAGAGGAGGCCTTCTCCCTATGTAGCGACTTTGTCTTGAGGGAAGTGGAATTAGCTGGCGATGTCCCCCTTAAAATACATATTGCCTACATAAATGGTTTAGTAAATAAGCAAATCATAAACGAAGAGATTTTAAAACCAATTATGTTGAATACAACCTTAGAATATAACGATAGAAAAGTCAGGAAACAGGATATAATTAGCCTTCTCAGTAAAAATTTGATTACCAACTCCAGTGTTGAAGAGGTTGAAGATTTTAATCAAAGCCTACATCATATTTTATGTGGCTATACGCTTATATACATAGATGGTCAAAGTAGAGCATTAAAAATCGAAACACAAGAATGGGAAACAAGAAACGTTATTGAACCCAATACCGAATCGGTTATACGGGGTCCCCGTGAAGGTTTTGTGGAGTCCATAGGCACCAACATTGTGTTGCTAAGAAGAAAAATAAAAAATTCAAAGCTAAAGTTTGAATCCTTTAATTTGGGTGAAAGAACAAATACGAATGTATCTATTTGTTATATAGAGGGGATTGCCCCAGTGGAAGTAATCAAGACAGTAAAGCGAAGACTCTCGAAGATTAAGATAGATGCTATTTTAGAGTCTGGATATATTGAACAATTTATTGAAGATGCCCCCCTTTCATTATTTGCAACTGTAGGGAATAGTGAAAAGCCCGATAAGGTGGCAGCTAAAATATTAGAGGGTAGAGTAGCCATCCTCTGTGACGGTACTCCCTTTGTCTTAACAGTCCCCAATCTGTTTATTGAGTCTCTCCAATCCAGTGAAGATTACTATACTAGAAGTTTTTTTGGTTCATTTAATCGTATATTAAGATTACTGGCTTTTTTGACTACAATATTTTTACCTGCCATTTATGTGGCCACTATTTTGCATCATTTAACAGTCATCCCCTTTGATCTACTGATTTCTGTATCAGCAGCAAGGGAGGGTGTACCCTTTTCACCTTTAATCGAAGGGCTTTTTATGGTGATTGTGTTTGAATTTTTAAGGGAGTCTGGAGTCAGAATGCCTAGACCCGTAGGTCAGACTGCAAGTATTGTCGGGGCATTAGTTATCGGAGAAGCCGCTGTTACAGCAGGTATTGTTAGTCCTATTATGGTTATTGTCATTGCCTTGACAGGTATTTGTAGTTTTATTATCCCCTCACTGGGGGATGTTCTGCCTATGCTTCGTATATTTTTTCTTCTAGGTGCCCATCAACTGGGTTATCTAGGGATATTGATCGTTCTTTTTGTGCTCATGATTCACCTATCCTCCATCCGTTCCTTTGGAGTACCCTACTTGTCTGTGCTAGCACCAACCGACATAAAAGATCTAAAGGATTCCATTATACGAACCCCCCTTTGGATGATGATTACCCGACCAGAGGCCTTCAATTTTGACCACAAGGAAGACAATCCTAGAATGTCTGAACAAATCATAAAGAAAGAGGATTAGATATGGGGAAAATTTGCAAAGGATTAACTTTAGTACTGCCTATTTTAATATGTATCGTGGCCACTACAGGCTGCTGGCAGGATCAAGACATTGAAAAAAGATCGCTGGTGGCTGCAGTAGGTGTAGATCGATTGCCAGACGATATGATTGAAATCACCCTTCAAATCGTAAAAACCGATGCTGCTTCTAAGTCCAGTGAAAATGGAACATCCCAAAACGCAGTATGGGTTTATTCCACCAAAGGAAAATCTGTTTTCGAAGCTGTTAGAAATCAACTAAAGTCCTTAAATAGAAAACCTTTTTTTGGACATAATCAATTAATCGTTATTGGAGATAACATGGCACAAAATGGTATTAAAGATATTATTGATGTATTTGAGAGGGATCCTGAAATCAAACTAACTCCCCTTGTGTTAATTGCTAAAGGAGCTACAGCTAAAACAATTCTACATGCCTCCAGTGAGCTGGAACCTGTGCCAATTGTTCACATAAAGGATATACTTGAAAACTTTTAGGGAAACCCCGTCATTCAACGGGTACAATTAATTGAATTTTTACAGCAGCTCAACAAAAAGGGCCATCAACTTACTGTTGGTGCAACAGAATGCATCAAGGACGTTGATACATCCAATTTAAACGTATTAGACTTAAAAATAGAAGGCGCTGCCGCCTTCAAAGGAGACAAATTAATCGGGTGGCTTACTCCAGAGCAAACTAATGGGCTTCACTATATAAACAATAAAATTAAGAGTGGTATAATTAATGTTCCTGCCCCCAATAGAAAGGATGCATACGTTACTATTGAAAGGATAAGAGGTCTAAATACAATTAAAATGGAGTTGGATGGTGAAGAAATCAAGATTACTATAAATGTAAAAGCAAGGGGTGCCCTAGCAGGACAGCAGATAGACATCGACCTAGCTAACCCTGACATGTTAGAGGTACTGGAGACAAAATGCGAGGAAGCCATTAAGGCAAAGATTAATGATACAGTGATGGTGGCACAAAAAGAGTTAGAAAGCGATATTTTAGGATTTGGTGAGGCTATTAGAAGGGATGAGTTATCGGTATGGAAGAAAATAGAAGCAGATTGGGAAGAGTTGTTCCCTTCTATTCCAGTAGAAATTAACGTTGTTTTTGAAATCCTTCGTACAGGATTAACTAGCAAACCATTGGAAATCCAATAAAGGAGGGGTTGTTTTGATTATAGGATTAACTATTGGCTATATATTAATGATGATTTTTGATATTCCCCTCATCATAAAGTCCAATAAAATAAAAAAAGTAATTATTCTTTATCTAACTATTTCATTATTGGGCTTTACCTTGAGCCTACTGCAAATTTTAGATAAGCAGCCCCTTAGCCCATCAAATCTTATCGCAAAAATTATAGATACTTTTGTAAAGTGAGGTGTAGTTAGTTATATGATAAAAAATCAACAGCTATCCTCCTATCAACTATGTCTAGCAATAGTTGCTTTTATCTTTGGAAGCGTTGCCATATTCTCTCCAGTTCTATCGGCACAACAGGACGCATGGCTTGCCCATGTGATTGGGTGGGGAGGGGGATTTCTTTTAATCAGCCTATATGCAGGGATAGCACTATTGAACCCCAACATGACACTAATAGATGTATTAAAAAGTCACTTTGGAGAGTACTTAGGTAGCATTATTGGACTCCTCTATGTTTGGTATGGTCTCCATATCGCTTCTTTAATCCTCCATAGCTTTTCAGAATTTATGGTATCGGTAAATTATACTGAGACCCCAACTGTCTTTATTGTCATTAGCGTTCTTATCCCAATTTTCTACGGCCTAAGGAAGGGGCTAGAGGTTTGTATCAGGGTGAACCAAATGTCAATGATTTTTTTAGTTGCTACACTTCTCTTAACGATTTTATTGAGTATACCTTTATTTGACCTAGGACATTTGCTACCTTTTTTAGAATTTGGATTTAAACCAATTTTAAAGGGAGGCCTCCACTTAACAGCCTTCCCCTTTGGAGAAACAGTTCTTCTATTGATGATTTTTCCCTGCTTAAAAAAGCAGAAGGATCTTTTAAAAATCTCTAATCTTGCTGTATTTATCGCAGGATTGCTTCTATTATTGAATCTATTGAAGGATTTGTTAATACTAGGGCCTGATATCATGTCCCGACATCTCTTCCCCACCTACATGAGTGTCTCTATGATTCCTCAGGCTGTACTTGAGCCAATTGTATCAGCCAACCTCTTGATCAGCTCTGGTTTTCAAGCTCTTCTTTGCATTTTCGCAGCTCTGGTGGGGATTGCTCAAATATTTGGGCTAGACGACTATAAGCCGTTGGTTTTACCAGTGGTTGCCTTTGTTGCCAGTTTGTCCTTCTGGGTTCATGAAAGCTATCCAGAAGCCTTTACATGGAGTGTAAAATATTGGACTATCTATTCTATACCCTTTCAATTAATCATTCCCGTCATTTTGTTTGGGTTGTCATTGATTAAGAAAAATAAGAAATGGACTGTAAATACGTAGTTTCCGATTATTGAAGTTCTTTGCCTAATTTCTCAACTTGGATAAAATAATTAACTTTTCTAATTAAAGAAACCACTCCGCAGGAGTGGTTTCTATATCTTAAACCATACATCATCTGGTATTTATATTTCTTTCCCCACTAATCCATTACCGCAATAGCTTCAATCTCAATCCTAACATCTCTAGGAAGTCTTGCAACCTCAACACAAGCTCTAGCTGGCTTGTTGTTAGTAAAGTAATTAGCGTATACCTCATTGATGGCTCCAAACTCATTCATATCCTTGATGAAGATGCCAACCTTAACAACATTGTCTAATGTCATGCCAGCTTCTTGCAGGATGGCTTTCACATTCTCTAGACATTGTTTCGTTTGATCTTTAATGTCTTGGGAAACTAGCTCCATTGTTTCTGGCACAAATGGAATTTGACCAGAAATATATAAAGTGTTTCCTGCCTTTACAGCTTGGGAATAGGGTCCAATAGCTGCTGGTGCATTTTTAGTGTTGATTGTTTCTCTCATTAATAATCTCCTCCTATTATCCGTTTACTCTTATTTCATCTAAATAATTATAGATGGTATATCGGGAAACACACAGAATCTTAGCAACATAATCTATTGCTCCCTTGATTAAAAAGGCCCCTTGTTCATCTAACTTCTTCACAATATTGACCTTTTCCTCCTTATTCATGTAAGCAACTGGCTTACCGTAGGTTTCCAAAGTTTCAGCTACAATATTCATTAATACATCATTTACATTATTTGTCGCAAATTCTCCGTTATTCATTTCAACCTTTGAATCCGTTTGAATAAGCTCCTCCAGAGATTTCTGAGCAACGACAAACTCTGATATGTCAATATTGATGCAGAGACAGCCGATAATCTGATCATTTTCGTCCCGAATGAACATTGTGGTGGATTTTAAGACTCTTCCATCGGAGCTTTTATTTTTGTAATTTAATATATTGTCAGCTTCATTTCCTTTACGAATAGCCTTTAATCCCACATCCAGCATAGGGCTTCCAACGGACCTACCTGTCACATGACCATTGCAAATGGCAACAATGGATTTTTTAGATTCTTTAATCTCATGCAATACCACTTCACAATTTTTCCCGAAGGTCTTAGCAAGCCCCTCCACCATAGGGATCATACCTTTTAAAATCGGATGCAAAGCTTTAGTCATTTTACCCCCCCTATATATCACTACTTCACTACTATATTTACCAACTTCTTAGGAACTGCAATGATCTTCACCACTGTTGCTCCACCAATAAGCCCCTGAATCTTCTCATTTTCCATTGCTAGTTTTTCTAGGTCTGCCTTAGAGATATCAGCAGGAATCACCATCTTATCCTTTACCTTACCATTGATCTGAATGACTACCTCGATTTCATCCTTTACAATCGCCTTTGGATCGTATTGAGGCCAGCTTAATTCATGAACACTACCTTCACCCATGATCATCGCCCAAAGCTCTTCTGTCATATGGGGAGCAAAAGGAGCTAATAATACGATAAGATTTGAGATACCTTCTTTATATAATTCACCATTGATGGCGTCCTTATTGTTTTCCTTGTATTTATAAAGATCATTTACCAACTCCATAATGGCACTGATGGCTGTATTGAAGTTGAATCGTCCCTCTACATCGTCTGTTACCCTCTTGATAGTATTGTGAATCATATATTTTAAGTTCTTATCTTCTTTAGATGTAGTCGTCACTACATTATCAAACATCTTATTTTCATGGGCTTCAATAGCCAATCTCCATACACGATTTAAGAAACGGAAACAACCTTCCACCCCTTGATCATTCCATTCTAAATCTCTTTCTGGTGGAGCAGCGAAAAGAACGAATAGTCTAGCTGTATCAGCACCGTACTTGCTGATGATTTCCTCTGGGCTGACAACATTCCCCTTAGACTTAGACATCTTAGCCCCATCCTTCAATACCATACCTTGAGTAAGAAGATTTTTAAAAGGCTCATCCACATCAATTAATTCTAAGTCTTTGATTACCTTAGTAAAGAATCTTGCATAAAGCAGGTGAAGAATCGCATGTTCTACCCCACCGATATATTGGTCAACAGGCAACCAGTAGTTACCAGACTCCCGATTAAAAGGTGCCTCTGTATTTTTAGGATCAGCATATCTTAAGAAATACCAAGATGAATCTACGAAGGTATCCATTGTATCTGTTTCCCTCTTACCCATTTTACCACACTCTGGACATGGTGCCTCCATAAAGGACTTACTGGTTGTCAGTGGAGAAAGACCTCTTCCAGTAAATTCTATATCTGTTGGTAGCTCTAATGGAAGGTCCTCATCCTTAACTGGTACTGCTCCACAATCATCACAGTAGATAATCGGAATAGGAGTACCCCAGTATCTTTGTCTTGAAAGCAACCAGTCCCTTAGACGATAGCTAATGGTCTTTTGACCTGCACCAGACTCTTCTATCTTCCCAGCTATTTTCCCATAGGCCTCTTGGTTGTTCAATCCGTCAAACTCTTGAGAGTTGATCATGATTCCGTCACCATCATAGGCTTCATTTTCCAGTGTCATTTCTCCTTCTAGGTCAGCAGGCTTGATAACTGGTAGAATCTTAATATCATATTTCTTAGCAAAGTCAAAGTCTCTTTGGTCGTGGGCTGGTACTGCCATGATGGCACCAGTTCCATAGTCTATCAATACATAGTTGGCGATATAGATTGGTACTCTTTCACCAGAAACAGGATTGATACAGTATTGACCTATGAAAAGACCTTCCTTTTCCATTTCAGTTGAAGTTCTTTCAATATCTGATAGATGTTGTAGCTTTTCAATTAGGGCGTTTACAGGGGCCTCATACTCTGTTCCTGCCACCATTTCAGCTACATAAGGATGCTCTGGTGCCAATACCATATAGGTTGCTCCATAGATGGTATCTGGTCTAGTTGTAAACACCTTCAGCTTCTTGTCGGTATTTTCGATAGGGAAGTCAATCTCTGCCCCTTCACTTTTACCAATCCAATTTTTTTGCATGATTTTAACCTTGTCTGGCCATCCATCTAGCTTTTCAATGTCCTGGAGTAAATCTTCTGCATAGTCGGTGATTTTGAAATACCATTGGTTTAACAGCTTTTTTCCAACCTTGCTATCACATCTTTCACAGTGTCCACCTACAACCTGTTCATTTGCAAGTACTGTCTCACAATCTGGACACCAGTTTACTCTTGATTCTTTTTTGTAGGCTAATCCTTTTTTATAGAATTGTAGAAAAAGCCATTGGGTCCACTTGTAGTAATCTGGGAAGCATGTAGCCACTTCTCTGTCCCAATCATAGCTTAATCCAAGTACGCTTAGTTGCTCCTTCATTTCTAGGATGTTTTCTCTAGTCCATTTGTCAGGGTGGATCCCATGCTTGATGGCAGCATTTTCAGCCGGTAAACCAAAGGCATCCCAACCCATTGGATGTAGAACATTAAAGCCCTGCATTTTTTTAAAACGAGCCACTACATCACCTATAGAGTAGTTTCTAACATGTCCCATATGAATTTTACCAGATGGATAAGGGAACATTTCTAAAACATAATATTTTGGTTGATCGTTTTCTACTGTCTTAAAGGCATCATTTGCTTGCCAGTGATTTTGCCATTTAGCTTCAATCTCTTTAAACTGATAATTTGACATTGCTTTCATCCTCCAATTTTTTCTATAAAATAAAAAACTCTCTAGTCATTTAGGGACGAGTAAAAACCCGCGGTACCACCCTAATTGACAGAAAGTCCTCTTTCACGGTTGATATAGGAACCCCTCCTATAAGTGTTTCATAAAGGCAAGTTCAACAGTTAGCCCTATCGGTTTGCACCCACCACCGACTCTCTAAAAAAGCTAAGAGTGTTTACTACTCCTTCCACTTTAAAGCTTTTAAATTGTATAGACAATAAAAACCCTCTAAAAATTGTTTTTATATATGTATCTAATTATTACTTCATTATATATTATTCTTTATAACATTGTCAACATCAATTATTTCAGCATCCTTCCAAATTTTTTCAAGGTTGTAGAATCCTCGATCTTCTTCAAAGAAAAGGTGTACAACAATATCTCCATAATCTAGTAGAATCCAGTTACCAGTCTGATGCCCTTCTTTATTTCTAAGCTTCATATCAAGCATTTCCATACGGTCTTCGATTTCATCAGCAATGGATTTGACTTGTCTAAGGGAGGTCGCACTGGCGATTATAAAGTAATCACAGATGGAGGAAATCTCACTGAGCTTTAATACTGCGATATCTTCCCCTAACTTATCATCGATCCCCTCAACAATTCTATAAACTGTTTCTAATGTTTTATTTTCCATATAACTCCTCCTATGTCTTTACATAAATAATCTTACCAAAGTAAATAAATATATGCAATATATACCGAAAATTCCAAAACCCAATCCTCGGCTTATTTTACCTGTTAAAAAACCACCTATTGTTATTATAACCATCATTAACAGGGTTATGGGTAAATCTAAGTATAAAGTCTGGGGAATGTTGAAAATTGTAGCCCCCATCATTATATTTTGATAGCTAATAACAATCCCTTCTGAAGCCAGCTTGGAGCATACCCCCAATACCATGACCATATTAAGAACATTGGCACCGATAATATTCCCCACCGAAATCCCCTGCTGCTTTTTCACCACTGCAGTGATGGCTGTTGTCAGTTCTGGCAATGAAGTCCCCAAGGCAATCAAGGTCAAACTAACCACCTGTTCAGGAATACCGATAATCCCAGCTAAAGCAACACCGTTATTCACCAGCAATCTAGCTCCTAGGGTAATAAAGATTGCCCCTAACACAAACCTCCCAATATAATGGAGGGAGTTGCTTCTGTCATACCCCATCCCTTGGAACTCATGATTTTTCTTCCCTCTGCCACTGAATTCCATAATGTTCATTGCTATATAAATACCGAATAGAATTAGAAAAACATTCCCTTCTCCCGATGAGATGATTCTATTAAACGCCAAGTAATACAAGACCCCACAGGTGAGCAGCATAAATGAACTTTTAACTGTAAAACTACGCCTTTGGATTTGTATAGGAGATAGAATTGCTGTCAGACCTAAAATCAAACCAATATTACATACCATAGACCCCACAACATTGCCTATGGCAACATCGTAAAATTCTTGATGGGTGGCAATGGATGAAACCAAAAGTTCCGGCAGTGTAGTGGCAATACTAACAATAGTGGCCCCAATCAAGACATTGGGAATCCCCGTTACTTTTGCCAACCATACTGCCGATACAACAAACCAGTCTCCGCCTTTAATAATAATAAACAAGCCCAAAGAAAATAGCAAAACTATCCCTAAAATTCCCATAAAATCCTCCTAGCAATTTATTAAATCAAAATCCAATCAAAATCAATCATCATTGTTTTAATTGTCTCATTGATATAAATATATTGATTAAGTAGAAATATATTCATGGGGAGACGTATATAATTACTTATCCAAGTCTTCTCCTATAATAACTCGGATCTCAGCACTAGCAACATCACCTTCATATTTAGTTACTTTTTTGATTCCTAAAAGTTTTGCTATCTCCTTCGCCTTTTTCTCAGCTTTACCACTATACTCGATAAAGGAAGTACTAACATCCGAAGTCGTATAGTTGCCTACCATAACTTCCTCCAATTGGATATTTGATGCTTCAATTTTCTCTTTGTAGGTAGAGGCTATTCCCGCTTTACCACATCCATTTAACACCTCAACAGTTGGTACATATTCTGCTTCATCTAATAGATGGGCATTTCTAATTTGCTTTAGTTGTTCTTCGTCCGGTAGATAATAGGAGATGCCATTAATATATTTAGAAGTTCCTGGTAATGTTAATCTTACAATATCTTCCCCTTGAAGCCCTACAGCCTTTGAGCCTAGTGAAACTAATTTTGTCTTAGGAATGTTGGTATTTACATTATCATAGAAAATATCAATCAGCTTTGGAATCTTAGTAATGACGGAGGGGGAAAGTACTTTATCCTTTAAGGCGCTAACAAACTGTTGTTGGGCTTCAATTCTTCCTAAGTCTTGATTTGCATACCCTTTTCTATAACGCATGAAATTAACTGCCTCTTGTCCATTGAGGGTTTGTAATCCCTTTTTAATGTTGATGCTCAATGGTGGGGTTGACCGTCTATCGGTGTATTGCATATCCATAGGGACATCCACCTCTACACCCCCCAATGCATCTACCACCTCTTCAACAGCTTTATAATTCACCCTTACATAATAGTCTATATCTATATTAAATAGTTTTTCCATCGTCTCCTCTAGAAGTTCCTCTTCTCCGTAAGCATGGGCATGGTTAATTTTTTCGTGATACCTTCTTCCGGGAATTTCTACTCTAGTATCCCTTGGAATTGATATTAATACGGGATTTTTCCCTGATGAATTCACACACAAAAGCATGATGGAGTCTGACCTTGTCCCCTTAATACTTTCCTTATCTGGGGCATCCACGCCAAAAACAAGGATATTTAAACGCTCATCCTTTACAAATGGATTTTTGAATAAAGTTTCTTCTCCATTAAACCCTCCAGCCTTAATTAAATTTGCAAAGGCCCCCCCTGCAAAAAACATAAGTACGATCAACAGAAGAAAAATGCTAAATCGTTTTGGGCTACCTATTACTCTCTTTTTATCTATTTTTGCCATAAGTCACCTCGTAGGTCTTTCACTTGTTGAAGGAGTTCATTCCTTCCGTGGATTGTATTTGGATGAAGGAGCTTTCCAATACTTAAAACATAATGGATCGTATTATTGAATGCCTGCAACACAGCCCTGTCTAAATTCTCCTCTGCCAACAGCCTGAGTTCATCTACCCCTTGGTAATTTCTCCCCACCTCGATAAAGTCTGCCAAATAAATAATTCTTTCAAGTTTTCCCATATTGGCTGCACCTGTTGTGTGATTTTCCACAGCCTTTAATATATTTTCATTGTGGATATTAAATTCCACCCTAGCAATATGGGCAGCAACCTTACCATGGAGTAACTGATATGCCTCCATTAGAACCTCATCCACCTCAAGTCCATGCTTTTTTATATAACCCTTTAATTGTTCCTCAGTAAAGTCCTTCGCATAATCATGAAGGAGGGCTGCAATCTCCGCTTCATGTAGATCTGCTCCATACTTTTCGGCTAAATAAACAGCCGCATCCACCACTCCTAAAGTATGAATATATCTCTTTTGATTAATTACTTCCTTCAACTTTTCCTTTATATGCTCTACTAGTTCCTTCTTCATGTCATCACTCCTCTTGTGAAAGATACAGTCCATGTTTTCTAATATATGCACCTATGCCCTCTGGTACTAGATACTTAATAGACTTTCCTTCATTTGTCCTTTTTCTAATATCTGTAGAAGAAATTTCAAGGTTTGGTATTTTAATCTTTAAAATCTCTGCGCCATATTGATTCTTTAAATAGAGAATTTTATCCTCCAGCTCTGTATTATTAAATCCTCCCCTGGTTACCACGGCGAATTTAATTAATTGAAACAGCTCCCGGTAACCCCGCCATAACTGAATATCCATCAAAACATCTGACCCTGTAATAAAGTAGAAGGATGCATTTTCAGGAAATTCTTTGTGTAGTTGGTGTATTGTGTCTATTGTATAAGATGGTCCCTCCCTCTGGATTTCCATAGGCGTAACAGTAAATTTTCCATTATCGATTGTGGCAATCTCCGTCATAATGAGCCGATGATAGGCTTCGGTAACTTGAACACCCAGTTTGTGGGGAGACCTTCTGTTTGGAATAAAAACAACCTCATCCAATTGAAGGTCCTCAAGTGCCATTTCTGCGATAAATAAATGACCATTGTGGATGGGATCAAAAGTCCCTCCTAAGATTCCTATTCTCTTGATTTGGCTAACTTCACCTTTTTTCAATATCTTCATATTTATACCTCTTTTTATCAGTGCTAGTTGCTATATTATACTATATTTCAATAAAGAATCAAATCGTATCAATTATATACTAAAATGACTTTTTTGTCGAACATTATCAATTAAACAGGATAAACATTGTTTCATGGGGCAAGATATCTATATAGCTAACAGAATATTTTTAATATACGGCACAACTTGTACTTAACAACTAGTAAAATCTATTATTAAGGAAGGTTGATGAGCAAATGATTGATGTTAACATTTATAATTGGTTGATAGGCTTTATTCTTCCTTGGATTGCGGGGATTTATTTATATAAAAGGAAAGCCTACATTATGTTACTTATTACACCTTTTGCCAGTATAGTATCCTATGTTTTCAATAGTTTTGGTTATTTTTATGGATTTTGGCATTCAACTCCTCTAAAATATGGTTCCCTCTCAACCCTGCCAATGAATATTGGCCTGTTCGGAATTTTGGGCTCTATCTATATTTATACGCTAGAACTAAAAGGAACACCAAGTTATTTAGTTCTTTTAACCTTTACTGGTGTCACTACCCTAATGGAGACTGTGTGGGTTTATCTTGGTTTTGTCGTCTATAAAAATAGTTGGAGTTTTGGACTAACGTTTCTTTCTTACCTTTTCGCCTACTTACTTGTGCATTGGTATTACTTGCTACTGAAAAAACACCATTTATTACCTAGTAAAATATAAAATGAAAGTAATTAATCTCTAAAATTATCAGAGATCAATTACATGATATCTAAATTTTTCTCAATAGACAATATGAAGCCCTAAGCCTGCAAAAAGTACTCCTACAGGATTAGGGCTATCCTTCTATCTTATGATATCACATTTAAAACTTGTATTTCCTTGGCAATAACCGTTAGCGACTATTTTCCTCAAATGAAAATATGTATTCAGCATCTGCAAAAGTGACTCTGTCTTCATCCTTTAAAAGGAAATCAATATTACTTTGAATCCTTTCTCCATTCAAATATGTACCATTACGGGAGTTAAGGTCTTTGAGAAAGTATCCACCATCTACATGACGAATTTCAGCATGGACTCTACTTACAGTTTTTTTAGGCACTACATAATCCACCTGTTCCTTCAATTTTCCCACTATAAATAAATCTCCATTAATTGGCTTCTTTTCCTTGATCCCACCTTGAACACTGATTAAGTTGGGTCTTCCGTTACTGGACACCAATAATACTGTATCTAGATTTCCGGCATAGGTTCCTTTTTTTGGGTAAGCAGTATTTTCTTTAAAACCTTTTACTTGTTTTGAATTTGGTGGATGATCTTTCACTGTTTCCACTTCTTTTACAACTGTAATCCTTTCCTTAAGGAAAACTTTTTTGAAGAGAAGATAGTTTATTACCGACACCAAAATAAATACCCCCATAAGCGATGCTACATCAACCTGCCCTGTAGCAGGATTTTTCAGAATAGTTGTCTCAAGAAAAATCAATCCCACTGTAATTAGAATCAAGGTTTCTGATAAAAGAATCATTAATTTAGTCCTATTGGTGTAGTCCATTTCCTTTGCAGCTTGTTTTGCCTTGGATACCACCGTCTCTTTTTTCAATCCCTTTTTTTCTTTTAGAGTGGTATCTTTATTAGCTTTGTATTCTTTACAAGCCTTATTATCTTTTTTAATCACTATTTTTCCTTCTTCAAAGGGCATATGATTCTTCGGTGGATACTGTGACAGCTTATTTGAGGGGAGTTGCTCTTGAGGCTCTTTAGAACGAGTTTTTGTGCCTATTGTGCTTTCCCTCAACACTTCCCCCTTTAGTTCCCTTAAGGATACCAAGAAACCTTCTAAAGTAAAAGTCTGTAGGTTTAACAAGTATAGAATTTTTAAAAGTAGGTTGTCACTTGACTCTTCATTGGGATCTACTGCAACGATAAGACGATTGATTAATCGTCCAAGCTCCTGTCCCAAGTCCCCACCCTTCATAGGCGAGGGTATATATAGCAGGCTAATCTGTAGGGTCTCTGGGTGAATAAATATATATTCCTCTTGAATGCAATACCCATCATAATTTAGTAGAAAATTAGTTCCTGCTAAAATTCCCTGTAGAATTTCTATTAATATCTCCAATAACTCTATTTTTTTTAATTTTCGCCTTTCCAGTAGATTACTCAGTTTGAGCTTTGAGGTTATGTTATAGTACAAATACCTATAAATATCTTTTTGTCTTAAATTAAACTCTAGGAGAGAAGGTATATTATTGCTCAACATCATCTCCACTTGGTAACCATATAAGTCATCCTCTTGATTGACCTTTAATACTAAATAACTCCCCCTCACATCACTTTCAAAAGTGACTTCATAGGGTAATTTTGCTTCCTTTTCCATAGGTTACTCCCTTCCTTTAGTTTAGTTTTATCTATACCCACTCTATATGTTGGTTTATTGTAGAAAAAAAACTAGGATAGTGCTGACAAATATAAAGGGGGCAAAGGGTATCACTGTCTTTTTACTGACCCTTCCAAACACTAAAAGTACTAGACCAATCATTCCACTTAAAATGGAGGAAATCAGTACAATATTTAATAATCTCCACAAACCAACATACATTGCAAGACATGCTAAAAGTTTTACATCCCCTAGCCCTAACCCTCCCTTTGTTAGATGTGCAATCGCCAGTGCCAATCCCCCAACCACTGTTACCCCCAATAAAACAGAGGTAATGGATAAATCTTTGTTGAAGAAAAATAATAGTAATCCTATTAACCCTCCAGCTAGTAGGAGTTTGTTGGGAATGATAAAGCTTTTGAAATCGTAATAGGCAACTACTCCTAAAAAAATTATCAATATTCCATAGGAAACTAAAGACCAATTCATACCCCACCTCCTCATCAGTTTAATTTGCAACTTCCATCCCATAATCCTACTTTACAACAGTCACTTTGATGGTAATACTTCTATCGGCTGCATATTTTTTTGCATCTTCCATATGCTTCACTTGTTCTTCTGATAATTTTTCATAGGGAATAACAATATTTAATAGCTTTCCATTATAATCCCCTGGCCCTACCTTAGTTCCCTTATAGGTTCGATCAGTGAAATCCTCCAGCTCCCGAATTTCCGCAGTCAGCTGATAAAAGAATTTCCTTCCTTGATTACTGGCAAGACGGGTATCATGGCTTCGTATGGCCGTGACTTGCTGATTCTCCAGTTTATCAATAATGGGGAAATCCACGTCTAAATTGCTTCCTAAAAGCCCTTTTATTGCCCTCCCCCGTTTAAATACAGAAAGTCCCCAAACATCAAAGCCAGCCACTACAATTTCATCCACCAGTCCTGCTGGAAACAGTTCATCCCCTATTGTCGCAGACTTATTAAAATCTGTAGGTAAAGAGCCCCCCATCCACGCCCGTAAAGTTACCCGTTGAAGAATGGGGATTTCATTAATAAACTCAAAAGGTAATGGCAAGTCAACTCTATAAGAGACCACAATATCTATGTCTTGATTATCAGTAAGGTAACTGGACCTACTGAAGTCCAATCCCTCCCAACCCTCTACTATATTTAGCCTTTTTAATCTTAAATCTACACTGGGGTTTTTGGAAGTAATAAAATATTTCTTTGAAAGCTCCTTCACAATCATATTTCCAAAATGAACTTTCCCCTCATCATAAATATGGGCCGCTACAACATAGACTGTATCCTCCACTGCATTATCGGAGTTCATATTCGCATAATTTCCAAGCTTATCATCTAAATCTTTTTGTATACCATAAATCCCACTGGCATGATAGAGGTAACTAATATTTGATAGTTCATGGGCGGTTTCCGTCAAGGCATGATGCATGATTTCATTGAGGTAGTAAAGCCTGCTGAAGATCCCAATTGTCATCACTGCACAGATAAAAATCGGCAAAACAATTGCTGCCTCTACTGTTATAGACCCTTTGGAGCTGGTGCCTCTAACCCTTGTGAAGACCTTAAGACTTTTAAAAAACCTTAATTTATTAAGTCCTTTAAAACTAAATAAACCTTTTATCATCCTGTAGCTCCTCACTGTACAATCTACTACTTTAGTCGAATTCTTATATTTTTCCTAATACCCCTGCATGAGCTCCATTTTATAATGGGCTTGTCTATCCTTCTTGCCCCAAAAAAGCACCTTCATGGAATATTGAACTTTCAAATCGACAAAGGTATTAGATTGCTTGATTAGGTACTTTTCTCCATAAATAGGGTTCTTTTGAAGATTCAGCTGAATCAAATCCTTTACACGATTAATTTTTGTAGAATGGCTATAGCCTGGTCTAAGCAATAGGAACCTTACGTAATCCTCATAAATTAACTTCAAAGCTTCTTTTCCCCTATAAAAATTGACAGCCTCCCCCTTTAACAGTTGGTTGACATCTTCAACAGAGTAATTCATGGCATAGCCACATAATATTAATGTCTTAATCAATGGCATTGCCGCTGGTCCAATGGGTGCTGCCAAGCTTGTTGCTAAAATGGTGGCGCTCTCCACCAGTTTTGGGTCACTATATACATAAAGAAGATTGACTACAAACCTCATCATGATCAGATCTCTTTTTACAGCAGTGATATTTTCCTGCTGAGAGGGATTTCCATAGAGGATATATTCCACCTCTGAATTAAAAAAAGCAGTCCGTTGCTTTTTCTCCTGATTAACGTAATTATTAAATACATCTAGTATATATTCATTGATGTAAATCTCATTACGAATCCCTTCCCCCAGTGCCTCTGCTCCCCCCAGAATGGTTGAAATCATGTTGAAGCTTTCATCACTATATCCCAAATCCTTAGGTTCATAATCAAACTCTATTGGTGAAAAATTGAACTTCCCTTCCATCCCTTTGGATGGTAAAATATCTTGTAGTTTTTGAGGAATTACAATACTATCCTTTTCCTTTGTGCTCAATAGATCATTGGCTTCCCTTGCAGCCTTCTTCCTTTCATCCGCTTCCCTGGCCTCCTTTTCTTCTTCAGGTTCCAGTTGCCACTTATAATAAGTCAGGTCATTGTTATACTGATTAATTTTAATATTGTAATCCTTAACTTTACCATTGATTTCACCGACCTCACCACTGGCGTAATTTTCATTTCTTCGATAAGCCACAGTGGAGTTAATCTGATTAATCAGCAGGAGGGCTTCCCGAAGACTTTGATAATTTGCTCCACTCACCTCCACCAAATCCCCAATGCTGTATTCTTCAATGGCTTTTCTGTATTTGTCCAATTCCTTTTTCATGGTGGCTATATCAACATTTGTCCCTTCCAGAGCCTCAATCTTACTTTTGATAGCAAGCATTTTTTCTTCTATTTGACCAGCCAACTGTTGTATTTTAGCATTTGCCTCCATGTGGCCCTTTAGTTTGCTGGTAATCTGTGTTATCTGACTTGTCAGTTGTTGATCAGCATTACTGATTTTTTCCTGCAGGGCTGCGATACCAGCTCCTATTCCTGCTATTGAGTCTTCCAACTGCTTTTTATCCTCTGGTGGAACATTCGCCAGCAACCCATGTTGATGCTGTAATTCTTTTAAAAGCTGATGTTTTTCACCTTGCAAAGCCACAATAGTAACCACATCTGTCCCGATTCCTTCCCCCAATTGCTTGTACTGTTGATGATTAAATCTCTTTGCCTTTTGTATTTCAACTAACAATTCCTTTTCCATATGGGCTAGGTCGTTTAGTTCCCTTTCAATTTCAATTTTCTCCTTTAGTAAAGTAGCATTTTCCTCTACAGTGGACATGGCTTTGATTTTTTCATAGAACTCCTCCACTAGAATTTTAGGCCCTCTATATTTCATATGTTCCAGTATTTGCTGCCTAAGGACAACATCCTCCTCCAAAGAATATCGGGGGGTGACCTGTAGCTTTTCTATATTAAATTGATAAAGATCCCAATAATCTGCTTTGGACTTTAGAACTGGGCCCTCCAAGAAATCTGTTGGTCTTAAACCTTTATTCATATATTCCTTAACAAAGGCCTCCATCTCCCCTTGGGGCATTGCCAATGCAAATAATCCATATTCCTTTTTTAGGGTCTGGTCATAGTGGGATAGGGTAGAAATAAGAGCCGTAGAAGCCACCCGTTTCATGGTTGCATCCCCTGTACGGATTCTGGCACCATCCACCAGCATACCTGTAAGGGTAATGACGACCAATAGGGTTATACTTAAAAAGACTGTGATGGTTCCCTTTTCTCCAAAGTAGTCTTTTTCATCTTGCTTATTGCGATTGAAGTAAATCACCGATTTTCTCCTTTATCAAATTTATATTTTCGTTATATTGTTCCTTTATTGCTTTTGTTAACTCAAAGTCATCCATTAAATTTGTGGCCAAATCAACATTTCTTATAAACTCAGCAGAATCCTTCACGATGGATTTTGAATCTACCTCTACAGTGTATTGATTTCCTAATATATTTAAGCCCCCCACCAAAGGAAGCGGAATGTTATATTTTACTGCCAACGAAATATTTACTTCCCTATAGATGATTAAATCCTTGTATACCACCTTCACATTACTCTCCTTCAATCCTAATACAGATTTTTCACTTATCTTTTTAGCAAGATAATCCGCTACCTTCTTCTCCTTAGTAGCGGTATCCACCAGCAAGGTTAATCGCCAATAGAGGGGAGTTTTAATTTCGTCATCACCAATAGAACCTGAATCTAGTAGTGGAGTGATCTCATCGTAGGAGCTGATTCTTCCCCAGCCGATTGCCACCCCCTCTGCAGTGGTATTAACCAAAGATTGGAGATGGGCGTACTGATACATAATCACCACCATATAAATGACAGAAAGTATTGTTAGGATGATAAAGGGAAAAATCAACGCCAATTCCACCGTCATACTTCCCCTTTCTTCCTTTGGAGTATCCATTGATTCCTCTTCATATAAATTGAAATATGAGTCCATGTCACTTTTCATTCTCTCAACATCCTTTAAGAAGGGGAAGATAAAATAAAGTGTATCCCCCCTGTTTTGATTGCCTTTATTAGATTTTTTGTGGATCTATTTCATTTCCTTTAATTTTACCTAGTACATCTCTTACAAATTCAGCTATAGCAGTTTTGAATATGAGAGCTAAACCCACTAAAACAGCAACCAATAGTACCAATTCTACAGTACCTAATCCACCTTCCTCCACTAGGAATCCTTTGATTTTCTTTAACATGCCTCTCCCTCCCTTCTCGAAATTAAAATCAATAGCTTTAAAACCTTAAACGATAATTGATATAAACATTCTTAAATATTTTTAGTACTACATCATCCTCAATGCTAAAACCGCTGGTGTCATTACGATTAAAAGGATGGCAGCAAACATAATCATCATGGGGATTAATAATTTAGTAGATGCCTCTTCCCCCAATACCTTTGCCGTGTTTTTTCTGGACTCCCAACATTCAGTAGTCAGTAACCTAAGCATTGAAATGGTTTCTTCATTTCCCTTTTTCAGATTTTGAATGATTAAAGAAACAAATTTAAAAATTTCTGGATTCCTACATCGATTTGCAAAGTCCTCATAGGCCTCCTCTTCAGATTTTCCATTTCTTATTTCATGGATTGTCACCCTTAGTTCTTTGTACAGGGGTCGGTCCCTCACCTGTTCTGCTACGATTCGTTCCCATGCCTTTGAAACATTAAGTCCAGCATTCATCAGTAAAATCAGTCTACTCAAAAACACAGTAAAGTCCAATTTAATCTCCAACTGCCTTTTCTTAAACTGCTGCTGCACTTCGTTATTCAAAGCAAATATAACGCCTACGATGGCTAGAATCGAAAAAAATATAAACTCTGTACTAATCTCCTCCAGAATCACTGCAAAGAATGCAAACAATAAAACCACTAATAGCGTCAATGTAACTTGATTTGCCCAGTGGACCTCTATATACTCCCTACCTTCCTTTCCCCCATGAATCTGATTAAACAATAAAATCATCCTTTGGTCATAGCCCGTATTATATTGATAATCTATTTGCTTCATTAAGTAATGCCCCATCCCTAAAAATCGTTTTAAGGGGTAAATTTTTTCATCCAACTGATTAAATATGTCTTCATACTTCCCTTTTGACAGAAAATAGAGTAGGATTAATACTACTAAATTCATAACAAGCCAAACTTTTAAAACCATCGCTACACCTCAATCCTGACAATTTTTCTTGTAATTACCATGGAAATCCCAAAGAGGAGTATAGCCACCGTCATGACAATTTTTCCTGTCATGCTATTAAATACAGGAGCCATATAGTCTGGGGCACTCCACGTCAATACCGATACCATCACCACTGGAATGATATTTAAAATTTTTTGCTCGAATTTTCGTTTGGAAAGCATCAGATCTAACTCCTGTTGAAACTCTATCTTATCAGTGATCATCTTTGAGGTGTTCTTCATCACCTCCACTAAGTTGCCACCTGTTCTTTTGCAAATCATCAATACTTCAACAAAATTTTGTATATCCTCACTGTGGCTTCTTTTGGCAAAATCCAAAAAAGCCTCCTCCACCGTCACATTCATTTCTATTTTTCTGACGATATATTGCAACTCCTCGACAATATAGGTGTCGTTATATGGATACAAAAGTTCTAACTCCTTTACCCCATCCCGTATTGCCATCTCTAGAGATTTCCCCACCGATAAAGAGGATGTGATGACATAAAGTGCCTCCTTGAATTCTAGATTTAGTTGCTTTTTCTGTAGTTCAATTTTGTCCCTTCTCTTGTAGGAAGGATAGAATAAAGCAACAGGAGTCAGTAGGAAGGCTCCAACCCAACTCTGATAAAATATGTAGCCAATGATATATAGCACCACCACCGCCAATGACAGATAGATTAACCTCTCCCTCTGCCCCATAGGGTATTGGTTATAATCGTAAAGCCAACTATTAGGAACAGTTTCCCTATAGGCTTTAGCTACTTTATGATCATCATCCTTACCTTGCTCGACTGCTTTTTTTACCTCTTTTACTCCCTTGCTTTTACTGAAGAGTTGCCTTCCTTTTGAAATCATAGAATCAACAAAATATTTTCCGCCTTTAGTCGATTTCTTATCGGCAATCTGAAGTAGGATGATCCCCCCTAGAGCTAAGATTCCTATTATTATTAAAATCCATCTTATAATCATAACGCCACCTAATCCCTTTCACTGGAATCCAACTTTATACCGGCTAATTTTAGCTTCAAGGTATTCGATAGTTGGTTTTCACTTCTTTTTAAACTTCCAATGACCCTCTTTTGAACATCTTCACCGATTTCTTCAAATTCAAATAATGGATTGAGACGAATTTTTCCTTTTTGAAAATCAACAACCTCGGTAATTTCCATCACCCGTCTTGACTTGTCTCTGATTCTGGCAAGATGAACAATAATATCTATTCCACTGGCAATCTGTTGCCTGATAGCCTCTAGGGGTAGAGGGGTTCCACTTAGAACCATGGTTTCCAATCGACTAAGCATATCCTTTGTGGAGTTGGCATGACCAGTTGATAGGGAACCGTCGTGACCTGTATTCATTGCTTGAAGCATATCAATAGCCTCAGTACCCCTTACTTCTCCAACAATAATCCGATCAGGTCGCATCCTTAGGGCGGTTTTAATCAATTCCCTCATAGGAATACCATTTTTCCCTTCAACATTGGCGGTACGGGTCTCCAGTTTTACTAAGTTTTCAACCCCTTTTATTTGAAGCTCTGCCGAATCCTCTATGGTAATAATCCGTTCATCCCTAGGAATGAAATTTGATAAAACATTTAAAAAGGTGGTCTTTCCCGAACCTGTCCCTCCACTAATGAAAACATTGTACCTTGCCTCCACCATTCTTTGTAGAAATATGGCAGCCTCCTCCGTCAGGGATCCCATCTCCACCAACTGCTGGATGGTGATTGGGTTTTCTGGGAATTTTCTAATCGTAAGGATCGGGCCATTCAGTGCAACGGGGGGTAATACCGCATTGATTCTAGCACCATTTTGTAGCCTTGCATCTACAATTGGTGAAGCCTCATTGACTACTCTATTGACCTTTGCAACGATGGATTGGATAACATCCTCCAGCTTTTTTTCATCGGTAAACTGTTGTTCTAGCCGTTGGCTTTTTCCACCTCTTTCAATAAATATATCCCGAGGGCCATTAATCATAATCTCTGTGATGGATTCATCCTCCAAGAGAGGTTGAAGAATATCCAAACGTCTCATGGAATTGAATACCGACTCTATAATGGATTGTTTTTCTGAAATCTTTAAGTAGCGTTCTTTAGAATGATTAAAGACAGAGGTTTCGATAAGCTCCTCAATTTCTTCATCAGTAGGGTCCTTCATATAATCCATATTCTCTTTGATTTCGGCTTTAATCTTTTCTATTAATTCCTTTAATTCTGCTGTTTCCATAAAAATCTCCCTTTAACGATTCTTTTATTTCCTATATTTCCTATATTTCCAAAGTATTTAACATATCCAAAACAGCCTTTGCCAATGGGCTACTGCTATTTAGCACCAATTTACCATCACGTTTAACCCAACTTTCGCGACTTTCAGGCAAGTTAAATTTGATAAACTTCTCTTCAACATCTATCTGAATTTCCTCCACTAAGTCATCGCCATCATCCACCATGCTACAGTTCATAATCCAAATAATTTTGTCCAACAACTTATCTTTCACCTGTGGCGTCCTATTGATTTGTTCTAAAAGCTGATCTCCTTTTGTTCTTGCGATGGGATCATGATTTAGAATCATCATAACTTTATGAGACATTGTCATAAATTTAAGATTGTTGGAGTCAAAATTACTCGATAAATCCAATATGATATAGTCATACATACGACTACCCTCAAGTTCTGTTAAAAGATACTCAATATCCTTTGGCTCAATTTCCTCCAGTTCCAATGGACTATCAAGGGGTGCTATATAATGAATCTGGGTGGCATAATCCTTCATCACCATAGATTCCAACTTTAAGGTAAGGTTTTTATTCCTATTCTTTGTCAAATAAAAAATATTTGAAAGACTGTACTCACTCCCTTGTTGAAAATATATATACTGGGAAGAGATCCCCTCAAGATTTAAATACAATACCTTTTTCCCCATTTGCGCCAACAGGGTGCCCGTAGCAACAGCAACAGTAGTCTTTCCTACCCCTCCCATGGGAGAGTATATGGAAAAAATTTTACATCCTTCTGACTTCCCTACCGTTTGATTATTTGTTTCGGAGAATCCACTGTGGATCTCCTCCTCTACAAATGCATCCATAATTTTTGAAATCAAAGCATCACAGGATTGAAATTTCTTAATCAAAGGAAGCTGACTTGACTCTACTTGAACCAATCCCTCCGATAATAGGAAAATTTTTTTTATCCCCAAATGATTTAAATCCTCTGTGTAAAAACCACTATTTACCAATAAAATGTCTACTTCCTGAGGATTTTTCTTTAGATAATCCAGTAAATACTCCTGTTTTGAAAAGAAACCTAAATAAAATCGTTCCTGCTGATTCACCGAAAAATATTGTTCCAAAGCCCCCAAGTACCGTTGGTCTGGGTCTGCAATTAACAGTTTTAACCTCACTTCTTCACCCTCCTATTGCAGATTTACTTCAATTACTCAAATATTTCCCTCTTGCTCTCTTGCTTATTTTCTCTCAATTGCTCATTTTCATCTATTGCTTATTCATTTCTTTTTTGCCCCGTCTTACAAGGGCTTCAAGAAAATCATAATCATCACGCCTGTAAATATGGCTACTGCAAAGGGAAATTTTCCATCCCTATCTTTTTTGATTTGGGTATAGCCATTAATTTTTCCACTTATTATTGTCATGCATATATAGTTGATTAAATACTTAAGTCTCTGCCTTCCATTTTTTCTGATGATCATTAGCCCCAGTGCAATAAAACCCCCACTAATAAAAGAAACTACCATGGTTTTCAAAACAAAATCTTTCCCCATCAAAGCGCCAATGGCGGCAAAAAGTTTTAAATCCCCCGCCCCCATTGCCCCTACTATATAGAAAATGAGTAATAAGACAATAGGAATACCTATTCCATAGAAAGACTGAAGACCACCTATCCATCCCCCTACAACTAGATTTAATATCAGTCCCACTACCATGAAGGGATATACAATAACATTTTTTATTTTATTTGTTTTCCAATCAGTATATAGTGACATACTGATAAGGATAATTAATAGACCATAGTTAATAAATATAAACTTTTCTATAACCATTGAACTTCTCCTATTTTATACATATTTAAAATCAAATCCTTTTACTTATCTATCCACAATCAGTTACAATAAATACTTTTATTCTATATTTTTTCCGAAACTCCTTTATTTTTTCGTCGGATTTTATATTATTTTGCAGATTATAAATAAGAAAAAAGACCCATTAATTCAAAAGGTTGAATCATTGGATCTCTACTTTACAATATTATCATTTTAGTTGTAACTTGCTTTAACGATTAAAACCTTATTCCTCTAATATACTATGATTTTTTTAGCTGTTCATTTAGGAGGTAGCAAACCAGAGCATGAAAACCACATCTTACCACCCTATAATGTTCTTTTTTCTACAACCTCCAATCGGGTCCCATTAAGCCTTGCATTTTATTCCCTCCTTTGATTTGCTTTCAATACCCATTATATAACATATTACATGCTAGTTCTTTGAAGCGACCCAGAAGATATGTATCATCAACAGGACACAAAAAACTCTCTTATAGTTTAAGTTAATCAAGCCATAAGAGAGTTTTTTGAAGACCATTAAAACTGCATTAAGTAAGTAATTTTATATTTTATATGTTATTTTACAGTCGCCAATCGGCCCCAAGTATTCCACCAAAACGAGCCCAGCCTTCCTTTTCTTCACCGTCTATGGTATATACTACTCTATATACCACACGCCCTTTACTCACTACTTTAAAGGGGCCTGTTCCTGCAAGAAAAGTGCTTCTCTCTATTGTAATAACCTTTCCACCCATAGATTTAATTTTATTATGGATTCTTTTCTCTCGGCGCTTTCCTTGGCTCATTACAACCCATATACATACAGCTAGGGTCAAAATTAGTACTAGTACCTTCATCTTGTTTTCCTCCTTCGTAAATCTTACCATGTTGTCCTGTTATTACATTATATACTATTTTGCATAAATATAAAAATTTTACGTAAAAAAAACTTCATATTTTTGCAGTTAGACGATAGAAAAAGTTTGGTCTATACATTTATATTAATTAAATGTAGAACTTTCCTATCCGTTATAAAAAAAACTAGTGATTTCTCACTAGTTCTTATTTTTTAGGTCTTGGTAATTCAATTCTAGGATTATTTTTTGATCTTCTAAATAGAACAAATTTATTTCCAATAGCTTGAACGTATTCAGCCTTTAGTAGTTCTGCTGCTTCATTGGCTGTATCTTTAGTATCTAATAAAGCCGTCTCTAGGATCGTTACCTTAACAAGCTCCCTTGACTCTAAAGCTAAGTCCAATTGTTCTAAAAAACTTACCGTCAAACCAGCTTTACCGATTTGAGTAATTGGCTTTTCCTTGTTTGCTAAACCTCTTAAAAAACTTCGTTGCTTTCCAGTTAACATTGATCTGCTCCTTTTCTTATACCTCTACTTCTTTCCTGCTCTTTCTGCGATGAACCTCATATTCTTTAACACCCTTCTTCCAACCTGTACGAATCTTCTCAACACTTGTTGATTGCTCACTAATTACAAAATCATTTTTAGCTAAACAAAAATAGGTTTTGGCATTTACTTTGCAGTTTTCACAGTTTATACAGTTCATACTTACTTCTAGACCCCCGTCTCTTTAATCATAGTACTCAAACTCAATCTCATCAATTTTTACTAAATCACCATCATTAATTCCCAGCTCTTTTAGCTCATCGATGATTCCCCGCTTTCTTAAGACTTTTTGGAAGTAGGCTAATGAATCCATATCATCAAAGTTCGTAGAGTAAACTAGTCTTTCCACAAACTTGCCTTCTACAATAAAGGTATTATTTTCTCTTCTAATTGTAAATAATTTTTCTTCTTCTGGATTAAATTTATATACTTTTTCCTCTTCTACACCCTCAATAATAGCTTGTCTTTCTTCTTCTTCAGCTTCTTTTAGTCTCTGAGACACAAAAGCAAGTAGCTCGTCTAAGCCTTTATTGGTGGCAGCGGAAATGGGAAATACTTGAACCCCTATTGACTCCAATTCCTTCTTAACTCTTTCGTAGTTTTCTTCGGCTCCTGGAAGGTCAGTCTTGTTAGCCGCTACAATTTGAGGTTTCTCTGCTAGTTTTTCACTATAGAGTTTTAGTTCTTGGTTAATTTTTTCAAAATCCTCTAAAGGATCTCTTCCCTCCACAGATGCTACATCCAATACATGGATTAATACCTTCGTTCTTTCTACATGACGAAGGAATTCATGACCTAGTCCAATCCCCTCATGGGCACCTTCAATAAGCCCTGGAATATCAGCCAATACAAAGCTATCACCGAACTTTGTCTTAACCATTCCTAAGTTTGGTGTTAATGTAGTGAAATGATAGTCTGCAATCTTTGGTGTTGCACTGGTAACCACCGATAAGAAAGTAGACTTTCCTACGTTGGGGAAGCCGATTAATCCTACATCGGCAATTAATTTTAGCTCCATTACAACTGTAAGGGATTGTCCTTGTTCTCCCGCAATGGCGAAACGGGGAGCCTGTCTAGTGGCAGTCTTAAAGTGTACATTTCCTTTTCCACCTTTTCCACCTCTGGCAATCACTTTTCTTTCCCCATGCTCTGTTAAGTCAGCAAGGATTTCACCAGTCTTTTCATCCTTGATGATTGTTCCTGGGGGTACTTTTAGTACAAGGTCTTTTCCATCTGCACCAAACATTTTCTTGTTCTTGCCGTCTTCACCATGTTGTGCAGCGTAATGCTTTTTGTAACGAAAATCCATCAGGGTTCTTAAACCTTCATCCACTACAAATACCACATCTCCGCCTTTTCCACCATCTCCACCGGCTGGTCCACCGGCTGGAACATATTTTTCTTTTCTAAAGGCGACAGAGCCGTCTCCACCTTTTCCTGCCTTTAGATTTATTACCGCCTGATCTATAAACATTATATCACCCTTAATATTAGTTTGTTTGTTGGTATATGGAATCTATGTAAATGGCTATAAAGTATAAATTCAATAATTTTATTATATCAACTAAATGACCACTGTCAACATTTTTATTATTTCAAAGCCTAAACCCCATGTATTTAGTATAACCAAACCCCTCTCTTTAAATCAAAAATTATTTTAGTCAACTTAAGAATCCACGGGAATAGAATATCTAATTAATCAATTAAATATACATTAAATAAGAAAAAACTACAAACCTTAAAACTGGAGGAATACTATGCCTGTGAAAAGCAAAATAAAATACTATCTCAACACTTACTTAGCTGTATTTGTGGTCTTCTTTTTTGTTTTAACCATCGTTTTATACCCAGAACAATCAGTTAAATCCGCCTACGAAGGGCTTATAACTTGGGTCACCATCGTTCTACCTGCCCTACTCCCCTTCTTTGTAGGGGCAGAGCTATTAATCGGACTTGGGGTTGTAAAATTTATTGGGGTTCTATTGGAGCCCTTGATGCGACCTTTATTTAACGTTCCAGGTGAAGGATCTTTTGCCTTTACAATGAGTGTCACCTCTGGCTATCCAGTGGGGGCGAAAATCATCAGCAAGTTACGTCTCGATAATCAAATCACCCTTGTGGAGGCCCAACGGCTAGTTGCTTTTTGTAGCACTTCTGGTCCACTATTTCTCATGGGGGCTGTAGGGGTTGGGATGTTCAAGTCAAAAGAAATCGGCTATTATCTTGCCATTACCCACTATATAGCTGCCATCTCCGTAGGTTTAGTGTTTGCCTTTTACAAAAGGTCTGCTACCTCCACAGTACCAGTTCCTAGAGAAAAAAATAGAATCCGTCAAGCCTTTCGACAGCTTGCCATTAGTAGGAAACAAAACCCTCCCTTTGGTCTATTAATGGGAAATGCTGTAAGAGAATCCTTCAACACCATGTTGATGGTGGGGGGATTTATTATTATGTTTTCTGTTATTATTAATATCTTAAATGAAGTAGGTATCGTAGAGGTGTTTTCCTATTTCTTTTACATACTCCTAAAACCACTTAATATGAGTTTGAGTATGATTCAATCTTTGATGGTGGGTTTTTTTGAGATTACCATCGGTAGTAAAATGGTGGTGGAGAATATTCATTCCACAGTGCTGACCAAGATGGCTGTTACGGCCTTTATAATGGCATGGAGTGGATTTTCTATCCATGCCCAATGCATAAGTATTATTGGCGCTACCGATATCAATACTACCCTATATATGGGGGCTAAGTTGCTCCATGGAATATTTGCAGCTGCTATCGTTTATTTACTTTATCCCTTTGCCTCAAATTTTCTACCATTTTCAAGACCTGTATTTCATCAACAATATCTTTTAAATCTTACCTATCCACAACAGTTTTACAATACCTTAAAATTCTCCTTGGAGATTTTCGTGGTAATCGTTATCGTTCTTTTAGTAACCTCCATATTTTTATCACTACTGCTCTCCCTTAGTCAATGGTTTAAAAGAAAACGCTAAGAATACAAAACCCAGCCCTTTGGGATGATTTCATCCACAAGGGCTGGGTTTCGCTTTATTTCATACCCCTTAATTCATTTCTATTGCTCTTTACTGTTTGAACCAACTTTGATAAAGATTCTTCTGCTGATGCCAATAATTCATCGGCATACTCCCTAGCTCCAAGACGCAGTTCTTTGGCGTTGTTTTGGGCCTGGGCGATGATTTCCTCCGCCTGAATATGGGCATTCCTTGTAATCTCGTCCTCATTTACCATTTCTCTAATATGTTTGTTGGCTTCCTCAAGGATCATATCAGCCTCCTGCTGAGCCTCCACTAATATCTTTTGGCGTTCTTCTTTAATCCATTGGGCCTGCTTCACCTCATCCGGTAGCAGGATTCTAATTTCTTTAATTAATTCTAGGACTTCGCCTCTATCCACTAAAACCTTTTGGGCAAAGGGAATCGAGGAGCCGCTTTCAACTATATCTTCTAATTCCTCTAATAAACTTAAAACCTTCATATAAATCCCCCTTATCAGTTCCTCAAACTCACCATTAAAGCTTCTTGAAAATAGCTTTTCTTATAAGGTCTGGTACCAATCCTTCAATACAGCCACCAAATTTAGCAACTTCCTTTACGATGCTAGAGCTTAAATATGAATTTTTGCTACTGGTCATTAAAAAGATTGTTTCAATATCTGGGGCTAACTTCCGATTCATTAATGCCATTTGAAATTCATACTCGAAATCCGAGACTGCCCTCAATCCCTTAATAATGATTTTAGCATCCTTGGCCTTCAAATAATCCACCAATAATCCTGAAAAGCAATCCACCTTTACATTTGGGAAGGGCTTTACCACTTCCTTAATTAACTCTACCCGTTCCTCTAGACTAAACAACGGATTTTTACTTGGGTTCATTAATACAGATACGACTACTTCATCACATATGTTAGAAGCCCTCTGAATAATGTCTAAATGTCCATTTGTAATGGGGTCAAAGCTTCCTGGGTATATTCCTACCTTCATTTTGTTGTTTCCTCCCTTAATTGGTAAAAGGAAATACTTGTATTTCCGTAATTGTTTTTTCGGATGCAAGTCAATTCTTCTGTATCAACTAAAATTTCCTCATCATTTTTATCATGCTCCACTACAATCAGTCCCGAAGGCTTTAATAGATTGGTCGATACGATTAAACTTAAGGTTGAGTTGATTAGCCCTTTACCATAGGGTGGGTCCATAAAAATAAGGTCAGCCTGTACCTTCTTATGGGCTATACGTTTAATTCCACTGGATATATCGGATGAAATAATCTCTGCAGAGGAAATTAAACGGGTCTTCTCTAAATTATATTTTATAGTTTCGACACTTTTCCTGCTTTGGTCGACAAAATAGGCCCGTTGAGCCCCCCTTGATAAGGACTCTATACCTAAATTTCCAGTTCCTGCGAACAAGTCTACCACAGTACTATCTATTATGTAGTTTTGAATGATATTAAAAATCGACTCTTTTACCCGATCAGAGGTGGGTCGGACATCCATTCCTTGTGGGGGCTTCAGCCTGTGTCCCCGTGCTTTTCCAGATATAACTCTCATTTTTCCATCCCTCTTCCTCTCGTATTATTTTAACACACTGTTTATTTCTTAACAAAACGGTTTTAGATATTTTTCAACATTTCTAGAGATTTTCTTGTCTTCCTTTATTTTTGTTTAATATACTTAAATTATGTACCCTCTTGTGGGATAACACCATCTGTTTTTAATTTTAGCTAAAAGAAATATCATCATTTAAGCCCTCAAATTTTTCTTCGATCTTTTTTTTCAACCGTGGATATGCCTCTAGGCTCAAGGTTTCCTCCTCCGCCAATAGCTTTTGCACTTCAACCTCCACCTGCTTTAAAATCTTCATATGTCTAAAAATGTTAGCTATTTTAAACTCTGGCAAACCATGCTGTCTAGTGCCAAAAAATTCCCCTGGACCCCTTAAGGAAAGGTCTTTTTCTGAAAGTATAAATCCATCATTGGTCTCCACCATAATTCCCATGCGTTCCTTGGCAATATCAGTCTTGCTATCATGGAGAAGCAAACAATAGGATTGATAAGCTCCCCTTCCTACCCTTCCCCTTAGCTGGTGAAGCTGGGCTAGTCCAAATCTCTCTGCATTTTCAATTACCATTACAGAAGCATTGGGCACATTTACCCCTACTTCTATAACCGTAGTAGAGACCAGAATATGAATTTCTCCCCCCTTAAACTCCCCCATGATGACTTCCTTTTCCTTTGGACTCATTTTTCCATGGAGTAATCCTACTCGGTAGTCCTTGAAGTAGGTTGCTGCCAATTCTTCAGCAATTTCAGTTGCCGCTTGTGCTTCAATTTTCTCCGACTCCTCCACCAATGGACAGACCACATAGGCTTGTCTACCCTCCTGCAGCTGCTTTTTGACAAAATGATATGCCTGATCCTTTTCTGTTAGCTTTTTCTCATAAGTTTTAATGGGCTTTCGTCCTGGGGGTAATTCATCTATGATAGAAATATCTAAATCACCATATAGAATCAATGCCAGGGTTCTAGGGATCGGTGTCGCTGTCATTACTAATACATGGGGATTTATCCCCTTACTTGCCAACACAGCCCTCTGACGAACACCAAAACGATGCTGTTCATCGGTGATGGCTAAAGCTAATTTGTGAAAATCCACCCCCTCTTGGATGATGGCATGGGTTCCTACCACAATCTGAATTTCCCCAGATGCGATTACCTCAAGGAGTTTTTCTTTTGTCTTCTTCTTTAAACTCCCCACTAACATTCCAACTTTGATTCCTAGAGGTTGAAAAACTTCCTGTAGGGAGATATAGTGTTGTTCTGCCAAAATTTCTGTTGGAGCCATCATCGTCCCTTGGTATCCGTTTAAAACTGCTAAATATAGTGCCAAGACTGCTATAATCGTCTTCCCTGACCCTACATCTCCCTGCACCAATCGATTCATGGGGACGTCTTTATTTAAGTCTGAGACAATTTCCTCCAAAGTCCTCCGCTGAGCATTGGTGAGCCTGAAGGGCAATCCATTTAGAAGCTGGTCAAACTCCGCCATCCTTTTCAAGGCAATCCCTTCCAAATCCTTCGACACAGTTTGTTTAATTCTAAGTAATGCCAACCTCAGAAGGAGAAATTCATCAAAAATCAATCTATATTTAGCCACCTTCAAAGCCTTAGCCGAATCTGGGAAGTGAATATTCCTTAGTGAAAAATTAAGATCACACAAACGATTTTCCTTGATGATCCTTTGTGGAAGATAATCTTCTGTATCCTTTTGAACTTGATCAGCAATAGACCGTTGCAGATTGATCAGTTGTATCTGCTTCAATCCTTCGGTAGCTGGATATACCGGTAAAATCATGTCGGGGTCTTCTTCCCGTTCCATCGTATCCACCAATTCAAAGGTGGGGTTCACCATTTCCAGTCCATATCTTCCCCGCTTTACTTCTCCACTTACCATCATGATCTTTCCAGGCTTCAGCTTATTTTTTAGGTAGGTCATATTGAAAAAGGTTAAGTACAACTTACCAGTATCATCCTTGATGGCGGTTTGAAGAATAGACAATCGCCCTCTTTTAGGAAGACTCCTAGCCTCCCCCATAATTTCGCCAAAGATGGTGGACTTTTCTCCAGCCGTCAGCTGATTAATGGTTTTTACATTTCTTCGGTCATCATAATCCCTTGGAAAATGATAGAGCAGGTCTTCTACAGTTTGGATTTTTAATCTATTTAATTTTTGGGCTGTTTTAGGTCCAACCCCTTGGAGGGCTTTTATGTTCTGTTTTAAAAACTCCATGACCTCACTCCTTAAATGATAAATTACTACAAAAAACCAGCCCCCTAACGTATTACCACATACGCTACGTTGCTGGTTTTTCAACTACACTAGTTTCTTTGAAAATTTATAATCCTTTTACTACTCAACAGAGAATATATAATAATATAACGGTTGACCGCCATAGTAAATTTCAATATCGCAATGGGGGAAATGAGATTCAATTTCCTCAATTAACGCTTCAGCATCTTCTTCTTGAATATCTTGACCATATAATAGAGTAATCATTTCATCATCTTCTGTAACAAGATTCTTTAGAAGTTGGATAGAAACCTCGTCGATACTCTTACCAGCAGCCTGTATTTCCCCATCGCCTATTCCTAGTATATCATCTTTATTAATAATCATATCATTATAGCTAGTATCTCTTACGGCATAGGTGACCTGCCCTGTTTTAACGTTTTTCAATGCTTCCTGCATTCCCTCTTGGTTTTCTGCGCCTGTAGCCTCTGGATTGAAGGCTAACATCGCTGTGATTCCTTGAGGCACCGATTTGGAAGGGATTACAATGATATTTTTGGAGGATATTTCTTTCGCTTGATTTGCTGCCATGATAATATTTCCATTGTTGGGTAAAAGGAAAATCGTATCGGCTTGAATTCCTTCAATTGCTTTTACAAAATCCTCCGTACTCGGATTCATTGTTTGACCACCTTCAATAACGTGATCCACCCCTAAATCCTTGAAAATTGTAGTTAAGCCATTCCCCATAGTAACAGTGATAAAACCAAAGTCCTTCCCTTGAGCAGCTATCTTCTTTTCTTCGCCATAGGTTTCATGGGGACGGGATTGTAATCTCATATTATCAATTTTTATATCTGCTAAATATCCAACTTCTAAAGCATGTTCCATAGCTTGCCCTGGGTGATTTGTATGAATATGTACTTTAACAACAGTTTCATTTCCTACCACCAATAGGGAATCTCCAATAACTTTTAGTTTATTTTTTAATGCATCTATGTCTACATTGTTGCCATGAATAATGAATTCAGTACAATAACCAAACTCTATATCTCCTTCAGGTAGATCGTGTTCAACTGTTACCATTTCAACCGATGGCTCTTCATCTATTACACTGGACTTACCTGTCAAGGCTGCCAATGCCCCCATGTAGAAATATAGTAAACCTTTTCCACCGGAGTCCACTACCCCAGCATCCTTTAATACCTTTAACATTTCAGGAGTCCTCTTTAAAGACTCATCAGCTGCATCGATTACCTTCTCCATGAAAGCTACCACATCTGTTTCCGTTTCAGCGAATTCAAGGGCTTTTTCTGCGCTTTCTCTAGCTACAGTTAGTATTGTGCCCTCTACAGGTTTCATCACTGCCTTGTAGGCTGTGTCTGCTCCAGATTTCAATAGATTTGCAAGGTCCTTTACATTAAGACGATTTTTGTCTTTAGCTCCCTTTGCAAATCCCCTAAATAATTGAGAAAGGATTACTCCAGAATTCCCTCTAGCCCCCATTAAAGAACCATTAGCTAAACCATCGGCTACCTCCTCTAAGGATTCCCCTGACTTAGTTCTTACTTCTCTAACAGCTGATTGCATTGTCAAAGACATATTGGTTCCGGTATCACCATCGGGTACAGGAAATACATTCAGTGCATTGACTATTTGCTTGTTATTTTCTAGGGATTGTGCACCTTCTATTATCATTTTCTTAAACAGTTGCCCGTCTATATGTTCTATTTTCAACCTAGTACCTCCTCAAATTACTTTTCAACTCTGACACCTTGAACAGTAATATTTACTTTTTTTACCTTCATTCCGGTCAGGTTTTCTATATTGTATTTTACTTTATCAATTATATTATTTGCAACAACAGAGATTCTTGTTCCAAACTCCACTATTACAAATAAATCAATAGTGATTGTATCATTTTCGGTTTGAACCTTTACTCCTTTACTTGAATGTTCTCTCTTAAGAAGCTCCACTATTCCACTGGCTGTAGATTTTGCAGCCATCCCTACTAATCCATAGCATTCCATAGCAGATACACCAGCAATAGAAGCTAATACATGATCGTCAATGGTAATCGTTCCTAAGTCATTTGTCAGTTTTCCAGGCATGATAACCCCTCCTTTTCCTATTACTTTTCCCTTTATTTTAGTTTTTTAAATAGTTTTATCTCTATTTTCTCATAATACACTTATGTAAACACTTATGTGAAATATGCTTGGGCTATCGGCTAATCATCTATACCTATTTTATATCAATAATCATTATAGTTCAACAAAAAAACCATAAACCCTCCTTTTACATAAAATTTCTTCATAATCTAAAGGGTTAGATCTAATTATTTTAATATAGTTATTGCCAAACTATCAGTAATATGTTAATATTATTATGTTTTTAAGTTTGCCTTGCTTGAAGGAGGTGTGTTTATTATGGCAAAAGTATGTGACGTATGCAACAAAGGGAAAGTATTCGGAAACCAAGTCAGTCACTCTGTCCGACACAGCAAAAGAACCTGGGCTCCTAATTTAAGAAGAGTCAGAGCTATTGTTAACGGTACTCCAAAGAGACTTAATGTTTGTACAAGATGTCTACGTTCTGGAAGAGTAGAAAGAGCATTATAATTTTTTATAAAAATTATAAATGATGATATAAAAGCCGCCATAAATGGTAGGCTTTTTATATTCTTCATTTTGAGATGGTTTATGAGATGTAGCTAAAGACGAAATATAAACAACCCAACGACTAAACAGCCACACCCAAAGATAAATATCCAGAAGGTAAATGGGATGATATATATCAAAGTTATGATTCCAACAATCACAAAGACCAATCCCAAAAGATTTCCTATGGTTAAACCATGTCTTTTTCTTCTTCGGAACATGTCATCACCTACTTTTTTATTCTTATTTACATCATATGCAAAAATACAAAAAATGCCACTCTAGACCATTAATACCTAGAGTGGCTTATTAATTTAATCTATACTTTTACATACCAGCAGAGTGCCTTCTTTAACCTCAACCGTTGCTTTCGTTTCCTTAAATTGATTACTAATCCCAAGGGTACTTCCCATTGAAAAACTGTGGTCTGTTAAAGGATACTCTAGACCCTTCAACGTTACCCCCTTCACCTCTTCACTGATGGGGATTATAGAAAGATACTCTCCCTTTTTCCCCTCCAACAGAAGTTGACCATTAGTAATGGTTAATTCATTTTTATCGTCCACTAACCTGCCAGCGATCCCTCTCTCCAATAGTCTCTTTAGAAGCATAATATTGGCGATACTATGATCCCACCTAGAGCCTACCGCCCCTATTATGGTTATCCTTTTAGGATTTAATCCCATTGCATATTCTAGGGCCAATTCTGAATCTGTAAAATTCTTTCGGGCAGGGAATTTTTTAAGCTCCACACCCTTCTCCTTCATCCAGTCCAAATCCTTCTGGGAAATAGAATCCAAATCCCCCACCAACATATGGGGAACAATCCCTAAAGGAACTAAATATTTTGAAGCTCCATCAGCACAAATGATTTTACTGTTTTCCCCTGAAGGTTTGTCTAAAAGATTTTGTAAAAATTTAAGATTTAAACAACCATTGACAATGATGACTATGTCCATAATTACCTCCTAAAGCCTAGATAGTAGCATTTTTTCTCATAAGCTCCACTGTTTTTGGAATATCATCACTATTGAAAATAGCACTACCTGCAACGATCACATTAGCACCTGCCTTTGTTACTAAATCAATATTGTCGGGCTTTATTCCACCGTCAACCTGTATGTCAATCGAAAGACCTCGGTCATCAATCATTTTCTTTAACGCTTCTATTTTCTGTAGAGTAGCCTCGATAAATTTTTGTCCTCCAAAACCAGGGTTTACTGTCATCAACAGCACCATATCCAAGTCCTCTAATACGTACTCAAGTACGCTTAAAGGTGTGGCAGGATTTAGGGCTACACAGGCCTTGGCCCCATGTTGTTTAATTAATTGAATGGTTCTATGAAGATGGGTACAAGCCTCACTATGTACTGAAATAATGTCCGCTCCTGCCTTGACGAATTCTGGAATATATTGGTCTGGGTTTTCAATCATCAAATGCACATCAAAGGGCATATTGGTCTTTCCCTTTAGGCTTTGAGCAATTAATGGTCCTATTGTGATATTAGGTACAAAATGCCCGTCCATCACATCTATATGGAGCAGATCACAACCTGCCTCCTCTACCTTCCTTACATCCTCTAAAAGTTTTGAAAAATCTGCTGATAGTATTGATGGGGCTAATTTCAACATCTACTAGTACCTCCTATTTTTTCTTATTTCCTCTAATAGTTGTAGATAACTTGTATATCGGGATTGGGGAATATCCCCCTCCTCAACAGCCGTTTTGACACCGCAACGGGGCTCATTTTCATGGATACAGGAGAGGTATTGACATCCCTCACGATATTCATCAAATTCCCTAAAGGTATCGGAAAGTTCCTCCACCTCCATAAAATCCACCGTTAAAGAGCTGAACCCAGGAGTGTCCACCACCCAACCTGAAGACTGGAGGGGGATGAGCTCTACATGACGGGTAGTATGCTTTCCTCTGGCATTTTTTGCGCTGATTTCACCAGTTTGCAATACAAGATTGGATTGAATCCGATTTAATAGGGTGGATTTTCCCACACCAGATGGTCCTGCAAATACGGTTGTTTTTCCCGCTAATAACTTTTTAATTTCATCTATTGAGGCTTTATTCTCTTTCGTGGTAAAAATCACAGGATAACCCGTGGCTTCATAAATCTTTTTTAGTTTTGCTTGTTCTTCTTCATCAGCAAGGTCGATTTTATTAATACAAATAGCAATCTCCAGCCTTTGGCTTTCTGCCAACACGATAAAGCGATCCAATAAAGCTAGGTTTGGATCTGGCTGTGTTATGGCAAATACCACAATTGCCTGATCTACATTGGCAACGGGAGGACGAATCAACTCCGTCTCCCGCTCCTTAATTTCTTCTATCATTCCTAAAAGTTTTTCTTCATCGGTGACGGAAAAAACTACATAATCCCCCACCATTGGAGTCATCTTGTTTTTTCGAAAGATTCCCCTTGCCTTACATTCATAGGTAATTC
This sequence comes from Alkaliphilus hydrothermalis, assembly GCF_016908555.1. GTDB lineage: Bacteria > Bacillota > Clostridia > Peptostreptococcales > Natronincolaceae > Alkaliphilus > Alkaliphilus hydrothermalis. The sequence goes on from NZ_JAFBEE010000018.1 coordinate 50,995, forward strand.
CATCGTAGTCTATATAATAAAATCCACCAATTCCTTTAATGATCCTGCCTTCCCTCATTCAATTCCTCCTAAAAATTAATTACCACTGGTTCTCCATGTAGATGACCATTTACATAAATTTCTAGTGTTTGTTTACCAGAACCCGTCATATTGAATATGGCTCTTTTCCCATCCTTTTCAATATCATGAAGCTTACTATGCACTAACTTTTTTCCCGTGGAGGTAATCAGATAGATATCTAATTTAATCACACCAGAATATGAGTCTAGCTTTATCGTTACACTTTTTGAAGTTTTAGTAACGGTATTTTCTTCGTCTTCTTCCCCTGAATCGCCGTCACCTTCACCATTACCGTTATCTCCCTGCGCAGGTGTTTCTGTTGTTGGTGGTGCTACTGGTTGTTGGGGCTGTTCTTCTATTTTCGGACCTTTACTGACCACTAAATTAATTACAGTATTTTCCTCCACCTCTGTAGCAGCAGGAATACTTTGACTGATTACTTCGTTAACATCATATTCATCACTATATTCTTCTTTAATCGGACCCTCTATCAGTTTTAATTGATCTAGAGTTCTTCTGACGGCATCTAAATCTCTACCCACTAGATTTGGCATTAGGAAAATCACTTTTTCTGGACCTTTACTAATGACTACATCCACAGATGAATCTTGTGGCACTTCAGCTCCTGCCCTTGGGTTTTGTCTAATCACTTGCCCCGCGGGTAAATCACTGAATTCAAGTTCCTTTTCCCCTTCTACTAAGTTGGCATTCCTTAATATGTAGGGTACATCCAACTCATCCTTGAATACTAAATCAGGAACCTCTACTTGCTTTACTCCTTGACTAATCAATAGTTGAATATTGAATCCTTCCTTTACCTTCATTCCCTCATCTGGATTTTGGGAAATAACGTGGTCCAATTCCACTTCACTACTGTACTTTTCTTTAATGTTTAATCCAAGTTTCAATTCATCTGCTAGGGCGACGGCTTCTTCTCTACTTAATCCAACAAACGCTGGCACTTCCACCTCCGGCGTCCCAAGGAATCCACCAAAGTAGTAGAATCCAAAGGTAAAGGCTAAAGCTAAGATTAATGCTGCAAAGACTGCAGAAAATACAACGGATTTTTTCACTTTCTTCTTTTTCTTCTTTTCCGAAACCTCTGGAGCTTCTTCTTTTTTATTCTTCTTTAAATCCTCATCACTAATAGCTGGTATGATTTGGGTAGGTGAATCCTCTTCACTAATTTTCCCATGATAGACAACATTAGCATTTGGATTGTTCTTTAATCTTGATAAATCCTCCAGTAATTCCTCAGTATTTTGATATCGAGCCGACTGCTCCTTCGTCATGAGTTTCAAAATAATATCCTCTAAAGTCTTTGATATTTCAGGGTTTAGCTGAGAAGGTTTTGTAGGCTTTTCTTGAATATGCTTTAATGCCACGGAAATGGGACTATCACCCTCAAAGGGAACTCTACCTGTTGCCATTTCATACATGGTGATTCCAAGTGAATACAGGTCTGACTTTTCATCGGTATAGCCCCCCCTAGCCTGTTCTGGTGAAAAATAGTGAACAGAACCAATTACGCTACCGGCATTGGTGATGGTAGAGGAGGTGGCTGCTAATGCAATTCCAAAATCCGTCACCTTTGCCCGATGGTCGGCGGTCACAAGTATGTTGTGGGGTTTAATATCCCTATGGATAATATGATTGTGATGAGCGTGTCGGAGAGCAAAGGCAATTTGTCTACTGACATCAACAATTTCCTCATTAGCCAACTTTCCCTTTTCTTTGATTAACTCCTTTAGGGTTTTCCCTGCTACATACTCCATTACAATATAATAGATTTCTTCACTTTCACCTACATCATAGATATTTACAACATTTGGATGGGACAAACTGGCAGCAGCTTGGGATTCTCGTTTGAATTTATCTATTAGGTCCTTATCGTTTGTAAACTCACCCCTAAGAATTTTAACTGCAACAAAACGATTCAGTAGGTTGCATTTGGCCTTGTAGACCACCGCCATTCCACCGCCACCGATTTTCTCAACAATTTCATATCTGTTACCCAGTATTTTACCAATCATGTCCTCACCTACTTTCTATATTATCGCGATTATTTTTGATTACGATTACAGTTATATTATCAAAGCCTCCCCGTTGATTGGCGAGGGATACCAGTTCCCTACAACAAGCTTGACAATCCTCGGTTTCCAGCACAATTTTTTCGATTTCATATTTATCTACAAAATTGCTTAAGCCATCGGTACACAATACTAAAATATCTTCATCCTGTATATCTGTATTAGATATATCCACTTTAATATTTTCGTCGGTTCCAAGGGCCCTAGTGATAATATTCTTTTGGGGATGTTTCATGGCTTCCCTCTCAGAGATACTTCCCTGTCGCACCAACTCTGCAACTAAAGAGTGGTCTTGAGTAATTTGTCTGATCTGCCCTTTTCTGATTAGATAAGCACGACTGTCTCCAATATGTCCTATGTATAATTGATCATTCACTCGAAGTACTAATGTAGCAGTTGTTCCCATCCCATCACATTCTTCATCCACCTCACTGTGGGATAGAATCTCCTTATTAGCCCGATTAAAGGCTTCGAAAAGGATTCCTTTGATCCCCTGTTCTTCTAAATCTTCACCTTCACCTGATATATATTTAATAATATGCTCTCGAATGATATCAATGGCAATGGAACTGGCTACTTCTCCGCCATTATGTCCTCCCATTCCGTCTGCCACCATGTACATCTCCAAGCCTTCATTCATAATACAATAGTTGTCTTCATTTATTTCTCTAACCTTCCCTACATCTGTACTACCCCATACTTTCATTCTTCACCCCTCCTTACGCTGTATATATTATTCTACACATTTCTGCAAAACCCTTCATTACTTCCCTAGTCCTGTTAAATGTCTATTACGTAATTGACCACAGGCAGCGTTGATATCTGCCCCCATTTCCCGCCTTACCGTGACTTCTATCCCATTTTTCTTTAGGATATTTTCAAAGGCTTTGATTTGGTCTTGATGGGACTTTCGATAAAACCTTTCATCCACTTCATTGACAGGGATTAAATTAACATGACATAAAAGTCCCTTTAGCAGCTTGCTGAGTTCCATTGCTTCTTTTTCTCCATCGTTTACTCCCCTAATGAGGGCGTATTCAAAGGTGATTCGGCGATTGGTCTGCTGCAGATAATACCGACAGCTATCAATCAATTCATCTAAGCTATATTTTTTGGCTATTGGCATTGTCTGTCTTCTAATCTCATCATTTGGTGCATGAAGGGAAATGGCTAGATTGATGGGAATTTTTAAATCCGCCAAAGCTCTAATCTCTGGCACCAACCCACAAGTGGATAGGGTGATATGGCGATTGCCTATGTTGATACCGTCCTCGTCATTTACGACTCTTAAAAAATTAATGACTTCTTTATAGTTATGCAATGGCTCTCCACTACCCATTAGTACGATATTGGAAATCCGCTCTCCAAAATCCTCCTCCATGGCAAAAATCTGAGCTAACATCTCTCCAGCCCTTAGATTTCTTTCCAGCCCTTTGATGGTGGAGGCACAGAAGGTACAACCCATGGCACATCCTACTTGAGAAGAGATACAGGCGGTGTTGCCGTGCTTGTATTTCATCACTACCCCTTCGATAATGTGGTCATCCTGTAGGGAAAATAGGTACTTTGTGGTGCCGTCAATCTTGGAAACCAGTTTTTGTGCAATTTCCACTTGACTAATATATGCGTTGTCGGACAATTTTTGTCTTAGATTTTTTGATAGGTTACTCATATCTTCAAAGGATTTGACTCTTTTATGAAGCCATTGAAAAATCTGCATTGCTCGGAATTTCTTTTCTCCGATACTTTCCATAAAGGTGATTAGCTCCTCTTTGGTTAAGCTTAATAGGTCTGTTTTGGACAATTGTATTGCTCCTTTCTATTTAAAGGATGTTAAAATTAGCCAAAAATCATAGATTTCTGCCATTGAACTAATGATGTTAGAAACTCTCCATACTAATTTTTTAATGATACAAAACCTATGAAATTAGTATTACGGTTTCTAACAAAGTGACTGCCAAGAAATCATAGATTTCTGCCATCTACTTTTTTCGCTGAAGTTTTGCTATGAAAAAGCCATCGGTACCGTGGACATTTGGATATAGCTGGATCATTTCCCCTTGGGTTTCGCCAGGGATTATGTCTTTATATTCTTCTCCTATATTTACCAGTTGAAAATTTGTATTGTCCTTTAGAAATTTTTCTACGACTCCTTGGTTTTCGGAGGGTTCGATGGTACAGGTGCTATAGACGATAAATCCCTTTGGTTTTACGTATTTCGAAGCATTCCTCAAGATTTCCAACTGAATCTCTGTGATTTCATTGATATCGTCAGGCGTTTTGTTGTATTTGATTTCTGGTTTTCTACGGATGATTCCTAATCCTGAACAGGGTGCATCCACCAATACTTTGTCTGCCATTCCTAATAAATTGCCATCTATGTCTTTTCCGTTGAAGTTTTGAGTTTCAACAATGCTTGTCTCTAGTCTCTTGGCATTTCGTTTGATTAGTTTTAACTTGTGGGGATGAATATCCCTTGCCAGTACTTTCCCTTCATTTTTCATCAATTGTGCCATATGGGTGGCTTTTCCCCCTGGGGCACTACAAACATCTATGACGAAATCTCCTTCTTTGGGTTCCACTATTCTAGCAATCAGCATTGATCCAAAGTCCTGTATGTATATGTATCCTTTTCTTAGTAGCTCCATCTCCACTAGGTTGTGTACTCCCTTTATGGTGAGGGCTTCTGCTATGTGGGGGTTTTGGGTGACTTTTAAGCCTTCTTTTTCTAATGCTTTGATACAATCTTCTATTGATATTTTTAAGGTATTGACCCTAACATTTAGCTCTGGTGTTGTGTTGTTTGCCTTTAGTAATTCCTCTGTAAATTCCATTGAAAAATGCTTTAGGAACTGCTGTACCATCCATTCTGGATGGGAATATGTAATGGATAGATATTTTACTGGTTCTTTTTTGACGTCAGGCATTTTGATGTTGTCTTTGTTTCGGATGACGTTCCGTAGTATGGCATTGACGAAGCCAGAAGACTTCTTACTATATATCTTAGCCAAGTTTACCGATTCATTTACCGCCGCCGATGGAGGAATCTTGTCTAGGAACTGTATTTGATAGATTCCCAGTCTTAATAGGTTCAAGGTATTGGCATTGATTTTCTTTAGTTTGATTGATGAAAACTGTTGTATCACATGATCTATGTAAATAGCGTTTTCTAACACTCCATATACTAGCTCTGTCATAAAACCTTTATCTAGCTGACTATATTCTTTTCCGTCTAATTCTTTATTTAGGGCTAGGTTTGAATAGGCTTTGTTTACTTCTACATCATATAGAACTCTTAGTGCTCCTTCTCGTGCATTCATTTTTTAACGCACCTCCCGTTTATAAGTATAACAAATAGTATTAAGTAAAGAAATGTCGAATTTATACTTGTTTTTATTATAGCCTATTTTGGGGATTTTTTTGCGTTTGGGTGAGGGCATATTAGAAGAGGCATAAGAAATAAAAAAACTCTGGGCCCCGTAGGTAACCAGAGTAAGGGATTTCAATACCCTTTTGCATGATGGAAAGATCCTATTTAAATACATCCTATGTTGAGGTTCAAGTTATTTAAAATTAACTGCTATAATTACAATGTTAATATTTAAATACATCCTATGTTGAGGTTCAAGAAGTAAAGGAAAGTAAAAGAAAAGAAATAAAAGGAAAATTTAAATACATCCTATGTTGAGGTTCAAGTATATACACCCCAGTTTCTTTTTTATAAGAACTTTAATTTAAATACATCCTATGTTGAGGTTCAAGAAGGGAACTATATACCAATTAACGGAGATTTACGGATTTAAATACATCCTATGTTGAGGTTCAAGGTTTTAACCCCGAAGGGTTCCCTAAGTTTCTTCCATTTAAATACATCCTATGTTGAGGTTCAAGTTAATATCCCTAGACCCAAAGAGGATTTAGAATAAATTTAAATACATCCTATGTTGAGGTTCAAGGCAAGGCAAGGCAGCTGATATTCAGATTCAGGGAAATTTAAATACATCCTATGTTGAGGTTCAAGTAAAACAAGTGAGTGTTACTTGTTCAGGGAAACCTAATTTAAATACATCCTATGTTGAGGTTCAAGGCAAAAGATAGCTTACATATGCAAGACAAGGCGGCATTTAAATACATCCTATGTTGAGGTTCAAGTAATTGCCTATTCCCCATTCAACATATACTATATCTATTTAAATACATCCTATGTTGAGGTTCAAGATACAGATTCAGAACAAAGGTAAAGTAACTGTAGGATTTAAATACATCCTATGTTGAGGTTCAAGATTTGATGAAGATGAACCATTAGAGGTGTATAGATGATTTAAATACATCCTATGTTGAGGTTCAAGGGACATCAAAGAAAGGAAGCTCGCCATGTAGCAAAATTTAAATACATCCTATGTTGAGGTTCAAGGGTAGATTCCTTAAGGGAGGTTGGGGTGATGATTTTATTTAAATACATCCTATGTTGAGGTTCAAGTTAAACTAAAATTAGTTACTGTTTCTTTATGTTCTGATTTAAATACATCCTATGTTGAGGTTCAAGTTTCCACCTCTTTTCTCCGCATTCTCTGAGTATGTTATTTAAATACATCCTATGTTGAGGTTCAAGTAAGACCCTCCCCTCACCCTCCCGTAAGAGAAACATATTTAAATACATCCTATGTTGAGGTTCAAGTGTTGTATAGCATCTTTAACTATGTTTTCCAAATAAATTTAAATACATCCTATGTTGAGGTTCAAGGATAATGAGGTTATATTAGACGATAAGATTTTCATATTTAAATACATCCTATGTTGAGGTTCAAGCATTGATAATTCAATAGATTTAGAAGTTAAAGGCTAATTTAAATACATCCTATGTTGAGGTTCAAGTCTTTTAGGCTCTCTATAGACATAGTATTTTCTTATTTAAATACATCCTATGTTGAGGTTCAAGACATTATTTTCAATGCGTTTTAATAAATACTTTAATATTTAAATACATCCTATGTTGAGGTTGGATTGTCAACACTAAATTAGACAGATTTTATAAGGTTATGCTCTTTAAATTGCTTAGGGCTTAAATAGCCTAGTGTTGAATGTATTCTAAATTTATTAAACCAATTAACATAATCAGCTAGCTGTAACTCTAGTTCTTCTAAAGTCTGA
>NZ_JAFBEE010000019.1 GCF_016908555.1 Alkaliphilus hydrothermalis
TATGTAAATGGTGAAGTGAAGAGCCGGATGCCTTAATAGGGCAAGTCCGGTTCTGTGAGGGGTTGGAATTGCAAGGTTCCAGCCTACTCGATTTGATGACTCTTGTTGACTCCAAAGATGCTATTGAAGGGGATCGTATTCAAATTGTAATTTCAATAGATGAGAAGTAAAGAGAGAAGAGAAAGCAGGAGATGGATGCACTAACAAAAGATTATTCAAAGATGAATAGAAAATATAAAAAAACCCCTTCAATATAGATGAAGGGGTTTAAGTTATTTAAGGCTAAGATAGGTTATTGCATTGTTTTTTTATGGTATTTATGAAGAATATCAATCATCTTAAGCATAAGTCGGATGCCTTTGCTGTGGTATCGAAATTGATTTAAGTTGCCAATGAGGTAAGTGTCCATAACTGGGTGATAAAACATAAAGGAACCTACTGAACCGCAATTGCCCCATATATTATATTTAGAGGGCATGATCACGGGAATGGTCACAAAGTTCATTAGGCCATATCCATAGTCAATACCAATAGAAAATTTGCTCCAATCCTTCATTTTCTCGAAGCTTGCTTTGCTGATGATGTCGAAGTTAGTTAAAGCCTTCATGAATCTTAATAAATCCTCCGTTGGAGCAATAATTCCGCCCCCTGCATAATCGATACTAAGACTACGATAATGGATTACATTGATGTCTTTTGTATAAAGATTTGCCACTGGATAAGGACTTTTTTCTCTTGGCTCAGAATAATGGGCCAAGTAGGTATGCTTCATGTTAAGGGGATCAAAGATATATTCTGTAAGGGCTTGATGAAAGGGGAGGCCAGTAACCTTTTCAATAATTAAGCCTAGAATATGATAGCCAGTATCGGAATAATGAAAGCCTTCACCTGGTGGGAAGTGGGGTGTTAGATGTTTCTTAGACCAGAGGATTACTTCTTGTGGGGTCCAAAAATAATCGGGTTCCTCAAGAATTTGACTAATCATAGGTTTAGTATCCTTTGGTTTATCATCAAAATAGTCATGTAATCCAGATGTATGATTTAACAAGTGCTTTATTTTAATTTGATGACTATATTCTATCCCTTTGTAGACATGAAGCCCTTCTGAAATGCCTGTCTCAAGGTATTGAATAATTGAGTCTTCATAAGTAAGCTTGCCCTGTTGTTCTAATAGGGCAAGAAGGATAGCGGTAAAGAGTTTTCCAATACTGGCTATGTGATTAGGTTGCTGAGGATTTGAGGATAAACCATCAGTAGAACCCTCTGAAACATCTAAGTGAATCCCCAGTTTATCGGAGTGTACTAATAAATAAGCATTTCTAATGTTTTTATCCTTTTTGACCTTCTTTCTAAAAGCATCCTCCATTAAAGTGAGGACTTTTTCTCTATTCATACTATAAGCCTCCTTTTAAAAAATCATCTCTAGATATAATAATTCACACCATTATATACCAAATATTAACAATGTTCAATAAAAACATATTAATTTTGTGTTATATTTTTGTTTAAACATACCGCAATTTTAGTATGAACAATTCGGTAGACAGTTTTAAAACCTCCCTCATAATCATACATATTAAATAACACTTAATGATAGTTTGGACTTTTTTGCTTACATTAATGGTGTCGAAGGAGGTAAAGGCGATATGACGCAGTTCTCAGATTTAATAAAAAAAGATCGAGAAGAGAGAAGGAAGCAACGCTTTAATGGGAGTTTTTTAGATTATCTTGAAATACTGAAGGAAGATCCAGAGTTATGTATGTTGGCCCACCAAAGAATGTATGATCTTATCGTGGGCAGAGGTGTAGAGGTAATCAATACCGAAGAAAATCCTCGTCTGAGGAGAATCTATGGCAATGAAGTAATTAAAAAATATAATTTCTTTAAGGAGGACTTCTTTGGAATCGACAAAACCATTATGGATATTGTAAGATACTTCCATACTGCCGCTATGGAGGGGGAAGAATCTCGACAGGTACTATACTTAGTGGGACCTGTAGGGGCAGGTAAGTCTTCTATTATGGAAGCCTTAAAGAAATTATTGGAGTCTAGTCCACCAATCTATTCCTTAAAAGGGTGCCCTATTCGAGAGGAGCCACTTCATTTAGTACCAAAGCATCTACGGGGAGAATTTGAAAAAATGCTCAATGTAAAGATTGAAGGGGATCTTTGTCCTGTATGTCGTTATCGTCTATTGAAAGAATACAATGGAGAATATGAAAAATTCCCAGTGGAGACAGTGAACTTTAGCATACGCTCTAGAAAAGGTGTGGGGGTTGTACCTCCTGTTGACCCAAATAATCAAGATACATCTGTCCTCATAGGCTCAGTAGATATCTCAAAATTAGACCTTTACCCAGAGGATGACCCAAGGGTAATGTCTCTAAATGGAGCCTTCAACGTTGGAAATAGAGGGATTGTAGAATTTATCGAGGTCTTTAAAAATGAAGTCGAGTACCTTCATACAATGATTACAGCCACCCAAGAAAAGAGTATCCCTTCCCCAGGTAAGGGTTCTATGATCTACTTTGATGGAATTATCTTAGCCCACTCCAACGAGGGGGAATGGAATAAATTTAAGGCTGACCATACCAATGAAGCTATTTTAGATAGAATTGTTAAAATAGAAGTGCCCTATTGTACAGAGTTAAATGAAGAAGTAAAAATCTATCATAAAATCCTAAAAAGAAGTAAATTTACTCCCCATATTGCTCCCTTTACGCTACAGGTGGCATCTATGTTTGCAATTTTGACTAGATTGGCCCCTTCTAATAAAGTGGATTCAATTACAAAGCTGAAAATCTATAATGGTGAAGAAATCGTGGAAAAGGGCAGTGTGAAGAAGATTGATATCCTAGAACTGAAGGAAGAAGCTCAGAATGAAGGAATGACGGGATTTTCCACAAGATTTATTATGAAGGCTTTAGATACAGCTATGGCAGAGTCAGACCACAACTGCATCAATCCAATAGCGGTATTGGAAACCTTAGTAAAGGCCGTGAAAGAATTGGCAATAGGGGATGAGGATAAAAAGAAATATCTCAACTTCCTTCAGGATGCCATTAAAAAAGAATACCATAATGTCTTGGAAAAGGAGGTCACCAAGGCCTTTATCTATGGCTATAGGGAACAGGCTGAGGACTTATTCAACAATTACTTAGATCATGCAGAGGCATATGTCAACAAGACTAAAATCAAAGACCGTAGTACAGGGGAAGAGTTGGAACCAGACGAAAAGTTCATGAGATCCATAGAAGAGCAAATTGGTATCCCCACCAGTTCTGCAAAGGGCTTCCGCCAAGATGTTACTACCTACATGTTCTATGTAATGCGTAAGGGTGGAAAAATTGACTACTCCAGCTATGAGCCTTTGAAGGAAGCAATCGAGAAGAAGTTAACGGCATCTGTAAAGGAATTGAGCCGAATCATCACCAGAAGCAAAGTAAGGGATAATGACCAAAGGGAAAAATATAACGCTATGGTGGAGGAAATGAAGCGAAATGGATATTGTGATCATTGCTGTAATGTAATTCTTAAATATGCCGCCAATAATCTGTGGAAGGACTAGTGGGGGTGAAACTGTGGCAATTTTTCGTGAGTATGACAATAGAGGACGGGATCGAGCAGCGGAGGACCGAAGAAGACATCGGCAACTGGTGGAGGATTCCATCAAGAGAAACATCACCGATATCATTGCTGAGGAAAGTATCATAGGAGAAAACAAAAACAAAAAAATTAAGATTCCAATAAAGGGAATCAAAGAATATCAATTTGTTTACGGTAAAAACAAACCAGGGGTAGGCTCTGGGGACGGTAGTGAAAAAAGAGGAGATAAAATTAGCCAAGAGGATATGAAGGGGCAACAGGGACAGGGAAAGGATCAACCGGGAAATGCCGAAGGGGATGATGTATATGAAACAGAAGTCACCCTAGAGGAATTGATTAATTACCTTTTTGACGACCTAGACTTACCCTTCTTGGAAAGGAAAAAGTTCAATGAAATCGAGTCGGAGAAGAACTACAAAAAGCTGGGCTATCAACGGAAGGGTATCAAGCCTAGATTAGCAAAGAAGCGTTCTGTTATAGAAAAAATTAAGAGGAAAAAGGCCTATCAGCGGGGGGATCATGAAGATGTAGAAGAAAAGAGATTTCCCTTTAAGGAGGATGATCTGAGGTATTACCGACTACGACAGGATGTAAAGAAGGAGACAAATGCAGTTGTTCTATGCATCATGGATACCTCTGGTTCTATGAATATTACTAAAAAGTACTTAGCCAGAAGCTTCTATTTCCTTCTTTATCAATTCGTCAAAGCAAAATACCTCAATGTGGAGGTGGCTTTTATTGCCCACTCCACTGTGGCCAAGGAAGTAAGTGAAGATGAATTCTTCCACAAGGTTGAATCAGGGGGAACGTATATTAGTAGCGGATATGAAAAGGCTCTGGAGATTATCGAAAAAAGATATAATCCATCTGTATGGAATGTCTATGCCTTCCATTGTAGTGATGGGGATAACTGGTCGGAGGATAATACAAAGGCAGTAAAACTGGCACAGGAGCTATGTAGAAATTGCAATCTTTTTGGCTATGGGGAGATTCAGACGGGCTATTATCGTCCCGTCAGTAAAATCAGATCGGAATATATTTCAAAGATCAAAGAGGGGAATTTTGCAATTGTGACTATGACAAGGAAGGAGGATATTGTTCCTGCCCTGAAAAAGCTGTTGGATAAGGAAAGAGGGCCAGTGGAATAATCACTTTGTCTATGGATTATACAGTAAAGCAATTGGAAACATGGAATAGCAAGATAGAAGAGATTGTCAAGGCAGAGGGGCTGGACTGCTATCCTCAAGAGTTTGAGATTTGTAGCTATGAGGATATGCTTTGCTACGAGTCCTATAGTGGGATGCCCTCCCACTATCCCCATTGGAGCTATGGAAAGGCTTACGAGCGGAGTAAAACCCTTTATTCCTACAACCTAAAAGGGTTGGCATATGAGATGGTGATTAACTCTGACCCTTGTCTAGCCTATCTCATGAGGGAAAACACCCTCCTACTACAGATTTTAACAATTGCCCATGTCTACGGGCACAATGATTTCTTTAAGAATAATCGTTTATTTGCAGAGGGAACTCGAGCAGAATATACTTTGGAAATGTTCAAAAATCATGCTAATAGAATACGAAACTATATTCAAGATCCCAGTATCGGCTATGAAGGGGTGGAGAGGATTTTAAATGCAGCCCATTCTATTAGATTCCAGACCTCAAGGGTGGTGGGGGTTAAAAAAGCATCAGAAGAGGAACGGAAGAAAAAGCTTTTAGACGAGTATTATGCTGCCTCAAAGCTCACCAGTATCTTGGAGGAAAAGAAGGAAATACCTTTCCCTGATTTAAATAAAATCCCCTTAGAGCCAACGGAGGATGTCATGGGATTTATCATTGACCATGGGGATTTGGAGGAATGGGAAAAGGAAATCATGAGGATTGTGAAGGAGGAAACCCAATACTTCATCCCTCAAATTGAAACGAAGGTAATGAATGAGGGCTGGGCAAGTTATTGGCACTATAAAATATTGAAGCAGTTGGATCTACCTCAAGCCCTCCATATAGAGTTCCTAGGTAGACACAATCAAGTGATAAGACCCTTCTTGGGGGGCATCAATCCCTACTATGTGGGATATATGATTTTCAATGATATAGAGAAAAAATATGGCAAGGAGAAAATTTTTGAGGTAAGACAAACAGAGCGGGATCAATCCTTTATCAGAAGATATTTGACTGAAGAGCTTTGTGAAGAAATGAACCTCTTCCAGTATGATAAAAAGAGTCGAGACTATGAAATTACAGAAGTCGCCGATGAAAGTGGATGGAGGGAAATCCGAAATACCGTTGCCCTACAGGTGGGAATGGGGGGAATCCCCTATATCAAGGTGGAGGAACTAAATCAAAAGGATGGATCTTTATTGTTAGCCCATGAGTTTGATGGTCGAGAGCTGGAACTATCCTATGCCTATGAAACCTTGAAGCACGTGAGGGAGCTATGGGGAAAGAAGGTTGCTTTGAGAACCCAGATCGGCAAGGTGGTAAAGACGATTGTTTGTGATGAGAATAAGAAGATTTCTATTTTGGGGTAAGGATGAAGAAGATGTTCTTTCCTCTCTATGAAGGCTGGTGAAATCGGTGAGCAATTGGTGTTGTACCTCCTAAGAGGTGTTATTATTCTGTGGAGTAGTGAGATTGAATTGGATGATTAATCTATGTGAAAACAATAGGAAGATAGAAAATGAACAAGGCTATGCCTTGTTCATTTTTTAAAGGACTTTAAAGTATTTTGTGGAATAATCAAGGAGGAGACAAAATATATAGCAAAAGGATTCTACCAGACTAACCAACCCTACTGTAATAAGTGTGATTTCAACAAAAGCTTTAAATATATACGGAGGTAGATAAATATGAAAAAACTTTCCAACATTTTCGAATACAACTCACCAGTAGTACTAACATTCTCCCTACTGGCAGCACTGGTTTTCATTTTGGACAAGATTATTCCGATTGGATTGATACACAATTTCTTTGTGTATTTTGGTGGGACTAGTTCATTAGATTTTGTTCGCTTATTCTTATGGCCACTGGGGCATGGCTCTACAGACCATCTTTTAGGCAATATGACGTTGATATTATTGATTGGACCCATGATTGAGGAAAAATACTCATCAAAGATTTTGCTTATGTTGATGGTAGTGACTACCCTTGTGATTGGCGTTATTCAAGCACTGTTTGTAAGTGGGGGAATTTTGGGGGCCAGTGGTATTGTTTTTATGATGATTATACTTACTTCATTTACAAATATGAAGGAGGGAAAGATTCCCCTCACTTTTGTTGCAATTGCCTTTTTATTCTTAGGTAAAGAGATTTATAACGGATTGTTTTTGAACAACAATGTCTCGGAAATGGGACATATTTTGGGTGCACTGGTTGGGATTAGTTTTGTTTTGATAGACAAAAAGCTTGATCGAAGTATCGGAATGTAACGGTTTAATATTGAAATTTATGTAGATTTTACTTAGTGTTTTTACTATTTTGCAGACATACCTAGAATGGATTTTTATTCTAGATAAAATATAAGTTACTAGGTGAAGAAAAAATGACTCTGAGAAAAATCCCTCAATTTCCCATTTAGGATTAAGCACTAGCTATCATATATCTCCAAATAGGTATTGGAGTTAATCATATGGCTACAGACTTTTCATGAAATCAATTCACTTAGCAACTTATATTAGATTAGAGTTCTCCCATTAATTTAGCAATTTCTTTGATACATAAATCAATATCCTCGTATGTCGTTCTAAATGAGCATACACTAATACGGATAATATCCTGACCTTTCCATTTGGCCCCACCAAGCCACAAGACTCCAGATTGTTGTATTGCTTCGATAAGAGCATTTGTTTTTTCATCCGTATCATATCTTGCAATAACTTGATTAAAACAAATATCGTTCAAGATTTGAAGACCAAGTTTATTTAGTTCATCTGCGAAGTAGACAGCCTTAGAGTGCATTTCATAGATCATATCTGCAACTCCTTGTTGACCCAAGCCCTTCAAAGTTGACCATAAATCTATCGCACGAGCTCGCCTAGACATTTCTGGCGTGAACATCATGCCATCACGATCTTTACTTGTAATAATATAGGATCCTGTCATTTGCATTGAGTCGATAAGTGATTGGCTGTGTTTGCAGATAATGATTCCGTTGTCATAAGGAGCGTTAAGCGTTTTATGTCCGTCTACAGACCAAGAATCTGCTAAATCTAGACCCTTCGTTAATTCATCGAATCTATTATCAGACCTAGCCCAAAGACCAAAAGCGCCATCTACGTGAACCCAAGCATTTGCTTCTTGAGCCTTCTTACATATTTCATTGAAGGGATCAAATGCTCCAGAGCTTACATGTCCTGCTTGAGCAATGACTAGTGTCAAATCATCCAATTCGGGCATTTCACTTGCAATCATTCTGCCTTGATTATCAACTGGAACTTTTATGACATTTTCTGATCCTAGCCCAGCCATGGCCAGTGCCTTATAAATTGTCGAGTGTGCATCTGCACCTAGTACAACCTTAATTTGGGGAGCATTAGTTAAACCATGTTTTATTGAATCGTAACCCTTATTTAAGAGTAAATGATTTCTTCCTGTACAAATTCCTACAAAAGAGGCTGTTGAACTACCACTTACATAACCAACAGAGCATTTATTTGGTAACCTTAGGATATCAACAATCCATTTTTCAACAACGGATTCTATTTTGGATGCTATAGGAGATAATACAAACATTGCTGGGTTTTGATCCCAAGCGTCTGCCAGCCATTTGCTAGGTAAGGAAGAGGGCATAATAGCGCCACAAACAAATCCAAAATAACGTCCACCAGTTTGTGCAACCGTGGCAGGAGTTCCATATCTATGCAACATTTCTAATATCTCATCAGGTTTTTGCGGTTTGTGATTTAATTCTTCATCAAAAACTTTGAGATTGGCAATATCCTCTTCATGTGGATATACATGTCTGTCTCCTATGCTTGAAATATACTCCCAAGCGTATTGTTTCGCTTTATCTAAGGTATCATTGATAGTTTGAGATCTAATTTGATCCATAATCTCACTTGTAAAATAATCCTTCATAATCCCACTCCTTTTTTTAGTATATATTTATGATATTATAAACATACAAACCATACAATATCAGGATTGTATGGCGTACAATTCTAATATTTTTTGGAGGACAAAATGATTGAATATTTAGGACATAAAATTGAATGGGTGCCTACACTAAGAAACAGTAAAAAAGCAATATATCTTCAAATAGCAGAAAGTATTGAAGAGGATATTCGTTCCGGAAAATTACCTACAGGATATAAACTTCCACCTCAAAGACTAATTGCCAATTACTTAAATATAAATCATAGCACTGTAACAAAGGCATATAAATACTGTGAAGCTAAAGGGATTATACATGGCGTTATGGGCAAAGGGACTTTTGTTAGTAATACATTTGGTATACCTGAAACAGTACTATCTGAATCAAAAGGTAAAACTATTGAAATGGGTTTACTTCAACCACTGTATGAAACTAATGATCTGCTGGCTAGTATGATAGAAGAGCTTTCACCATTTTTTGACAAAGAGGTTATGTATAAATATTCAGATGCATCTGGTAATAGCAAACATAAGCATATCGCTTCCAAGTGGCTTAAAAAGTTGAATATCTATTCAGATCCAGACAGGATGATTATCACATCAGGAGCACAAAATGCCTTATTTACTATACTCATGACGGATTTTAACAATGGTGACAAAATTGCTGTTGATGAGCTTACTTATACTGGCATTAGAAATTCTGCAATTCAACTTGGTATAGATTTAATACCAATTGAGGGTGATGATGATGGTATGTTACCGCTAACGCTAGAAAAAGCGATTATTAAGTACAATATTAAAGGAATATACGTTATACCTGATTGCCACAATCCTACAACAAATATTATGAGTATGAATCGGCGTAATGGGCTGGCACATCTCATTCAAAAATATAATCTAATTGCAATTGAAGATAGTGTGTTCAGATTTACAACTAATTTAAGTCTTCCTACGATTTATTCTCTTGTACCTAAAAATTGCTATCATATTGCAAGTATTTCAAAGATGATAAATCCAGGCTTTAGGATCGCATATTTACTACTTCCTGAAATAGCTAATTACAAGAGACTTGTGCATAGTCTTCACAATTTGCTCTTTATGCCTTCATCAATAACTGCTGAAATAGTGTCATGCTTACAATCATCGCATAAATTAGATGAACTTTTGGAAATAAGAAGAAAGTTGTTAATAAATAAAAATAAGATATTTGATAAAGTCTTTCAACTAGATGTAAGCAAAGATAGCAGTATGAGTCTATTTCGATTTATTACCATACCTCAAAAACTGACAAAAAACATTGATATAGAAAAAGAATTTTTAAAGTTCGGCATCCAAATCTACTCGGCTGATCGTTTTCGAATTTTAGGAGATAGAGGAATTACAGGAATCAGGGTATCAATTTCTTCATCTGAATCTGATAAAACGCTAGAAGAAGAATTGCTTCAGGTTAAAAGGGTTATTTTGTTATAATTATGGCATAACCCCCATATGGGGATAACGAGGTGATATGGGATGAATATAGTTAAAATTGGAGATTTAGACAATTTGAAGGAAGAAACACCTACTTACGTTTTCAATCAGCTTCAAGAACGAGTTAAGGATATTATGGAGTTACCAGATGAGGTATTAAGCGTATTACAAAATGAATCAAAGGTAATTCTGGATATTGGACCTGGGGAAGGTGTAAGCAGTATAGCACTTGCATCTATTTGCCCAAAGGCAAAAGTGATTGGTATTGAAATGGACAGGAAGCATTTAGTTGCAGCATGGCCACTGTGCAAGAGGCATTTGAAATTAGAGTTGTTTTGGGGTGCTCTCTATGGTACTGATTCGGTAAAAAGGGTGGATCGTGATATTAGTGTACCACGTTTACATGAGAGTGAACTGCCTAAAATATCTACGCTTTTTACATGGACAGGCATGTCGAGAACAGACATTTACGAACTGATGGAAGAGTAGCAGATTTGGTAGAGGATCAATGTATTTTTATTACTCCTAGGATTTGGCGTGAAGGAGCATTATCTGATGCCAAAGCATGGGAAGCTATAAGCCGTCTTGCTGAAAGAAATGGTATTAGATTGGAACCATGGAAAAGTTGCGACCTGATTTCAGGTTTCAAAGAAATGACAGTTTATCCACTAAATAAATCTCTAAAGGCGAGGGGGTGGCTCTTATGGTTAAGTGGAGTTTTTAATTCCGCACCAATTAGCTTTTGGGATACACTTACAGACAGATGGAAAGAGTCTCCTTATTTTCAGTTACCTGAGATCGAATTTGAACTTGAGATTGTGGTGGCGAAAAAATGACGAACATCTAGATTAAATTCGTTTATCAATTATAATGGATAGTCCTTAAGCAAAATAAAATCAATCTAAGATGAGTAGAACTCCTACTCATTTTTTTTTCTATTAAATATAAGCTGTCAATTGATCCAATCTAAATTTTTAGAGCCAATCATTGAAATTGTTTTAATTTTAAGAAAGAATAGAATTCTTTAGTTGTATTTCCCTTACGAATAACATACAATAAAAACATCCCCCTAGGGGGGATATTTTCGCTAAGGGGGAGAACAAATGCTACAACAAAACACAATAGCAAAGAGTTTTAAAAAAAACTGGGGTATCGAAACGATCATGCTACTGGCCATCCCAGCAATGATTGAAAACATCCTGCAAGTATTCATAGGAGTAGTGGATACATATTTCGTAGGAAAACTAGGAACAGAAGCCATTGCAGGGGTTGGGATTACAAATTTAACAATGAACGTCTATATTTCATTTTTCTTAGCCTTAGGAATAGGAACAACTGCCATCGTATCAAGATATATAGGGGCTAAGGATCATGAAAAGGCAAATCATGCAGTGAAGCAATCTTTAATCATGAGTATAATCATTGGTTTAGTGTTTGGAGGGATCAACCTGATCTTTTCAAAGAGGCTACTCCTTATTCTAGGAGCAGAAGAAAGTGTCCTAGAGTATGCCCTACCATATTTTATATGCGTAGCTGTACCAGCTGTATTTATTTGTATCAACATGGTTTTGTCCAGTGCTTTAAGGGGGGCAGGGGATACCAAGACACCTATGAAAATAGCGATTGTAGCAAATGTTGTAAATGCAGTATTGGACTACATATTGATTTTTGGAATTTTTAATTTCAATGGATTTGGAATTTTAGGAGCAGGTTTAGCAACTACATTTTCCAGAGTTCTAAGTGTAGTATTACTAATGATAAAAATTAATGCTAAAGAAGCAAAAATAAATATTTATTTCTCTAAACAATGGAAAATTGATATAATAATGTTAAAGTCGATTACTAAAATTAGTATACCTGCGGCAGTTGAAAAATTGATTATGAGGTCTGGACAGTTGCTCTATGGTGGCATGATTGTCAAAATTGGAACTGGAGCATATGCCGCCCACAATATCGCAGGGACAATCGAAACCTTTTCTTACCTACCAGGTATGGGCTTTGGAGTAGCTGCTGCCACCTTAGTAGGTCAGAGCTTAGGTGGAAAGAAAAAGGATGAGGCACAAAGCTATGGTCTAATGTCATATTTCTTAGCCACTGGTTTTATGGTGATTGTCGGGATTATATTTTATATATTTGCTCCATTTCTTGCTGGACTATTTACAGAAGATGAAGCTGTCATTGGTCAGGTTGTTCAAGTATTAAGACTTATTGCTTTATTTCAACCTTTTCTATGTGTGACCCTTGTAATCACATCAGCATTACAAGGAGCAGGAGATACAAGGTTTCCCATGTACTCTTCCTTTATTGGAATCTGGGGGATACGGGTACTGGGAGTATATATTTTATGCATGAAATTAGGATTTGGATTAATAGGTGTATGGATTGCCTATGTTATTGATATAATTGTCAGAGGAGTTATCTTAATGAATCGTTATCTAAAAGGAAAATGGAAGGAAATCAAATTTTCTTAACTAACTGAAAAGGAGAGTTTAGCTAATGAAATCCCATAAGCACCCTCAGCAAAAACAAGTAATCAATCGAATGGCTCGAATCGTTGGCCATGCTGAAGCAATAAAAAAGATGTGTGAAGAAGAAAAAGAGTGTAGTGAAATATTAATACAGATAGCAGCTGTAAAATCAGCCTTAAATAATGTTGGGAAGTTGATTTTGAAAAATCATATCAATCACTGTATCGTAGAAGCAGTGGAAGCCCGAGATGAAACTGCCTTAGAAAAATTAGAAGAAGCCATCGATAAATTTATGAAGTGATTCTTAGAAATTTTAAAATCTAAAGGAATGCTGGACTATTTAAGTTGTTTATCAATTATTAATAGCATTACTGGAGGGAATATATGATACCTCTTTTTTAAGACTACTTTTTTTTACAAACAACCAACCCGTGGTTACTTGAACCTAAGATGCTCTTTTCTCTGCAGGTTTTAAGCTGGTACTCAATCCATTTTTGATATTCTGCTTCTTCCATTTCATCAATGGTATTTCTTAATAAGGGACTCAACCCATCTGTAGCAACATGGTCAATGATTTCAACATTAAAATTCTTTAAGAAATCCTCCATATCATCAGGTGTAGTAAAGAATGCATCCGTCCAAAAACAATCTGAATCGCCATCTCTTATTACCCCTTCATCTATAACTTTATGAATCATACTGTCGGTCAAGGGTAATCTATTAGAACTCGATAGAAGGTGGGGAAGGATATAGTGTTTATTAATATAGGCAATAGCCAGTATTCCACCCTTCTTCAATACTCTTAGACACTCGTCAATACATTTCCTTCGATCATGGGCCTCTACCAGATGATAAATTGGGCCAAAACATAAAACTGTGTCAAATTCCTCTTCCTTAACAATATTTAAATCTATAGCATTGTTTACCTCGGTTTGTATATTAAGATCTTTAATACTACTATGTAATTTATCTCTTATAATTTGTATATGCTTAGGAGTAAGATCCATAGCAAACACATCATGACCTTTTTCAGCATAATGAAAAGAATATATCCCTGTACCTGCTGCCACATCTAAAATACGATCATTTTTGGTTATATAGTTGTCTAAAATTCTAGAAGATATAATAAATTCAATTTTTCGAGCACTATTAGTGGATAACCTTTCACATTCATTGTATTTTTCATAATGATTAACGACTGAATTCATTAAAATGCCCCCTCGACTTAGATTGTCATAACGAAAAAAGTAAAAATATGTTATAGTAATATTATACAGTTTTTTTGATAATAAACAAGATCGCACTTTTATGTATACTACTAACAATTAGGTTAGTATAGAAGGAGGGAAATACTTGGCTACTAAATTCAATTGTCCCATTAGATATGCATTAGATATAATTGGGGGTAGATGGAAAATTATAATCCTATGGAATATTAATAAATACAAGATCATCAGGTATGGAGAAATAAAGAAAAGAATTCCAGAGATTAGCCATAAGGTTCTAAGTCAACAGCTCAAAGAATTAGAAAGTGATGGTATTGTTTATAGAAATGAGTATTATGAAATACCTCCAAAGGTTGAATATTCCCTTACCGACAAGGGACATTCCTTGATTCCTATAGTTGAAATAATTAATGAATGGGGACAAAAAAATATGTCTTGTTAAGCCAACATAATAACCAAATGACAGTTAGACGGTAATCAGCCCTCTAACTGTTTTATATTTCGACTTTTAGTAGTCATATTATGGGTTAAACAAATAAATCCAAGCATACCCACATATATTTAATTACTAGTAGTTAAATATGAAAGGGGATGATGGAATGGATAAAATTTTAGTGTTATGGTGTATTTGTATTATTATATTGGGGCGAATAAACAAAAAGTCGAACATCCTACGGGGAGGCTTCTATGCTGTATTATTACTGCTTCCTTTAGCCTTAGGTTTTAGAATAAGTATAGACATCAATAAAACAGTACTGATTTATAGTATAATCGGAGCATTCGGTGGATTAGTTCTTTTACTACCTAAATTTAAGATGTGGTATTTGGTACTTAGTTATGATTTGATTGGAATTAAGAGTAGAAAACCAAACCTTGAATATATTAGTAAAGCAGTATTGATTATATTAGGAGCCATTATTGAAGAATTCTTTTACAGAGGATATATCATAAGCAACCTTGGTGATAGTAATATATTACCAATTGTCTTTTTTAGTACCTTCATGTTTGTACTACATCCAGTTAACCCCAATAGAACTAGAAACTCAGCTAAAAAAGATAAGGAAATACAAATCATATTTGGTGCATTTTCTAGTATCATCTGCATACTGTCGGGTTCAATCATACCATCCATCATAGCCCACATAGCATATGTTTCTCCAGAGATTGCTCTACACATCAGGAGTTATATTTATTGGAGCTTTAAACAATCAAATAAATCTTAAAATAACAT
The DNA here is from genome assembly GCF_016908555.1 of Alkaliphilus hydrothermalis. GTDB lineage: Bacteria > Bacillota > Clostridia > Peptostreptococcales > Natronincolaceae > Alkaliphilus > Alkaliphilus hydrothermalis. The sequence continues at coordinate 15,093 of NZ_JAFBEE010000019.1, forward strand.
GAAATACACGTATGTTACCATTAATTGGAATAGTGGTTCTTTGAGGATATTAACCCTTTGCCGTGATGTTGGGGGATGATATTGTGGATGGCGAACCCCCTTGTCTTCAACAAATGATGGAAATGTACAATCAATACAAGGTGAGTATTCTTGGGGTACAGGAAATCCCAAGGGAGGATGTCAATAAATACGGAATCGTAAAGGGGAAGTTCATTGAAGACAGGATTTACAAAGTTAAAGATCTAGTAGAAAAACCTTCAATAGAAGAAGCCCCCTCCAATATCGCTATATTAGGGAGGTACATTATCACCCCTGAAATATTTCAAATATTAGAGCATACCCAACCGGGAAAGGGCGGAGAAATACAGTTGACGGATGCCCTAAAGGATTTGGCAAAGATGGAATCCATGTATGCCTACAATTTTAAAGGAAAGCGGTATGATGTGGGGGATAAGCAAGGGTTTTTAGAAGCCACTATTGAGTTTGCCTTGAGACGACAGGACCTAAGGGAAGAATTTTTACAGTATCTATTAGAAGTAACCAATAGGGAAACAGAAGATATTACCTTAGAAAAAGTGGCTGTAACCCGTTAAGTAGCATGGCGTTTTTATAACCCACTGCCAAAGTGATATCGCTGATATTATGCATGAAATGGTCATCGGTGAATCCCACTGATGACCTTAAAATTGAACTATAATCTAAAATCTAGAATATGAAACGTAAAGCAATTTACACCACAATTTCCCCAGAAATAAACTTTTGAGTAATGGGATTTTGACTATTTAAAATAATCTCATCCACCTCACCACTTTCAACAATCTCCCCCTTATTCATATAGGCAAGATGGCTACATAGTCGTTGAACCTGTTGGAGATTATGGGTTACCATAATAATGGTGGGGGAATATTTTGCATGGTAGTTTTGAATACTCTTTTCCAAGATCAACATAGAAGCAGGGTCGATATTGGCTGTAAATTCGTCCAAGACCAATAGAGAAGGTTTTAAAATCAACCCCCTAGCCAGGGCAACCTTTTGGGCTTCACCCCCCGACAAAGTCCATGCCTTTTGGTCTTTTAAATGAAGAATCTCCATTTCCTCCATGATCTCCATCACCCGTCTATGGATTTCCTCCTTTGCCACCTTCCTTAGTTGGAGGGGATAGGAGATATTATGATAGACGGTGGTTAACAGGAGATAGGGCTTTTGAAAGACTAAAGTCATATCCTTCGATAGCTCAGCAGTAAAGGAAGACCCGTTATATAAAACCTCCCCTGTGGAGGCATCTTCTATATTGGCAACAATTTTGGCTAAGGTACTTTTTCCAGCACCATTAGGACCAATGATTCCAAGAAAGGTTTTTTCAGGTAGATAGAAGTCTTCGATATCTAAAATTAATTTATCATCATATAATTTCGTTAAGTCTTTGATCCGTAGTTCCATAGTGGTCCCCCTTAGTCTGCCTGTAAATGATACAGGATTGAATTGATGATAAAGGACAGTAGTAGCAAAACAATACCAATGGCAATGGCACTTTCATACTCTCCCATACTTCGTAGCATGGCAATGGTGGTGGTCATTACTCTTGTATGTCCCTTGATATTGCCTCCAACAATCATGACAGCCCCCACTTCTGAGATGGCTCTACCAAAGCCAGAGACGATTCCTGTAAAGATACTAAAACGTAATTCCTTGATTAGGAGGATTAGTGTTTGTAGCTTGTTAGCCCCCAATGTCTTGGCAACCCTTTTGATTTCCAGACCCTTTTCCTTTGTACCATTGTAGAGAATACCAGTAATGATGGGGGTCACCAGAATCGCTTGGGCAATGACCATAGCAGTAGGGGTAAAGGCTAGTCCGAGATGTCCTAGGGGACCTTTGCGGGATATAGATAAATAGACAATCAACCCCACAATAACTGGTGGAAGACTCATCATCGTATAAATACTGCGAACTAAACTCCTTTTCAAGAAAAACTCTTTTGTACCAATGATAATCCCTGTAGGAATAGCCAAAATAGCAGCAATGATAGTAGAAGAGAGGGAGACAAAGAGGGAGAGGTAAATCACCCCATAGACCTCTGGCTCCAATGAGAATAACAGCCTAAAGCCATTGATAACACCATCTAAAATTTCCTTCATGTAAACTCCCCCTAAACTACTTGTGATGATTTATTTTGCATTTGGTATAAATAGCGATTGACCATATGTATCCTTGCCAAATTCCCCAATTAAGGATTGGCCCTTTTCCGATAAAATCCAATCAATGAACTTTTCAGCACCTTCATTATTTATTTTATCATTTTTTTCTGGGTTTACAGCAATAACTCCGTACTGATTGAAAAGTTTAGAATCCCCTTCAACCACAATCTTTAAATCTAAATCATCCTTCATAGAAAGGTAAGTAGCCCTGTCGGTTAAAGTATATCCCTGCATCTCACTTGCCATTTGAAGAACTGCCCCCATACCTTGACCAGCTTCAACATACCACGCTCCACCAGCTTCTAACCCTACTTCTTTCCAGAGTTTTAATTCCGTTTTGTGGGTTCCAGAATCATCTCCTCTAGAGATAAACTTACATTCTTTTTGACGGATAAGGGTAAATGCCTTTAAGATATCAGCAGAAGCTTCAGTAGATAAAGCGGCAGCATCATCCTTAGGACCGACTAAAATAAAATCATTGTACATAACATCATACCGTTCGACACCATGTCCGTTGGCAACGAATTGTTCTTCGGATGATTGAGCATGGACTAACAATACATCTGCCTCTCCATCTTCTCCCATCTTTAAGGCTTGACCAGTTCCCACTGCCACAACCTTGACTTCAATTCCCGTGTCCGTTCTAAAGATTGGAAGAATAGCATCTAAAAGTCCACTGTTTTCTGTACTGGTGGTGGTGGATAGGATAATGATTGATGATTCCTGTGGAGTTGAGGGAGCTTCACTGGAGGCATCAATGGAATGGCTAGATTCACTGGATTGCTCCACCGAGAAATAGATACATCCCGTAAAATTAGTTGCAAAAAACAATAGACAAATCATAAAAAATAATACTTTGGTGATTTTAAATTTAAACATGTAAGGTATCCCCCTTGAATTTTAAACAGAATAGACCTAGATTAGATCACAGATCAAACAAGTACAGCTGATAAACTTGCTAATAAAATAAAAAGATTCACCCCCTGACCTAGTACTCTTATTGAGGTGGCCGAAGGCAAAACAAACATAAAAAAATGCCCCAAAAAGGGCATCAACAAACAATACAACAATCCAGTGTTGTATGATTTTATGACTCCTTTCCACCATGGGAGGCATTATCGTTTCCAACAATACCCTATAGGCTTATCCTCCATAAAACCCTTAGATTCCTTAGGAAAATAAACTCGGAGATATTAACTTGTAATGTAAGTTTATTATATTAGGAATTATATGTAAATTAAGCATACTACATGATAAGTGAAGAATGTCCCTTATAAAAGTTCAATATTTAATAAATATATGCCAAGCACAAACAAATAGAAGCGAGTAGTTGTAGAAAAATAAAAACTCGGAATGTACTCAGCGGAGTCAATATATAGACATATTCTGATCATAACTAGTTGGAAGCGCTTCATATATTTCCCTCGTATGACTTTTAAGATATTACAAAAAATACTAGTGAAGGGACTATACAATGAAAAGAGGTGTCAACAAATGAATAGAGGTCCTATAGATCAAAACGCAAGAAGAGCCTTTACTACATTTAAAGAAGAACTAGCAAACGAACTAGGAATCAATAGTGAGCTTAGTACCCAACGAAACCAGCAGGCTAAAAGCATGACAAAGAGAATGGTGAGGATGGGGGAAGGTAGATTAAATAAAAAATAGTATAAAAATAAAAAACATATGTAAAATCAAAGGACTAGCAATCTACGTTCTATATGCGTAGTTGCTAGTCTTATTGTTTCTAGAATTCTATTAGATGGTCTTTCCTCGGAGAATGATAAATATATAGATTTTACATTTTACATTAAGATTTATAGGATTAAATTTCTTTAACTAAAGCTAATTTACCTTCCATTTTTTCTTGACGGAAACCCATTTTTTTAAGATAACTCACGTGTTTTGGTTCATTTGTAAAGGTATAAAGACGTTTGATACCCTTCTCAACAAAGTGCTGGCGATAGTCTTGGTATAGGTATCTGCCAATTTTAAAATCCCGATAGGCAGGGACCGCATAGTCCACATCTATAAATAGAGTTTCAGGATCTTTTTGAGTTGCAATAAAGATGCCAGCTGGAACAAGGTTTCTTAATATGTAGAAGCTGAAGGTATCATCTGTAAATTCACCAGTAAAGGAAGGGGAAAATTGCTTTATTTCCTGTAAATAAAAATCTAAAAAAGCCTTTAGATATTGATCATTTTTACCGATTTTAATAACCTTAAAGTATTCTTTTTCTGTATAGATTTTATAAAGATAATAAATATTAATAAAAAAGATAAAAAGATTGATAAAGCCTACAGGCATAGCTCCAATAGAAAAACCATAGACGGTGAATAGGGCAGAACCAAATAGGTTGTAGATTCTAAGCTTCACGATTGAACTCATCAGTAGGGAAATAGCAACTAATATAGACGCTGCATACCCCAACCATTCTAATAACAATTGATTATCCATGTTGTTGTCCTCCACATCTTAATTTCTAGAAAGTAATTATTATTATACAATAAATCTCTTGCAAAATATATTATATTTTAAAGTTTTAGCCTTTATGATATAAATTATGATAAAATGATAAGGATACAGAAAATAAAGGAAAAAATATAGGGGATAATAAATTAAATCAAATTTTAAAAATATAAAAAAAAATATAAAAAGAGGTGTAAGCTTTGTCATTACATATTGGAAAAATTAATCAATTAAAAGTTGCTAGAAAAACCAAGTATGGTGCATTCTTAGAATCTGAAACTAACCATAGAAAAGAGGAGGATGTACTATTACCTCAAAAGGAAGTAACCGATGAACTTAATGTGGGGGATTTGGTAGATGTTTTTGTCTATAGGGATTCGATGGACAGAATCACAGCCACTTTTAAAAAGCCCTACGGACAAGTAGGGGAATTAGCCTATTTAAAGGTTGCAGACCTTACTGGTATAGGAGCTTTCTTAGACTGGGGATTGGAAAAGGATATTCTACTACCCATCAGTGAGCAAACAACTAGAGTGAGAAAGGGTAACTCCTATCTTGTAAAAATCTATATTGATAAGAGTAAGCGTCTGTGTTGTACAATGAACATAGATGAAGATTTGCAAACGGGTGCTCCCTACAAGGCAGGGGATTTAGTAAAGGGAACAATCTATAGTGTTAATCCTAGAATGGGTCTTTTTGTAGCGATTGATAATAAATACTATGGCTTGGTCCATAAATCAGAAACCCTAAAGAACTATCAAGTGGGGGATCAAGATAGCTTTAGAATCATCAAGGTTCGTGAGGATGGAAAAATTGATTTATCTACCCAAAAACTAGCCCATCAACAAATGGACGAGGATGCTGAAAATCTCCTTTACCTAGTAAAACAACAGGATGGATTCTTACCCATCAATGATAAGAGTGACCCAACGGTGATTGCTAAATATATGCCCATCAGTAAAAATGCCTTCAAGAGGGCTTTAGGAAAATTATTGAAGGAAAAGAAGGTTGTTCAAGATACTAAAGGGATTCGATTGTTGAAGAAGTAAAGAACTTAACGACAAAATAATCGAATTATTATATAATTCTGATAGTATCAATAAGGAAGATAGGCCCTTTACAAAAAGAATTCAGTAGTCTATAATCAAACTGAAGAATAAGAATACAAAACTTAATATTTTTTTGCTGGGGGTGCCGTTAATGGCTGAGAGGGAAACATTTCCTAACCCTGTGAACCTGATGTAGTTAGTACTACCGTAGGGAAGCGTGTGGGCAATTTGTTCATTTTGTATAAATTTATATGAACAGGATTGTTGTTAAGTCAAAATACAGAGCTTACCTAATGAGGTGAGCTTTTTTTATTGCAATTAGATAAGAGACACCCTAGTGTAATCAGAAAACATTGTGAAAAAGAAAAGGAAAATGGAAAGGAGGAGTCCTATGTTGATAAATGGTAAAAAAATGAAATTTCAACCTAACGTCACTATCCTAGAGGTTTTGAAGGAGTTAAAGCTCAACCCTGATGTAGTTGTAGTTGAAGTCAATCATGAGATCATTTCTAAGGAAAAACACCCTTCTTGGATTTTAAATGAAGGAGATCGAGTTGAGATTGTGAGCTTTATTGGTGGAGGGTAAAAGCAGATGGCCGAAATCTATGATTTCGTGGCAGTCGCTTTGTTATAAACCGAAATACTAATCTCAATGGTTTCTTTTCATAAAAAATTAGTATGTAGGTTTCTAACATCCTTAATATGATGGCCGAAATCTATGATTTCGTGGCAGTCGCTTTGTTATAATACATAGGGAATTATGCACATTTAATTTCATATATACATAATTTCCCGTAATGTATTTCAACGAAGTCTACCTTAAATGGTATAAAGGATTTCGTTATAAACCGAAATACTAATCTCAATGGTTTCTTTTCATAAAAAATTAGTATGTAGGTTTCTAACATCCTCTTTTAGTTACGGCATAATTTCAAGTGCGTAGTGGTGTAGGAGTGAAGAAACTAGTAGAAAAAAAGGAGCTGAAAAGATGGATGAGTTAATAATTGGCGGGGTCTCACTAAAGAGCCGACTATTGATCGGTACAGGGAAATATGCCAGCAATCAAATGATGCCAAAGGTAATTGAAAGCTGTGGCACACAAGTAGTGACCATGGCGGTAAGACGGGTCGATTTAGAGGGAAAAGAAGAAAACATTTTAGAGTACATACCAAAGGATATTGTTCTACTACCCAATACCTCCGGGGCTAGAAATGCCGATGAAGCCGTGAGGATTGCTAGGCTAGCAAGGGCAATGGGCTGTGGAAACTGGATTAAAATTGAGGTTATTTCTGATAACAAATATTTATTACCTGATAACTACGAAACCATCAAGGCTACAGAGATCTTGGCAAAGGAAGGTTTTGTGGTATTACCCTACATGAGTCCAGATTTAATGGCGGCAAAGGCAATGGAATCAGCAGGAGCAGCAGCAGTCATGCCCCTAGGAGCACCTATTGGAACAAATAGAGGGCTAAGAACAAAAGAATTAGTACAAATTTTAATAGATGAAATAAAAGTTCCCATCATAGTGGATGCAGGAATCGGAAAACCATCCCAAGCAACTGAAGCGATGGAGATGGGGGCGGCTGCCGTATTGGTAAATACAGCTATTGCATCTTCTTCAAACCCGATCGAAATGGCTAGAGCCTTTGGTTTAGCAGTAGAGGCTGGTCGTTTGGCCTACTTATCAAAGGTAGGGCCACAGGCAAGATTAGCCAATGCATCTTCGCCATTGACTGGATTTTTAAGAGGGGTTGAGGAATAATGAGCTTTTTAGAAGAAAGCTTATCCTACAAAGGATTAGACTATGGGGCTTTTTTTAGTAGCATTACAGGGTCGGACATATTAAGGATTCTACAACAGCAAAAGCTTAGTCATCTGGACTTTTTAACCCTCCTATCTCCAAAGGCAAGTAACTATCTAGAGGAAATGGCTCAGAGGGCCCATGAATTATCGGTACAATACTTTGGAAAGACCATACTTCTTTATACCCCAATGTATTTATCAAACCATTGTGTTAATCGTTGTGCCTATTGTAGTTTTAACGTAGACCATGATATCAAACGGGATAAACTGACCTTAGAGGAAATTGAAGAAGAAGCAAAGGCAATTGCAAAGACAGGACTAAAACATATTTTAATCCTCACAGGAGAATCACGAAAAGAGACCCCTGTTTCCTATATTTTAGAGGCAACGAAGGTACTGAAGAAATACTTTAGTTCCATTTCCATCGAAATCTACCCCCTTTCTACAGAGGAATACATGCAGGTAATCGATGCAGGGGTGGACGGACTGACTATTTATCAAGAGGCCTATGATGAGGATGTCTATAAAAAAGTTCATTTAGCTGGGCCCAAAAAGGACTACCATTTTAGACTAGAAGCAGCAGAGCGGGCATGTGAAGCAAAAATCAGAAGTGTTAATATAGGAGCATTGCTAGGTCTAGGTCAATGGAGGCAGGAGGCCTTTATGACGGGACTCCATGCCAATTATTTACAAAACAAGTACATGGATGTAGAAGTCAGTGTGTCTTTGCCAAGAATGCGCCCCCATATTGGAGCCTTCGACGATTTGGATTTTGTGGATGATCGTGATCTTGTTCAAATCCTACTGGCACTGAGGATCTTTTTACCCCATGGAGGAATTACCATTTCCACTAGGGAGATGGCGAACTATCGGGATCATCTCATTCCCCTTGGAGTCACTAAGATGTCGGCAGGTGTCACCACAGCAGTAGGGGGACATAGTAGCCAAGAGGAAGGCACAAGCCAGTTTGAGATAGGGGATCATCGTTCGGTGGAGGAAATTAAAGAAGCCATTATTGGAAAGGGCTATCAGCCAATTTTCAAGAACTGGATGCCTATTTAGGGAGGTGGAGGAATGAAGCTCTATCGTATTATAGATGTAAATGTGAATCGTGTATCGGAGGGAATACGGGTTTTAGAAGACATTTCTAGATTTATATTGGAAAATCCTAAAATGACTGAGGAACTAAGAAAGCTCAGACATGGGGTACGGAAAACCTTAAGTCATATCTCATTAAAGGAATATCGAGATGCTGCCAATGATATCGGTTTTGAAATATCTGCAAAGAGTAGCCTTGATCACAAGGAAAGCATAGAAAACTTAGTGGAGGCAAATTTCAAGCGGGTACAGGAGGGAATCAGAAGTATTGAGGAATCCCTAAAGGTGATTGGTAATCGGGAGGCATCTAAAGCCTACGAAGTCCTACGATATCAATTCTATGAGTTGGAAAGAACATTTGCCCTCAAAAGACCAGTATTAGACACAGACCTCTATGGCATCACGGGAGAAGCCTTTTCAAATGGGCGGGACAATATCCAAGTAGTGGCAGAAATGATAAAGGCTGGAATCAAGGTGATTCAATACAGGGAAAAGGAAAAATCTAAAATAGAGAAGTATCAACAATGCCTTGAGATTAGAAGGATGACAGCGGAGGCAGGTGTGATCTTTATTGTTAACGACGACCTTGACTTGGCTCTTGCAGTAAAGGCAGACGGGATACATATCGGACAAGAGGATGTACCCTATAAGGAATTAAAGAAGCTATCGGGGAATCTCATAGTGGGGGTATCCACCCACAACCCTCAGCAGGCACTGCAGGCAGAGGCAGAAGGGGCAGATTACATTGGAGTAGGGCCTATGTTTGCCACCAATACTAAAAAGAATGTTGAAGAATCCGACGGACTGGAGTATCTAAAGTGGGTGGCGGAAAATATCAAAATCCCCCATGTTACCATTGGTGGAATCAATATTAGTAATATTGCCAGTGTCAAGCAGAGGGGAGGACGTTGCTTTGCTATGATTTCAGAAATTGTTGGAGCTGAATCAATACCAGAGAAAGTGAAGGAAATCAGAAGCATCTTAGGGGATTAAAGGTGTGAGAAAACTGCTTCTCAGGTATTGGTTCATAGGTTACATTGGAAGAATTTTTTAGTTTCTTGAATCTAAGGCTTTCGACAAGCAGTTTGAATAGGCTTTTGAATAGACGACATGAACACCAGAAAATATATTGTAAAAGGAGATTGATTAGGATGAGTTATACAACCCAAATGGATGCTGCAAAGAAGGGGATCATTACGAGAGAAATGGAGATTGTTGCCCGTAAAGAAAATATGGATGCGGAAGTACTTAGGGAATTAGTTGCAAAGGGACAGGTGGCTATCCCTGCCAACAAAAACCATAAATCCATTGACCCAGAAGGAATCGGTACAGGTCTTAGAACAAAAATCAATGTAAATCTTGGTATATCAAAGGACTGTCCAAGTATTGACGCTGAGTTGGAAAAGGTGCAAACAGCAATAGACATGAAGGTAGAAGCCATCATGGACTTAAGTTCTTTTGGTAAGACAGAGGAATTTAGAAAAAGATTAATTGACATGTCTCCAGCTATGATCGGGACAGTGCCCATGTACGATGCAGTAGGTTTCTATGATAAAGAATTACAAGATATTACAGCTCAAGAGTTTTTAGATGTTGTAAAGAAACACGCAGAAGACGGAGTAGACTTCGTGACAATTCATGCTGGGATTAATAAATCTACAGCAGATATCTTTAAGAGAAACCCTAGATTGACTAACATTGTTTCAAGGGGTGGCTCTTTACTATATGCGTGGATGGAGTTAAACAACCAAGAGAACCCTTTCTATGCTTACTATGATCAGTTATTGGATATCTGTGAGGAGTATGATTTAACCCTAAGTCTTGGAGATGCATGTCGTCCTGGTAGTATCAATGACGCAACAGATGCCAGTCAAATCCATGAGTTAATTATATTAGGAGAGCTTACCCTTAGAGCATGGGAAAGAAATGTTCAAGTAATGATTGAGGGGCCTGGACATATGGCAATCAATGAAATCGCTGCAAATATGCTATTGGAAAAGAAGCTTTGTCATGGAGCTCCCTTCTATGTATTGGGACCAATTGTAACGGATGTTGCCCCTGGATACGACCATATCACCAGTGCAATCGGTGGAGCTATTGCTGCCAGTAGTGGAGCAGACTTCTTATGCTACGTGACACCAGCAGAGCATCTAAGACTTCCAAATCTTGATGATATGAAGGAAGGAATTATCGCTTCAAGAATAGCAGCCCATGCAGGAGATATTGCAAAAGGCATCAAAGGAGCAAAAGAATGGGATTATAAAATGAGTAAAGCAAGACAAGAGTTAAACTGGGAAAGAATGTTTGAACTAGCTATAGATCCTGAAAAGGCAAGAAGATACCGTAAAGAATCTATGCCAGAGCATGAGGATAGCTGTACAATGTGTGGAAAGATGTGCTCCATGAGAAACATGAACAAAGTAATGGCGGGGAAAAACATCAATATCTTAAGAGAAGATGATTAATTAATGCTAACCTTAATTACCAATAGAAAGATTGTCAAAGAAGGAAATTATTTTAGCACCATCAAAAAAGCTATAGAGGGTGGTGTAGACGCCATTATCCTAAGGGAAAAAGACATACCCAAAGAGGAACTCCAATCTATAGCAGAAGGAGTCAAGGAAATCATTGGAGAACGAAAAGTATTATTAATCATCAACTCCAATATAGAGATAGCAAAGGCTGTAGAGGCTGATGGGATTCAACTAAGCTTTGATACCTTTATAAATGAAAAACTTCACGTTGGGTTTGAAGGGCTAGTGGGGGTATCGGTCCATAGTCTCCAAGAGGCACTGGGGGCAGAAATGAGGGGGGCTAGTTATGTTCTAGCCAGTCATGTCTTTGAGACTGCCTGTAAAGCTGGACTAGAGCCCAAGGGGTTGAGGCTTATTAAAGAGATCAAGGAAAAGGTGTCTATTCCTGTAATTGCCCTTGGAGGAATTACTCCTGAGAACGTAAAGGATGTAATGGACCTTGGAGTTGAGGGAGTGGCTGTCATGTCGGGTATTATGGCGGCAGAGGATGTTTTTGAGGTTGTTGAGATGTTTAAGAAGATGATGAGTTAAAGACCTTCACCCACTTGGGTGAGGGTTTTTGAGTGAGTATCTAAACTAATAAATGAAGACTAATAAATGAAGTAAGAATAATTGATAAAAATAAAGGATTGTTAGTTGATGTGTAGAATAACTTATATGATTTATTGACAAAATCAAAGAGACAACTAACAGAAACCCATGGGGACCCCTTTGCAGTAGCCCAAGGATATATCTATTTAGAAGTTTATTTTGATACTGGAAGCTACAATGGTTCTGAGAAAAGAAAAGTAGACATTAACGGTGGGGAAGTTATGTCCTTACCGTACCAAGAATAGAATAATAGATTAAGAATGAATAGCAGAGGTTAAGTATTTATCTACTGCTATTTTTAATAGAAGTACTTGGATGAATTGTTAAATTCAATAAAAGAAGGATAAAAGTTGAATCTCAAGTATTGGTCGTTGAAGGGAGCGGGTTAGATGAGTTTTTATGACTTTTCAGCAAGAGATATTTACGGAGAGGAAGTGAGGATGGAACAGTACAAAGGGAATGTTGTGTTGGTGGTTAATACAGCCAGTAAATGTGGATTAACTCCTCAGTTAAAGGGATTGGAGGAAATTTATCGACAACATAAAGATGGTGGTCTACAGGTATTAGGTTTTCCCTGTAACCAATTTGCTAATCAAGAATCAGGTAATAATAAGGAAATTCAAGATTTTTGCCAACTGAATTATGGAGTTACTTTTACAATGTTTGAAAAGATAGATGTAAATGGGGAAAATGCCCATCCCCTGTATAAATTTTTAAAGTCCCAGACAAAAGGAATCTTTAGTAAAGAAATTAAGTGGAATTTTACAAAATTCTTAATAGACCAAAATGGGAATGTGATCAAAAGATATTCACCAATAACGTCCCCGATAAAAATAGAAAAAGATATTGAAAAACTAATACAAACAAAGCGTTAATTTGGATCATATTAAATCTTCATCTCATAAAAGTGGAGACTTTTTTTTGAAGGATTATTATCAAATATATGGAATAATACACTAGACAATCTAATAGAAATAAGTACTTATTGCAGGATTCAGTGAGAAAAAATGAGGGGGATAAAAATAGAAAAGGATGTCTTAATGAGTTTCAATAGGACTTAAAAAGAGTGGTAGGACTGATAAGCCAAGACCTAAAAATTAGGGGGTGCATTATGGAACTGTTGATTAAAAGAACGAATTTAGATGAAGTAGAGGAACTACTAGAAATTCAGAAAAGTGCTTTTCATGAGGCTTTGGAAAGATATCAAGACTACGATACAAGCCCTGCAACAGAGGCAAAAGAACGACTTCAATACAAAATACAGCATTATCACCATTACACCATATATATGGATGATGAGTTAATAGGCGGGGCAGAGGTTCGAATCAAGTCAGTATCCCATTGTTACCTAAATAGAATCTATGTAAATCCTACCCATCAAGGTAAGGGAATAGGAAAAAAGGTGATGTTGCATTTAGAGGGGTTATACCCACAGGCAACCACTTGGAGCTTAAACACCCCCCATATGGAATATAGGAATCATTATCTGTATGAAAAAATGGGTTATAGAAAGATTGGGGAAGAAGCATTTTCAGATAAAATGAATCTCTTTTATTATGAGAAGGTCAAGTAACGAACTGTTAAGTGTTGTTTTATATGCAGTTATTGGAAACAAAAACAGAATAATAAAAGGAAATAAAGCTATTATGTTGAATATAAAATTCATAATAGCTTTTATTTTTTGACAATAGGGCGGTGTGGAGATTGAGGTTGCGTAATTTTTTTGTGAGGACAGTATTAAAGGATTGGTAATGTATGTGATATCAGGGATTAAAAAGAACTTAGCTAATTGTGGAATTAAGAAAAACTTGATTCATTAACTATTTGCTTACAGATGTAATTGATTAAGGGAGGGTTTTTTAATGACAATATTTAATTTAACACCCTACAAGCATTTATTACCAGCTTATGGGGAATTAAGAGTTCAAGAAAATCGAACAAGAAATATTATTATAATGGATGGTAAAATCACAAAGAATGAAGTAGGCTCTAAAAAGGGTTTATCTGCTAGAGTTTTATCGGGAGGTATTATGGGATTTGCAGCTTCTGAAACAATTTCAGAGTCAGAGGTGAAGAAAGTACTTGAAAAAGCTAAGAGAAATGCCGACTATTTAAAACCCTTTGAAAAGAATACCCAAGGAGCACTTCAGTTTAATCCATTTCAACATAGCATGGACCTAAGTACAAAAAAGAGTCTACGTTCAACATCGGAAATCTTACGGTTTCTAATGGAGGTGGATGCCTATATCGCTAAAACTTACCCAGATCTAAAAAGTCGAATGGTTCGTTTAATTGAACTGGATATGGAAAAGGATCTAATCAATACCCCAGGCAGTGTATTATATTCCCTTTGGACTCGTTCCCACATCTATATCAGAATGATTAAAGAAAAAGACGGGATACCTTACTCATATTATGAAATATTAGGTGGTGCTGGGGATTTTGAAGATCATTTTGAAAAACCAGAAGATCTATATCCAACAGTGGATTTAGCATATAAACGTCTAGTGGATAAAACGGAAGCTGTTGAGGCAAAGGCGGGTATGGCGGATGTGATTATCGGTAGTGAGCTTACTGGAATCCTTGCCCATGAAGCAGTAGGACATACGGCAGAAGCCGACACTGTGTTATCGGGTTCCTTCATCGGTCATTTAGTGGGGCAACAGGTGGCAAATGAAAAGGTATCTTTAGTGGATTTTGCCAACACCTACAATGGAGAACTTTTAGCAATGCCTGTCTTTATAGATGATGAAGGGACAAAGGCAGAGGATGCAGTGATTATCGAAAATGGAATACTAAAAGGATTTATGCACAATTTACAATCGGCTGAAAAGCTAGGGGTTAAGCCTACCGGGAATGCCCGTGCATTTGATTTCTTTGATGAACCTCTGATTAGGATGAGGAACACAGCTATTTTACCAGGAAAAGATAAGATAGAAGACATGATTGCTTCAATTGAAAATGGCTATTATATCATGAGTTCATCCAATGGACAAGCCGACAGTACTGGTGAATTTATGTTTGGGGTTCAATTGGGTTATGAAATTAAAAATGGAAAATTAGGAAGAGCATTGAAGGAAACCACTGTCTCAGGGATGGCTTTTGATGTACTAAAAAGCACTACTATGTTGGCGGATGATCTACAATTCTTTAACAATGGATATTGTGGTAAAAAGCAAATGATGCCAACTGCCGATGGTGGACCAACTTTAAAATGTCGTATGAATATTGGAGGTAACTAAGATGAAATATAAAGGGATTATAGATGAAACAATCGCATACTTAAAGGGGCTTGGAGCCGATGAAGTAGAGGTGAAATTGTCCGAGAGTGATGACTTTGAAGTCTACGGGAATGCAGGGGTGCTGGATTTAGTCCGTTCTGTAGAAAATGCAGTGTTGAATGTGACGGTCCTAAAGGATCAAAAACGAGCCAATACAGTCATCAATGATCTTTCGAAAGAAAATCGCGAAAAGGCACTAGTCGCTCTAATGGCTTCTGTATCCACTGCCGAACCCGACCCCGCCTATGATTTATCAGCTGTAGAAACCCCAAAGCATATTGTAATGGGGAAAAAACCAGAAGGGGAAAAAGAAATAGAGGATATCAAAACGAAACTAACCCAGATGACGGCGGAGTTTGTGGATTCCGTAAAGGCTGATTTTCCAGCAGTGATGTTGGTGGAAATGGGAACTAACTACAAAATGAAGACATCCGTCCTAAAAAATACAAAGGGGACTGAACTTCTGGAAGAACTTTATGGATATGAAGTTGGAGCAATGTTCAACGCAGTAGATGAAGAAAAGAGTTCTTCTTTTAACTATGTAATGAGTACGCCAACTGGCCTTGATGAGCCATTTTTAAACAATACATACTGGAGAGATACAATTGGAAGAAATGAAAAAGAATTGAATGCAGAACCCTTCAACGGTAGATTAGAGGGAAATGTAATGTTTGCCCCTACAGTGGTGGCAGAGTTTCTTAGTGAGTTGGAGGAATTAGCACTAAAAGACAATGCCTTTATACAGGATTATTCTAAATGGAAGAATTCAATCGGAGAACAGGTATGCGATGCTAAATTAACTTGGCATTCTGCTCCCCTATCGGATGAAGTTGGTGGAGGTTATGGGATTACAGAGGATGGATTCCCTGTAGAAGATGTAACTGTAATCGAAAATGGAGTATTAAAGAGTCATCTACTTTCTTTATACGGTGCTAATAAATCTGGCAGAAAGCGGGCAGGGAATCAGGGGGGCATCTTCCTAGTTGAGCCTGGTACTACTTCCCTTGAAAAAATGATCTCTGGAATAGATAGAGGAATTTTAATCTCTCGACTTTCTGGGGGACAACCATCGCCAAACGGTGATTTTTCTGGAGTTGCAAAAAACAGCTTCTTGATTGAGAATGGTAAAATTGCTGGAGCGGTATCAGAAGCAATGGCAACCTTCAATATATTTGAAGTTCTAAAAGACATTGAGGCACTTTCCATAGAAAGACATGATGCAGGTTTCTTTAAGATCCCATATCTAAAGAGTAATCGAGTATTGGTGACGGGGAAATAGGTAGTCATGGTAGAACAGATTGTCTACATCATCACATATGATGAGATTAAAGCAAATACATACGTAACAACAAGAATTGAGATAGGAGATGAAAAAATGAATCGAATGAATCTAATCACTTTAGGGGTAAAGGATATTAATAGATCACTATATTTTTATAGGGATGGACTGGGCTTTAAGACATCCGTCAAAGAGGACAATCCTGATATAGTGTTTTTTAAAAATAACGGAACAAGATTAGCCCTGTATCCATTGAAGGAACTGGCAGAGGACATCAGTAAAGAAAATCCACCAACAGGACAAGGATTCTCTGGAATTACATTAGCCTACAATGCTAAATCAAAGGAAGAAGTGGATGGGATTTTTCAACAGGCTAAAGAGGCAGGAGCCACCATTGTAAAAGAGCCTCAAATGGTTTTCTGGGGGGGATATAGTGGCTACTTCACTGATCCTGATGGTTATTATTGGGAGGTAGCCTACGGAGACATGTGGCAGTTTGATGAGCAGGATATGTTGGTGATTGATTAGGACTCAGATATCAATCTATAGTTGCAAATTGTAATTTAAGTTAGGTTAAGTAAGTTAGTAAGTCAAGTCAAGTCAAGATAGAGAATTGGGGAAAAGGAAAGCTTCCTTTAGTCTTTAGTTTGAAGGCGACTATAAGATAGGTAGGTAAGACAATGAGGTCAGATATAGTCATAAAAGAAGTTACAAAAGAACATTCTAATGAATATGCTCAAATCCCTATGTTGGGAAAGTTTTCATCTAAGTATGAACTACAAAAGGTTGATGGAGGCTTAGGTGGAATCCTTTTTAAAGAAGTAGAAATAGAGGAATATATAAAAGATATTGGTCTGGACCAAGACCCTTTTGAGTGGGAATCGAGTTTTGATTTAAGTAATTGGGGATTTTTTATTGTCTACCATCAAGATAAACCAGTGGCTGGAATTACTTTGGCCTTTGATACTGAGGGAGTCAATATGCTGGCTAAAAGAAAGGACCTGACAGTAGTATGGGATATTAGGGTAGCCCCAGAGTACAAGGGTATGGGGATCGGAAGTCAGTTGATCAACGCTGCTAAAGCGTGGGCTAAGGAAAGGAACTGTACTCAACTGAAAATTGAAACCCAAAACAATAATGTGGCTGCTTGTAAATTTTACAAAAGTCAAGGAGCTGTGTTGGGGGAAATCAATGAATATGCCTACTATGGTGATATGGATGACGAAGTGATGCTGATTTGGTATATAGAATTAGAATAGCATTTACAACTGTTGCAGGAAGGGTGGATAACCAGAAAAACCCTGAATTATAGTTTCGAAAAAGTGGTTCTATAGGATATGATATGTGGTGGGCTTTGAGGAAGGAGTACTACTTGAATGAACTTTGACACACTGGCTTATGTGGCAGAAAAAATTAACAATCAAAATATCAGATGGGGGCTAGGGGGATCTCTAGTCCTTCATCATTATGGTTTAATCGACGACCCAAATGATATGGATATATTAGTATCACTTGGTGATGCTGAAGCATTAGACGATGTATTGCAATCTATAGGGGAGAGGAAAGAAAAAGAAGCTACCTTAACCTATAAAACTAAGTTCTTTAATCAATACAAAGTAAAGACTATGGATATAGATGTGATGGGGGGCTTCACCATTAAGCATAGTCGTGGAGATTATGAATTTCCCTTTGACGAAGAATCCATCATTGGGTGTATGGAAAGGAAAGGGGTTAAAATCCCTCTGACCTCCCTAGAGGATTGGTATATAGTCTATCAGTTGCTCCCCAATAGAGAAGAAAAGGTAAAGCTCATAGAAGAATATTTTATAAAACATGGAATAAAGCACCACCAATTAATTGAAAGAGCCCTGCAGATGTGTCTGCCACCGGAGGTAATATCAAGGACTAAGGAGTTATTAGCGGAAGTGGGATAGACAAGCAGTTGTATAGAGGGATTTTCTATACAACTGCTTTATTAATGTTATAAATAATATTGAGTTGAATAAAGGAATAGTAGTACAAATATGAGAATCCCCTGCATATGATTATATATGAGTATGACTAGTTAATGCTTCTAGCTTAACTGATACAGTGTTACTGCTCATGAATTTATATAAAGGGGTGAGTTATTATACAAGATATTATTAGTGTCGTCATGAACAAATGTAAACAATGTTATTCTTGCGTAAGAAATTGCCCAGTTAATGCAGTTCAAATAAGCAATGGACAAGCCAGTATCATTCATTCCAGATGCATCAATTGTGGTAAATGTGTTAAGAGTTGTCCTCAAAACGCAAAAATAATTATAGATTACAAAAAACATACCTTAGAAATGCTAAGAAACTGTGAAAATGTCATTGCATGTCTGGCTCCTTCCTTTGTAGCTAGTTTTTATCCCTATTCATATAAAAAGGTAGTTGGTGGACTAAAGCAGTTAGGGTTTAGTCAAGTATGGGAAGTGGCTGTAGGTGCTGAGGTATTGAGTAGACAGTTAGACGAATTTATGATAAAGAATCAAGAAAAAACCTTCCTCAGTACCGCTTGTCCCGCCTTTGTCTCAATGATTGAAAAACACTATCCAGAGTTGATAGAACACTTGCTACCTTTTATATCACCCATGATTGCCACTGGAAAAATCATAAGAGAGAAATATAAGGATGGGGATTCAGCTTTAAAAATTGTCTTTATAGGACCTTGTATTGCAAAAAAATCAGAGGCTTTTGAACCGCAGGTAAAGGGGATCATTGATAGTGTATTAACCTTTAAAGAAATGAAGGAGATTTTTAATGAAGAGGCCATAGACCTGACTAAAGTAGAAGAGGGGGAAATCGACGGTGCAGCCTCCGACAAAGGTAGGCAGTTTGCCCTATCCACAGGATTAAAAAGCAATCTTAATATCCTACAGGGGTTAAACAGTCTTCAATATGACTCCATACATAACGATCGGGAATGTCTACAAATGATTGACGCCATATTAGAAGATAAGCTCCAGATGGAGTTAATAGATGTCCTCCTATGCAAAGGTTGTATTGAAGGACCTAGGATTGATAGCTATTTAAACTATTATGAAAAAATCAATGTCATTAATCATTTTCATCAAGAAAAAACAAAAGAGCCAATGGAAGTAAAATCGGATATTGATCTATCTAGAACTTTTAAAAATAGAAGAAGTATTTTACCATGGCCCTCAAAAGGTGACATACAAAAAGTTTTAAATCAAACAAATAAATATAGCAAAGAAGATGAACTAAACTGTGGAGCCTGTGGCTATAGTACATGTGAAAATAAGGCAGTGGCAGTCCTTCAAGGGATTGCCGAAGTAGACATGTGTTTGCCCTATCTATTAGATAAAAAAGAAAAGTTGTATAACACCTTAGCAGAAAAGTTTAAGGAAATAACCACCCTGAAGGATGAGCTGGAGATCATTATCGAGTCCTCCTATGATGGAATTGTCGTAACAGATGGTGATGGGAGAATACTAAAAAGCAATAAGGCATGGAATAAAATGGTGGGGTATAAAGAAGGAAATAATGATGAAATAATTCATGAAATGGAAAGTAAGGGAATTATTCTGCCCTCAGCAACATTACTAACATTGAAGGAAAAAAGGAGAATATCCTTTATTCAAAATACCTTTAACAATAAAAAGTATTTCACCACTGGCACCCCTATTTTCGACGAAGGGGGAAATATTAAGCGGGTTGTTACCAATATTAGAGATATTGATGAACTGAACAAATTAAAAACTCAAATCGAAGAAACCATGAGACTAGAAAAAAATATCATGTTCAGGATCTCAATAGGGCTAAGAATTGTGAGTTCCAGAGTGAAAACATTGTTGCCAATAGTATTGAGATGGGGGAAGTCCTCCATACTGCCAGTAATGTGGCATCTGTAATTTCTACTGTCCTTATTCTCGGGGAGTCGGGGGTAGGGAAAGAGGTTGTGGCGAAACTCATTCATAAATTAAGCAAGCGAAATGATAAAGCTTTGATCAGCATCAATTGTGGTGCAATACCAGAAAACTTGATAGAATCAGAACTCTTTGGCTATGAAACAGGTGCCTTTACAGGAGCCCAGAGGAAGGGGAAAGCTGGATTAATTGAACTAGCCCATGAAGGAACCCTCTTTCTTGATGAGGTTGGGGAGCTGCCCCTAAATCTACAGGTGAAGCTATTGAGGGTAATACAGGAAAAGAAACTGATGAGACTAGGGGGGCTATCCGAAACAGAAGTCGACGTAAGGATCATCGCAGCCACAAATAAAAATCTTTTCAAGATGGTACAGGAGGGCAAGTTCCGATCTGACCTCTATTATCGCCTCAATGTCGTACCCATAGAGATTCCTCCCCTGCGGAAGAGAAGGGCAGATATCATTCCCCTATGCTATTATTTTATAGAAAAATACAATCGTAAGTACAGGTGTAATAAGGAGCTTACCCCAGAGGTGGAGGATATTTTCAAAAGATATAGTTGGCCTGGGAATGTGCGGGAGCTAGAAAATGTCATAGAAAGATTGGTGGTCACTACTCAGATGGATGAAATTGACGAGAAAAATTTACCTTTATTTTTCATAGAAGACAATCAGAGCGTCTATGAACGGGTAAAATTAGAGGGAATTATCCCTTTAAAAGAAGCCTTTGAAGCATTGGAGAGAAAATTGATTGAAAGGGCATATAAGAAATATAAGAATACCTATGAGATGGCGGAGGCTTTAGGGGTTAATCAATCGACAGTCGTTAGAAAAATCCACAAGTATATCAAAAGTAATGCATTGAAGCATGATTAGATGCACCAGCGCATTAAAAGGAAGTGATGAAATCAATCACTTCCTTTTTTTTATGCAGTAGGGAATCATTGGGCTGCTCTTCATTGCTAAGGAATCAAGAAAAATATTAGGCAAATAAGTAGCTGAAAACTAGATGAAAACTAGTCTCTACAGAATAATAAATTAAATATTCTGAAAATTTTACAAATAGGACAACTCCATTGCCAAATCTGGCACGATACATGCGATATATATTAGCAACAAGAAAAAAGAGGGAGGTTCTTATATGAGTTATAACGAGTTTTATGACAATTTAAGGATATCTGCTGAAGAAAATATCCAGAAAAAAAGGAACGGAAAGATTAGGGTGGTACTTGGATATGGCGTATGTAGCATCAGTGTCGGTGCCAGTGAAGTCCTAAAGGCAATGCAGGAAGTCATCGCCGACGGTGAAATTAATAATGTGGTGATCGAAACAACAGGATGTGCAGGGCTATGTGCCAAAGAGCCGATGTTGGATATCTATACCCCAGATGGAAAGCGATTCACCTATGAGTATGTTACGGCTGACAAAGCAAAAGCGATTGTCGTTTCCCATGCAATCTTGGAAGAAGAAATAAAGAAATGGCTTTTAAAGATGTAGGGGGGTTAAAAAAATGGATGAGAGAAAAAAGATAATTGAAATCATTGAAAAGATCGGTGCAACACCAGATAAATTGATTGAGATCCTGTTGGCAGTCCAGTCCCTCTCACATGAACACTATGTTTCGGAGGAACAACTAAAGTTGATTGCCCAAAAGTTGAATATTCCCCTAAGTAAAGCCTATGGGGTAGCCTCCTTCTACTCCATGCTTTCAACAAAGAAGAAGGGAAGATATGTGATCCAGATTTGTAATAGTGGACCCTGCTACGTCAGTAAAGCCAATGGAATCGTCAAAGCGTTGGAAAATAGATTGGGTATCCACATTGGAGAAATCACGAATGATCAGATGTTTTCGATGGAATACACCAGTTGTTTTGGAGCATGTCATTTAGCTCCAGCCATTAAAATAAATGAAGAGGTTTATGGTAATTTGAATCCCCAGAAAGTTAATCAAATCATTGATAAACTCATCAAGGAGGTGGTATAAGTGGTAAACTTCATATCAAAATATGCAGGAAAAATAAATCCCTTATCCCTAAAGGAGTATAAAGACCGAGGCGGATTCCAAGGCTTTGAAAAGGCACTGTTCCAGATGTCACCTAGCGAAGTAATAGATGAGATAAAGGATTCAAATCTAAAAGGTAGAGGGGGGGCGTCCTTCCCAACAGGGCTGAAATGGCAGTTTGTAGCAGCAGAGGGAGCGTCAGAAAAATATGTAATCTGTAATGCCGACGAAGGGGAGCCTGGAACTTTTAAAGACCAAGTGCTTTTAGAAGGGTCACCAATGCAGATTATTGAAGGCATGATGATTGCCGCCTATGCTGTAGGTGCTACCAAAGGCTTTATCTATATAAGAGGAGAGTATTCAAAGGAGCAGGTGATATTTAAAAATGCCATTGAAGTATTAAGAAATGAGGGCTACCTTGGAAAACATATCCTAGGGCAGGATTTTGAATTCGACCTGGAGGTAAGATCAGGGGCAGGGGCTTATGTCTGTGGAGAAGAAACAGCCTTAATCGAGTCTATTGAAGGGAATCCCGGTCGATCAAGATTTAAGCCCCCTTATCCACCACAATTTGGTCTATGGGGAAAACCAACCTTAGTCAACAACGTTGAGACATTAGCCAATATTCCACTAATCATCTCTGGTGGAGCAGAGGAATACAAAAAATATGGTACAGCAAGTAGTAGCGGTACAAAATTAATCTCCGTCAGTGGTAATGTAGTCAATAGAGGTGTCTTTGAAGTTGAGTTTGGAACGACCCTAAGGGAGATTATTTATGATATATGTGGTGGAATTAAGAAAAATAAACAGTTAAAATTTGTCCAGCTGGGGGGTTCTTCAGGGGCTTGTATACCAGAGAGTCTTTTGGATTTGAAGCTTGATTTTAATGTATTAAAGAAGCATGGTATTGGTTTAGGCTCAGGTGCAATCTTGGTTGTGGATGAAGAAACCTGTATATTAGATTTTATTAAGATGACGACTAAATTTTTCAACCATGAATCCTGCGGTAAATGCACTACATGTCGTGAGGGAAATCGTCATATTTGTAAAATCATTGATAGAATCATCCATGGCAATGGTGCTGAAAGGGATCTAAGATTAATGATCGAAATCGCCACAATCATGAAGGAGTCCTCCCTTTGTGGATTGGGTCAGGCAGCTCCAACGGCCATCTTAACAACATTAAAATATTTTAATGGGGAATACATGGAGCATATTAATGGATTCTGTAGATCGGGTGTATGTCATCCAAAGGGAGAGGTGAAAATCAATGGCTAAATTGAAGGTATATATAGACGGGCAAGAAATCATTGTGGATGAAAACACCACAATACTGGAGGCTGCTAGGGAGATAAATGTTGATATTCCAACTTTTTGTTATCACCCAGATCAAAAGGTAAAGGGTAATTGTAGAATCTGTATCGTAGAAGTGGAGGGGTACAATTCCTTCGTAGCAGCCTGTTGTACCCCTGTAAGGGCAGGAATGGTCATTAGAACCAACACGAAAAAAATAAGAGAATCGAGAAAGCTGATATTAAAGATGATCCTTGCAAATCATCATGGGGAGTGTCTAAGCTGTAGAAGAAATGGGAATTGTGAGCTACAGTCCCTGTCCCAAGAACTGCGGGTACAAGAAAACGACTTAGACCAATTTGTAGAGGATTTATCAATAGATCGTTCCAACCCATCCATCGTGAGGGATTCAAACAAATGTATCAAGTGTGGCAGATGTGTTGAGGTTTGTCATGATGTTCAAGGGGTGGGGGCAATCTATAATATCAATCGTAGTAGTGACATGAAAATTGCACCAGCCTATAATAAAGACCTCTGTGAAGTGCAATGTGTCTATTGTGGTCAGTGTATCAATGTCTGTCCAGTTGGAGCCATCTATGAAAAGGATGATACGGAGGCAGTTTGGGATGCCATAGAAGATAGCAAGAAGCATGTGGTGGTGCAGATGGCACCAGCCGTCAGGGTGGCTTTAGGGGAAGAGTTTGGAATGGAAGCTGGTAGGATCGTAACTGGAAAAATCGTAAGCTTTTTAAGAAAAATAGGATTTGATGGGGTATTTGATACCAACTTTACAGCAGATTTGACAATCATAGAGGAAGGAAATGAACTGTTACAAAGAATCCAGCAGGGTAAAAATCTTCCGATGTTGACCTCCTGTAGTCCAGGGTGGATCAGATTTGTGGAATCCTTCTATCCAGAAGTAATTGGGCACCTATCCACCTGCAAGTCGCCTCAACAGATGTTTGGAGCTTTAACAAAGACCTATTATGCCGAAAAAGTAGGTATTGACCCTAAAGATATTATAGTTGTATCCATTATGCCCTGTACCGCTAAAAAGACGGAGGCACAAAGACCAGAAATGACCGACAGTGGCTATCAAGATGTGGATATCGTCATCACCACAAGGGAACTAGCCCGAATGATTAAGCAATCGGGTATTAAAGTAGATCAACTGGAGGAAGAACATTTCAACAATCCATTCGGCATATCATCTGGGGCAGGGGCAGTATTTGGTGCCACTGGTGGTGTAATGGAGGCAGCCCTACGAACAGTCTACGAAGTTGTCTCAGGTGAGGAACTTGAAAAGATCGACTTTGAAAATCTACGGGGAATTGATGGATTTAAGGAAGCCACGGTTGAAATAGGTGAGGTGGTAGTCAAAGTAGCTGTAGTCAATGGTCTAAAGAATGCAAAGATGATTTTAGACCTGATCAAGGAAGGAAAAGCAGACTATCACTTTATAGAAGTCATGTGTTGCCCCGGTGGATGTATCGGTGGTGGTGGGCAACCTATCCCTAGCACCAACGAAGTCAAGGAAAAAAGAATCAATGCCATTTATCAAGTAGATCTAACTTCAGCCTTGAGAAAGTCCCATCTCAACCCAGTAGTAAAGACTTTATATGAAGAGTTTTTAGAAAAACCTCTGGGGGAAAAATCCCATGAGTTGTTGCATACTCACTATCATGATGAAAGTGAGGAATAGTTTAGCCTGTTGAAAAGCCATCATTTTCTTCGACACTGCGAAAGATCAGCATTCTCGCGTGTTACCTATACGCGACGACCGCTGGTCTTTCTTGTACTGAACTTAAGGTAGATTTACATTATTTCTATATTATGGTATGTTATTTCTAAGCAAAAATTTCAGTAAGTAGGGGAGGGAACCAATGAACAGCCATATCAGAGTCGTTTACATTATAGATCGATCAAAGAAAAATAAAGCAATTAGTTGAGTACTTTAGATTTAAATTTTTTATAGAAAGGAGCATATCATGAAAGAAATTTATCGGTTAAGAGCTTTTGCCAAAACAGAAGAAGGGGGAAATCCTGCTGGGGTAGTATTGGAGGCTGATGCGCTATCGGAAGAAGAGATGAGATTAATCGCTGCAGAAGTTGGGTATTCAGAAACCGCCTTTGTGATGAAATCCAATCAAGCAGACTTTCGAGTAAGGTTCTTCACTCCTGTAGAAGAAGTAGATTTATGTGGTCATGCCACCATTGCCACCTTCAACCTTCTTAGGGAACTGGGAATTGTTCAAAAGGGAGAATACACCCAAGAAACAAAGGCAGGGGTTTTGAAGCTCAGAATATCAGAGGAAGACGTATTCATGGAGCAGAATCGCCCCCATTATGGAGAAATCATATCAGTAGAAGAAATAAAGGACTGTTTTAGTTGTGATACAGATTATATTGATACTAATTTTCCAATTCAAGTTGTCTCTACAGGACTCCCCGACATCATATTAGCAGTAAAGGATATCAAGACCCTACATCAATTACAACCAGACCATCAAGCAATTAGTGATATAAGTGAAAAATATGGAGTAGTTGGAATACATGCCTTTACATTAGAGACTCTTCATTCCTCCACTAGCCATTGTAGAAATTTTGCACCCCTTTATGGAATAGATGAGGAATCTGCCACAGGTACTGCCAGTGGAGCTTTAGCCTGTTATTTAATGAAGTATGTAGAGGGAATTTCACAGAAGATGGTTTTTGAGCAGGGATATAGTATGAATCAGCCTTCGGAAATAAAGGTGGAATTGACAGGGAGTCAGGATGAAATCAACAGTGTATTTGTAGGTGGGAAGGCTATTAGAATCTAATAGGGTCTTCCCCCTATTTGGATATAGGACCTAAAATTAATCTTCTAAAACATCAACTGGGTCATCACCAGCATTGATTGCCTCCATAATCTCGGCAATCTCTTTATAGTTACTATTGGAACTATACACCCTTATAAATCGTTTTTTAGCTAGGCTGTTTTTACCTAATTGACTATAGGCAATCCCCATTTGATAGTGGGTATCGATATAAGGAGCCTCCATACTTCTTTTCCTACCAATCGCATCTTTGAAGGAATGAATAGCAGCCTCAAATTCCTCCAAGCCCATAAAGCATAGACCCTTAAGATAGCCCTTCCACAACCGATTATCTATTTCATCTAGGTTCTGATTTACAAGGGTTTCAGCAACATTTAGGGCAAAGGGGCTATCTCCTTTTTCAATCGCCATCAGAATCGTATTGACCTTAGGGGACCAATATTCAGGGGCATCATCTAAAAGATGAAGGTGATGATTAAAGAAGGACTGATAGACTTCATAGGCGAGATCAGTGAGGTCAAGATTGAGATAACATTCTGCCTTCAGCAACAATAGCTTGGGGTCTGCTTTGGGATGTTGCAAAACAATGTCTATAGATTTAATACATTGTTCATATTTCTTACTACGGAAATGTTGTCCGATATTTTTATACTCAATAGCGGTTAAATCTGTCTGTCTTCTCCAAAGCAACTTTCCTACAATCAGCAAACCACCAGCAACCAGTAAAAGGGGTTCAAAATAACTTGTCAAAATACATAAAATGGCTAAACAGCCTAAGCAGGATTGAAACATATAGTACTTGCTGCGAAGCTCTATAGGGGTTTCATTGGATAGAATCTTAGGGATTTGACTTCCCTCCACCACAGTCACTGGTGATTTTGCATAGTTTTTCTGTTCAGTTAATGCCTTTAATTTTTGAAGCGAAAGGCTCTTTGTAATAGTAACACCTGTGCCTGGAATGGTGGCAGAGGTTCTAACACCCCTTGGACCTACGCCCACCCTTAGTCCTTTGACGCCGCCACTGATACTAACCCCCTCTTTGCCCAAATTTAAACGGAGTCCCTTGCCGAGAGAAACACTTTTTCTGAATTTTAATCCCATAAAATCCCTCCTTTTATTTTCAATACATAAAAGATATAAAGTCTCCACACAAAATAATGACTTGATGAGGAGATCAAAAACATATTGCCCAATGATAAATCGAGTTAATTGACAGAATAAGTTGAATTTAATTAATATTATAATTTTCATAGAAGGTAAATGCAATAAATATGAAGAGATTCGTCATTATTTTCCCGGGAAATATTCGCTTCGACAAAAAAGTTAAGTAGAAACATAGAAAAAATTGACAGTATGGAAGGTTACAACTTATACTGGAAACAGATATAGAGAATAGTTTTAATTTTGATAAAATAGATTTTTGCTAGGAGGCAGGGGATGAGTAGACTAGAGATAAAAAATTTGAGGAGTGGATATGATCACAATGAGATTTTACGGGATATTTCCTTTGAAATTCAATCTGGAGAAATAGTAGGCCTAATAGGTGAAAATGGCGCAGGAAAAACAACCCTAATAAAATCAATACTCGGAATACTAGCCCTTACAGAGGGAGAAATTTTCATTGATGGAAATGAAATTGATGATGAATGGGATAATGCCAAAGGGAAAATGGCATATATACCAGAAATGCCACTATTATACGAAGAGTTAACTCTTAAGGAACATTTAGAATTTACAGGTATGGCAAAAGGAATGGATCAAGAAACTTTTAATAAAAGGGTGGAGGAGCTATTAGTAATATTTAACATGAAGGAGAAATTACATCATTTTCCTAGCTCCTTTTCAAAGGGTATGCGACAAAAGGTGATGGTAATGTGCGGATTACTTCATGAACCTTCAATTCTAATTGTAGATGAACCCTTTATAGGGTTAGACCCAAGAGCTATTAAGGCGCTAGTGAAAATATTACAAGAGAAAAAACAACAAGGGCTTGGGATATTAATGAGTACCCATGTCTTGGACTCAGCCGAAAAGATTTGTGATCGCTTTGTCCTACTGATGGAGGGAAAAGTACTATATAAGGGGACTCTCGAAGAAATGAGGAATGATACAGGACTTAAAGACGCAAGTCTAATGGATCTTTTTGATTACTTTATGGGGGCAGCGGCATGAATACAATCTTTGATTTATGGAAAAGAAGAATACGCTATTTCCTAGGATTATATTATCAATTTATTGCCTTTCAATTTGATATTATTATTCTCGCCTATACGCTTGTTTTTGTAGGGCTGATTGGGTATAGCTATTTTTTCTTTATTACAGAATATATTGCGTTCATTTCTAAGGAGCCTTGGTTTACACTACTACAGATTGCTACCGTATGGGCTATGCTAAAGGGTACAATTAAGGGTTACCTAAAGGTGGCTGATGAGATATTCTTATCCCCAATGAATAATACCGCAAAGGTATTTGTAGGTTATTCCGAGGGATTAAGTATAACCGTAGGATTGATTAGTTGGGGGATATTTGTAGTTCTATTATATATATTAAATCCCATCCTTCAATTAGGTAGGATTCAGTATTTTGTAGTTTTATATATGATAGGAGT
Source organism: Alkaliphilus hydrothermalis (assembly GCF_016908555.1). Taxonomy (GTDB): domain Bacteria; phylum Bacillota; class Clostridia; order Peptostreptococcales; family Natronincolaceae; genus Alkaliphilus; species Alkaliphilus hydrothermalis. The sequence goes on from NZ_JAFBEE010000019.1 coordinate 44,034, forward strand.
ATTGATTAAATTGATCTACATGAACTTGAAATTCATACTATATCAAAGGTATAAGTCCTTTTGGGGTAAGGTCATGGGTAAGGGGGTCAAGTCCCTTTATTGGGGAGTGTCATTTGCTTTTGTTAGGGGCTGGTTTGGAGAATCTCAGGTTATTATGGAGTATAGCTTAGTAGGGATACTATCGGGAGTTCTCTTGTTAGCAACCCTTATATATGTAAAAAAGAAAATGCAAATCAATTGGAGTAGTTGGATTGCTGATGAGTCAAATGAACGGGCAAGAATGTTTTCAATTTTAATGCAGGACTTCTCAAAGGACAAGTATAGCTCTAAAAAGTCAACTTTCCCAGCTTTTAGTGGTAGAAAACTAGAACCCTTTAATCCTATGGGAGCTTTGCTATTACTTTATTTTAGAATGATACTGAGGGATAGTGGAAATCTATTGCTCATTTTACAAGTAGTTGGGGGATTGATTGCTCCCGTATTTATTATTAAAGAGGTATTGATTGTATCGACAATCCACTTGATAGGTGCATTCTTATTAAGTCATTTTCTAGTTTCCTTTTGGGAGCAATTAGTTAAGGATGTTTGGGTGAGATCTTATCCTTTCACCTTTAAGGATAAAAGCTGGGCCTTCAATTTAGGTCCCTTAATGTTGGTCATCCCCATTATCTTGTTTCTAATAGGTTTGAGGATACACTTTACAGGAACTAATCTACATCCAGTGATGGAATTGGTGGGAATGCTTGGAGTAGCGACAATTACAATCTACTTGAAGAGTTTTTCTTTGATGTTTAAGAGGAGAATTTAGTCAGGCGAAAGGTGTTTATTAATATAATGTAGAATAGTACTTTTAGTATTATTGAAGTCTCCAAAATCAAAGATTCGACTAGTAGAGCATAGGCCTTTTAATCCAAAGAGCAAAAACAACCCTACAAAATACACAAAGGAGTGTTAATCAATGGAAGTCAGAAGAAAAGATCGAGAAATCAACTTAGAGGAATCAAAAGAGCTATTGCAAAGAGCAGGGGTGGGTATATTATCAACAGTAGATGAGGAAGGTCAGCCCTACGGTGTACCTGTCAATTATGTCTATGAAGATGATACAATCTATTTTCATTGTGCAGTAGAGGGACATAAGCTCATTAATATCAAGAAGAATAACAGGGTGTGTTTTACTGTCTACGGAGAAAATAACGTATTAGCAGAAAAATTCACCACCACCTATGAGAGTGTGGTTGTATTTGGTAGGGCTAAAGTAGTAGAAGAGGCAGAAAAACTCCAAGCTCTTAAGCTTTTGGTGGGAAAATTTAGTCCGGATTTCATGAAGGAAGGCTTAGAGTACATAGAGAGGGCTGCAAATCGAACACTAGTAGTGAAAATCTCAGTAGATCAAATGACAGGAAAAAGGAATAATCCCCACAAAAAGTAAAAAAAAAATCTATTATAAAACTAAGGCACCCAGTGGGGTGCCTTAAGCCTTGATCTCTGGCTTTTGTTGCTTACAACGATAAATGTTTTTAAAATGTACTTATTTTTGTATTTGCTATGTCACCATTCCTTTAATTCACTAGCCCATTCTTACACTTCTTTTTCGGCTTCCTCCTTTAATTTTCCATAAAGTTCTTGTATTCTGCCGATCTACTTATCTATACTACCATCAATTTCCTTTAGCTCATTGTCGGTGAGTTTACCCCATTTTGTTTTAGCCTTTCCTTTTAATATCTTCCATTTACCTTGTAATTGTTCACTACTCATTAAATTCCTCATTTTGTAATTTGGTTAAATAACCCAATATTTTATCACTACTCTTAAAAAATGAGATATATACATAGGATATTTAAATCCAAAATATTTAAAAGTACAAGTAGAGATGTTAAATACAGGATTTAGAAGTAATAATTGACGGAGAGGATACAAAGAAGTGCACGCAATGTATCGGTACAATCGGAAGAAAACATTGAAAAATAAAGGTTTACAAAGAGTTCTTATGGTGATAAAATAGATATGGAATTATCGATACATTGTACATACAATTATAAGGAGGATGAGGATATGAGAAGAAATTCAACACAGGATATTGCACTAATAGGCTTATTGATTGCCCTAGTAGCAGTGGCAACAATGGCAATAAAAGTACCAATGCCTACTGCTCAAGGATACATTCATTTAGGAGATAGCATGGTTTTTTTAACAGCTGTGATGTTTGGTAGAAGAAAAGGGGCCATTGCTGGTGGAGTAGGCTCGGCACTGGCGGATTTATTGTTAGGATACAATCAGTATGTTATTCCTACTTTAATTATTAAGGGACTTATGGGCTTTATAGTGGGAGCTGTAGCAGACCAAGAAAGCCAAGGATTGTTCAATATTAGAAACATTTTAGCATTTTTAGTTGGGGCAGCAGTGATGGCAACAGGATATATGATTACCAATATCATATTCTATGGAGACGTACCAGCCGCATTAGTTGGTCTAGTAGGAGACTTAATTCAATCATCCATGGGAGCGGTGATTTTTATCCCTATAGGAATGGCGTTAAAGAAATCAGACTACTTTAAAAATTTTGTACTGAAATAAAACAAGGTATATAAAAAGATATGGGAGATCTGGCCATATCTTTTTTGCTTCTATTTATTTTTACTTTCTTTAAAATGCCCTCTAATATCGAATAATTTCTGTCACAAAATAATTTTTAAAAATAAAAAACTGAAAACTTGAAAAAGTATTAAAATTAAGAGATAATAGAATGGAACAAACAATTCGCAATTCGAAATAAATCCAGCGAGTACAAAAGGGGGAAAAACTGTGGAAAGAATCGAACTAAAGGATTTTACCCATTTTAAATTTTTATCGGATATTCAACACGCACCTAAGGGTAAAGCAGCATGCTTTGTTCTTCACGAAAGTGATGTGGAGGAAAATAAGTATAGTTCTAATCTATGGCTAAGATGGGCAGACAATAAATTAACGCCTCTAACAACATTACAGGAGGAAAGAAACTTTACTTGGAGACAGGATGGAGAGAGAATTCTTTTCCCTAGTATGAGGGATGCAAAGGATAAAGAAAAGGCTAAAAACGGAGAAATTTTTACTCAGTTTTACGAGATAAATATTAATGGTGGAGAAGCTCAAAAGACCTTCAGAGTTAATAAAAGAGTAACCTCTATTCATGAAATAAATGAGGACACTTTTCTAATGACTGTTGTTTTCGATCCATACTCAAAGGATTTAGAAGGTTTAGATGGAGCTACAAAACAAGAAGAAATGAAGAGAAGAAAAGAAGAATTAGACTATGAAGTATTTGAAGAAATTCCCTTCTGGAGCAATGGTGGGGGTTATACCAACAAGAAGAGAAACCGTCTTTACTTATATAATGCAAAGGAAAATAAGCTAGAGGCCATAACTGATGAAACTATGGTTGTCTACGGAATTAGGTTCAATAGTGATAGGACAAAGATAATTTTTACTGGTAATTTCTTTACGGATAAGATGGAACTAGTAAATCATTTATTTATTTATGACTTAGGGTCTAAAAAGCTTGAAAAAATTGATTTCTTACCTACTGTAATTCAATCATCAGCCAACTTTATTGAAGACAATAAGATCATCTATGTGGGTAGACCAAATGGAAAATTTGGATTAAATGAAAACACAAAAATCTATCTAGCAGACCTAGATGAAAAGACAGTTAAATGTTTGACGCCAGATTTAGACTATAGCATCAATAGTTCAGTTGGTTCAGATTGTCGCTTTGGTGGCGGAGAACCTGTAAAACTAGAGGGGGGCTACCTGTACTTTGTGACTACTGAAGGCGAATACTCTATCCTTAATAGAATCAACCAAGAGGGAGTTATTGAAAAGCTGACAGGTCAGAATGGATCAGTTGATAGTTATTCTGTAAAAGGGGATGAAATTCTCTTCATAGGGCTAAGAGGACAAAATCTACAGGAGATTTATCTGCTGGAGGAGCAAGAGGAAAAGAAAATTAGTCAATTCAATGACGAGTTCATGAAGACAAAAAAAGTTATCAAGCCTGAAAAGCTAACAATCGAGACAGATCAAGATGTGATGATTGATGGTTGGATCATGAAGCCGGCTGATTTTGATGCCAACAAGAAATATCCTGCCATTCTAAATATCCATGGGGGTCCAAAGACTGTATATAGTGATGTCTACTACCATGAAATGCAGTATTGGGCAAATGAAGGCTATGTAGTCTTTTTCTGTAACCCAAGGGGGAGTGATGGAAAAGGCAATGAGTTTGTGGATATCCGTGGAAAGTATGGAACAATTGATTATGATGATATAATGAAATTTACTGATGCAGTAATAGAAAAATGTGATTTCATTGATACTGAAAGCATAGGGGTAACAGGTGGTTCCTATGGTGGCTTTATGACTAACTGGATCATCGGTCATACCCACAGATTTAAGGCGGCAGCTTCCCAAAGAAGTATTGCCAACTGGACTTCCTTCTTTGGTACAACAGATATCGGATACTTTTTTGCTGATGATCAAATCACTGCCACGCCTTGGAATACCCAAGAAAAATTGTGGAAACATTCTCCATTGGCCTATGCTGACAAGGTAAAAACACCAACTTTATTTATTCATGCAGAAGCCGACTATCGTTGCTGGGTCGTGGAGGGTATGCAGATGTTTACGGCGTTAAAATTCCATGGAGTTCCTTCAAGAATGTGTATGTTTAGAGAAGAAAATCATGAGCTAAGCCGTAGCGGTAAGCCAAAGCATAGAATTAGAAGACTAGAAGAAATCACAAACTGGTTCAATCAATATTTAAAGGCTGAATAGGATAATTTATAAATCATTTTATAAGTCTCTAAAACACCTTGCATAAGCCCAGAAGGGTTGTGCAGGGTGTTTTATATTTATCTAGAATGATTTTCTTATTATTACCAATAATACAGGAGATAATGAGAATATTAAACCTTTGAGAATTGACAGAAAAGGAATAAAAAGATAAAATCAAAAAGGTGTACTTAAATAATCATAAAATATTTTATATAAAGGAAGAGGTAAAATGTCAGAACAAGTCTTTAGTTTTGTTGAAGAAGTAAATAGAAGAAGATCCTTCGCAATTATATCTCACCCTGATGCAGGGAAAACCACCCTAACCGAAAAGTTGCTATTATACGGGGGTGCCATTCGTCTAGCAGGGTCAGTAAAATCAAGAAGAGCTTCAAAGCATGCGGTTTCAGACTGGATGGAAATTGAAAAACAAAGAGGTATTTCTGTAACATCCAGTGTGCTGCAATTTAACTATGGTGGTCACTGTATCAATATTCTGGACACTCCAGGTCACCAGGATTTCAGTGAGGATACCTACCGTACCCTAATGGCTGCCGATAGTGCTGTAATGGTGATTGACTGTGCCAAAGGGGTAGAGGATCAGACTAAAAAGCTTTTCCACGTTTGTAAAATGAGGGGAATTCCAATCTTTACTTTCGTTAACAAGCTTGATAGAGCAGGTAAAGATCCATTTGAATTAATGGAGGAGATTGAAAAGGTATTGGGTATTCAATCCTATCCGATGAACTGGCCTATTGGTACAGATGGAAACTTTAAAGGTGTTTACAATCGTAAAAAGAAGCAAATTGAAGTCTTTGGTGAAGGAAATCATGGACAATCGGTGGCAAAGGTTATTTCTGGTGATGTATCCGATGAAAAATTAAAGGGATTATTAGGAGATAGTCTCCATGATCAATTAATTGAAGAAATAGAGCTATTGGATATGGCTGGGGATGATTTTGATTTAGAGAAGATTCTTGCAGGGGAACTTACACCTGTGTTCTTTGGTAGTGCCATGACTAACTTTGGGGTACAACCCTTCTTAGAGGGTTTCCTTAACTTAACCCCACCACCAGCAGCCAGAAATAGTAATCATGGAATGATTGATCCTAAGACAGAAAACTTCACTGGTTTTGTATTTAAAATACAAGCCAATATGAACCCAACCCATAGGGATCGTATTGCATTTATTCGTATTTGCTCAGGTAAGTTTGAAAAAGGTATGCAGGTAAACCATGTTCAAGAGAACAAGAAAATCAGACTATCTCAACCTCAACAATTCCTTGCACAGGATAGAGTCGTGGTTGAAACAGCTTACCCTGGAGATATTATTGGTGTCCATGATCCAGGGATTTTCAAGATTGGAGATTCTCTATGTGAAGATGGATCTGGAGTCCAATACGAAGGTATTCCTGTATTCGCTCCAGAACACTTTACTAAAATCTACGCAAAGAATTCTCTAAAGAGAAAGCAATTCTTAAAGGGAATCAATCAGTTATCGGAAGAAGGTTCGATTCAAGTATTTAGACGTCCCCACATTGGTGTGGAGGAATTGATTGTAGGGGTTGTTGGTGCCCTACAGTTTGAAGTATTAGAATATCGTCTAAAAAATGAATACGGTGTCGATGTTGTAATGGAGAAACTTCCCTACAGATATATCCGATGGGTTGAGGTTCCAGAATTCGATCCAGATAATTTCGGGGTAACAATGGATACCCTAATCGTAGAGGACGAAGAAGAAAGACCAGTACTATTGTTCCAAAATGAATGGTCCATTGAAAGGGTTAAAGAGAGAAATAAGGATGCTGTATTGAGGGATATTTCTTTAAGAAAAGCAAAGGTTTAATAAACTATATATATTAATCAAAAGCCTAGTCATTTGACTAGGCTTAACTTATTTAAGGTTACATCAATTTGTTTGTAATCTTCTTACACCCTTGATGTATTTTATCAATAGGAGATGGCATTTTTCTGTTGTAGATTTTTCGTACAAATACAACTATTGACTAAAAAATATATTATTTTCACTGATCTTAAGTCATAGGTTTATTTTTACACCCTACGGATATATAATATTAAGAGAGAAAAGAGAAGAGACTTGACTAGGAGTGATGAAATGAAGGCATTATTTACATACGATTACGGACAAGAGAATATGGAGGACATTAAAAACCTGGGCTATGATATAATGATTGTAAAGGAAAACGAGGCTGTCTATCAAGAGGCCATGAAGGATGTGGAGGTACTGGTTTGTTATAATCCCTTTAGTACCCTCGATGTAAAGAAAATGACTGGTCTAAGATGGATTCAACTTTCCAGTATAGGTGTAGATCAGGCTCCAATGGATACTTTAATTGATCAAAATGTTATCTTGACCAACAACAAAGGTGGATATAGTATCCCAATGGGGGAATGGGTCGTCTTAAAAATGCTGGAAATTTATAAAAAGACTAGAGAGCTATACCAACAACAGGACAAGAAGCAATGGAGAATGAACACGTCTCTGTTGGAACTTTATGGAAAGAAAGTTACCTTTATTGGAACAGGCAGTATTGCCCAAGAGTCTGCTAAAAGACTACAAGGCTTCGGAGTTGAAGTATTGGGGATCAATACTAGAGGGACAGATACTGAGTATTTTCACAAATGCTATCCGATAGAACAAATGAAGGAAATACTGGAAATCAGTGACGTTGTGGTGGTGACAGTACCCTATACCGATAAAACCCACCATATGCTCAATCGTAACAGATTGATGGCAATGAAAAAGAATGCAGTATTAATCAACGTCAGTAGGGGAAGTATTATTGATGAGGCAGCTCTGATACAGGTGCTATCAGAAGGACATTTAATGGGGATTGCACTGGACGTATTTGAAGAAGAACCCCTATCATCTGAGAGTCCCCTCTGGGAAATGGAAAATGTTCTGGTTTCTCCCCACAATTCATGGATATCTGAAATGAGAAACGAAAGAAGATTCCAAATGATTCTAGAAAACATGAAGAGGTATATCAACAAAGAAAAACTGTTAAATGTTGTAGATTTACAAAAGGGCTATTAAATAGAGTCAACAGAGGTATAATTTAAGAATCCTCCCCATATATATGGAATAACGGAAACACCAATATATAAGGGGGGAGTACACTATGCTAACTTGGATCGCTTTAGTATTGTTGATTATCGGAGGACTTAACTGGGGATTGGTGGGTTTATTCAATATCGATATTGTTGCTAGTATTTTCAAGGGCCCTAGAAATCCTGTTGCTAGACTTATCTATATTGTTATTGGGTTGGCGGCGTTGTATGTGATATTAATGATTTTCTTCCGATGATAGATTGACGAAAAGCCACCATCTTCTTCGTTGCTGCGGTATTTCAGCACCCTCACGTATTATAACATACGCTTCGGTCGCCGACTTACCTTGCGCCTCGAACCTGAAGACTTTTGGTCAATCTATCTGGGCTGACGAAAAGCCACCAGTAAAAAAATACATATGAAAAAGGAGTATTAATATGGCAAGAATAAAACCGTTAGAAATTAATGAAGTAGACGATAAGGCAAGGGATATTTTCAACGCCTTTATGGAACAACGGGGAAACATCCCAAATATGTTCAGGACTTTAGCCTATAGACAAGAGTTACTAGAATCAGCCTACGACCATCTTTCAAAGGTATTGTCTACAGGAACAGTAGACATCAAGCTCAAGGAGATGTTGGCAGTTTATGTGTCGCAACTAAATGAATGTAGCTACTGACTTGCTTCCCACACCGCTTTGGCAAAGCGTTACGGAGTATCAGAGGAAGTAGTAGAAAGGCTTTTAAGTGGCTTACAAGACCTATCAGGCTTTACAGAGGAAGAGCAAGTGGCTCTAGAATTTGCAAAGACCATGTCAGTAGATTCTTTGGGAGTAACAGACGAGCTATGGAATCGTCTTCGCAAGCATTTTGATGAGGGAGAAATCGTTGAAATTGCTTGTGTAGTTGGTACGTTTAATTATTTTAATCGGTTTAATAATGCCCTAGGGGTCGACATAACCACTTAGGCTGATGAAAAGCCGTCATCTTCTGCGTTACTGCGAAAACCCACCACCCTCACGTATTACTTATACGCTTCGGTCGGTGGGTTCTCTTGTGCCTTGAATCTAACGACCTTTGATCAGCCTAAGCAATTGATGAAAAGCCGTCATCTTCTGCGTTACTGCAAAAACCCACCACCCTTACGTATTACTTATACGCTTCGGTCGGTGGGTTCTCTTGTGCCTTGAATCTAACGACTTTTGATCAGCCTAAGCAATTGATGAAAAAGCCGTCATCTTCTGCGTTGCTTCAAATACCCAGCACTCTCCCGGCCTATCTGCACGGGACGGTCGCTAGGATTTCTCGCGCTTTAAATCGTTAGTACCTTGTGATAGTCCTTGTAATAAAATTGAAGACATATTCTATTTATGCTATAATTTGGTATAAGGGGCTATTGATGGATAGTGAAGCTAGGTTATTAATAGAGCTTCAGAAACTGGGGGACATACGATTATGCGATTGGATAGAAAAATTTTAGAATGTGAGTTTGAATATACAAAGTGTTTTTCGGAGTTTAGTGAGGATGAAAATGTAATAAGATTTAGAGATCACCAATTAAAGGATATGTATTATCATAATTATACATATATACAGGATACAATGGATGGGGTAAGGTTGAAGCGTGCTATAGAGAAGGAAATTGCGCTAAGACAATCGGAAAAAAGTAGTTTCTGTAATATTCTTTTTGATGCTCATTTAAACAATGATATCTTATCAATGTTAGAGTTTAGACCAGAGATATCAAGAAGTGGCTTTTATTCTTATGATTTATCCTATCATGAAAAACTTAAAATTAAATCTGGTTGTATAGTAAAAAGGGTAGAAGATCCAGAAATGCTTGATCATCTTCTATATTGTGATTTACAGCAGGATGAAGCTCATGTTGGAAAAGATTTTTGCACAAGGAGATGCTACCGACGTGGAAAAATCTATATTTCCAGTGAAGGCGTAGATTCTTATATTTGTTATCATGATGGAGTAGTCATTGGAAATTGTGATCTGTTTATTCATAATGGTATTGCGAAAATAGAAGACTTTGCTGTCATTCCTTCACATCAGCGGAAGGGTTATGGAACAACAATCCTACATTATCTAATTGGTAGAGCAATTCAAGAGAAGTGCCACACGATTTATCTTGTTACAGATGAGGATGATACTGCAAAAGAAATGTATCAAAAAATCGGATTTAATAAAATAGGTGAAAGAATTGATTTATTTATTAATTTAAAATAGTATATAATTGTTTCTACAAACATCTTCTTCAGCACTGAAAAAGCCAGTGCCTTGACGTATTCCTGTATACGTTACGGTAGCTGGCTTTTCTTAGTCAGTGAATCTAATAGCTTTTGAACAGACAAGAGTTTATGGACATTGTCAGCAATCTACGGAAGTCAGAAGGGATTCTTTTTTTCTAGCATTTTTATTAGAATTAATAACCAAAACTACAGGTGTACATATAATGGTAATAGAAGCTAAGAAAGGAGGGGTTATGTGTACTATTCTTATGGAAAACTCAATTATTCAAATTATACACCACCTGTTAAACGACAACAATTACCAGAGCCACCCCAATGTGTCGGAGGAACGATTTATACTGTTAGACCTGGAGATACAATGTTTAGAATTGCCAATGAGTATGGCATCTCTTTACAAAAGTTGATAGCTGCAAATCCACAAGTAGCAAACCCAAACATTATTTACCCAGGGCAGCAAATCTGTATACCTGCTGAAGTGGCTCCACCGCCACCACCAGGGCCCTTCTGTCAAGGGGGAACAGTGTATACTGCAAAACAAGGTGATTCTTTATTTTCAATAGCAAGAAGATTTGGAATTACTGTCCAGAAGATGATTGAGGCAAATCCTCAGATTCCTGATCCAAATGTAATAGAGCCAGGGCAACAAATTTGTATTCCTCCATTGGAGGAAATACCATTACCAGAGGGATTTTGTAGAGTACAGCTATTCCCACAACAGGAGGATGTAGTGGTATTAGGGGGAACTGCTTTTATCAACATTCCAGAGCCTACCCTATGGATTGCCACCTTCGGATTACCAGCACCAGCAGACCTTGACCCTAAGTACAGTACTTACAGAGCCTGGGTAGTGGATAAAGAAGAAGGTCTATATTTCTCTGTCAAGCTAAAGACCTCCGATTCCCCAGGGATTGAGACAGGTTATGGAACAATGGCAGGAAGTTTTGAAGGGTATGATGAAATCATCGTAACGGCAGAGCCAAATTCATGCCCTTCTAGTCCTAGTGGGCCTGTACTGTTAAGAGGCGTTATCACTTGCTAGGCTGTTGAAAATACCCGATCTTCTGCGTCACTGCGAAACCCCAGCACCCTTGCGTATTATTTATACGCGGCGTTCGCTGGGTTTTCTTGTTCCTTGAATATAAGGCATTTTGAACAGCCTAGTCGCCTGTTGAAAAGCCATCATCTTCTGTGTCACTGCGAAACCCCAGCACCCTTGCGTATTATTTATACGCGGCGTTCGCTGGGTTTTCTTGTTCCTTGAATATAAGGTATTTTGAACAGCCTAGTCGCCTGTTGAAAAGCCATCATCTTCTGCGTCACTGCGAAACCCCAGCACCCTTGCGTATTATTTATACGCGGCGTTCGCTGGGTTTTCTTGTTCCTTGAATATAAGGTATTTTGAACAGCCTA
>NZ_JAFBEE010000020.1 GCF_016908555.1 Alkaliphilus hydrothermalis
TGCGACAGACCAGCACTCTCGCGTATTATATATACGCCACGACCGCTTATCTGTCTTGTTCCTTGAATCTAACGGCTTTTGAACAGGCTACAGCATTGAAAAGCCATCATCTTCTGCGTCACTGCGACAGACCAGCACTCTCGCGTATTATATATACGCCACGACCGCTTATCTGTCTTGTTCCTTGAATCTAACGGCTTTTGAACAGGCTACAGCAATTTGAGTATTTTCCTTAGTATAGTTGACAAAATACTGGAAATCATAATATATTGAAATGGAAAGTATTAAAATTTTAAAACAAAGGGAGTTTGTTTTATGTTAGAGGTCGTTCTTAACAAGTAATTGAATAGTAGAAGGAAAAAAAGTGAAAGTAGTAGTTTTTTGTTATGCACAAAAATATCCTATGAAAACTTTTGACTTTAGTTTCTTCTAGTAAATTGTTAAGAACACAGGGCCAAAATACATTAAAAATATGCCGTGTTAATCACGGTTTTTTTATGTTGATATAATGGCAATTAATTCCAAAAGAATTACTTAATTCAATTGATAGGGATTAATGCCATTATAAACTAACTTTTGATGACTACTTTGATATAACTGTAGTCCCTCGGCCGTAGGTGAAACTGTGTGTTCATTTACGGCCTTTTTGTGTCCAATTTTAATAATAAATATAGAGGAGGATTTTTAGTAATGAATAAAACAGCACTAGAACTATTGGAATTTAACAAAATAAAGGAAATGTTAGGAGAATATACCCTATCAAATAGGGGAAAAGAAATGGTGGAAAAACTACAGCCTGAAATGGAGCTTTCAATCATTAGAACTGCCCTTAGGGAAACATCAGAAGCCAAATTTATATTAGGAGGAAGAGGTTCTGTACCCCTCCATAGTTTGAAGGGAGTAGACCAAGGATATGAGAAATTGGGTAAGGGGATGGTCCTCAGACCAGATGAATTTTCAGCCCTATGGGATTTCTTAGACAATTGTATCAGGATGAAAATCTTTATGCTTAACCTAAAGGAGACTGCTCCTTTAATCACCAGCTATGGAGCTTCCCTCTATCAGTTGGAGGATTTAATGGAGGAAATTGAAAGGTGTATTCGACACAATAGAGTAGCTGACAAGGCATCCTCTACCCTTGGAAAAATCAGAAAAAGAATGGCAATTGTAGAGGAACGAATCAAAAGTAAAATTGAGGGACTATTAAGGTCTATGGGAGCTCAAGAATTCCTACAGGAGCAGGTCATCTCCACTAGAGAAGGTCGATATGTACTACCTGTTAAGAAGGAGCATCTAAGAAGTCTTCAGGGGGAAGTACTGGACCGTTCCAACAGTGGTTCCACTGTATTTATCGAACCACAGGAGGTGAAAAAACTCCAAAATGAGTTAAATCAGTTAAAAATTGAAGAAGAACAGGAGGAGTACAAGATTCTATCCTTATTGACAGGTCTAGCGGAGGGATATCAAAGAGAAATCAGTATCAATATGGAAGTCATGGTGAACTATGACTTTATCTTTGCAAAAGCGAAATTGGGCCGTCAAATACAGGGCAGCAATGTCAACTTGAATAATGAGAAATACATCAACATTCGAGGGGGAAAGCATCCTTTAATCGGTTCTAATGCCGTACCCTTAGATTTTACAATAGGAAAAAATTATAGGGGGCTGGTGATTACAGGTCCCAATACTGGTGGAAAAACTGTAGCCCTAAAGACTGTTGGACTACTAACCATTATGGTACAGTCTGGACTATTAGTACCTGTAGAGGAAGGCAGCGAATTTGCAATATTCGAGGATGTTTTGGTGGATATTGGGGATGGTCAAAGTATAGAACAATCCTTAAGTACCTTCTCCTCCCACCTAAAGAATTTAATCTTTATATTAAATGAAGTTTCTCCAAGGACTTTAGTATTAGTGGATGAATTGGGGGCTGGAACAGACCCAGGTGAAGGGATGGGATTGGCAACTGCCATCCTAGAAGAGTTATATCAAAAGGGTGCCACCATCCTAGCCACCACCCATTATAGTGAGATAAAGACCTTTGCTGTCCAACATGATGGATTTATTAACGGCTGTATGGAGTTTGATATTAACACCCTAAAACCTTTGTATCAGCTAAAAATCGGTAAGGCAGGGGAAAGTAATGGCTTCTTGATTGCCTTGAGGCTGGGAATGAGGCCTTCTTTAATAGAAAGGGCCCATGAAATCACTTATAAAGAAAGTAAAGATTATCAGGATATGATAAGTCAATTGGAGGAAATATCAAAACCCCAAAAGGAGGATGTAAAGGAAAAGGATCAGAAAAGAGAAACCACCGCTACAACAATAGAAAAACATAAGGAGATATACAAAAAAACAGAGAAGAAAACTAAGCAAATGGAGATTGCAAATAAATTTAAAATAGGTGACTGTGTCCATATTAGTACACTAGATAGAACTGGAATCGTCTGTGAATTGGCAAATCAAAAAGGGGATGTTGGGGTTATGGTGATGAAGAAAAAGCTGAAAATCAACCATAAAAGATTAACCCTATATATCGATCAAGAGGAACTTTACCCAGAAAACTATGATTTTGATATTATCTTTGAAAGTAAAGAAAATCGTAAAAACAAGAAAATTATCAGTAGAAAATTATCCAAGGGTGTTCAAGTAGAATGTTAAGGACGAGATTATACAATGAAAGTGGTAGCTTTTGTAAACCCAGAGATGGAGGCTCAGCAGCTCATAATGATTAGTCTTTGATCATCAGATTAGCTGCTGTAACAAGTAAACTCCTAAAGGGCAGTATTAGAAGGGTTATAATAACATTAAATAAGCTATGGGCATGGGCGATTTGCCGAGCAGGGTTGTAGGGGGCCAGCAGAAGGGCAAAGCGGCATAGATAGCTAATAAAGGGAAACAGTAGGATGACCCCTAGTAAATTGAATAATAAGTGAATACAGGCTGTTCTTTTGGCTACAGAACTTAGATTGGCACTGGCGATGATGGTAGTGACACAGGTACCGATATTCTGCCCAAAAAGAATAGGGACAGCAGAAAATATATTTAAAGTATGATTATAGGCTAAGGATTGTAAAATAGCAATCCCTGTACTGCTGCTTTGAATAATAGCCGTGACACAAAAGCCCATAAGGACTCCAAAGATAGGGGTATCCCCTAACTCTGCCAGTATTTCTTGAAAACGCATATATTCTTGAAGGGGGGCTAAACCATTTCCAAGAATATTCATACCAATAAAGATGAGGCTTAGTCCTGTCATGACCTCTCCTAAAAGGCGGAGCTTTCTTTTACCCTCCGTCATGGACAGGAGAACTCCTGTAATCAATAATAGGGGGGCAAATTGCCCTATTTGAAAGGCGATCAATTGAGCAGTAATAGTAGTGCCGATATTTGCCCCCATAATCATAGGAACGACTTGAGGAAGGGTCAATAGACCTGCCTCCACCAGTCCAACTAAAAGTACTGTAGTACCACTGCTGGATTGTATCAACATGGTGACAAATGTACCTATGAGTAATCCTATAATAGGATGAATTTTTGCATTTTGAATCTTATGTTTTAACCTTCCAGAAGTTAGGGACTTTAGACCATTCGTTAAAAATCTCATTCCGATTAAAAAGATTCCTAGACCACAGGCTACCCCCAATACAATTGTAAACATAGCAAGCACCTCCTGATAAAATATATAAGAGAAGAGGTGATGATATGCAATGTTAAAGTCATATTTCTCCGTTCCTCGAATAAACTGTAATAGAAGAATTACAGGACAGGGGGAGGACTATGAGGGTTTTAGTCATTCAAAAAAAGAGTTTTATTATAAGTATTATAGTGTTGGCTTTAATAGTCAGTATAATAGCCTATATTGGAGGTGTCGGTGGAGAGGCGATAGGCGTTTTTTCGCCCCAAAGGAGACTACCTATTTATAGTGTAGAAACACAGGATAAAAAGATTGCCATTAGCTTTGATGCGGCATGGGGGGATGAATATACAGACGATATATTAGATACCCTAGATAAATACAATGTCAAAACAACCTTTTTTTTAGTGGGTTTTTGGGTTGATAAATATCCAGATTGGGTTAAAAATTTCAGTGAAAAGGGACATGAGGTAGGAAATCATTCTTCTACCCATCCCCATATGTCGAAGCTGACTAAGGAACAAATTCAAAAAGAGTTACAGGACACTGGAGATAAAATAAAAGCTATTACTGGAGTGCAACCAACAGTATTTAGACCACCCTTTGGTGACTATAACAATTTATTAATCGAAACCGCAGAAGAATTAGGCTACTATACAATTCAATGGGATGTAGATTCTTTAGATTGGAAGGAAATGGGTGTTAAACCTGTGGTGGATCGAGTAACTAGGAATGTTAAGCCTGGTTCCATAGTGTTATTCCATAATAATGCTAAGTATGTGGCGGAGTTCTTACCTCAGATATTAGAAAGATTGCAGGAAATGGGATACGAGATTGTTCCAATTTCGGATTTGATTATGAAGGAGGATTTCTCTATGGATCCATCCGGTCGCCAACAAAAGAATAGCAATTAATATTGCAGTAGAGCTTATTGACCTTGTCAACAATCCCAGACTCCTAAATAGAGGAGTCTTTTTTGTGAAAAAAAATTAAAAAAATCGTGGTGCTTTGACGAAATTTGAATACTGATAATATAGGTCAAAACCACCATTCACACGTCCCCAATGAATAGTTTTTGGTGACATAATACACACTAATAAATACGACAGGATGAACATTCATGGAGTGAGGAGATGAGGGAATGATTATTGATGGTCTAAGAATAAAAGGTGTTACCTGCGATTCGAGAAAGGTAAAAGAGGGCTATGCTTTTGTTGCTATTACAGGTGAAAAACAGGATGGTAATAAGTATATTGAAGATGCCATAAATAACGGAGCAATCATAATTTATACCGAAAGAAAGATGAAGCTAGAAAAAGTCAAAGTAGTTCAAGTAGAGGATGCTCGAATCAAACTGGCGGAACTATGCAATCAATTTTATCAATACCCAGCAGAAAAGCTGAAGGTAATAGGTGTGACTGGAACCAATGGAAAAACCACTACTACCCATTTGATTTATGAGACACTGAAAAAAGCTGGGGTTTCAGTAGGAATTATTGGAACCTTAAATATTAGAATCAATGATATTATTTATGAAACAAATTTAACTACTCCCATAGCGGAGGATGTGTGTAGATATTTAGCAATGATGGTGGAGCAAAATGTGGAGGTTGTGGTGATGGAGGTATCTTCCCATGGGCTAAAAAATCATCGGGTGCATGGTATCAAATTTGATGTAGCTATTCATACAAATATTGAAAAGGATCACATGAACTTTCATAAAACCTTTGATGATTATTTAAAAACTAAGAAGAAGCTATTTGATCAATTAGCGCCAGGTAAAATGGCTATTATCAACTTCGACGATGTCAATAGCTTAAGATTATTAGAAGACAATGACCACATAATGGTAATCACCTATGGATTAAATACAAAGAGCACCATAACTGCCTCAAGTATCGACTGTGATTGTAACATATCCTTTAACTACTGTATGCAAAGGGGGATTACTACCTTATCGGGGGTAGAGTTGGACCCCTTCGAATATCCTGTGGATGTAAAATTACTGGGAAAGCATAATGTTTATAATTCTTTAGCTGCCATCACCTGCTGTCTTATGTTGGACGTGTCTATTGATGACATCGCAAAAGCATTGGAGGATTTTAAGAGTTTAGCTAGAAGGATGGAGGTCATCTATCAAAAAGAATATACAGTAATTGATGATTTTTGTCACAACCCAGCCAGCTATCAGGCGGTTTTGGAGAGTATTCAAAGCATGCAATATAAAAACCTCTATATAATTAATGCCATCAGGGGCAATAGAGGGGAAGAAGTTAACAAAGATAATGCAGAGGTTTTAGCCCAATGGGCAGCATTGTTAAAGGCCAAGGAGTTATGTATTACCGCTAGTCGAGATTACTGTGGTAGAGCAGATAATGTATCTAATACTGAGCGGGATGCTTTTTTAGATGTAATTAATGATTTGGGCATTTCCTACAGGTATGAAGAAAAATTAGAGGATTCAATTGCTAAGACAATTAAGCAGTTAGAAAAGAATGATTTAATCCTACTATTAGGGTCCCAAGGAATGGATAAAGCAAAAGAACTATTTTTAAAGATGATGAAGGATCCTGAAATATTTTCGTCTATTGATAATAAAAAAAATGAGCAATGCCAATCCATTCATTAATAGTTAATAGTATAATAAAGTTTTTTCAATAATTTAAACATAATCGAATCCCTCCCTGAATAAATATGTTTATAGATTAGGATATCTAGTAACATAAGAGTAGAAGGGAGTGTACAGGTTAATGTCAGGACATATGATTGATACTAATGTAGTCACTTTAGTAGGGAAAGTCGCAGGTGAAAAGGAGTTTAGTCATGAGATGTATGGTGAGGGTTTCTACAATTATCAAATTGAAATTCCTCGTTTAAGTGATACCGCAGATTATTTACCTATGACTATTTCAGAAAGATTATTATTTGATTCAAAACTAAATAAAGGTGATACTGTTAAGGTGGAGGGTCAGTTGAGATCCTACAACAAATTTGCCGATGGAAGCAATCGTTTGGTTTTAACGGTTTTTGCTAGAGATATAGAGGTTTTAGATTCCGAAGAGGAAATTAAAAACCCTAATCAAATTTATTTAGAAGGTTTTATTTGTAAACCACCTGTTTATAGAGAAACCCCCTTTGGTAGAGAGATTACGGACTTATTAATTGCTGTTAATCGTCCCTACAATAAATCTGACTATATTCCATGTATCGCATGGGGAAGAAATGCCAGATTCTCGGCAAAGCTACAGGTAGGGGATCACATCCGTAGCTGGGGAAGAATTCAAAGTAGAAATTATCAAAAAAAATTACCAGATGGCACCGTATTAAACAAGGTAGCCTATGAAGTATCGATTTCTAAAATGGAAAATGCAGATGAATCTAATACTGAGGAAACTGCTGTATCAGAAGATATGGAATAGTTAAAAATTTTTTTAAGATGGATTCACACCTTTTCTTGTTATCTTGCAAGGGGAGGTGTGTTTTTACTATAATAACTATAGGGAGGGGAGATTATGAAGGAATATATAGTGCCGATTACGATACTTTTTGTTATTTTAGTATCAATACAATACTCTATTAATAAAGTAATTGTTTTGTTGAAGGAGATAAAAGAAATCTTATTAAAAAAGAACCTAAAGGACTAATCCCTTAGGTTCTTTTCTTTACTATAATCTTTCAGCTAACATTGCAGCGATTTTTTCTAATAGTTCTTGATCTAATTCATCAAAGGCAGCGATTTCATCACTATCAATATCGATTTCTCCTAAAACCTCATCGCCCTTCATAATAGGTACAACGATTTCAGAGGCAGTCTCAAAGCTACAGGCTAAATAATTTGATTCCTTAGATACGTCATCAACGATAAAGGTTTCTTTATTAGCAGCCGCTTGACCACAGATTCCTTCACCAAATTGAATCTTTAGGTGATCAGTTGGTTTTCCAATATAATGACCTAATACCAACTCGCCATTTTCCACCATGTAAAAGCCTGTCCAGTTGAAATAAGGAATATTGTTGTCTAATAACTGTACAATTCCTTGATAAACCCGATCCATGTCTTTTTCATTTGTAATCAATTCCTTTGCTTGAAGCTCAAGTTTACCAAACAACTCCTTCTTCATTTCTAAAGTCATTTCCATTATTAGAACCCCCTCAAATTATGCGTTTAGAACATTCTAGAAAATTTTATTATTAAAATAGTAAGGTATATAGCATATATAAATAATTGGCAGCAATACCAGCCACAGCACCACCAATAGTGTGGCTTAGAATAGCCTTATTAGCTAATTGACGAACCTTTAAAGCATCCATCATACCAACATGAGTACTTAAATATCCACTCCAACACATTCCCATAGCAGTAAATACAGCGATGTCTCCAGGTCCAACAAGGTTATTGTCTAAGAAGTTTCTTAAAAGTCCCATGGCAGCCCCTACAGCCCCTAAAGAGGTAATTGGGAAGGCTAAGGCCTCAACGTTTTCAAAACCAAACAAAGGCTTGATTACAGGGAAAATATACTTTCCTAAACGAGGCAGTAAAGCAACTCCTTCATAGGCTTTTCCTTGGTAAACAGCAACACCATTTTCTACACCAGCAGGACCAAAGGTAAGGATCATAACAATTGTACAAATGAAAAGTACACCAGGGATAATGGCTAGACCCATTTCGACACCATTTTTTCCACCCTCTAAGATGGCATCTAAAGCTCTTTCAAAGGTATTACCAGATCTGATATCTCTTGTGTTAAAAAACTCATCAGCGGCATTGGTCTTAATTGTAGACTTCTGAGGTTGGTCAATATTATAGTATTTTTTCGTATGGCGAATCATCAACCTTACACTGACAATACTTCCAATAATTGCTCCAAGGTTTCCGATTAGGGCAGGAACGATAAACTCTTTACCAAGGCTCATCATATAGGTGGTCAAAATAAGACCCATTCCAAAGGCAGTACCTAAGTTACATAAAGCTGGTACTTGATAATTCTTAAAATACTTAATAAAACCTTTATCCTTGGCTAATGAGATGATGGCAGGATTATCGGATAAATAAGTTGTGATGGCGCCGATAGATGCTGCACCGGGCAAACCATAAAGAGGCTTTATAATCGGAGAAATAATTTTATTTATTAATGCGACTACTCCAAATTCCGATAATAAAGCAGCCAGAGCTCCTGCTAAAACAGCAACAGATAAAATAAAAAATACAGTATTTAATAATAGGTCATGGGCAGTATTCATAATTACATTAAACATAATACCTACACCCATTGTATGACCAAGATAAATAAAAGCACCGCCAACAATAAAAAGAAAAGCAAAAGTTTCCTTTGAAACAGCACTCTTTGTTTTTGATGTAGTGGTTGATGTTATTTCAGTAGCTACATCGATTTCCATTGCTTTCATTCCTACACCTCCTATTATAAGTCATCTATATTTTACTACTATCATACCTTTATTTCAATAACTATTAATAAAGAAAACAAAAATGTAAAAACTATCATTATATAGATAATTTTTAAAACTATAAAAAAATTAGGGTAGGTTTGACAAGGTATACATATTCCTTTAGAATAATAATAATATAAAATTAGTCACAATGGAGGGAAAACCAATGGATATAGAAAAAAAAGTATGGGAAGTATTACTTTCTGAAGAAGAAATCCAAGGAAGAACCAAAGAGCTTGGAAAACAAATTTCAGAGGAATATGCTGATAAGAAATTAGTAGTGGTTTCTTTATTAAAGGGAAGCTTTATTTTTACTGCTGACTTAGTAAGAAGGATCTCAATTCCAGTAAAGGTAGAATTTATGACTACTTCCAGCTACGGACATGGACAAGAAAGTAGTGGTAAAATCAACATCATCAATGATGTAAAGGGAGATCTTACAGGGTATGATGTGTTGGTAGTAGACGATATTACCGATTCTGGTCTAACAATGAAGCATGTTATGGCCCATTTAGGGACAAAAAATCCCAACAGTGTAAAATGCTGCGTTTTATTAGATAAGCCCGAGAGAAGGCAAGTAGATATTGTGCCAGATTACCTAGGATTCACTATTCCCGACAAATTTGTAGTGGGCTATGGACTTAACTTTGGAGACTACTATAGAAATGTTCCTTATGTATTCGTGGTAACGGATCAAGATAGATAAAAACCATAAAATAACCCCAGTGTCGAATTCCTGACGGAAGGACTGCTGGGGTATTTATATGGTTAGCCCCTTAAATCTTCTAAAATTCTTACCTTTTCTTCTGTTTTGCTGTCCTTAGTCTTGATGATGTGTGCAGGCATACCAGCAACCACGGTGTTGGGTGGAACATCTTTTGTGACAATGGAGCCAGCCGCAACGACAGCCCCTTTGCCTACCCGTACACCCTCTAATACAACTGCGTTGGCCCCTATAAAAACATCATCCTCAATAATTACTGGGGTTTTATTAGGAGGCTCCAATACACCCGCAATGACAGCTCCTGCACCTATATGAGCATTTTTACCGATAATGCCCCTAGCCCCAACTACACAATTCATATCCACCATCGTATTATCGCCAATTTCAGCCCCTACATTGATTACTGCCCCCATCATAATGACGACATTCTTGCCAATGGTGACATTTTCCCTGATGATGGCACCTGGTTCAATACGGGCCTGAAGCTGAAGAGGATTAAGGAGAGGAATTGCAGAGTTTCTACGGTCATATTCTAAGTGATAATGTTGTATGTCTTTTTGATGAAGGTTTAAGATTTTAGAGATGTCTTCGTACTCCCCCATTAAAATCCAAAAGGATTCCCCACCAAAAATTTTGATGTTTGTATTAGTATCTAGAGATAATTTTCCCTGAATATAAACTTTGACAGGGGTGGTTTTTTTAGCCTCTTTAATACATTTGGCAAGGGCTTCCGGACTACTGGTATCAATGGTATTTTGGGGAGGTATTTGATGGTTGCTCATTGGCAATCATTCCTTTCTAATTTAATATCTAGTCGGTTTTTCCACTACTATATGTATATAATAATGTAATATGAAACATTCAGTAAATTATAACTATTAAGCTAGGATTAATAATTTACTGGAATTGGGATAGATTTCTTGCTACAATATATATTGTAGAAATTTAGAAAATTAGGCATATTTTTATCATACACAGAAAAACAATTAAGAAGGGAGTGGGATAAGTGAATTTAAATGGTGAAATTCAAGAACTTCAGGAGGAACTAAAGAATCTAAGAAGAGATTTACATCAAATACCGGAAGTGGGATTTGAAGAATTCAAGACGGCTAAATATATAACTTCCTATTTAGAAAAGCTAGGTATTCCCTATGAAAAAGATATCATCGGTACGGGGATTATGGCTGAGATAAAAG
This sequence comes from Alkaliphilus hydrothermalis, assembly GCF_016908555.1. Lineage (GTDB taxonomy): Bacteria > Bacillota > Clostridia > Peptostreptococcales > Natronincolaceae > Alkaliphilus > Alkaliphilus hydrothermalis. The sequence goes on from NZ_JAFBEE010000020.1 coordinate 11,006, forward strand.
GAAATGAAGGAAAAAGAAGGATTTGCTTTAGGGCGGATATGGATGCCCTTAGTGTAGAAGAAAAGAATGATGTAGATTTTAAATCCCAACATCAAGGGAGGATGCACGCATGTGGTCATGATGGGCATATGACTATGGTATTAGGACTAGGAAGATATCTAAGCAATAATAAAAGTAAATTAAAGGACAATGTTATTTTATTATTCCAACCAGCTGAGGAAGGGCCAGGGGGAGCCTTACCCATGGTGGAGGCAGGGTACTTAAAGAAGTATGGGGTAGATGAAATCTATGGGCTACATTTATTCCCAGATTTACCGGAGGGAAAATTTGGTGTAAGGCCAGGACCAATGATGTCACAAACTGGTGAATTTGATATATACATTAAGGGAAAGAGTGGGCATGGAGCAATGCCCCATAAGGGAATTGATAGTGTACTAGTGGCAGCAGAGCTAATCACGGGTATGCAATCAATCGTCAGTAGAACGATAGACCCTATTCGTCCAGCTGTATTAACAATAGGCAGAATGGAAGCTGGAGAAAGAAGAAATGTAATTGCAAAAGAGGCTGTCCTTGAGGGGACTATCCGAAGCTTCCATCAAGATGTTTATGATACCATTAAGTCGCGAATGGAGGATTTTGCAAAGGCAGTAGAAGTAATGCATCATTGCCAAGTGGAAATCGTCTTTAGAGATATGTACCCTGCTGTTGATAATGACAAGTTATTGACGGAGGAGTTCATCAAGGCTCAACCTGAGGGGACGGTAGAAATCATTGACCCTATTATGCTGGCGGAGGATTTTTCATATTTCCAAAAAGCTTTGCCGGGGGTATTTTTCTTCCTAGGTAGTGGTAACGAAGAAGAAAATCATTGCTATCCTCTTCATAATGACCGTTTCAACTTTAACGAGAGGGTCTTGGGATATGGGCTTCAGACCTATGTAAACATATTAAAACAAAGGGGAGCATTAATAGAATAGAAAAATAGGAGGGAGTTCATGAAAGAAAGAAAATTGAGGGTATTGGATGCCAATTTATTGTACTTGATATGCGGGATACTATTTATCACTATAGGGGGATATTTACAGAGTAAAAACCTTTGGTCGGGATTAATCATCACCCAATACCTAATTGTTTTAGCACCCCCTGTTCTGTACCTGTTACTTAGAAAAATCAATATTAAAAAAACGATGAGAGTTAATAAAATCAGCGTTAAGCATGGTTTTCTAGTGGCTTTGATTACGATACTCATGTATCCAACGGCCCTCTTTGCCAATACTGTCTTTATGTTTTTGCTGAGTTTATTAGGAAACCTAAACGTTCCACAGTTACCAATGCCAGAAAATATAAGGGAGTATCTAATCATGATTCCCATCGTCTCCCTGACGGCGGGGCTCTGCGAAGAAGTTCTATTTCGTGGTTTTGTGATGGCAGGATATGAAAGGCTGGGGAAGAAAAGGGCGATTATTATATCTGCTGTATTATTTGGTTTCTTTCATATGAATATCTATAACCTAATGGGACCAATTGTACTGGGATTAGTGTTTGGTTATCTAGTTGTGGTGACAGACTCAATATTTGCAGGAGTCATTGGACATATGGTTAATAACGGCTTTGCCTTAACGCTAGGTTTTGGAGTCAACTACATTATGCAGAAGGTAGATCTTGAAAAATATGCTCAAGCTGACAAACCAGAGGTATCGACCACTGTAAGTCTGCTGGTAAGTGCTATTTTCTTTGCAGGGTTAGGAATCGCCTTTGGATTGATCGGCTACCAGTTAATTAAAATCATCAAAAGGGATATGGATGCAAAGCAGGATAAATTACACGATGGGCAAGTAGAAAATCGCGAGGAAGAAATACAAAATGAACAGCATAAACAAACCCGTACCATAGAATTTCTACCTTTAGCATTAATGTTTGTAGGGATTATATTCTTTGCCTTTTTACAGGTTAGAGAAATTATACATTTAGGTTAGAAGATTGAAAGGGACTACAGCAACATCATATAATTAAAAACAGAGGACTGCCAAAAGGCAGTCCTCTGTTTTATTCTATAAAATATAATAATCAACATCATCACGGGGGAGTGAGAAAAATGATTTATATTTAATATCTATAATTTATCACTACTAAATTGAGAAATCAATCTAAATGATAAATGTTACTATTATTTAAAAAAGCTATTTAATCTAGTTAATAGACGAGGATAATTTCTATTAAAATTTTCCATAATAAGATACAAGGAGGGGTTAATATGGAAAATAAAAAGAAAAAAGTAGAATTTACTGATGAGTTGAAAATGAAATATGAAATTGCAGAGGAATTAGGGCTGATTGAAAAAGTAAAATGTTTTGGATGGGGAGAATTAACAGCTAAGGAGACTGGCAGAATTGGTGGGCTTATGACAACGAGAAAGAAAAATAAAAGTCAATAGTCTAAAACTATTTTAATGGATAGCTTTATTTCTTACTTGGGAACATATTATAATAGGAGATGAAATCAAAACTTGTAGGAATAGAAGGAGTATTATTTATGGAACTATATAACGATTTTGCATATGTCTATGATCGATTAATGGAGGATGTTGACTACCAAAGGTGGGTGGAATATATTGAAGAAATCTTTCGAAGACAACAGGTATCTCCTAAGAAAATTTTAGAATTAGCCTGTGGTACTGGTAACATCACAATACCCCTCGCAGACAAGGGTCATGAGGTTATGGCGATTGACCTGTCTCAAGATATGTTGATGGTGGCAAAGGATAAGGCTCTATCCAAGGGGAAAGAAATTTTATTCATTCAACAGGATATGACAGAACTACAGCTGGAGGGAGAATTTGATACAGTTCTATGTATGTGTGATGGGATTAACTACATCATAGGAGAAACTCAACTCTTAGATCTGTTTAAGAAAATAAAAAATCATCTTGTAGAAGGAGGCTTATTTATTTTTGATATCAGTTCCTATTATAAGCTACAGAATACCCTAGGCAATCATACTTTTGGTGAAAATCAAGGGGACTTATGCTACCTATGGGAAAATTATTTTGACGAAGAAGAAGACATTCTAGAGATGAATCTAACCTTCTTTATACAGGAAAAAAATCTTTACAAAAAGTTTGAAGAATTTCATCAACAGAGGGCTTATACAGCTGAAGAACTGCTGGGACTACTAAAGGAAGTCGGCTTTAATGCAATAAATTATTATAATGAGTTCACCTTTGAAGAGGTACAAGAAAACAGCCAGAGAATCTTCTTTGTTTGTCGGTAAACTAGAATAATTGACAGGGGCATCCCCTTGTGATAAACTGCTTTAAGAAATTGATAAGGCAATCATATATAAATGATGAAATAAGAGGTGGGTTGGATGAAAAATAAAGTATTAAGAATAACAGCAGCAAATAATACCATTAGAGGTTTTTTTGCTGATACAACTCAGATGGTGGAAAAGGCTAAGGTAACCCATGTAACTTCGCCAGTAGCAATTGCCGCTTTAGGTAGGACCCTGACTGCTACCTCCATAATGGGATTAATGCTGAAGGAGGACCATCATAAAATTACAGTAAAAATCAATGGTGGAGGACCACTAGGTACAATATTAGCAGTAGGAAATGCAAGGGGTAACGTAAAGGGCTATGTTGGGAATCCACAGGTGGAATCCACTAACATAAGAGAAGGTAAATTAAATGTAGGAGCCGCTGTAGGAACCAATGGAAGTATTACGGTAATCAGAGATCTTGGGTTAAGGGACCCTTATGTAGGATCCTATCAACTGACTACAGGTGAGATTGCTGAAGACTTCACAGCATACTTTCTACATTCAGAACAACAGCCCTCTGCTGTTGCATTAGGGGTGTTAGTCGATACGGATTACACTATAAAAGCAGCAGGAGGCTTTATTATTCAAGTAATGCCTGATATTACGGAAGAGGTATTAGTAAAGCTAGAAGCAAAGCTGCAACAGATTGAGTCAATTACAGATTTAATGAAAAAAGGAAAGACAGAAGCTGATATTCTTCAATATGTACTGGGGGAATTTGAACCAAAGGTACTGGAGGAATATGAGGTGGACTTTGTGTGTGACTGTCATGAAGAAAGGCTAGAAAAAGCATTAATAAGTATTGGCAGTAAAGACTTGCAAGAAATTATAGAGGAAGATGGTGGAGCGGAGATGGTTTGTCATTTCTGTAATAAAAAGTATTACTTTGATAAAGATCATCTGACTAGACTTCTTGAAACAATCTAATAATAGTGGAAAAAAGTTGATTTATACAAAATAACTGTTGCAATTTATATGTTTTTCGTGTATAATATAATTTGTCGCTAACAAGTGATGAGAAATGCAACAGTGATGCCCAGATAGCTCAGTCGGTAGAGCAGGGGACTGAAAATCCCCGTGTCGGTGGTTCGATTCCGCCTCTGGGCACCATAAGGCGGCATAGCCAAGTGGTAAGGCAGAGGTCTGCAAAACCTTTATTCCCCAGTTCAAATCTGGGTGCCGCCTCCAATAAAATACATAGTAACAACTACCAACAAATCTGTTATGAATGGGTTTGTTTTTTTGTTGTTCTTTATTAAGTGGTTTTGGTGAGGTTTTAATACAGATGTATATAGAATGATACATTTAGTAACGGTAGCAAAACCATAACATATTATAGAATAAGGTTTTACAACAGTAAGTAGCAAAAAACACTAATATTTTTATGGAAAAAGCCTTTTTCTTTTATAAGGAAAACTTGCTATAAATATGGGTGTGCTAGTATTTACTGTAATGAAGGGTGAAGAATATCATTGCTTATAAAACCATATACTACTATTACAGCTGAAGGAGAGTGATAACGTGAACTTGCTGTTGATTGAAACTGATAAAAGTATTGAAGTACTGCAAGAGAAGCTAAAGAATCAGTTGGAAGAGTTTATAATTAAAGGAATACAATTAAAGGAAGAACTGCTGGAAAAAGGATCCACTCATCAAATAAAATATAGTGTTAGAATGGAAAGTGTCAAGGATTATCCTATTAGTGATTTTATAAATGCTTTTAAAAAACGTGTAGCTCAAGGTCTCTGGGAGTATATTCAGAGTGTAGAAGAATTAAACATGATTAAAAGGATTATAGCTGAAGAGTACTACTACTTTAATGAAAGAGAACAATCAGAAATACAAAGAAGTTCCATCAATATACTGGATGAAGAAAGTAAAGTTGAAGAGATTATTCACTTGGAGAATACGAGAAAAACTAAAACGCTGAGGAAGCTGATTGATTACTTAAACACAGAAAGCGAAATAAATCTCAAAGGATTTGTCACCTTTAGACTAAAGGATTATAAAAAGGACTTAGAAGAAACAGTCGAAAAAGCAATAGAAGATTTTCTAATGGATAAAGAATATAATGAGTTTATTAAACTCTTGAAATATTTTGTAGATATACAGGAATCAAAGATTGAATTAGTCAATGTAGTATTAGGGGAAGATCAAAAATATACCCTATATGATGGTGAAAACAACCTTATTAACAATGATTATTTAAAGGAAATTGCCACTGAAATTTCAGATAATACTCATCTAAGCTACGAAGATATATTGATGAGCTCCCTTATAACGATGGCTCCTAGAAAAATAGTGCTTCACCAAATTGCCAATATAAGAAAGCCCGAAATTATCAGAACCATTACAAGGGTTTTTGCAGCGAAGGTTAGTATTTGCAATGATTGTCAGTGGTGCACTGTACAGAGTAATGTTGGTGTTGGCGTAGAGTCAAATATGCATAAGGAATAAAATTCATGAATATCTAAGCCCCCAAAATCTAATGAAGGATATCTTCAAAATGGATTGGGGGCTTTTTCAATGAATTTTTTAAATAAAAATAGTGAAAGATTGCTAAAGGGGTGATATAATTTTATTGAAATTGGATAACGTATATACATAAGAGGTGAGGACATATGGAAACAACCTTATTGTTGCTTTTTTTGACGTTAATTGGTGGACTGATTGGTTGGATTACTAATTTAATAGCTATTAAACTAATGTTTAGACCCTTTGAACCTGTTAAATTACCCATTGTACCTGTGGAGATTCAAGGCTTAATACCGAAAAGAAAGCAAGAGATTGCCAAAAGCATTGGTAAAACAATACAAGAAGAACTACTTTCTATTGATGAAATCATTGAAAAGTTTATAGAACAGCAGGATCAGAAGGAACTGGTTAATACTATCAAACAGAAGATTGATAAGGTGATCAATGATCGTCTACCAGCAATTTTACCATCCTCTATAAAAATAATGATTAAGAGCTATATTAGTGAAGTGATAGATCAAGAGGCGTCTAAAATGATAAATAGCACAATGGAGGATTTAGTCCATAAAGCTGCTGCTAAAATAGATTTAGCTGAGATGGTTGAAACGAGAATTAATGAATTTCCAATGGAAAAATTAGAAGATGTAGTGCTGAAAATAGCAAAAGAAGAATTAAAGCATATTGAAATTCTTGGAGGTTTATTGGGGATATTTATTGGTTTATTACAGGGTATAATAATTATTTTATTGTAGAAAATAATTATTATACAAAATATCAATAAAGTCTTGACAAAAGAGCTTGCAGTCATTATAATTAGTTAAAATAATTTATATTAGGCTAAGAAGAGGAAGAGTAGGTTAAACCCAATACCAAGAGAGGAAGTACCGTGGCTGAAAGTACTTCTGTAGATGGATAACTGAAAACTACCTCGGAGCTAATTTCCAGTAGCATGAAAATGTGAAAAGAAGTTCGGTGACTCCGTTATCGTTATCAAGTTGGATTTAGATCAATTTAGGTGGAACCGCGGGATATGTCTCTCGTCCTATACGCAAGTATTAGGATGGGGGACTTTTTTATTTATCTAAATTACGTACTAAATCATTCCAATATAAATCAATAAAAAAAGGAGGTTTCAAACATGGTAAAAGTAAAGATTACTTTGAAGGACGGTTCTGTTAGAGAGGTGAATCAAGGCACAACCATATATGACATTGCAAAGGAAATAAGTGAAGGCTTAGCCCGTGTTGCAGTTGCAGGTGAAGTTGATGGAATAGTAAAAGACCTTTCATACTCAATTGAAAAGGACTGCGAACTAAGCATCCTAAGATTTGAAGATGAAGGTGGAAAGGAAAGCTTTAGACATACCAGTGCCCATATTTTAGCTCAGGCGGTTAAAAGATTATATCCTGGTACGAAACTAGCTATTGGACCTTCTATTGAAAATGGATACTATTACGATTTTGATTCAGACCATAAATTTACTCCAGAAGACTTAGAAAAAATTGAAGCTGAAATGAAGAAGATAGTAAAGGAAAAGCTAGAGTTAAAGCGATTTGAATTACCAAGAAATGAAGCATTAGAACTAGTGAAGAAGCAAGGGGAGACATATAAAGTAGAATTAATTGAAAATTTACCAGAAGATGAAATAATCTCCTTCTATCAGCAAGGAGAGTTTGTAGACCTTTGTGCTGGTCCCCATGTACCATCTACTGATAAAATCAAATCATTTAAATTGTTGAGTGTTGCTGGAGCCTATTGGCGAGGAGATGAAAAAAATAAGATGCTTCAAAGGATTTATGGCACTTCCTTTGAAAAGAAAAAAGACCTTGAAGAATATCTAGATCGTTTAGAGGAAGCAAAGAAAAGAGACCACCGTAAACTAGGTAAAGAGCTAGACCTTTTTAGTTTGCAAGAAGAAGGTCCAGGGTTCCCATTCTTCCATCCAAAGGGAATGGTACTAAGAAATGAATTAGAAAACTTTTGGAGAGAAGAGCACGTCAAGAGAGAATATGATGAGATCAAAACACCTATCATCTTAAATGAACACTTATGGAGACAGTCTGGTCACTGGGATCATTATCAAGAAAATATGTATTTTACAGATATTGACGAAGAAAGATATGCTGTAAAGCCAATGAACTGCCCTGGAGCAATTCTATCCTACAAGCGAAAAATGTACAGTTATAGAGATTTCCCAATCAGAATGGGAGAGCTGGGATTAGTACACCGTCACGAACTTTCAGGTGCATTACACGGTCTGATGAGGGTTCGTTGCTTTACTCAGGATGATGCCCACATCTTTATGTTACCAGAGCAAATAAAAGAAGAGATTATTGGTGTAATTGATTTTGTAGATTATGTATATAAAATGTTTGGATTTAAATATCATGTAGAATTATCCACAAGACCTGAGGATTCTATGGGTACGGATGAAGAGTGGGAAATGGCAATTAATGCTCTAAAGGGTGCTTTGGAAGAAAGGAGCTTGCCTTACAAGATTAATGAGGGAGACGGAGCCTTCTATGGTCCTAAAATTGATTTTAAACTGGAAGATTGCTTAGGCCGTACATGGCAATGTGGAACAATTCAGTTGGACTTCCAAATGCCTCAAAGATTTGACCTAACTTATGTTGGCGCTGATGGAGAGAAGCATAGACCAATCATGATTCATAGGGTAATCTATGGAAGCATGGAGAGATTTATCGGAGTATTAATTGAGCATTTTGCTGGTAAATTCCCAACTTGGTTAGCACCAGTACAAGTGAAAATCCTGCCGATCACAGAGAGACACCTTGACTATGCTAAAAAGTTAAAGTCTGAGATGAAGTTAAAGGGAATTAGAGTTGAACTGGATGCTAGAAATGAAAAAATCGGCTACAAAATCAGAGAAGCGCAGCTTTCAAAAGTACCTTATATGTTAGTATTAGGAGACAAAGAGGTGGAAGCAGGATCAGTAGCGGTTAGATCAAGAGATAAAGGGGAATTGGGGATAGTAAAGGTTGACCAATTCATTGAGGATGTAATAAAGGAAATTGAAAATAAAGAAATGTAGTGTATTTATCACTAAAAAAGCCAGTACTGCTTTGACGTATGCTTATATAAGATGCGGGTACTGGCTTTCCTTAAAATAGCTAAAAGACAAGGGCCACATGGATAACCTTGTCTTTTTTATATTACTTAGCTTTTCAATGTAGGCTATACTGCCTCCAACTCATCCTCAAGAGATTTGAAGTCCCCTAAAACCTCATTTAATTCATCACAATTTAAAGTCTCTTTTTCCAGTAGTGCTTTTGCAATCTTTTCTAAACTTTTATGATAGTTTTTTAAATAATCTAAAGTGGTGGTGTAGCATTCATCAATAATTCTATTCATTTCCTTATTGATTTGATGGCTTATACTTTGATTAAATCGAGGATCTTGATATAAAAAGCCAAGATTACTCATCCCGTATTCACAAACCATCTGCATTGCAACTTCAGTAACCTTTTTTAAATCATCCTTAGCTCCAGTAGAGAGGTGACTGTAAATCAGCTCCTCTGCAGCCCTGCCCCCAAGCATTACCATCATCTTGTAGCACAGCTCTTCTTTGGTCATGATGTAACGATCATCCTGTGGCATATGGAGGACATAACCGAGGGCCTGACCTCGAGGAATGATGGAAACCTTTTGTACCATATCGGTATTTAATATTTTTCCTATTAGAGCATGGCCAGCTTCATGATAGGCAACAATCTCTTTTTCCTTTTGTAGTATGGTGGGATTTTTTACTTGAAGACCAGCAATTACCCTTTCAATTGCTTGCTCAAAATGATTATTGGTGATAATATTTTCATTTTGTCGTACAGCAATGATTGCTGCTTCATTAGCAATATTGGATAAGTGAGCACCGCTCATACCGTGGGTTTTTTTAGCAAGATCAGGGATTCTTACATCAGGACTTAAGGGTTTATTTTTAGTATGCACCCTTAAAATTTCCTCTCTAGCCTTTACATTAGGGTTGCCAATAAACATATGACGGTCAAATCTTCCGGGTCTTAAAAGTGCTTCATCCAATAAATCCATGCGATTTGTGGCGGCAATCACCACAACGGTTTGATCAGTGTTAAAACCATCAAGTTCTACTAAGAGCTGGTTAAGGGTTTGATCCTTTTCGTTATTGCTATCTAAATGTCTCTTGGCACCTATTGCATCAATTTCATCAATAAAAATAACACTGGGGGCTTCCTTTTTGGCTTTTTCAAATAGGGTTCTTATTCTTTTTGCACCAACCCCTACGTATTTTTCAACAAATTCTGAACCACTGGCAGAAAAGAATGCGGATTTTGTTTCACCAGCAACAGCAGATGCTAAGAGGGTCTTTCCAGTACCGGGAGGTCCATGAAATAGAATACCTTTGGGGATTTTTGCACCCATTTTTCGATACTTTTCAGACTTTTTGATAAAGTCAATAACTTCTACTAGCTCCTCTTTTACTTCTTCCAGACCTGCCACATCCTCAAAGGTGATTTTAGGCTTTGTAAAGAATTCATCCCCATTTTGCTCCTTCTCTTTTTTCTCAGTATTAATTGTAGCGTGGGCGTATTGAGGATTTTTATCTAATTTGATATAATAAACCAATAGACTAACAGTGACTCCAGCCAATAGCAGGCGATCAAATGAAGAGAAATGACCTTCTGCTTGACCTCCGAACCATAGGGAGTAGCTGGAAATGACTGTTAGTGCAATAAAGAAGCAAAGCAAAATAAATATTATTCGTTTTTTCATTGCATCACCACCCTGTTCTTTGTTTATCTTTAGCATTACCCAAAAGACCGTAAAAAATGATGGTGATAGTGGTAAAATTTATAGGAAAAAATTTTCAACAAAAGTAATATAAAAAAATATTTGACAAATGATAAGTATATTGTTATGATGGTATAGATGAAAAACAATCAAGTAGAAGTTTCCGCTTCTCACCCTACAACGTCAGTGAATAGGGTTAATAGTTAGAGATTTTAAATAGCAATATTTTTATGCTGTTGTGATTTCTTTACTAACGATTAGAAGCGGATACTAAGTGTATTCGTTTTTTTTATTTGTTGTCCTTGAACTTTTTAGGAGGTGTCGGGTTATTAGAGATGTAAATGAATTACAGATTAATGAGGAAATTCGCGATAAGGAAATTAGACTAATCGATGCTGAAGGCGAACAAGTTGGTATTGTATCAGTAAAGGAAGCCCTAAGTCTTGCTGCTAGTAAAAATCTAGACTTAGTTAAAATTGCTCCTCAAGCGAAACCACCAGTCTGTCGTATAATGGATTATGGAAAGCACAAATACGAGCTTGCCAAAAAAGAAAAGGAAGCTAAGAAAAAGCAAAAAGTTGTTACTGTTAAGGAAGTAAGACTTAGTCCAAACATTGAAAGTCATGACTTGAATGTAAAAGCAAATCAAGCTTCAAAGTTCTTACAAAACGGTGACAAGGTGAAAGTTACCTTACGATTCAGGGGTAGAGAGCTAAGTAACACTAGTATCGGGTTGAAGGTAATCAAAGAATTTGCTGAAATCTTAACAGAAGTATCAACCATTGAAAAGGAAGCTAAATTAGAAGGAAAACAAATGATTATGATTTTAGCTCCTAAAAATGCACAATAAAAGAAGAGCTAATGTTGAAGGGAGGAAATTTCAATGCCAAAAATGAAAACTCATAAAGGTGCTGCTAAGAGATTTAAGAAGACTAAATCAGGTAAAATTAAAAGGTTTAAAGCTTTTAAGAGTCACATCTTAACTAAGAAGTCTTCTAAGAGAAAGAGAAATCTTCGTAAATCTGCCCTAGTATTCAAGGGAGATCAAAAGAGAATCGCGCAATTATTAAGATAAGGAACTGTTGAAAAGGAGGTTGTAAAAAATGGCTAGAGTTAAAGGTGCTGTTAACGCACGTAAAAAACATAAAAAGATTTTAAAACTTGCAAAGGGCTTTAGAGGAGCTAGAAGTAAATTATTTAGACCTGCAAACCAATTCGTAATGAAGGCTTTAAAGCATGCCTATGTAGGAAGAAAGTTAAAAAAGAGAGAATACAGAAAGCTATGGATCAGCAGAATTAACGCTGCGACAAGAGCAAATGGATTATCATATTCTAGATTCATGAACGGATTAAAGCTTAGCGGAATCCAAATGAACAGAAAAGTTTTAGCTGAAATGGCTATTCATGATAAAGAAGGTTTTGCAAAGTTAGTTGAAGCTGCAAAGCAAAAGCTTAACTCATAATAATTACATTACATTACAATAGAGTCCTGGAAAGGACTCTTTTATAATACATAGAAAATGATAGTCGATTTACATCTTGTTAGCAGGGTTATTAACAGTGTAATCCTATTATTGGGTATATATCAGATGGATTAATGGAATAATGAAGAGGGAAAAGGAAAAAAGTATTTATCAAAAACCGGTGGCAAAATTTGCAATTATATAATATAATAGTTTTTACATAAAAATGGGAAGGAAGAGGAGCATTATGGAGAGATTTGAACACATGAAGTTAGACCCAACTCAAGTTCTTGTAATGGGATTTGCTTCAGTGATTTTAATAGGTGCTATGCTACTTAACCTACCGATCGCCTCTGTAGACGGAAGAAGTGTTGGTTTTCTTGATGCTTTATTCACCTCAACATCAGCGGTATGTGTTACAGGATTGGTGGTGGTGGATACTGGCACTTATTGGACAGCCTTTGGAAAGACAGTGATTTTGATATTAATTCAAATAGGTGGATTAGGATTCATGACAATGGCAACATTGTTTGCTATGGTTCTAGGAAAAAAGATTTCTCTAAAAGAAAGATTAATTATTCAAGAAGCTTTAAATCAAAGTACATTAGAAGGACTAGTAAGATTTACTAGATACATACTATTATATACGTTTTTGATAGAGGGTATTGGAGCCTTGTTTTTATCCTTTAGATTTGTACCAGAATATGGACTGGCAAAAGGGGTAGCTTATTCGATTTTCCACTCCATATCAGCATTTTGTAATGCGGGATTTGACCTTATTGGCTATGGACGAAGTTTAACGCCCTATGTATCTGATCCAATTATAAATATTCCCATATACTTGCTGATTATCCTTGGGGGGCTAGGGTTCTCCGTTATGGTGGATGTAATCAATCAAAAAAGCTTTAGACGGTTAAATCTTCACTCAAAAATGGTGCTGCTACTTACAGCAATCTTAATTGGTGTTCCCTTTGTACTTTTTTTGGTGTTAGAATGGGGAAACCCTGGAACATTAGGGGATTTAGGTTTTGGAGGTAAGCTTCTAGGAGCCTTATTTCAAGCTATTACTCCAAGAACAGCAGGTTTTAATACAATTGACACAGGGGCTTTAACTAACGCTTCAAAATTATTAACGGTGGTATTGATGTTTATTGGTGGCTCTCCAGCATCTACCGCTGGGGGAATTAAAACCGTTACCTTTGGAGTAATCATCTTTACTGTAATTTCTATGATTAGAGGTAGAGAAGATACAGAACTTTATGGTAGAAGAATCTCAAGAAGTATAGTAGATCGAGCCTTGACTATTGGCGTAGTGGCAATTGCCCTTGCGGTTTTTACCACAATGCTTCTTGCCATCACAGAAGCAGGCTTGGATTTTATGGATATATTGTTTGAAGCAGTATCTGCCCTTGGCACAGTAGGTTTGACCTTGGGAATCACCAACAGACTAAGCCCATTGGGGAGAGTCATAATCATATTCGCAATGTTTGTAGGCAGGGTTGGACCTTTAACCATTGCCTTTGCTTTGGCTAGACGTCAGCGAAAAAATAAAGGAACTGTAAGATATCCTGAAGATAAAGTAATTGTAGGATAGAAAGGGTGAAATTATGAAACAATTTATTGTTGTAGGCTGTGGGCGCTTTGGAAGTAGTGTTGCAAAAACCCTCTATAAGATGGGTCATGACGTGTTGGCGATAGATGGAAATGAAGAAACGGTACAAAATATTTCTGACGAAGTTACCCATGCAGTACAGGCTGATGCCACTGACGAACATGCCCTTAGATCATTAGGGATCTGGAACTTTGATGTTGCAGTAATTACCATTGGATCAGATATACAGGCTTCTATTATGGCGACTCTAATTGTTAAGGAAATGGGTGTTAAATTCGTAGTGGCTAAGGCTCAAAACGAACTTCACGCTAAAGTACTATATAGAATCGGTGCAGACCGAGTTGTTTTTCCCGAAAGAGATATGGGAATTCGTGTAGCCCATAACTTAGTTTCTAATAACATCCTTGATTATATAGAGTTAGCACCAGACTATAGTATCATGGAGATTACTGCTTTAGACGAATGGATAGATAATACTTTAATCGAAGCCAATATTCGTTCTAAGTATGGAATCAACGTTATGGCAATTAAACATGGCAATGAGATTAATGTGTCCCCAACGGCTAAAGATGTAATTCATAAAGGGGATGTTCTAGTAGTTATTGGACATAATAATGACTTGAAGAAGCTAGAGAGATAAGTTGGTGAAGATAAATGGAAATAACCAGTGAAAGTAATCCTACCATCAAGTTTGTAAAGGGATTACAAATCAAAAAAAATCGTATGAAATACAAACAATTTGTTATAGAGGGTCTGAGGTTTTTGCAAGAGGCACTGGAGCATGGGGTCGCTCTAGAGTATATCCTTTATAGCGATAGTGCAAAAAAAATTAAGGGTGGAGATGAGTTAATCCAACAAATAGAGGGAAAATATCAAATGTATCATTTACCCGACAAGCTGATGGAAAAACTCTCAGAAACTGAAAATCCCCAAGGTATTATGGCGGTTATTAATATGCCTGAGTATTCCCTTGACAGTCTTTCTGAAGAAAAGGAGCTTTTTCTGGTGGTATTGGACCGTATACAAGACCCTGGAAATATGGGGACCATTATTAGAACTGCTGAAGGAGCAGGTGCAAATGCAGTGCTGATTACTAAAGGCAGTGTTGACCCATACAACAGTAAAACCCTACGGGCCACCATGGGGGCAGTTTTTCATTTCCCTGTTGTTCAAGTGGAGGAGGACGAGGAACTAATCGAATTCCTAAAGAAGAATAAGGTCAGAATGGTTGCTACCCATCTAGATACTGAAAATACATATGATATGATCGATTACAAAGGAAGTATCGCTTTAATCATTGGAAACGAAGCCAATGGTATACAGGAAGGATTTGTTGCTCAGGCAGAGGAGATGATAAAAATCCCTATAGTTGGGAAAATTGAATCCTTAAATGCTTCCGTTGCAGCAGGGGTTTTAATTTATAAGGCATTTGAGAATCGAAGAAAATAAATTTTAGAAATTTCAAAAAACTCATGATAGTTTTATGGAACTGCCTTGTTTACGACCTTCACCTATGCTATAATTATAGTATAAATGGCTAAGTGAAGGAGTGGAGTTCCGTGAAAGATGCAGAGATTTTCTGGAGAATTTTTGAACTAACTGGTTCCATAAAAGCCTATATAATGTATAAAAAAATGATAATGAACTGAATAGATAAAAATGGCAATGATGGAGTAAGTACGTTGTAGACTGTTTTTCAGAGAGAAGATGCCTGAGGCTGGAAGCATCTTTAAAATAAGTGCAACAGAGGTTCCCTCCGGAGCTATAGGGCTGAAGTTTTAGTAGGCTTTATCGGTGGGCGCCGTTATTGTCAATGAGTGATGTGATATAACATTATTAGGGTGGTACCGCGGAGTTAACCTTCGTCCCTTTTGGGATGAAGGTTTTTGTTTTGCGAAAAAATACATTCAAATATATTTTTTATATAAGGAAGGAGACTGAACATGGAAGCTAGATTAAGAGAACTAGAAGAAGTAGCCAAAAACGAGATTCATCAGGCTAATACCTCAGATGAATTAGAAAAAGTAAGGGTTAAATACCTTGGAAAAAAAGGTGAACTAACAGAGGTTTTAAGGGGGATGGGGAGTCTATCCAAGGAAGAAAGACCTGTTGTAGGTAAGGTTGCTAATATCGTTAGAGAAGGCATAGAGGAAGCTTTACAAGAGGCTAAGAATCAAATAAAGAATAAAGAGCTACAAGCAAAACTTCAGGCAGAGGCCATTGATGTTACTATGCCAGGTAAGAGGATCAAGCTAGGAAAGAAGCATCCTCTAATGCAAGGAATGGATGAGTTGAAGGAAATCTTCATCAGTATGGGTTTTCAAGTGGCACAAGGGCCTGAAATAGAGACTGTATACTATAACTTTGATGCCTTAAATGCTCCTGTAAATCATCCTTCAAGGGATATGAGTGACACCTTCTACATAGATGAAGAGACAATTCTAAGAACTCAAACTTCACCAGTACAAGTAAGGGTTATGGAAAATAAAAAGCCCCCCATCAGAATCATTTCCCCAGGTAGATGTTTTAGAAATGATACACCTGATGCCACCCATACACCAATGTTCCACCAGTTGGAGGGATTAGTAGTAGATAAGGGAATCACTTTAGCAGACCTTAAGGGAACATTAGAAGTGTTTGCTAAGTACTTCTTTGGAAATCAAACTAAAATTAAATTCCGTCCCCACAACTTCCCATTTACTGAGCCAAGTGCAGAGATTGATGCTTCTTGTTTCAAGTGTTCAGGTTCTGGATGTAGCTTCTGTAAAGGCAGTGGCTGGATTGAGCTATTAGGAGCGGGTATGGTACATCCAAATGTCCTTAGAAATTGTGGAATTGACCCAGAAGTATATAGTGGTTTCGCCTTTGGTATGGGGGTAGATCGTTTAGTAATGCTTAAGTATGGTATTGATGATATAAGATTATTCTTTGAAAACGATATGAGATTCCTAAATCAATTTTAGTGATGGAAGAAGATCAAGATAATATGAGGAGGGGTTCTAATGTTAGTACCTTTGAAATGGTTAAAGGAATATGTTGATATAGATCAAAATGTAATTGAGTTTGGCGATAGAATGACAATGTCAGGCTCAAAAGTGGAAGGAATAGAGAGCTTTGGAGAGGGGATTAATGGTGTAGTTGTAGGGAAAATTGAGTCCATACAGCCCCATCCAAACGCTGACAAATTGGTAATTACCCAAATCAACATTGGGGATCAAACATTACAAATCGTAACTGGTGCAAAAAATATCAATGAAGGGGATTATATCCCAGTTGCCACTGTAGGGTCAAACTTAGCAGGAGGATTAAAAATCAAGAAGGGTAAGCTTCGTGGTGAAGTATCAGAAGGGATGTTATGTTCTCAAGAAGAGCTGGGAATTCCTATGAAGCTGATTCCCGAAGAATTAAAGGATGGCATCTGGATATTAGATAAACCCTATAAATTGGGGGCAAATATTTTTGATGTTGCAGAGCTTCAAGATGATATCATTGAATTTGAAATCACTTCCAACCGTCCCGATTGTTTAAGCATGATTGGAATGGCGAGGGAAGCAGTTGCTACTATTGGTGGTCGAGTAAAGCATCCTGAGGTGGCTATTAAAGCTGAAGATGAAACCACTACCTTTGGCGTAAAGGTGGATATCCATGATCAAGAGGGTTGTACTCGATATATTGCAAGAGTCATCAAAGATGCAGTAATCCAACCATCTCCCCTATGGATGCAACAAAGATTAATGAAGGCAGGTGTAAGACCGATCAACAATATTGTTGATATCACCAACTATGTAATGCTGGAGTATGGTCAGCCATTACACGCCTTTGATATGGACTACATCGCAGACAATAGCATCATTGTTAGAAAAGCCAATGATGGAGAAATCTTCAAAACCCTAGATGATGTAGAAAGACAATTGGATGAAACAATGACAGTAATTGCAGATACCACTAAAGCCCTTGCCATTGCAGGCGTAATGGGGGGCGAAGAGTCTGAGGTAACTGAAAATACAAAGACAATTCTATTGGAGTCTGCCCATTTCAACAAAGATCGTATCAGAGCAACATCAAAGCAAATCGGATTAAGGACAGAGGCATCTGCTAGATATGAGAAGGGTGTTGACTCAAATATCGCCAGTATTGCAGCAGACCGTGCTTGTCAGCTAATCGAAATGCTGGGGGCTGGAACAGTACTAAAGGAAAGCGTAGATGTTTATCCAGCTGCCAAAGAAGCAAGACAGTTGAAAATCAGACACGGTAGGATGAATGATCTTCTAGGCATTAAATTGACAGTAGAAGAAATGATCAATATATTAAAATCTCTTGAAATCTCAGCTGAGGAAGATGGAGAGCATTTAGTTGTGACAGTGCCAACCTTTAGGGATGATCTTCAGATGGAGGCGGATTTCTTAGAAGAACTTGGAAGAATATATGGATTTGATAAAATTCCATCCACTATGGCAAAGGGGAATATCGTCGTTGGTGGAAAGACCAATGGACAGTTAATTGAAGATAGGGCAAAGGAAAGTCTGTTATCCCTTGGATTCAATGAAATACTAACCTTTTCATTTGTTAGTCCAAAGAGCGTCGACAAGATTAACGTAGGGGAAAATAGCATTAAGAGAAACTTTGTAAAACTACTTAATCCATTAGGGGATGAGACAAGTGTAATGAGAACCAGTCTATTACCGAATATGATGGAGGTTCTATCAAGAAACGTGAATCATAAGGTGGAGGCTGCACGAGCTTTTGAGCTTGGAAGTATCTTTATTCCAAAATCTGAGTGTAATGCTAAAGACCCACTTCCATACGAAATTGCAAATCTAGTGATCGGTATGTATGGTAATGAGGACTTCTATAGTTTAAAGGGTGTAGTAGAGGCGTTATTTAACCGTCTTGGCATTAAGGACTTAGAATTTGAAGTAGAAAAAAATCATACCTCTTTCCACCCAGGTAGATGTGCCAACATTTTTGTTGGAGGCCACATCGTGGGAGTCATGGGGGAACTTCACCCACAAGTGGCAGAAAACTATGATATATCCAAGAGATGCTATATTGCAGAGCTGGATTTTTATCTCATGATGCAATTTACAAGAGTAACAACAATGTATAAGCCATTACCAAAATATCCAGCCATGACAAGGGATTTAGCTGTCATCGTAAAGGAAGAGATAATGGTAAGGGAAATAGAAAAAATCATTCAAGCAAATGGTGGAGATATACTGGAAAGCTTTGAATTATTCGATTTATATAGAGGAAATCAAATTCCAGAAGGTCATAAGAGTATTGCCTATACCATTACTTATCGACACTCGGATAGAACATTAACCGATGAGGAAGTAAATAAGGTACAGGATGCTGTTGTGGCAGGCATCAAGAGTGAAATAGGAGGAACACTAAGGGAGTAGGGAATTATCCTTAGCCTGTTAAAAAGCCATATTTTCTTTATCACCACAAGAACCTAGCACCCTTACGTATGTCTAGATACGCTGCGGTGGCTAGGTTTTTTTGTTCCACTAATCTAAAGCCTTATGAAGGGATTAGAGAAAAAAATATGTAAATCCAAAGAATAAAGCAGGAGTTTTAAGTTTTATCAAGAATTTAGTACTGAATATACAAAAATAGAATTAAAGTGAATTTTAAGGGGTGAAAAAGCAATGGAAAAGAAAAATAAAGTACTGATCAAGATTAACGGACAGGAATATCCAATAGTAGGGGCAGAACCAAAAGAATATCTTTTGAGGGTAGGAAGTTATGTTGATGAACGAATGGCAGAAGTAGCCCAAGGAAATAAAAGACTGAGTACTTCAATGATTGCTGTTTTGACCTCAATTAATATAACTGATCAATTACTAAAATTGCAGGAAGCCTACAGAGAGTTACACCAACAGCAATCCATCCCCATGAAGGAACTGGAAAAGACACAAGAGGAACTAGAACGGTCTGTAGCATTGTTGGCGGAAAAAGAAGAAGCCAACAAACTCTTGACAGAAAAATTAGAGCACTATTCTTTAATGAGGAACCAACAGGAAAACTATGACGAAATAGTCAAAAAGTTAGAAGAAAAAGAAAAGGACTTGAAAAAGGCAGAAGAAATCATCAATGACCTTCAAAACAAGCTCTTTGAAAGCCAGATTAAATTGGTGGAGACAAAAAGGCAGATGGAGGAACTTTTAAAAGAGAATGGATAATCAATAATTAATAATTAATAATTAATAATTAATAATGAATAATTAATGGCAGAAAGAATAAAGAAAAAGTAGTGATATCAGCATATTACTACTTTTATAAGTTTTTGTGTAGATAGGAGGACCCATGAACATACTTTTACTATTTATAGATGGTTTTGGAATAGGTGGGGATGATGGAGAAACCAATCCCTTTATAGATGCCAAGACGCCGAATTTAGATAAAATAAGAGAAAATCATATTGTTGTTCCCACAGACGCAACTCTTGGGGTGGAGGGAATACCCCAAAGTGCATCAGGGCAAACTACTTTATTAACGGGAATCAATGGACCAAAGGCATTGGGTCACCATTTAAATGGTTTTCCCACCCCTACCCTGAAAAAAATCCTTATGGAACACAGTGTTTTTAAACAACTCAAGGATAAAGGCTACAAAGTAACCAATGCCAATGCCTATACCACAGAATACCTCACTTATATGGGGAAAATCAAAGGAGTAAAATGGGGAATATCTGCCACTACAGTTGCTACAATGGCAGCAGACATCCCCTTTAGAGTAGAGGAAGAATTGATCAATAAAAAAGCAGTATATCAAGATATTATCAACGAAGTCATGATTCATGAATGGCAAATACCAGCGGAAAGCCTCACCCCCCATGAGGCAGGTGGCATCTTAGCAAAAATCGTTGCGGATCATCATTTTACATTGTTTGAATACTTCCAGACGGATATAGCAGGTCATCGTCAAAATAAAGAGAAAGCCATAGAAATTATTGAAAGATTAGACCAGTTTATTGGAGGAATATTGGATAAAATAAACCTAGAAGAAACCTTAGTCATCATCACCAGTGATCATGGAAATATTGAAGATCTATCCATCAAAACCCATACAATGAATCCAGTGCCTACAATGTTGGTGGGAAAATCAGCAGAAGTGATTAAGGATGATATTAAGGACTTAACGGATATTACACCAGCAATTGTCAAGGTGCTGGAAAAGAGTCAAGACTGATTAAGCATAATAAAGATTCATCAAGAAGTACAGACGAAGGAATTAAATCAATATACACTGAATAGAAATCAAGAAAGGTTGTTTAATTATGAGACAAATTGAATTACTTGCCCCTGCTGGAAGCTTTGAAGCCCTAAAGGCGGCCCTGCAAAATGGAGCCGATGCCGTTTATTTAGGAGGGACGGAGTTTAGTGCAAGGGCGTATGCTTCAAATTTTGATAGAGATACCCTACAAGAAGCGGTGGAATATGCCCATATCAGAGGAATGAAGGTCTATATCACCATTAATATCCTCATGAAGGATCATGAAATCCAAGGACTATTGGAGTATGTCAATTTCCTATATAACATTGACGTGGATGCAGTGATCGTACAGGATCTAGGGGTGATGATGTTGATACGGGAAGCATTTCCAGACCTAGAACTCCACTGTAGTACTCAAATGACCCTCCACAACACAAAGGGAGTAGAAAGTCTCAAGAAAATGGGAGTCAAAAGGGTGGTATTGGCTAGGGAGCTATCTTTAAACGAGATCAACGAAATCCATAAAAAAACAGGCATGGAGCTGGAGGCATTTGTCCATGGAGCCCTATGCGTTGCCTATTCAGGACAATGTCTAATGAGTAGCTTTATCGGAGGTCGTAGTGGTAATCGTGGAAGATGTGCCCAACCCTGTAGAAAACCCTATCAACTGGTATCCAGTAAAGGTGATCTAAATAATATTGATGAAGAATATCACCTCAGTATGAGGGATTTAAATACCTTTGAGGAGATTGGAAAATTAATAGAAAGTGGTGTCACCTCCTTTAAAATAGAGGGAAGGATGAAAAAGCCCCAATATGTAGCTTCCATTGTCCGATCCTATCGTCAAGGGATAGACCACTATCTCAAGAAGGGCAAAATCCTAAAGGATGAAGGACTACAGAAGGAAATGGCCCAAATGTTTAATCGGAAATTTACGAAGGGATACATATTTGAAAGCCCAAGGTCAGAAATCGTCAATACAGAAAAGCCCAACAATAGCGGGATATACTTAGGTAAAGTCCTGCAATATCAAGCAAAGACCAAAAGACTTCATATTAAATTAAAATCCTCCCTATCGGTGGGGGATGGTATTGAAGTTTGGCAGGGAATCGGTTCAAATGAAGGTGGAGTCGTAACCGCCATATATGTCAATCAAAAGCCCGTACCAAAGGCAACCACAGGTCAATCGGTGGAGATCGAGTTAAAGGGAAAAATCCAAGCTGGGGCAGATGTATATAAGACCCTTGATGTTGAAATGATGGATGAACTGGAAAGGACCTATGCCCATCAAGCAGAAAATAAAAAAGTACTAGTCTATGGTGAAATTAAGATTAATCTAGGAAAACCTATGGAATTAAGTCTGTGGGATGGAGCAAATCATCATGTCTACTCAAAAACAGACTTTATCGTAGAAAAGGCCCAGCGGGTAGCCTTGACGGAGGAACGGGTAATTGAAAATCTAAGCAAACTAGGTAATACTCCCTATTCCCTCGAAGAATTAAAAGTGGAAATAGATGACGGGGTGGCTGTCCCCATTTCAGTCATCAATGGGCTAAGAAGAGACGCCATTGACCAACTGACGGAGCTTAGAAAAAACCATTATCAGAGGAATGAGAAAGAAATCCTTCCCCAACCCTCTACCCTCTCCTATGTTGCTTTAGGAAAGAAATCAAATGATCATCCTTCACCAAGAATAACTGCAAAAGTAGACAGAGTAGACCTGTTGAAGGTGGTATTAGAAGAAGATATAGATGGTATTTATTACGGAGACTTCAACACCCTTTCAGAAGCCAGTAGCCTTTGTAGGGAGAAGGGAATACCTTGCTATTTTAGAAGTCCTTCCATTATGAAGGATCAGGACTACAATAGAGTTGCTGAAGAAATCAAAGGTATAGATCTACAGGGAGTGCTGGCAGGAGATTTAGGGATGATTAACTATACGAAAAATAACCTAACAGTACCAGTGATGGTGGATTACTCCCTCAATACAATGAATAGCTACACCTTCCATTACCTAGACCAACTTCAAGTACAGGGAGGGATTCTATCTCCGGAGCTGGATTTTAAGAACATCAAGGAGCTTAAAATTAATCCTCAACTACAGGTGGAGGCAGTGGTCTACGGGAAAATGTCTGTCATGACCATAGAGTATTGTCCACTACAACAACAAAAAGAATGTAATCATCAGTGTGATGATTGTAGAACAATTCCATATCATTATCGTTGGGGGCTAAAGGATCAAAAGCAAATGACCTTCCCCTTCGGAAAAGATTGCTGGGGTAGAACAATCTTACTAAATTCCCAAGCCCTTTATATGCTGGATAAGTTACCCGAATTCCAAAGCAACAATATTTTTAACTATAGATTAGAATTCACCGATGAAAAACCCCAAGACATAAAGGCCACAATCAATCATTGTCACCAACAAATGAAAAGATTACAAAAGGGACAAAAGCCACTGGAGGTGGAGGAGCTACAGCATTTAGTCCAGGAGGGCTTTACCAGAGGTCACTATTTTAGAGGTGTGGAATAGGATACAATTCAGTAAGATAAAAAACAGCTTAAGGAAAGTAATCCAACTGTGGCAACTTAGCAGTTGGGTTTGTTTTTTACTGGGAATTCCCTCTATTAGATGTTAAAATAATATTATTCCTCTTATTATTGAGGGAGATTACAGTGGAGAGTATTGATATTATATAAATTTTCACTATATAAAAAGAGAGGGTGTTGGAAGTGAAAAAACAAGAGCTGGAAACCCCATGTCTGGTGGTGGATTTAGATCGTCTAGAGGAAAACATAAAAGAAATGGCTCATCTGGCAAAGGAACATAATGTTGAACTATGGCCCATGATCAAAACCCACAAAAGTAAATACATTGTCCAACAGCAACTAAATATGGGGGCGAAGGGGATTTTGGCGGCAAAATTAGGGGAAGCAGAGAAAATGGTGGAGGCAGGAGTCCAAAGAGTCATGCTGGCATACCCCATCATTGGAGAAAAGAAGCTTGACCGTCTAATGGAACTAACCAAAAAAGCTGAGGTATATTGTAGTGTAGATTCCTTGGAATCAGCCACGATTTTAAATGAAAGGGCATTGAAGCAGCATATCTGCCGAAAGTGTGTTATCATCATAGATAGTGGATTAAATCGCTTGGGGGTAACACCAGAGGGAGTCCAAGGTTTATACGAATCTATTAAGGCGATGAAGGGGATTGAAATCGTTGGAGTCGCCACCCATGGTGGACATGTCTATGGTGCCACCAACATTGAGGGGGTAAAGAAAGCCGCCGAGGAAGAAATATCAGCCATCATGAAGTCGGCTGAAATTCTTCAAGAATTAGGTGTGGACTGTAGTATTATGGCGATAGGTTCTACACCGACAGTGAAACAAATAGAGGACTACAAGGGAATCAAGCAAATTAGACCAGGTAACTATGTGTTCTATGATGCAGTTCAAGTAGCCCTGGGGGCTGTACCTGTGGAGCGTTGTGCATTGAAGGTACTGGCAACCGTCATTAGTATTCCAGAGGCAGGTCGAGCTATCATAGATGCAGGTAGTAAAATCCTATGTCTCGATGCAGGGGCCCATGGCAATAACAATATTAAAGGATATGGTATTGTGGTAGGGTATGAAGATATTCTCATCAAGGGATTGTCGGAGGAGCTAGGAAAGCTCATCTATGATCCAGAAAAAATCAGCCTAAAGGTGGGGCAACAGGTGGAAATCATACCCAACCATGCCTGTACCGTAGCCAATATGGTGGAGGAAATCTATGGACTAAGAAATAATCAAGTGGAAACAATGATTGAAGTTACGGCAAGGGGAATATCTCAATAATGTAATGAGTATTAGTAGTTTATTTAATAGACTAAAGAAGACTATAGATGATGAGGAAGATTTATATTAATTTGTTTTATAAAAGTTAGATTGTGGGGATTTAAAATGAGTAAAGCTTTATATATTACAGAAAAACCCAGTGTAGCAATGGAATTTGCTAAGGTTCTAAAGATTAAAGGCCAACGGAGAAATGGCTATTTGGAGGCAGAGGAAGCCGTGGTTACATGGTGTGTGGGGCATCTAGTTACTATGAGCTATCCTGATGCCTATGATGAGGCCCTTAAAAAATGGTCTTTAAAAACCCTGCCCTTTTTACCAAAGGAGTATAAATATGAGGTTATTCCAACAGTCAAAAATCAATTTGATGTCATTCAGCAACTTCTTCACCGTAGCGATATTACCTCCGTCTATGTCTGTACTGACTCTGGACGGGAGGGGGAATACATCTATCGCTTAGTGGATTTAATGGTTGGGGTAGAGGGGAAGGACAAAAAGAGGGTTTGGATCGACTCCCAGACGGAGGAGGAAATTCTTAGGGGTATCAAAGAAGCAAAACCCCTCTCGGAATATGACCCCTTATCGGATTCGGCATTTCTAAGGGCAAAGGAAGACTATTTAGCAGGGATTAATTTCTCTAGATTATTGACCTTAATTTTTGGTAAGGTGATTGCAAAAAAACTTCAAAAAGAACATGTTGTTGTTGCAGTAGGAAGGGTAATGACCTGTGTACTGGGGATGATTGTTGACAGAGAGATTGAAGTGAGGAAGTTCGTCAAAACTCCTTTCTATAAAATCAATGGAACCTTTGGTAAAACTGAATCTGATGAATATATGGGAGAATGGAAGGCAGTTGAGGCTTCAAGATATCATATGTCCCCTATGCTCTTCAATGACAATGGTTTTAAAGAAAAAAGGGATGCGGAAAAATTAATCGAGGACCTAATGGGGAATGAAACCCCAGTAAAGGCTCAGATTGATAGTGTGAAAAAAAGTAAAGAGAAGAAATATGCACCCCTGCTATACAATCTAGCAGAGTTGCAGGCGGAGTGTAGTAAAAAATTCAAGATCAATCCGGACGAGACCCTGACCGCAGTACAAACCCTCTATGAGAAAAAGCTAGTCACTTATCCTAGGACCGATGCCCGTGTTCTATCAACGGCAGTGGCAAAGGAAATAAATAATCATTTAAAGGGTTTAATGGAGTTTCGGGGAAATACAAATATCAAAGATGGGGCAGCAAAGGTTTTACAAAACCAGTGGATTAAGAATATCAAATCCTCTAAATATGTAAATGATGATAAAATCACCGACCACTATGCCATCATTCCAACAGGTAAGGGATTTGAGAACTACAATAGGCTAAAGGAACTGGATAAAAAGATTTATAAATTAATTACCTTAAGGTTTTTAGCCATCTTCTATCCTCCTGCAGTCTTTCAAAAACTTGCTATTGTAACGGCAGTGAAGGGTGAGCTTTTTCAAACAAATCAAAAGGTCTGTGTAGAACAGGGTTATCTAGAAATTTTAAAGCCCGATTTAGATGATAAAGACAAAGGTGGAGAAGAAAACCAGTTCCTGAATAGTCTAAGAAAAGGTCAGCAGGTGGAGCTGAAGTCCTTAGAAATTAAAGAAGGAGAGACTACCCCACCCAAAAGATATACCTCTGGGTCCATCATTTTAGCTATGGAAAATGCAGGTAAATTGATAGAGGATGAGGAGCTAAGGGAGCAAATTAAAGGATCCGGAATAGGCACCAGTGCCACTAGAGCGGAGATTATTAAAAAACTAATGAGGATAGAGTACATTGATTGTCATGATAAAACCCAAGTATTAACCCCAACCTCCTTGGGGGAACTGATTTATTTAGTTGTAAAAAAATCCATTCCAGACCTATTGAATCCAAAGCTGACCGCCAGCTGGGAAAAGGGATTAGAAATGGTGGCTAAAAAGGAATTGCAAAAGGATGAGTACATGGAAAAGCTAGAAAAATACATTACTAGAAAGGTTTCTAAGGTGTTAAACAAAGCAAAGTAGACATAAAGTTTTTTATAAAAGATTAATGATATTAATGAATCTACCTTCAATATATGTTAATATAAAATATGTTGATTTTATTGCATGACATGTATATTTATTACATTTTGGAGGGATAAAATGGAGAAATTACATCAATACATTTCAGGATATATGAGTAAATGGTTGTCCATTGCT
Source organism: Alkaliphilus hydrothermalis (assembly GCF_016908555.1). Lineage (GTDB taxonomy): Bacteria > Bacillota > Clostridia > Peptostreptococcales > Natronincolaceae > Alkaliphilus > Alkaliphilus hydrothermalis. Next base: position 37,922 of record NZ_JAFBEE010000020.1, read on the forward strand.
ACCCTAGCAGGTATGGGAGGTGGCTTGGCGGCTGTTATGCTAAAAAAATCAATTATCTTTGTCAAACATTTCGGAGGAGGATTTCCCCTGTGGATTGCACCTGCCATTGGCGGCATTATAATCTCGTTAATATATTTATATGACCCCCATGCAGCAGGATTAGGTACCGACCACTATATAGATGCTGTAAATCTAGAGGAGCAATATCACCTTACTTTTAAGAATTTTTATACAAAAATAGCATCTACAGCCGTCACATTAGGATTCAAAGGAAGTGGTGGAGTAGAAGGACCTATGTTAATGATTGGTGCCAGTTTGACGGATGCCATAGCCAGTGTACCCATACTGAGAAGATATATATCTGGGCGGGAGTTTGATATTGTCACCATATGTGGTGCAGCAGGGGCTATTGGAGCGATTTTTCGTTCGCCCATAGGGGGTGGTATATTTGTTGCTGAGGTTCTTTATCATTCCTCACTGCACTATTCGGATTTATTTCCTGCCATCCTATCCTCAATTATGGGATTTGTAGTGTATAGGATGTTGGTTCATCCAACCCCAATGTTTGATATACCAGATTATCTACCTGATGTATCCAACATTCCCGTGTTTCTTCTATCTGCCATCGTTGCTGTTATATTATCGATTATATTTACGAAGGTATATACTGTAGTGTATAGGATGTTTTGTAAGTTGCCTGGAAAGAAAATTCATCCTATTATCGGAGGGCTTTTAACAGGATTAATTATTATGCAATTGCCGCAGGTTTCTGGGACAGGCATTGATGTGATACAAACCATGATTGATAAAAATTTACCGATTACCCTATTACTGCTACTGCTGGTTGGGAAAATGTTTGCTACTTCCTTTACAGTTGCCTCAGGAGGAAGCGCGGGGTTGGTGATTCCGGCACTGTTTATCGGGGCAATAGCAGGGAATAGTTTTTCTACGATACTAAAGGTGACAGATCCTGCTTTATCTTCCTCATTGGTGGTATCAGGGATGGCCGCTAGTTTAGCTAGTGTCGCCAATGTACCGATTGCCGCCGCCGTCATGTTGATGGAGATGGCTGGTTATAAACTAGGTGTTCCTGCTGCATTGGGAAGTATTATTGGTTATGCCGTAGGTCATAGTCATGTTATCTATGGAATCAGTTGCCCTGACGATTGGCAATACAATGATTTTAAAGAGATTAAAAAGCGGGATCGAAAGCATGGCGGCCATTAGAATTAAAAAGTTTATAATAATTAAAGAATAATTTAAAAACAATTAAAAGTTGGTGAAAATATGACTAAAGAATTTGATGATGCAATGAACAGGATGGCTCAAAATGTCGAAAAGAGAATAGTAAAAGCATGTAACAAATTGTACGGCTCAATTAAGAAGGATGACTCCTTTGAGAACTATCTTGATGGATTGACTAAAGCAGAGTTAGATAACATCAGAAGAAATATAGGACTTAAGGGTGTAAGTCAGTTTAGTAAGAAGAAGCTTATTCTTGTTTTAGCAGAAGAATTGCCAGTGCAAGTGGAGCAGTTATTGCTGATGTGCGGCAATGGAGAATTAAAGCTTATAAAACAACTGGTAAAAAACAATGGTAGACTGACTATTGCAGAGGAACATGAATATGAGATTGACATATTGAGAAAAAAAGGACTATGTTTTTCTGGAACATTTGAAGATGGTTCAACAGAGGTGTTTATCCCAATAGAGTTGTTAGACCCAATCCTACAGGTCCTCGATAGTCTAGCTTTTAATAAGCAAATTAAGACCATTAATGAAATCCTACAGGTGGTTAACGGGATTATATTTTATTATGGGATTTTAACTATTGATGAACTTTATGATTATGTTGTAAAAATTTTGGGAAAAGAGATAGACTACAATGTTTTTGTAAAGATTATTGAGAATGATGATGTCTATGAATCCGAGTTTGTATTTACCGGTCTGTACGTTCATCATCTAAATATGAACATTCCTGAAGAAATCCTAATGGAGCATTATTCAAGAGGGGATCTTCCCTATTATCCATTGACTCTAAAACAAGCACTAGAAGCTGGTAAGTCAGAGTATGAGGAAATCAATAGACATGATCTAAGGCTCATGGCCTTTTTAGATAGCCATTATGAGCTTAGTAAAATTGAGGCTTTGGATGAAATTAAAATTCTGAAGGATATGATTAGAAATCTTTGTCCTCCAGGGGAATTGCTGGAGTATTTTCAACAATTCTTTGAAATTCCCACCCAAGATGAACTACAAATGATACTAGACATGATAATAGGAATATATAACAATACTAGACAATGGGTCCTCAAAGGTCACACTTCAACGGAGATCAGGGGGAATCATCCTCTAGTCCCACAAGAACAGCCAGAAGCAATCAAAGTAGGTAGAAATGATACTTGCCCCTGTGGTAGTGGAAAGAAGTATAAGAAATGTTGTGGAAGATGATAAAAGATAAAGTATAACCAATAACGTGTAAATGGAATTCGTCGACCTCCAATAGCGTAAAAACTACTGGAGATCGACGAATTTTTGTTTTGGACTGAGTTAGTATACTATAGCTTATTGGAATAATTTCCTAAATTTATCATTCATATTGCGATTTGATTGACAATATGAATAAAATTTGAAATTTTTGTAAATATGCGAAAATGAACTTATAACATCATAATTTTAAATTATCTGATGATTTCTTTATGAATCTTGCCACTAATTTTGAAAATTAAGGAAACAATAGGTACAATAACAATATAGAAAGTATGGAAAGCAAGGAAAGTAGATATTAGTTATTTACTGTAATTTATTAGTAATGTATAATCAACTTAACTATGTATGTGGCTATAAGCAAAATGTTAGAAGTAAAAAATAGATAAGCAGGTGAAGAAATGGAAATTGCAAAAAATATTATTGAAACCAGTTTGAAAATGGTACAGAGCGGATTAGTAAAGGGGACATGGGGAAATGTCAGTGTTAGAAAAGAAAATCAACTATGGATTACCCCATCGGGTGTTACCTACGAAGATTTAACAGAGGACCAAATAGCTGTCATTGATTTAGAAAGCGGGGTACAAATAGGGGGAAGTCGAAAAGCCTCCAGTGAAATGCCCCTCCATAGAATGATTTACTTACATAATGAAGAAATCAATGGTATTGTCCATACCCATAGTATTTATGCCAGTGCCTTTGCAGCCATAGAGGAGGAGGTACCCTGCTATACGGAGGATCAAGCCCAGATTATAGGGGGAAGTATTCCAGTAGCCCAGTATGCTTTTCCAGGAACAGATGAACTAGGAAAAAATGTGGTAAAGGCTTTAGAAGATGGCAGATACGCAGTCCTCATGGCAAAGCATGGTCTTGTGGCTGTAGGAAGAAATCTAAAGGAAGCCTGGACGTCTGCAGAGGTGGCAGAAAAGTCAGCCCAGTTAGCTTCAATTGTTAAAGGAATGAATAAAGCACCAGGAGGGCTTTGTGAAAAGGAAATCGAAGATATGAGGCGAATCTATTTAGAGAGTTATAGTAAGACCAGTATAAAATAGGAGATAGATTACTTGTGAATATCAAAATATAATCATCAAAAGGTAGTATCAAAAATTAGTATCAACAATCAACCATAAGGTTTGGACTAATCTACTCTAATATAATGATTAATAAAAAGGGAGGAATTTTCTTGGAATATTTTCAAATGACTGAATCAACTGTAGAAGAATATGTTAAGAAGATTGGTATGTTTGCCAACGAATCAGTTCTTGCCACTAGAGAAGTAGGGGATGGAAATCTAAATCTAGTCTTTATCGTTAAAGAAGAGGCTACAGGTAAATCTGTAGTTGTTAAGCAGGCTCTACCCTATGTAAGGGTTGTAGGAGAAAGCTGGCCCCTAAGTATTGATAGAACAATCTTTGAAGCAAATGCATTGGAAATTCAAAGCAAATTGGCTAAAGGATTAGTACCAGAAATCTATCATCGTAATGATGACCTCGCTTTAATCATCATGGAGGACTTATCCCGTCTTGAACTGATGAGACATGGGATGATTAAGATGAAAAAATATCCGAAGTTCCCAGAGCATATGTCCACCTTTTTAGCAGATACATTATTTTATACTTCGGACCTATACATGGATTCAGAGGATAAGAAAAAGATGGTGGCAAAGTTCATCAACACTGAGCTATGCAAGATTACAGAGGATTTAATCTTCACTGATCCATATTTTGATGCAGAAAGCAATAATATCAATCCTGCCTTAAGACCTTACTTAGAGGAAGTCTTTTGGAAAAAGCAATACTTGAGACTAGAGACAGCAAAACTAAAATATAAATTTTTAACGGAAGCCCAAAGCTTAATCCATGGGGATCTACATACAGGTTCGATATTTGCTGGAGAAGAGGAAACAGTTGCCTTTGATACAGAGTTTGCCTTTGTTGGTCCATCTGCCTTTGATGTAGGGAAGGTGATTGGTAACTTCTTAATCAACTATGTTTCTTGGAGTGGTAAGGATGAAGAACCAGGGAAGGTGAAGGACTACCGAGACTATTTATTGGATTCCATCAATGGATACTACAACCTATTTGTGAAGAAGTTTAAGGCAAACTGGGACAAGGATGCCAAGGATGTCATCGCTAAAGTGGAAGGCTATCAAGCACACTATATGGAAAATATCTTCCGAGATGCTCTAGGCTTTGCAGCCGCGGTAATGATTAGAAGAATGCACGGTCTAGCCCACAACCTAGATGTGGATGGAATCGAAAATGAAGAAAAAAGAAAAGATGTACAAATTACTATTCTAGAGCTGGCGGAGGAAATTATGATGGATCGCTATAGTTTTGAAAATATCGAAGCAGTAACAAAGCTAGTGAAGGAAAGAATCTACTAGGATAATCTATTAGGAGGTATTGGAAGGATGACAACGGAATTTTTAAAGCCATTAGAGTGGAAGGACAACACCCTTTATATATTGAACCAATTGAAATTGCCAGAGGTGGAGGAATATAATCCTAAGAGAACTGTTGAGGAAGTATTCCACGCCATTAGAGATATGGAATTAAGGGGAGCACCTTTGATTGGTATTACAGCAGCATATGGAATGGCCATTGCTGCCCAACACATCAATAGTGAAGATCATTCGGAATTCATGGAGGAGATGCAAAAGCAAGCCAGCTACTTAGGAGAGTCAAGACCAACAGCGGTGAATCTCTTCTGGGCATTGAAGAGAATGATTGCAAAGGCCATGACCCTAGGGGAAGTATCTTTAGAAGAGAAAAGAAAAGTTCTTTTAGAAGAAGCTATGATCATCCATAAAGAAGATATCGCCATTAATCGAGCCATCGGTGAAAATCTGATCTCTTTATTAAAGGAAGACATGACCTTGATGACCCACTGTAATGCAGGTAGCTTAGCAACATCAGAATATGGTACGGCTACGGCTCCAATGTATATTGCAAAGGAGTTGGGCTGGGATATCAAAGTCTATGCCAATGAAACAAGACCCTACCTACAGGGGGCAAGACTGACAGCCTACGAATTAGCCCGTGGTGGTGTAGATGTTACCTTGATTACCGACAACATGGCAGGGTTCTTAATGTCCCAAGGAAAGATTGATGCCATCATTACTGGAGCAGATCGAGTAGTAGCAAACGGGGATACTGCCAACAAAATAGGAACAATGTCTTTAGCTGTTTTGGCAAAGTATTTCAACATTCCTTTTTATGTGGCTGTTCCGACCCCAACCATTGACCTTGATATGGAAACAGGAAAGGAAATTCCAATCGAAGAAAGAGGACATGAGGAAGTAACTAGTTGGTTTGGTAAACAAATCGCACCAAAGGATATTAAGGTCTACAATCCAGCCTTTGACGTGACTCCTAATGATTTAATCACTGCCATTGTGACGGAGAAGGGGATTGTGTATCCACCTTTTAATGAAAATTTAAAGAAGCTGTTTTAATTTAATACAAAAGAAACTGCAACTGCTTAAAAATAATAGAGGCAGTTTTCTTTTTTTGCAGGAAACTGAAAGATTAAATTGAATCTATTTAGATAGACGAAATTTGTTTTTAGAATGATGAAGGAGGAGATAAAATGAAATATAATGCATTAGAATATCCCTACACATCTCAACGGAGGGTAGTCTACGGAAGAAAGGGAATGGTGGCTACCTCTCAACCATTGGCGGCAGAAGCAGGAATGGAGATCATGAAAAAAGGTGGGAATGCCATTGATGCCGCCATTGCTACGGCAGCCTGCTTGACGGTGGTGGAGCCCACCTCCAACGGGATTGGTGGAGATGCCTTTGCCTTAGTATGGGTAAAGGATCAATTATATGGTCTAAATTCCAGTGGACCTTCTCCAATGGGCATCAGTATAGATAAATTGAAAAATGCAGGCAAAGAAGAAATTCCTAAGTTTGGATGGATTCCAGTAACGGTACCTGGGGCGCCAGCGGCTTGGGGAGAATTATCAAAAAGATTTGGTAAATTACCTTTGAAAGAAGTACTAAAGCCAGCCATTACCTATGCCAATGAAGGGTTCCCAGTTTCACCTGTGGCGGCGAAATATTGGGGTAAAGCTGTAGAAGCCTACAAAAAGCATCTTCAAGGACCAGAATTTCAAGAATGGTTCAAGGTGTTTGCACCAGAGGGAAGAGCACCAGAAGCAGGGGAGATTTGGAAATCACCAGGTCACGGTAGAACATTGGAATTGATCGCAGAATCCAATGGAGAAGCCTTTTATAAAGGTGAATTAGCAGACAAAATCCACGAGTTTTCAGTGAAGCATAATGGATATTTAAAGAAGTCAGACCTAGAAGCCTTCAAGCCAGAATGGGTGGATCCAATAAAAATGAACTATAAAGGATATGATGTATGGGAGATTCCGCCAAATGGTCAAGGACTCATCACCCTAATGGCTTTAAATATCCTAAAGGGATTTGAGTTTACAGAAAGAGAAAATATTGATACTTACCATATCACAATGGAGGCGTTAAAACTAGCCTTTGTGGATGGTCAAAAGTATATTACAGATTCAAGGGACATGAAGGTAAAGGTGGAGGAACTGCTTTCAGAGGAGTATGGAGCAGAAAGAAGAAAATTAATCGGGTCTGAGGCAATCCTACCAGAGGCAGGAACACCGCCAAAGGGGGGAACTGTCTATTTAGCCACTGCCGATGGAGAGGGGAACATGGTATCCTTCATCCAAAGTAACTACATGGGCTTTGGTTCTGGGTTAGTCGTACCTGATACGGGAATCGCCCTTCAAAATAGAGGTCATAACTTCTCAATGGATGAAAATCATCACAATGCTTTAGCACCAGGGAAGAGGACCTTCCACACCATTATCCCTGGTTTCTTAACTAAGGATGGTAAAGCTGTAGGACCATTTGGAGTAATGGGGGGCTTTATGCAACCACAAGGACACCTACAGGTGGTGATGAATACAATTGATTTTAATCTTAATCCACAGGCGGCCCTAGATGCTCCCCGTTGGCATTGGAGCAAGGAAAAGAGAATTGATGTAGAAAAGACCATGGCACCAGAAATCCAAGCTGCCCTAAAGAAAAAGGGACATGATCTTATCGAAGCGGAGGAATCAGGGGTATTTGGTAGAGGGCAAATCATCTGGAGGGACGAGAAGGGTGTCCTAGCAGGTGGAACAGAATCAAGAACCGACGGAGGGATTGCTGTTTGGTAATAAGAGTTAGTGGGGTGTTAGTATGTTAAAATTCATTCATATAGGGGATGTTCATTTAGATACTACCTTTTACTCAAGGGAAAGTGCTATTCGAGAAAAACTAAGGGGTAGTTTGAGAATGGCTTTTTTAGAGGTGATTGAGGCTTGTATACTAGAAAAAGTAGATGCCCTATTGATTGCAGGAGACTTGTTTGACAATCACCAACTATCCTTTCAGACAGAGGAATTGCTGATCAAGTCTTTTAATAGATTAAATGAACACAACATTAAAGTATTCTATGCCACAGGGAATCATGACCCTGGGGAGATACGTTCGAGGGTGGGGGCTATCCGATGGCCCGATAATGTAATGGTATTTGCAAATGATGAAATTTGTGATGTAGATGTTTCAAATCTTCAAGGAGAAATCATAGGTAAAATCATTTCTGTAGGACATAAGACAAATAGGGAATCTCGAAATTTAGTACAAGAGTTTCCTGTTAAAAGGGGTGATATTCCCCATGTAGGGTTAGTCCATGCCATGGTCACCAATGCCAGTGATGTTGAAAAGCACGACAGATATTTACCCTGCACCAAGGAGGATTTATTGGAAAAGGGTTATGACTTTTGGGCTTTGGGACATATTCATCAATACCAAGAAATCGGTGAAGCTACGAATATCTACTACAGTGGCAATCTACAGGGAAGACATCCTAGGGAAACTGGAGAAAAGGGTGGCCTACTGGTGACCATTGAGGAAAACGGATTGACTAAGGTGGAGTTCAAAAACTTTGCTAAGGTAATCTGGAGTACCCTATCGGTGGATCAACTGGAGGAAATGACCTCCTACAATCAAATGAAGGATTATTTAGTAGATTTAGCCACAAACCATTTAGAGGGAGGGTATGCTCCCTCTAGGATGGAGGGAATCCTACGGGTAGAGCTAAAGGGTAGATGCCCCCTAAGGGAGGAACTTCATGAGGAAGAAAACATCCGTCAACTGGAGGAGGATTTAAAATATCACTTTAATCTTTTGTCTGTGGAGGTAAAGACAGAGGAATTATTACCCCTACAAAATGTAGAAGATTACAGGGATGGAGATAATGTATTGGCAAAGATACTGGCTTTTTTGGAGGAAGTACAAGAGGTAGTTGAGGAAGGACAAGTAAAAGGGGAAGTTCGTGGAGAATGGGAAGAAAACCCGCTATTAGAAAGACTCCTAAAATTGCCCTTCGCCAATAAGGGAATGAAAACCAATGCAGAAAAGCTCCAATATATTAGTAAACTCCTAAAGGGATTGCCAGAACAAGCGGTACATCGAATGGTGGTGGAGGATCAATGAAGATTAAAAAACTGGAAATTATAGATTTTGGGAAGTTCAGCGACACCACATTAAACTCCTTAGATCAAGGTATGGTGGTGATCTATGGAAAAAATGAAGCAGGAAAAACAACCCTTTTTAATCTTATCAACTCTCTAATATTTGGTTTTTCACCTGCTAAGAGTGAAAATCATCCCTATTCCTCTTGGAAAAATGAGAGAATTGAATTTAAAAGTGTAATCACCACAGATGAAGGAGAAGAGGTTCATTTATATAGAAGACTCTTAAGTAGTCCAAAGGGACAAATGACAATGGACGACAATTTAATTGAGTTGAAGAATGCCCCCCTCCCCTTTGCAAATCATATTTCCTGGGAAATCTATAATAAAATCTATTCTTTAAGGGTGGAGGATTTAGTCGAAATTCAGGGGAAGGCTTGGGACGAGGTTCAAGACAAGCTTTTAGCCAATTTTGGCAATATCAATATTAGAAATACGAAAGATGTAATCAAAGAAATAAATGAAGAGGCAAATACAATCCATAGGCATAGTGGTCGAGGAAAAACTTTAGTAAAGGAAATTGAAACAGAAATTCAGGGGCTGAAAAAGGAAAAGCAAGAGGCCTTGGCAACTCAATCTCGATTAAAGAACTATGACCAAAGATTAGCTGTAACTAAAAGTAAAATCGAAGAAAAAACCGAGGAAAAAATCATCCTAAAAGTGCAGTTGAAAAGGGCAAAACAATTGACTCCCATTAAAGCAATGATTTCTGAGGTGGAGGAATTGAGGAGACAACAGATAAAAAATCCTTTATTGGAGTCCCTCTCCCACAATGTAGGAGAGAAATTGCAGGAGTTGGAGGAACAACAACAGAACCTACAAAAAGCCATAGAGCGTAAAAAGGATGCCATTTCAGAAAAACAGGAAAAAATCCACGACTTTACGACAGAGGAAAACTTAATTTTATCTAAAAAGGACCAGGTGGAGGAGGAATATAAAAGGCACCTTAAACTAGAAAATCTGAGGGCGGAAAATCAACAACTGCAACAGGAAACCCTACGGATTGAGGATCGTTTGAAACAGGAATCCCGTGACCTTTTCACTAAGGATATTACCGAGGATATTGAGGGAGAAACCCCTCAAAGGATTAAAGGATTAAATATTCCCGAGTTAGGACTGATGATTACCGCCCAGCAAAAAGCTAAAGAGGGCTTACGGGAGGTGGAGGGACTACTTCATTATCAGCATCAGCAGAAAAAAGAGGTCAAGACATCTAATGCCTACATAGTAGCTGGAATTGTTGGGTTTCTTCTAATGGTGCTAGGTTTGGTATTGAATTTAACTCCGCTACAGGTACTTGGAGGGATCGCCATCATCTATGGTGTCACCGATTGGATGAATGGACACCGAATTAAAAAGCAACTGATGGAGGAAGTAAGGGGATCAAACAAGGAAAAGGATCTTTTACAGAGAAAACAGCAGTTGACTGTGGAACTGGAAGAAAAGCAAAAGGAAATCTTTAAAAAATTTGAAGCCATACCAATTCCTAAACTGGTGCTGGAAAATCTACAGGAATTGTTTTTAACTAATCTAATCAAGGTAAAGGATTTGATTTATCAGTTGGAGGATAAGAAAAGATCTCTAAAGGATAAGCAACAGCAGGAGGACGTGGTATCTAAGGAGATAACCCAATTCTTAGAGCAATTCAATAATAAAGATATGGAGGCAGGGCAACAGTTTCTATATCTTAAGAGGATGATTCCTCTATTTGAAAATAAGAAAGTCATTAATCAAACCCTGAAGGAGGATTTAGCAGAACTGGAGAGAGGATTAAAGGAGTTGCAGGATACGCTACAGGATTCTGTTTCTACTTCTGAGGTGTTGATGGAGAAGTTAAAGGCACTTGGGGGTGGCTCCAAAGAGGTAGGTCTAAGGACTTTAAAAGAAAACCAACATCTTCAAGGGAAAATCTACCTTATGGAGGAACAACTGAATAAAATACCTGACCTTGATTCTCTAACGAAGGAAATTAACAGCTATCCCCAAGAAGAGGCTTGGATTTTTTCTGATTTAGAAATAGAACGGGCAGAGGAAAAGGTCGAGGAAATAGAAGGAAATCTCCAAAACCTAAAGGATGAGAAAAAGGAGCTGGAAATCATAATCCAACAGTTATTGAAGTCAGTTACTTTGGATGAAATTGAAAGTAGAATTTTACTATTGCAGACAGAGTTAGTAAAAGCCTTTGAAAAAAGAGATGCCCTCATGCTATTGGCAGAGGTAATGGGGAGGGCAGAAGAACTCTTTAGGGAAGAAAATCAACCGGATGTACTGAAAAATGCCAGTAGGTATCTTGACCTCATTACAGGAGGGAAATATACCACCATCTATCTGGAGGAAAGCCAAGAGGGGACGACAATTCTTTTAAAGGAAAAATATAACCCAATACCTAGAAGGGTTACGGAAACCTTCAGTAAGGGAACCCTCCATCAACTCTATTTATCCTTAAGATTATCATTGATTGATCATTTAGATGGTAAGGGTGAAAACCTACCTATTTCCTTTGATGAATTATTAATCAATTGGGATGAGGAACGTCTAGATTATAATCTTCAACTCCTAAAGGAAATCAGTAAAAAGAGACAAATCTTTATGTTTACCTGCCACGATTGGATGGCAAGGAAAATTGAAGATGCCTTTGGAGTACAGCGGATCCAGTTAGATTAAAAGGAGGTGGACTTATGCCATATACCTATATGCTGGAATGCAATGATGGGAGCCTCTACACAGGTTGGACAGTAGACTTGGAAGCCCGTCTAAAGACCCACAACAAAGGAACAGGGGCAAAGTACACCCGTTGCAGATTACCTGTAAAGATGGTCTATTGGGAAGAACTACCCAATAGGAGTGAAGCCCAAAAGAGGGAGGCTGCTTTGAGGAAACTTAGTAGGAAGAAGAAGGAGAAACTTATAATGGAGACTAGTCAGACTCCAATAGACTAGCGTAAGCAATTCCACTTTTGAATATCCCTTAACCCTTTTGAGTTTTCCATGTATCGTTAATAAAGAAAATGTCAATGATACACCTAAGTATTACTTAGGAGGGAAAAGGATGAAAGTACCAAAACATATCGGAATTATCCCAGATGGCAATCGGCGTTGGGCAGAGGGGCAGGGACTTACAAAAGAAATGGGATACGACAAAGGTTTAGACCCAGGATTAGAACTCTTCCGCCTTTGCAAGGAGCAAGGAATTGAGGAAGTCTCATATTATGGATTCACGATGGATAATACAAAACGGCCTAGTCAGCAAACTAGAGCCTTTACAGATGCCTGCATCAAGGCAGTAAAGATGCTGGCGGAGGAAGATGCCTCACTTCTGGTCTTAGGAAATACGGATTCCCCCATGTTTCCAAAGGAACTTTTGCCCTTTACCAAAAGAAAAGCCCTTGGCAAGGGAACCTTAAAGGTGAATTTCTTAGTCAACTATGGTTGGCAATGGGACTTAGGACATCTTACTAAAAATGAAGATGGCATCAAGACAAATTATTATGGAGGGCTTAAATCCAATGATGTCTCAAGAATAGATTTAATCATCCGATGGGGAGGAAGAAGGAGACTCAGCGGGTTCCTACCAGCCCAATCGGTATACGCTGATTTTTATGTAGTGGATGAATATTGGCCAGATTTTAAACCCCAGCATTTGTATGATGCGCTTGACTGGTATAGGCTACAAGATATTACCCTAGGAGGGTAGTAGCCTGTTGAAAATACCCTATCTTCTGCGTCATTTCAAAAGACCAGCATTCTCGCGTATTATTTATACGCGACGATCGCTGGTCTTTCTTATTCCTTGAATATAGGGCATTTTGAACAGGCTATGCCAGTTGAAAAGCTGTCATCTTCTGCGTCACTTCAAGAACACAGCACCCTTGCGTATTATTTATACGCGTCGTTCGCTGTGTTCTTTTGTTCCTTGAATCTAACGGCTTTTGAACTGTCTACTATGATCATTGAAAATACCCTATCTTCTGCGTCATTTCAAAAGACCAGCATTCTCGCGTATTATTTATACGCGACGATCGCTGGTCTTTCTTATTCCTTGAGTCTAGGGCATTTTGAACAGGCTATGCCAGTTGAAAAGCTGTCATCTTCTGCGTCACTTCAAGAACACAGCACCCTTGCGTATTATTTATACGCGTCG
>NZ_JAFBEE010000021.1 GCF_016908555.1 Alkaliphilus hydrothermalis
GTTATGTAAATGGTGAAGTGAAGAGCCGGATGCCTTAATAGGGCAAGTCCGGTTCTGTGAGGGGTTGGAATTGCAAGGTTCCAGCCTACTCGATTCTTTGACTCTACCCTATATTTAAACAAGTATTTTAAGAAGTAACCTACGCTTGAGAGACTAAACGTTTAACTATAATGCAAAATTTTAATTTAAAATAATAAAGAAAACCTATAGGACAAGTACTATACTTGATCCTATAGGTTTTCTTTATTTTGTGCAATCCTACAGATTTTTGATTTATTGTATATAAAATTCTTAAAGTGTAAAAATATAGAAGTGTGAAGATTATATAGAAATAATTAGAAAAGCAGGTGAAGAAATGCAAATGTACTTAGAGAGACTAGATGGCTTGTTTAATAGCTTTATTTTATTTGTCATTGTGTCTATTGGTATTATCACATTGCTGGCGGATGTGCCAAAGTTGAAGAGGCGGAAACTTATGAAGGAAGTGAAACTAGCTAGAGGAATAAGCCTGTTTTATATTTTCGGGGGACTATTAAGCTATATTGCACTAAGGATATTGTTGTAGAGGAGAGGGTACCATGGGACTTTGGAAAAAGATATTTGGAGAAAAGAAAAAAGAAGCAAAGGCTGGTAAGACCATGCCCGATAAAAAGCTAGATAAAAACCTCGAGACAATAAAGGCAATGCTAAAGGATTGTGATGATATTGTCTATCGGGAATTTGAAATAGGTGTGGATCAGGATTATAAGGCTGCCCTTGTCTATGTGGACGGGATGGCGGATAAAATTCTGATTAATAATTTTATACTGAGCACATCTATGGTGGCCACAAGAATCGTAGAGCCCACTGCTGAAGAACTCAAACAGCAGTTAAGTCAGCATATGAAGGACCATACTTTTGCTGTGACGGAGGTCAGTGAGCAGGAGACCATGGAGGATGCTGTTAAATTTGCCTTAAGTGGAGATACAATAATACTTCTAGACAACTGCGAAAAAATCTTTACTGTTGGCTCCAAGGGGTTCCCTGCAAGGGGAGTATCGGAGCCTGTGACAGAGGCAGTTATCCGTGGACCAAGGGATGGATTTACGGAGGTCTTTCGATTTAATACAGCCCTGATTCGTAGAAGAATAAGAGATACAAAACTAAAGGTAAAACAGATGCAACTGGGGGCTAGGTCCAAAACCGACGTTGCAATTATGTACATAGAAGATGTGGTGAATGAGGGGGTCCTCAAGGAAGTAAAGAGAAGATTAGATACCATTGATATAGACATAATATTAGACAGTGGTTATGTAGAGCAATTTATAGAGGATGATTGGACATCTCCCTTTCCTCAGATTCAAAATACTGAAAGACCCGACGTGGTGACAGCCGCCCTATATGAAGGTAGGGTGGCAATTGTAGTGGATAACAGCCCCTTTGTTCTAATTGTACCAGGTACCATTAATGCCATGATGCAGTCGGCGGAGGACTATTATGAGAGGTGGAGTATTGCAACAGCTGTAAGACTGTTAAGGTATTTTGCAGCCACTTTGTCTTTGCTTCTACCCTCTTTGTATGTTGCTTTTACCTCCTTTCATCCCCAGATGATGCCTACTCAATTAACTTTGGCGCTGGCAGTAAATCGGGAGGGTGTGCCCTTCCCTGCTATAGTAGAGGCTTTGATTATGGAGACCACTATAGAGATTCTAAGGGAGGCAGGGGTTAGGCTTCCAGGTCCTATTGGGGCCACCATTGGTATCGTTGGAGGTCTTGTAATCGGACAGGCGGCAGTTGAGGCAGGTTTAGTTGCTCCATTGATGGTAATCGTGGTGGCGGTAACGGCAATTTCTTCTTTTGCTATTCCTAGATATAACCTAGCAATAGGTTTTAGATTACTAAGATTTTTGTTTATATTTGCAGCAGGTGCTTTAGGTCTGTATGGCATCATGCTGTCGCTCCTGTTGGTTTTAATTCACTTAGCAAGCTTAAAGAGCTTTGGTGTTCCTTATTTATCACCCTTTGTTACCTTTATTGAAGAGTCAGGGGATATAGGAGATACCTTTGTGAGGGCCCCCCTCCTTTCTATGAATAATAGAAATGCCCACGTAAATCCAAACAATAGAAATCGTATGGATGATCGTAGAAGAGAAAATTTCGGTGATAAGGAGGAGAAATAAATGAACTTTAACAATAATAAAGTTTCTGCCCCCCAGCTGGGGAGTATCATTCTGTTGACGGTTGTTGGGACTGGAATATTGACTCTGCCTAGAGCCTTAGCAGAGAATGTTGGATCAGATGGATGGCTCCTCATTCTTTTAGGAACCCTCCTCAGTGCTGCTGTGGTGTTAATCCATAGTCACATCGTTAAATCCTTCCCCAACAAAGGGTACATGGAGATTATATCCACTTGCCTTTCCAAGCCGGTGGCATATATCGTAGTTGCCCTACTGGTGGTTTATTTTATAATCTTAAATGGTTTTTTAGTAAGATTATTCGCAGAGGTTGTAAAGCTTTTTTTATTACTACGGACCCCTATAGAGATTATTATATTTAGTTTATTACTATTGGGGGCATATTTAGCTAGACAAGGAATTGAGACCTTGGGAAGACTGGCAGAGTTATTAATCCCCATTGTTCTTGTTCCATCGCTAATTTTATTTTTATTATCCCTTGAGGGGGGAGACTTAGGAAATCTCTACCCGATATTAAAGACACCCATACCTAATATATTAAAGGAGATGCCTACTATTTTGTTTAGTTTTTTAGGGTTTGATGTGCTATTGATTTTTGGTTTGTATGTTAATAAACCTCAGAAAATAGCAAAGTCAGCCACTAGAGCAATTCTTTTCATAGGAGCCTTGTATCTAGTACTAAACTTGTCAGTAATTGTAAAATTTGGCGTGCCACAAACTACTCACCTAATATGGCCGACTATTAGTTTATTTAAAACCATAGACTTTCCCGGTCTTTTTATAGAAAATGTAGAGGGGGTAGTGATGGGAATATGGGTATTGATTGTATTTATGTCCATTGCCCCCATATTATTGGTAAAGGTTATTTTGTTGCAGGATTTGTTCAGTGTAAAGGACAATAAATGTTTTGCTCTACCCCTACTACCACCCTTATACTTTGTTGCCCTTTGGGGAGCCAGTTTAGCAGAGTCATATGCCTATCTAGACAAATTTGTTACCTATACAGCTCCTATTGTCACACTGGGGATACCGGGCTTGATTCTAATCGTAATGACATTCAAGAAGAAAAACAAGAAGGAAGGTGAGCCAAATGCATAGGAGGAAAGTAAAATGTATGATGCTTACTTTGATCATAACCTTATCCATGTTTTTGACCGCCTGCTGGGACAAAACGGAAATAAATGACCGGGCCTTTGTGTTGGCCCTTGGAATAGACCATATACCTCCTTCAGAGCAACCCAAAGAGGATCGAGAGCATAAGGCGTTGGAGAAGGTGCTAGGGGAGCACGCCCCCCACTATCGGATGACCTATGCATTTCCAAAGCAGATGTTGGCGGGGGGAGAACCCACTGTAGAAAATATCATCATGAGTAGTGTTGGCGAAAACATCTACATTAATGAAAGACAAATGAAGGCTAGAGTTGATAATCAATTATTTCTAGGACATCTCAAATCAGTGGTGCTGGGGGAAGAAGTGGTCAAGACCCCCCAAATGTTCCGTGAAGTGTTGGATGCCTTAGAGAAGGACCCCCTCATCAGTAGAAAGGTAAACCTTGCAATTGCAGTAGGAGAAGCTAAGGAGGTACTAAATGTTGAACCAAAGCAAGAATCCATCTCTGGACAGTTTATAACAGATTTATTTATGGGGGAAGACCGTACCAATCGTGCGCCTGTAGCAGATTTAGACCAGTTGTTTATCTCCCTTCATGACAATAGTAATGCGGCCATCCCCCGATTAACCGGTGCTGAGGAGGAACTAAAGCTGGGGGGAGCAGCCATTATCAAAAACTATGAGTTTGTGGGCTGGATAGGAGAACTAGAATCCATGGGGTTAATGATTTTAAAAAATGAGACGGACATTTTTGTAGTAACCATTAATGCAGACGGTATTAATATTCCCTACCAAGTCACTGAAATTAAAACGGTTTATACTATACAGCAGAAGGATAAGGAAATAAAAATGCTTATCGAAATTGAAGCAGAGGGAGATATTGTGCAGTATTTCTTTGACCCAGAAGAAGATGTGCTAGATCCAGCCCTGTTAGAAAAATTAGAACAGGAAGTTGAGAAGAAGCTACAGGGTATTGTGATGCATACGGTGGAAAAGCTTCAAAAAGACCTAGAGACCGACGTCCTAGGGTTTGACACCTACATTAAAAGACATAATCCAGACCTTTGGGCTCAAGTAGGTAAGGATTGGGTGGAAATCTTCCCTACGGTAGAAGTAGAAGTCGTGGTGGATGCGAAAATCAGAAGAGTCGGATTAACTAAATAAGGCAATATAAATACCATAAAATTACATTTTTATCATTAAAGAAAATGTTATATGAATTGTATATTTTTTCCCCTGCTTGTACATAATGAGAATATAAGAATGAACTGGAGATTGAGGGGGAAAAAAAATGTATAGAAAATTACTAATGATGGTTTTGGTGGCAGTGATCACTCTAGGAAGTTTAAGTATCTTTAGCTCAGGGGAGGATTTAACCCTTCAAGCTCAACAGGAGAATAACTTGATACGTTTTCATGTATTAGCAAATAGTGATTCTCCAGTGGATCAAGCCTTAAAGCTAAAGGTAAGGGACCGTATCATGAAGGATATGGCTGAGATTCTAGAGGATGTTGCCAGTATCGAAGAAAGTAGAAATTTAATTATTGAGAATATAGATAGAATACAAGAAATCGCATTAGAGGAATTACAACTGAATGGTTCTGACTATCCAGTAAAGGTTGTATTGAAGGAACATGTTTTCCCAACAAGACGGTATGGTAATATGGTGTTTCCTGCTGGAAAATATGAAGCATTGAGGATTTTAATCGGAGAAGCAGAGGGGCAAAACTGGTGGTGTGTAATGTTCCCACCCCTTTGCTTTATAGACGTGAAGAGTGGATTGGTGGATGAGGGGACCAAGCAGAAGTTGAAGGGTGCCCTATCGGAGGAAGAGTATCAATTAATCTATGCAGAAGTAGAACAGCAGGAGGAGATTCCTCTACAATTGAGATCAAAAATATTTGATTTCATCAAGTATTCTAAAAATCATATCAACAAAATGGCATCAATTTTTTAATAATGCTTATTTTCGACCCCTTTAAATAGATTGCCCCCCATCATATAGCTAATATGCTGGGGGGCATTTTTACTCTACTTAAATATTTTTTAAAAGTTAAATTTGCCCAGTTGGCAGTAGGTGTTATTAGTTCAAAAGGATATAAATGGTAAATCAAGGGGAGAAATTAAAATTAATTACAAGGAAATAAATAATAGTTGTGGATAAAAGTTGAATAATACTATCAACAGGAGTAGAATATTAATAGTATTAATGAAAGTAGGTGAGAAGATGAAGAAGCTAAATGTTTTGGTGGTTTTCGGAGGGAAATCTGGAGAGCATGATGTTTCCTTAATGTCAGCAGCTTCAATTCTGCGGGCCATCGATCAAGAGAAATATAATCCAATTCCCGTAGGTATTACAAAGGATGGAACATGGAAATTGTGTAACTGTACCATAGATGAGATAGAATCTGGTAGTTGGGAGGGGGAGTCTAACCTTCTAGCAGAAAATATGAAAGAAACCCCTAAGATTTCATTGCTCCCCACTGAAAAAGGGGGAGGGTTTATTCAAACTCCAAATGGAAGTGTTGAAGAAATCGATGTCGTATTCCCTGTGCTCCATGGCCCCTTTGGGGAGGATGGAACACTACAGGGCTTGATGGAGATGATGGACCTTCCATATGTGGGGGCAGGTGTGTTGGCTTCTGCAGTGGCGATGGATAAAGGAATGGCTAAGAAATTATTCGAAGCAGATGCAATTCCCCAAGCAAAGTATGTATTACTTAATAGGAAAAGATACTTTACTGAACCAGACCGGGTGCTGCAGGAAGTGGAAGAGGCCTTTGGATATCCTGTGTTTGTGAAGCCTGCAAATCTAGGCTCCTCTGTTGGAATCTCAAAAGCAAAGGATCGAGGGCAATTGATGGTGGCAATTGAAGAGGCGGCAAAGTATGATAGACGAATCGTCGTTGAAGAATTTATAAATTGTCGAGAGATTGAATGTGCAGTACTAGGAAATGATGAACCAATCGCTTCTCTTCCAGCAGAAATTATTCCTTCCCATGAATTTTACGATTATCGAGACAAATACTTTGATGGAACTAGTCAATTTGTGATTCCTGCTGAGATTTCAGAGGAAATGATAAATACAATTAGGGAAATGGCAATCGAAGTATATGGCCTATTGGATTGTACAGGACTGGCAAGGGTGGATTTTTTTGTGGAGAAGGAAACAAATCGAATCTTAGTAAATGAGGTTAATACAATGCCAGGATTTACTAAAATTAGCATGTATCCTAAAATGTGGGAAGTCACAGGATTGCCCTATAAAGAATTGATTAGTCGTTTAATTGAATTGGCAATGGAGCGATATGAGGATAGAAAATAACAATAAAAAATGTAAAGGTTGAGGGAAGATGGAAAAGCGAATGATTAAGGTGCTGGGGACTCAAACGGACCTAAAAGGAGAAAAAAATACAATAGAACTCACTACAGAGGGGAAAGTCTACGAAAAGAACAACCATATGTATATCGTATACGAAGAGACGGAGATTTCAGGTATGGAGGGGGCAACCACCACCCTTAAAATTGAAGGGGATCATAAAGTATCCATGAAAAGATATGGAGGAATGGATTCCCAACTTGTATTTGAAGAAGGTAAACACTTCACCAGCCAATACAAAACCATGTTTGGAAACTTTAGAATGGATGTAAAGACTAGCACCCTAAAGGTGAATCTATCACGACAAAATCAAAAAGGTAAGATAGAGATCGTCTATGATGTAGTGATTTCTGGCTTGACGGAGACAAAAAACACGCTGGAAATCAGTGTGATGTAGTTAGGTGGAGGATCAGGATGGTACTGGAAAAACTTAAAAAAGAGATGTATGGATTATTAACACAGAAAATCGATGTTTCCTTTGGAATTAAGTATACGGATTTTACCATTACTAAAAATCAAAAAGAAGGCTATGGGGATTTTACTTCCACCGTAGCCTTTTCCTTAAGTAAGGTATTGAAAAGACCCCCAATTGAAATCGCTGAAAAATTGACTGTGGAAGAAATTACAACACAATCCCTAAAGCTACGGATAGAAGCAGTGGCACCTGGTTTTCTAAATATATACCTTCTGCAGGACTGGAGGTTGATGTTGGTTGAGGGTATACAGAGGGGGAACTTTAAAGCAGAACAGCTCCACGACCTTCTAAATACCAGTGGGGAGGATTGTTCTGTCCTAAAAAACAAAATGGAATATATTGTCTTCCGTACTAAATGGGTCTTGGAGGTACTTGAGGGGGAGGGTATTGAAGCTGACATGTATTTAAGTAGGGGGAACTATACTCCTACTTGTTTGGAAATGGCTTTGGTTGATGGAATGGTATCCCTGTTGGAATTACAAGAACCAGCAGTTCTTCAACAGATGGTGGAGACTTTTGAGAGATATCAAAATGCTATTGTTCTTAGGAAGTTGGAGGGACATTATAGGTCATTTGTATTAGGGTTATTTTTAGCTATAAATAATTTATTTTCATATTTAATTGGGTAAAATAAATATAACTGATAAATAATAGGGATTATTGTGAAGATGATATGAAGGGGGGATTTAAATGGAAGAAATAAAAAGAAGAATAGACATAGCTGCCGGTAGAATAAAACCTCAGTTGGTACTAAAGGGCGGTAAAGTCATCAATGTCTTCAGTGGAGAGGTTTACGAAGGAGATGTGGCGATTGATAATGGTAAAATTGTAGCCATTGGCGAGTATGAAGGGGAAAAGGAAGTTAATGTAATCGGCAAGATTGTCGCTCCTGGTCTAATTGATGGACATTTACATATTGAATCAGCAATGGTAACCCCCCCACAGTTTGCACGGGCTATTGTACCCCACGGCACCACCACCATCATAGCAGACCCCCATGAAATCGCCAATGTTTGTGGACAAGAGGGAATCAAATACATATTAGAGGCAAGAAAAGGACTACCATTAAATATCTATGTGATGTTACCCTCCTGTGTACCCTCCACCTCCTTCGAAAGCTCTGGGGCTGTCTTGACAGCAGTAGAGCTGGGGGAAATGATTGGGGAGGATGGGGTACTGGGATTAGGAGAGATGATGAACTACCCAGGGGTAATCCATAAGGAGGAAGATGTCATTGCAAAATTAGAGATGGCAAAGGGTAAAATCGTCGATGGTCATGGACCGGAGCTGGTGGACAAAGATTTAGCAGCCTACGTAACGGCTGGGATCAGAACAGAACATGAGTGTTCTACGGTAGAAGAAATGCAAAGTCGTCTGAGGGCTGGGATGTATATCCTGATTCGAGAGGGGTCAGCCGCTAGAAACCTAAAGGAACTAGTCAAAGGAGTAAAGAAAGAAAATGTTCGTCGTTGTCTTTTCTGTACAGATGACAAGCATCCAGAGGATTTATTGAGGGATGGACATATAGACCACAATATCCGTTTGGCCATCGGTGAGGGGATGGACCCCATCATGGCGATTCAAATGGCTACAATTAATGCCGCCGAATGCTATGGGCTAAAAAATTTAGGGGCTATTGCACCAGGATATGATGCTGATTTGATTGTAGTAGATGGGCTGGAATCCTTCAATGTAGAAAAGGTGTTTAAAAAGGGTGAGCTGGTGGCGGAAGATAGCAAACCTTTATTTGATGTTGTAAAGTCTGACTATAGCAGGGTGGTTGATACCGTCAGGATTAAACCTGTGTCGGTGGAGGATCTAAGAATTCCTCTGGATTCCGATATTGTTAATGTCATCCGTCTCCTACCCCATAGTCTATTGACTGATGCAGTGGTAAGGAGGGTGTTGAAAAAGGATGGGTGCTTCCAATTCCATCCTAGCTTGGACATTTTGAAGATGGCGGTGGTGGAAAGACACAATGCCACAGGTAATATAGGGCTAGGGTTAGTAGAGGACTTTCAATTAAAGGGCGGTGCTATTGCCTCCACCATTGCCCATGACTCCCACAATATCATTGTGATTGGTGATAATGACGGGGATATGCTAACCGCCATCAAGGAAGTATCAAACCATCAAGGTGGAATTGCGATTGTATCTAAAGGTAAGGTGTTGGAGAGCCTACCATTGCCAATAGCAGGGCTAATCTCCTTTGAAAACATGGAGGTGGTAAACCAACAACTTAATAGGATGTTAAGAATAGCCTACGAAGAGTTGGGGGTTAATCAAAATATTGATCCTTTTATGACCCTATCCTTTTTAGCTCTACCCGTAATTCCAGAGATTAAGCTGACGGATCAGGGATTGTTTGATGTTAGTCAGTTTAAGTTTAAATCTTTGGAGGTTTAATTTTACATCCTACGATCATCATAGCTAGTACCGTCTAATCTGAATGAATTTGTATAGATTGGATATAAATAATATACATACTTATTATTAAACGTATTGCTACAAACCAATAGAAGGAAGGTGTATATAATGAAGAAAATACTGAGTTTGCTATTAGGGATTTTTTTATCGGTAAATATATTGGGATGTCAGCCCAAAAATGAGGCAACTCCAACACCACCAGTAGATAATCCTCCTGTAGTGGCGGAGTATCCCTATGACAAATTACAGGAAGGGGATATAACAGGGGTTGAAGTGCTAAAAAATGGTGAAAAGAGCAAAGTGATAGAAGATGAAGTGGTCCTTCAAGAGATTGTTAGTCTTATTCAAGATGCTGAGTTTTTTGAAGTCAATAAAGACCAACCAGGAGAAGTGCAGTTGGGTATGGTTTTATATCTCCAACAAGAAATTCTTGAAAGTAATCAGATAAGTGTATCTTATGTTGGTGGAGGTAACAAGTTAGCTATTGGACCCAATGGACAGGAATATTTAATAGAGTCGCAGGAATTGGTGAACTATATTCAAGACTATCAGCTAGGTAAAATTGTAATGGTAGAGGAAAAGGATATTTCTGAGGGGGCTAGGGCTTGGTTTGGTCAATTCCTACAGGAAAAGGGAGCCTATATTTATCAGCACCCCGATGCCACCTATGTTAAGGTGGTAACAGAGCAAAAGCCTACAGGGGGGTATCGTATTCACCTCAGAGCTTTTGAAGAGGTTGAGTATCCTCGACAAATAATAATTGAGATCAAAAAGCCAGGGGCCAATGAATTGGTGACGGAAGCCATTACTTTCCCAACAGCTTATTTTAAGATTGAATCCGATCAGGCGGACCAATATGAGATAAAAACCACAGATGGAGAAGTGTATCAATCAGAAAACAAGTTGATTTTTGCAGGTTTGGAAGCCCCACAAGAAAATTCAAAGATTGATAACCCTGTAAGGATGAAGGGGAAAATTATAGCCTTTGAGGGCGCCTTTGTGGTAAGGATATTGGATAAAGATGGAAAATTAATCCATGAAGAAAATCTACAGGCGGATCATGGGGGGCCTAACTGGGGCACCTTTGATGTAGAAATTGGCTACCCTGAGCCAACAACCCCCCAAGGAAGTATAGAATTAGGGGAGTATAGTGCGAAGGACGGAACTTATCAGCTACGGGAAAAAATTGAGGTGAGATTTAAGTAGTGTTGGTGGATTTATCAAAGAACTAAAGAGGAAGGGGCTTGGATATCTCCAATAGCTCCTTCCTTTTTTAGTTTAAGATAAAGTCTCCTGTAATTGACTGGAGTTTTATTTTAGCTTTATTTGACTCTATGTTTGTGGAAGAACCAATCGGGAAAGAAGTGTTGAACTTTCCTGTGATGGTTTGGTGGGATAACGATATTTCCTCCTTAACATGTCCTTTGATTTCAGTATTGCCTGTTGTTGAGGAGATGTGAAGGTCTTTGAAATCCCTGTTCAGGTTGATTTTTATATCCCCAGAAATGGTTTCTATTTTAACGCTTCCCTTTGCTTCTTCAACCTCAACTTTACCTGATACAGACTTAATAACGCTAGTCTTTGCTAATAGCTGGTGTAGGTGGAGGTCACCAGAGATCCCCTCTAGATAAAGTTCTCCTGCATTTAACTCCTTAATCTTAACAGGACTACAAATAGTTTGTAGATTGATTTTTTTCTGATAGCTGTTGGGTATGAAGAGACTAAAACTAAGATTTTCGATGTGGCCATATCCCAAGCCCTCTAGATGAAGAAGATTAGATGTCAGCATACCATCCTTGAATGAAGCGACTTTGATTGCAGGAAGATCTGGGTCTGTGTTAGTAAGGGCCCCCTTGAGTCTAATTAAGAGATCATCCCCTGTTGTAGAGTATATCTCTATTTTGCTTCTTCGAGCATTGATGGAAATCTCTTGAATGTTTTTGATAGAATAATGTTCCTCGACGTCTACTAGGTGATTGTAAATAATTCTTTCAATGACGTCGGTGGGGACTGCCCCAGAGGAATTCTTAACAAAGGGTAAAGATCTCTTTTTCTTGTTTTGATTAACATGGATATCCATTAAAATAAGCCTCCATTATACTATATTCTAGGTAATCTTTGAAAAAATCTTTCTTTCATCACTGTAAATATCAATATCCCTACGTTTATATATACTCAGAGTCGTTATAAACTATTGTGCTACCGTTCCTTGGCTGATGTATTATATATTAGAAAAAAAGTAGTAAATTCCTGCTTAATTAATGAAAAATATTCTCTTACGCTGTTATTTACTGTATTTATGCTGTAGGACATTCGTCTGCTACCTTCATTGTTTTCTCTTGTACCATAGAAAACTTCTGATATAATAAAACATAGTAGATTAACGATAGGAGGATATTTATGGATCAAGAAAGAAAAGAACATATTTTAAAGTCCTATAGCTTAGGAAGAAAACGATATATATTTGTACATGGGGTTTTTAATTGGGGATTGAGTACTGCGTTGATTTATAGGGCCTTCATACTGGTTGCAACCCATGGATGGTCTTTGGGAGAAGTTGCAAGGGGTATATTTACGTGGGAAACACTAAAGGCAATAGGTCTATTTGGATGGGTAGGACTGCTGTTTGGTCACTTTATGTGGAAATGGATTGAAAAGCAAGCTAACGCCATACAATCAGAAGCTGCTAGTGGAATTAAAAAAGAAGCTAGAGGCCTAAAAGGTAAGAATAAAAAGAAACAATAAAAAGGTGTCCTTAAGGACACCTCTATATATTGTAGTTACAGGAACCGTTATTGAAGGAAGTTGGAGAAGAGAGAGATGATTCCTGAGGATGTTTATTCTTATTCTCTTGATAAATACTATATACAGTAATGGCTAATAATAAAATTAAGGTAAATATAAATAGTCGAACTTTATCTTGTTTCATAATCAGCCTCCAATCTTTCTATTCTAGAATATAGTGATTTAGATATGTATACGACGATAGAGGTGGAAATATACGTATAAAAACATTATAACTTACATAAGGGAGATAAAAAAGGAAAAATATACTACAATATAAGACACAAAACAACAATTAACTGCAAAAATAGGAGGAACAGTATGGATAAAATACAATTGATTGCTACAGCTGCCTTTGGATTGGAAGCAGTGGTGGCAAGGGAAATCAAAGATTTAGGTTATGAGGACGTACAAGTAGATAACGGAAAAGTCACCTTTACGGCAGACTTAATGGGGATTTGTAAAAGTAACCTATGGTTAAGAACTGCTGACCGTGTCCTATTAAAGGTGGGGGAATTCAAAGCTAGAACCTTTGATGAATTATTTGAAAAGACAAAAGCCCTACCTTGGGGAGATTGGATTCCAGAGGATGGGGAATTTCCTGTAGATGGAAAATCCATCCGCTCTCAGCTTGCCAGTGTACCCGACTGCCAAGCCATTGTTAAAAAAGCAGTGGTGGAGAAAATGAAGCTAAAATACAAAAGGGATTGGTTTGAAGAGACTCAGGGAAGATATCGTATCGAAGTAGCGTTATTAAATGATATTGCAACATTAACCATCGACACCAGTGGAGCAGGACTACATAAACGGGGATATCGTACTCTATCAAATAAAGCACCTCTAAAGGAAACCCTAGCGGCGGCACTAATTATGTTAAGCTATTGGAATCCTGACAGGGTTTTAATAGACCCCTTCTGTGGCTCGGGAACAATACCTATCGAAGCAGCCATGATTGGAAAAAATATCGCTCCAGGAATGAATCGTTCTTTCTCGGCGGAGGAATGGCCGGTGATTCCAAAGGAATTTTGGAGGGACGCAAGAAAAGAAACCCATGACTTAGCTGAGTGGGATAGACCTTTAAGAATTTATGGTTCAGATGCAGACGGTGAAGTTTTAAAACTTGCGAGATATCATATTGAAGAAGCCATGTTGGAGGATGAAATACATGTACAAAAGCTACCTGTACAGGAACTAGCCTCCCGTTTTGAGTATGGATGTATTGTATGTAATCCCCCTTATGGAGAACGTCTTGGGGAAAGGGAAGAGGTAGAAAAGCTTTATCGCGACATGGGCAAGGTCTTTGGAAAGATGGACACTTGGTCCCACTACATCATCACCTCCAACCCAGAATTTGAAAATCTATATGGAAAAAAAGCAGACAGAAGAAGAAAACTCTACAATGGTCGTATTGAATGTACCTATTATCAGTACTATGGTCCAAGACCACCGAGACAGACTAAGAAGGAAGATGGGGAAGAGTAACGTAGGACTAAAAAAGAAACATTGATAAATAATGAAAGTTTTTTAAAAACACTCTATTGATATTATTCGGTAGGGTGTTTTTATGTGGGGCAAATGAAAAAGGATAGATTATAGAGGAAATTGGAAATATTTATAGAATTTTACTAAAAGCACTTTGGAAAATGGGAAATTATTCTATAGATAGAAGGAGCTAATGATATGAATTGCAAGCAGTTGGATAGATGGAGAAAAATACGTGAAAAAGGAAAGGTGAAGTATATACTTCAGCATGGCATTTTATATTGGGGAATCCCTATGGGGATATTTATTGTATTCTTTAGCACAATCAAAGATGATGGAATCCAATATTTCAGCAGTTGGATAATTATTGCAGTACACTTTATAATTGGTATCCTATATGGTTTAATAATTGGAACAGTCTATGGTTCTTTTTCATGGAGATTAAATGAGAAAGAATGGCTTAAGAAAATAAAATATTAGCAATGGATGGTACAGCTTGTTTTAATATAAAACCGAAGTATTTATTATACTAAAGGGGGAAATCAAATGGATTTATACAACACATCAGCACTATTCAATCAAAATATGTCTAAAGAGCAACAGGACAAATTTCAAGAGTTCTACAAAAAAGTATTCAGTGAATATGACATCACCACCATTCACGATTGCTCTGTCGGGGCAGGGGGGACTACCATACCCTTTGCAAGACTTGGATATCAAGTATCAGGTTCTGACTTAAGCGAAAACCTACTAAACAAAGCAAAGGAAAACTTTAAAAGAGAAGGATATGATGTGGAACTTTTCCCATGTGATTTTAGAAAACTGGGGGAGGTATTACCCAATACATACGATTGCATCATTTCAACGGGAAATTCTTTGCCCCATGTGAATAATCAAGACGTGCATGAGTTTATTAAGAATATTGCTACCAAAATCAATAAAGATGGGCTTTTATTCTTGGACATGAGAAACTGGGATAAGATTCTGAAGGAAAGACCAATATTCAGTGCAAGGGACCCATTGGTGATGACGGCTGAGGAGCATGTAAGTCTTTATCAAATATGGAATTGGCATGACGATCTATCCGTGGATTTTATCTTCGTCTCTTCTACAGATAGACAGGGGAAGCATGAAAAAACATCCATCTTGAGTGCACCCACCTACTATCCGTTGAAGTTTGAGGCTTATGAGAAGATGCTAAATGATAATGGATTTGAAGTAAAGAGTTGCTTTGATGTTGATGGTCTATGGTTTAAGCCTCAAAATGAAGAAATGAAGACGGGAAATTTTCAAGAGGATTTTGATAACATTGGTTGGTATGCCGTTCTTGCACAAAAAGTGAAGTGATAATTTGTAAGTAATCGACATAAAGGAGACGATATGCAATGATTACGAATATCTATTTTGTTAGACACGCCCATTCCACCTATACACCAGATGAGTTAAATAGACCCTTATCGGAAAGTGGATTAAAGGATGCTAGAAAAGTTACTCAATTGCTTTCAGAAGAGAACATAACCCATGTTGTATCCAGTCCCTACAAACGGGCTATTCAAACTGTTGAAGGGATAGCAAAAGAACTGGGATTAAATATTTTAATAGAGGATGACTTTAGGGAACGAAGGTTGGCGGATCATTCGGTTGATCATTTCGAAGAGGTAATCTTAAGGTATTGGGAGGATTTTAATTTTCACCTTTCTGGTGGGGAGTCAGGCTATGGGGCTCAAGAAAGGGGTATAAAGTCTCTTGAATCTATTTTGGATAGTTATCGTGGAGGCAATATCGTTATTGGAACCCATGGCAACATTATGGTATTAATGATGAACTATTACGACCCACAATATCATTATGATTTTTGGAGAAATTTAGATATGCCCGATATATACAAGTTGAGTTTTGAAGATAAAAAGCTCTTGGAAGTAAAACGTATTTGTACTTAAAAACCAAGCCCCTACGACAAGCAAATTACTCGTAGGGGTCTTTAGTACCCTAAATTATTTTATTTTTTTATAGAGCTTATATCCTAATAAAAATAGAAAAATAATTAACAATGTATTAATCACTTGCAAAATAAAATTTAATATAACATATCTCTCCATATAAATCCCTCGCTTTTCCTACAGAAAAACCCCTTCAATTTCCTTAAAACAATCAATAATATAATCAGGATTTTCTTCCTCTAATTCTTTTCTAGTATTAGAACCAGTCGTAATAGAAATCACCTTTGCCCCTAGATGTCTAGCTGTTCTAATATCCAGTAGGGTATCACCAATAATATAAAGCTCATCATATTGGTCTTTGAAATGGGCCTTTGCTTTTTTCAATGCTGTCTCAGCAATATCAAATCTCCTTAGACCATCTTCACCAAAACCCCCCACAGGGAAATGCTTCCACACCCCTATTTTCTCCAGCTTATATTCAGCCCCAATGCTGAGTTCCCCAGAGATTAAAGAAAGCTTGTGGTCGGTTTTAGACAGCTTTTGAATAAACTCCACTGCATCTGCATTTTCCCGCCATACATCTGTTGATTTAAAATCCTCCAGCTGTTGTCGATACAGTTCTAAAAATTCATTCCACTTTTCTTCTGTATATTCTTCATTATATTTCTCCAGTACCTCAATAAATACGTCCTGGTCAGAACGGGCAGAGGTGTCTACCCCCTCCATAGCATTATCTTTATCTAGGAAAAGATCTACCGCCCTTTGGTAGGGGATGTCTGTACGGGAATCCCTCTTAATAATCGTGCCATTAATATCAAAAAATATCAGCGCTGCCATGTGATTTCCTCCTTGTAGATTTTATCATGGAAACAATATTCCCTATTTAGTCCTATTCTAACACAGTTCACATATATTTTAAGAGGGAAAAGTCCCAAAATATTCAACAGGGTATAAAAAAAGATCACAAGGAAATAATTACAAAAAATAGCATGGGGTGATGATAAATGGAAATTAATGAAGCCACAATCAAAGAAATTATCGTGGTAACCGATGGACAATCCAATATCGGAGGTAATCCAGTGGAGGCAGCTAGAAAAGCCTTTAGGAAAGGAATTACCGTCAGTACCATTGGAATCATAGATCAAAAAGAACAACGGGAAGCACCTTTTCAGGAGGTTGTAAATATGGCTGAGGCAGGGGGCGGGCATTATGAATACACATATATTGATAATCTATCCCAGACAATCCACACCCTTAGTCATAAAACAGTGACCTCTACTTTGCAGGAGGCAGTAAATAAGCAGTTAAAGCAATTGATGGGGAACGAGCTGAATCAAATGCCCCCCGAATCCAGAAGTAAATTACTAAATTACATAGACAAGTATTCCGACGAGGTGGGGGTATGCTGTTGTATTTTACTGGACTGCAGTGGTAGTATGGCCCACAAAATTCAATCGGCCCGCCATAGTATATTGGATCTGCTGGACTCTTTTGGAAATCGAAAAGGAAGAATAGATATAGCGGTGGTAGCATTCCCGGGGGAACAGGCGGATACCTGTAGGGTGCTGCATCATTTTAATGACGATTTAAATCAGATGGAAAGAAATCTTCACCGGATGAAACCAAAGGGTGGAACCCCCACAGCAGTAGCAATAGATTATGCTACAAAGCTCATTGAAGATTTTTACAGTGTAGGAAGAAATAAAGAAAGAATAACGGCCCTAGAAGAGTATGTCGTATAGGTGGGGGCATCCATCCCTACCTATTTTTATCTGTTTATTAGGCAGTAGGGAGGGAATATAATGCAAGAGTCCCTAAAGGATATTGGAGGACACATCACAGGTAAATGGAACAACAACAGTTATCGTATCGTCAGAAAACTTGGGACAGGTGGCACTGCCGAGGTTTTTCTAGTGGAGGGAGAAGGGAAAAAACGCTACGCCATGAAGGTCAGTCAGGATAGCCTATCCCTTAATAGAGAATATCAGCTTATCAAGAAATTTTCAGATATTGAATTTGTGGTCAATGTATATGAAATGGATGATTTCCATCGAGGGGGATGTATTTATCACTTTCTTTTGCTAGACTATATCCAAGGGGATAATCTAAAGGTATATACTGAAAAAAAGCAGCTACAACGAACCACTATACTAGGAATGATACTGATTTTACTTAAGGTATTAGAATCTTTTCATCAAAAAGGATATATTTTAGGAGATCTTAAATTAGAAAATATCATGTTTGATCAAAAGCAAAAGGCCATCAGATTGATTGATTTAGGTGGAGTGGTGGAAATAGGAGCCACTGTAAAGGAATATACACCAGCCTACGACCGAGGGGCGTGGCGCTGTGGGAAGAGAAGGGCTGAAGTTTCCTATGACCTTTTTACCCTTAATATGATGTTAATTCTTTTGTTAATTGGAGAAAAGTTAAACCCATTAAAACAAAAGAAGGAAGATATCTTTCAGAAGGTCAGAAATTTAGAAATAAGTGAAGAGCTAAAGGGTCTAGTCATTGATATGATGTTGAATCAGTGCTACAATAGTAGCCAGTTTGCAAAGAAAATTAATGAGTTATATAATAAAGAGAAGCTGAATCTAGTGAAGATGAGTAAAGTTCGAGGGGATGCTTTAATTAGCAATATCTTTAGAATTAGCTTAGGATTTTTTATCGCTACAGGTTGTCTAATATTAATAACCCATTGGTAAAATACACATGAAATTATGGGTTTATAAGAGGAATATTTACATACGTGGAGAAATAGTTTAAATAAAAGAAAAAGGGATGACATCATGCAAGTAATAGACAAAATAAAAAGAAGAATAGTAGAAGACAAATTAATCGAAGATGGAGACAAAGTTGTCGTAGCAATCTCAGGAGGCCCTGACTCTGTGTGTCTACTCCACGGACTTAGTCAGCTACAAGAGGAGTATCATCTTCAGTTATATGGTGCCCATCTCAATCATAACTTTAGAGGGATAGAGGCATTGAAGGATGCCCAATATGTGACAAAATTATGTGAGAGACTGAATATAATGAGCTTTGTAAAGAGTATAGATGTAGCAGAATATGCAAAAAATAATCATCGGTCCCTAGAGGAAGCTGGTAGGATACTAAGATATGCCTTTTTCGATGAAGTAGCTGAAAAAGTAGGGGCAACAAAAATTGCCGTGGCTCACAACCAGAATGATCAAGCAGAAACGGTCTTAATGAGACTGCTTAGGGGGACGGGTCTGCAAGGATTGACAGCCATACACCACAAAAGGGGAAAAATCATTAGACCTTTGTTAGATATAACAAGGGATGAAATAGAGGGGTATTGTATTACACATCAATTGCAGCCAAGGATAGACCTAACTAACCTAGAGCCAATCTATCATCGCAATAAAATTCGCCTAGAATTAATTCCGATGCTGGAAAAGGAGTACAACCCTAACTTAATAGAGGCCCTTTCAAGGATGGCTGAAACCCTAAAGGCAGATCATGACTTTATTCAACAGCAGGCACAAGACATTTATGGACTGTTAGCCCAACGGGAAGACGCCAATACAGTTATCTTACCTGTCCATGGTATCAATAAGCTCCCTAGGGCTCTTTTTGTGAGGGTTATTAGGTGTTCTGTAGAGGCACTGGTGGGAAAGGGTGAAATATTAGAATACCGTCATATTGAAAACCTACAACATCTGGTGAACAACAGTGAAACTGGCCAAGCTATTCAATTACCGATGGGGATTACAGCTAAAAAAAGCTATCATAAAATCATTCTAACTACTAATACTGATAAAGGAGTAAAATCTTTTAATTATGAAGTAAAAGATTTGGGTATCATTCCTATAGAAGAAATACATGGGGTGTTTGAGTTTAATGTATTGGATATCGAAGACTTAGAGGAAATCCCAAGGACAGCATATGTTAAGGTCTTTGATTGGGATCAAATCTCCCGTCAGCTGATTATTCGTAACAGACGGGATGGGGATCGGTTTATGCCCCTAGGATTGAAGGGGTCTAAAAAGCTAAAGGATTTCTTCATTGACAGAAAAGTTGAACGGGAAGAAAGGGATCGAATACCACTGGTGTGTGACGGAAGCGAGGTCATGTGGGTGGTTGGATATCAAATGAGTGATAAGTATAAGGTAACTAATAATACTAAGCAAATTTTAAGCATAGAATTTAAAAGTGACTTAAGAAAAAGTTAAGAAAATTCTATGATTGGAATGGAGAGGATAAGTTGTTTTTAAAAGGATAGTATGGTAAAATTGTAAAATGCAATAAAAGTAAGTAAGCATGAATGAGAGGAGGACTTTTGTTGAGGAAATTTTTCCGAGGAGCTAGTTTTTACATTTTAGTCTTTATCGTTTTACTTATTCTTGTAAATCAATTTGCAGGAACAACTCAGCAACCAGTAGAAATAGAATTCTCTATACTATATAAAGAGCTTGTAGAAGAGAAGGTTAAGGAAATAAACATTGTAGACCGTTCTATAGAGGGGATTTTGCTAGTTAATAATGAAAAGAAGCCCTTTAAATCATATATACCACAGGTATATAGTGAAGAGCGATTTACAGAAATTATAGATGAACAGATTGAAAAGGGATTAATTGTCAAAGGTGAACCGATTCCTGAGACCCCATGGTTTATCGATCTTTTACCTTCCATCTTTATGGTATTAGTTTTTGTAGTCTTCTGGTTTGTGTTTATGCAACAATCCCAAGGTGGCGGGAATAGAGTGATGTCCTTTGGAAAGAGTAGGGCAAAACTACATAAGGAAGATGAAAGAAAGAAAGTTACCTTTGATGATGTTGCTGGACTTGATGAGGAAAAAGAAGAACTTCAAGAGTTGGTAGACTTCTTAAAGAATCCCAAAAAATATATCGAACTAGGAGCAAGAATCCCTAAAGGAATTCTAATGGTTGGACCTCCAGGTACAGGTAAAACCTATTTGACCAAAGCAGTTGCAGGGGAAGCAGGGGTACCATTCTTTAGTATTAGTGGTTCAGACTTCGTAGAAATGTTTGTAGGGGTAGGGGCTTCCCGTGTGAGGGACTTATTCGAGCAAGCAAAGAAAAATGCACCATGTATTATCTTTATAGATGAGATTGATGCAGTTGGTAGAAGAAGAGGGGCTGGCCTTGGGGGCGGTCACGATGAAAGAGAGCAAACCCTAAATCAATTATTAGTTGAGATGGACGGTTTTGGCATCAATGAAGGAATCATCATTGTAGCAGCCACCAACCGACCTGATATACTAGATCCAGCATTACTTCGACCTGGTAGATTTGACAGACAGGTATTAGTTGGGGCACCAGATATTAAAGGTAGAGAAGCGATTCTGAAGGTTCATGCCAAAGGTAAGCCTCTGGCAGAGGATGTTGATTTAACGGTATTAGCAAGAAGAACACCAGGGTTTACACCTGCTGATATCGAGAACCTCATGAATGAAGCAGCTTTGTTAACTGCTAGAAAAAATGACAAGAAAATTCATATGGCAACCATCGAAGAAGCTATTACCAAAGTAATCGCTGGGGTTGAGAAGAAAAGTAAAGTAATCAGTGAAAAAGAACGTAAGCTTACGGCTTACCACGAAGCAGGTCATGCGGTAGTTGCAACCTTAACACCAAACGTAGACCCTGTCCATCAAGTAACGATTATTCCACGGGGTAGGGCAGGTGGATTCACCATGATTCTACCAAAGGAAGATAAATACTATACAACTAAGGGTGAAATGGAATCCCATATTGTTCATCTCTTAGGTGGTAGAGTGGCTGAAAAACTTGTTTTAGATGATATCAGTACAGGGGCTTCCAATGACCTTCAAAGAGTATCCGCTATTGCTAGGGCGATGGTTACTCAATATGGTATGAGTGAAAAAATAGGCCCTATGGCATTAGGTGGTGGGGACGAAGAAGTATTTTTAGGAAGAGACATTACTTCCAAGAGAAACTACTCTGAAGAAGTTGCTTCTGAGATTGATCATGAAATCAGAAGAATCGTCTACGATGCTTATGAATTAACCGTGAAGTTATTGGCTGATAATATGGATAAACTTCATGTGGTGGCAAAGGCATTGTTAAAAGTAGAAACCCTAGATGCTGAAATGTATGATATGATCTTCACTGGTAAACTTATCATCAATGACGAGGATACAATCGAAGAAATCGACAAGAGATATAAAGAACTAAAGGAACAAGCTAAAAAAGATCAAGATGACAGTCAGCTTTAATAACCAATGGCCTTGAAGAAATACTTTCAAGGTCATTTTGTCGTGCAAAAATGATTAGTAAATTAAACCAGCAGATCTATGGAGGGAAAAATATGCGAAGAATAGAGTGGGAAAGTATAGTCAAAGAAGTGGAAAAACTTTGTATCCACATGAATATCTATGTGGAGGAGGATTTAAAGGAACTGATGGAGAAGGCATTATTAGAAGAGGACTCGCCATTGGGAAAAACGGTACTAAAGGATTTGTTAGAAAATCAAGAGGTTGCCCGTAGGGAGATGCTACCGATCTGTCAAGACACAGGTATGGTGGTGGCATTTGTTGAAGTGGGACAGGATCTTCAAATTGCAAATGGGAGTTTAACGGAGGCAATTAATGAAGGGGTGAGAAGAGGCTATGAAAAAGGATACCTTAGAAGGTCTGTTGTAGCCTGTCCATTACAAAGAAAAAACACCGGAGACAATACCCCAGCCATCATTTACTATGATTTGGTTGAAGGGGATCAATTGAAGATTACTTTAGCTGCAAAGGGCTTTGGAAGTGAAAACATGAGTGGTGTCAAAATGCTAAAGCCCATCGATGGGGCTGAGGGAGTAAAGAATTTTGTATTAGAAACCATTCAAAAAGCTGGTGGAAATTGTTGTCCTCCTATAATCGTTGGCGTTGGCATAGGTGGCACCTTTGATAAAGCAACACAAATAGCAAAGAAGGCCCTCTTAAGAAAAGTGGGAAAAAGAAATGATGATGGAGGGATCGCTTCCTTAGAAGAAGCGTTATTAAAAGAGATAAACAACCTAGGGATTGGACCTCAAGGATTTGGTGGGAAAACCACCGCCTTAGCAGTTCATGTAGAAACCTTCCCCACCCATATAGCAGGATTACCTGTGGCTGTAAATATTAATTGTCATGCCTCTAGACATGGGGAAATTATATTATAAATTTCACTATTTAAAATTTATGATTACATTTAAACACAACAAATTATCCCAATCGTTTGATTGAAAGATAAATTAGAAAAATCACCTATAATAATTATACATTTACCTTCAAATAACTAATAAGGGAGGATCATAAAAATGAAAACCCATAGGATTACAACTCCGTTAAAAACAGAGGATATTGAAGAACTAAAGGTAGGAGACAAAGTACTATTAAGTGGTTACATCTACACGGCGAGGGATGCAGCCCACCAAAGATTAATTGATCAAATAAAAAATAATGAAGAATTACCCTTTCAACTGGAGGGACAGGTTCTGTACTATGTAGGTCCAACACCAGCTCCAGAGGGAAAGGTGATTGGTTCAGCAGGCCCCACCACCAGTTTGCGGATGGACAGACCTACCCCTACCCTATTGGATCTAGGGTTAAAGGGGATGATTGGAAAAGGAGATCGGAGTATAGAAGTGGTAGAAAGTATCAAAAAGAACGGATGTGTGTACTTTGCTGCCCTGGGGGGCGCGGGGGCATTAATTGCAAACTCAATTTTGACAGCGGAGGTCATTGCTTACGAAGACTTGGGGACAGAGGCCATTAGAAGACTTGAGGTAAAGGAGTTGCCTGTTGTGGTGGCAATAGATCAGCAGGGAAACAACTTGTATCATATCGGACCTGATAACTACAAAAAAGATTTAGCGAAAGTTAAAACGATTTAATGCTATCACAGAGTTTTCCCTGTTTTTTTAGGATGTTTAGTTGTAAGATATGGATGCTGAGTTTTGATGTAATATTAGGAAATGGCTAGATACTAGCAATCATTTCTTTGTTTGTAGGTATGATAGGAATATATATTGGGTATATAATAGGAAGATACGTTTTTAGATTGAATTGGATTATGCTGGCTGGAGCTGTCTATCTATTTGCTTTGCTTGGGATAGTATTGTTTACTATTCTTTTACATAAGCTACCAATGTAAAGAAGGAAAGTAGTGGAATTGTAAGTGCGGTGGGGTAGATTGAGTAAATTGTTTCAAAATTGTATAATTATCAAAAAAGATGTTAAAAAAATACCTAAATCCAAGAAAGATGGTTGCAGGAATCAGCAAAAAGCTGTAGAATATCTGTAGGGTTGCAATAGAAATTTCAACGTTTGCAAGTGGTGAAATTTAAATTGCAAAACAAAAAGTTCATCTAAAGACATAAAAGTGACGGAGAGTATTATAAAATGGAGTAACTGGAGGATATAAGAGAATGTATATTGTTTAATAGTAGATATTAAATTGAAGGATTCTATTTGTATACTTCATAAGGTAAAATATGGCTTCATAAACTTACAATCTCGAAGGAGGAAGTAAAATGTTTGACAAGGAAAAACTAGACAAAATCAAGCAAGACCAAGCAAACTGGAACGAAAACAAAGTGGGTAAAGCTTTAAGCAAGTTTCCTGAAAGAAAGAAGCAATTCGTAACAGGCTCAAATCAAGAGGTGGAAAGATTATATACACCAGCAGATGTGGCTGAACTGGATTACGACAATGATTTAGGTTACCCAGGACATTTTCCATACACAAGAGGGGTTCAACCAACCATGTATAGAGGGCGTTTCTGGACAATGAGACAATACGCTGGATTTGCCACTGCTGAAGAATCCAACAAGAGATATAAGTACCTTTTAGAGCAAGGCCAAACTGGTCTATCAGTAGCATTTGACCTTCCAACACAGATCGGATACGACTCAGATCATTCCTTATCTGAAGGTGAAGTAGGTAAAGTAGGGGTTGCTATTGACTCTTTAAAGGATATGGAAATCCTGTTTGACGGAATTCCACTGGACAAAGTAAGTACTTCAATGACAATCAATGCACCTGCATCTGTATTATTAGCAATGTACATTGCAGTAGGTGAAAAGCAAGGTGTATCTTCAGATCAATTAAGAGGAACAATCCAAAATGATATCTTAAAGGAATATATCGCTAGAGGTACGTACATATTCCCAACAAGACCATCTATGAGATTAATTACAGATATATTTGAATACTGTTCAAAGGAAGTACCAAACTGGAACACAATCAGTATCTCAGGTTACCATATTCGTGAAGCTGGTTCATCAGCTATCCAAGAAGTTGCATTTACACTGGCAAATGGTATTGCTTATGTTGAAGCTGCCATCAAGGCTGGATTAGATGTAGATACATTTGCACCTAGATTATCCTTCTTCTTCAATGCCCACAATGACTTATTAGAAGAAGTAGCGAAGTTTAGAGCGGCAAGAAGACTATGGGCTAAAATTATGAAGGAAAGATTCAACGCTCAAAGTCCAAAGTCAATGCAATTAAAGTTCCATACTCAAACAGGAGGATCAACTTTAACTGCTCAACAACCTGACAACAACATCGTAAGGGTAGCAATCCAAACTTTAGCGGCTGTACTTGGAGGAACACAATCTCTTCATACAAACTCTAAGGATGAGGCATTGGCTTTACCTACTGAAGATTCAGTACGTGTTGCTTTAAGAACTCAACAAATCGTTGCCCATGAAAGTGGTGTAGCTGAAACGATTGACCCATTAGCAGGTTCTTACTACGTAGAGAACTTAACTAATACAATTGAAAAAGCTGCAATGGAATACATCAACAAGATTGATACACTTGGTGGTTCTGCTGAGGCAATCGAAAAAGGATACATCCAAAAAGAGATCATGGATAGTTCTTATGAATACCAAAAGCAAGTTGAAAGCAATGAGCGTATCGTTGTTGGTATGAATAAGTTCCAAATCAAAGAAGAAGCTCCAAAGGGATTATTAAGAGTAGATCCATCTGTAGGAGAACTTCAAAAACAAAAGATTAATGAACTAAAGGCAGAAAGAGATAACAAGCTAACAGAAGAAAAATTAGCTGTTCTAAAAACTGCTGCTGAAGGAACTGACAATTTAATGCCTTATATTATAGATGCAGTTAAGGCCTATGCAACATTAGGAGAAATCTGTGGCGTGTTAAGAGAAGTATTCGGTGAGTACCAACAAAGCGTTATTCTTTAAACTATTGATGAATATAAGGGAGGATTAAGATATGGCAAGACCAATTAGAGTTTTAGTAGCAAAACCAGGACTAGACGGTCATGATCGTGGAGCAAAGGTTATTGCAAGAGCGTTAAGAGACGCTGGAATGGAAGTTATTTATACAGGATTAAGACAAACACCTGAGCAAATAGTTGCAGCTGCAGTACAAGAAGACGTTGATGTTGTTGCCCTAAGTATTTTATCAGGTGCCCACAATCACTTGCTTCCAAAGGTAGTTGAATTATTAAAGCAGGAAAACGTATATAATGAAACACTAGTAATCGGTGGTGGTGTAATTCCAGATGAAGATATTCCAGGTTTAAAGGAAAGTGGTT
Source organism: Alkaliphilus hydrothermalis (assembly GCF_016908555.1). Taxonomy (GTDB): domain Bacteria; phylum Bacillota; class Clostridia; order Peptostreptococcales; family Natronincolaceae; genus Alkaliphilus; species Alkaliphilus hydrothermalis. Next base: position 26,317 of record NZ_JAFBEE010000021.1, read on the forward strand.
TAGCAGAAATCTTCACTCCCGGAACACCAACTCAAGTAACAATCGACTTTATTAAAGAAAACCTTAAGAGATGTTTATAGTCTTATATAAGTAAAATGGGGGTGGGGACCTCACCTACATTTTAAATATCAGCTCAATAGGTGGTGGGACAGTGAGTTTAAAAGAAGGTATTTTAAACAAAGATAAACGTGCTGCAGCTAGATTAATTTCTATGATGGAAAATAATGATCCAGAGGCAATTAAAATAATCTCTGCGCTATACAGTCATACAGGCAAAGCTAAAGTCGTTGGAATCACAGGCCCCCCCGGGGCTGGCAAAAGTACACTTACCGACAAATTGGCTAAGAAATTACGTCAGGAAGGTAAAACTGTGGGCATTATTGCTGTTGATCCCACCAGCCCCTTCACTGGCGGTTCAATTTTAGGGGATCGTGTACGTATGACAGATCTATATACTGATCCAGGGGTGTTTATCAGAAGTATGGGAACCCGTGGGCATTTAGGTGGACTTTCAAAGGCAACCTTGGGGGCAGTAAAAGTACTGGATATCTACGGCTGTGATTACATCTTCATTGAAACGGTTGGAGTAGGTCAGTCAGAGGTGGACATTGTAAAGGCAGCCGACACTGTATTACTGGTTATGGTTCCTGGATTAGGTGATGATATTCAAGCTATTAAAGCTGGCATCATGGAAATCGGAGATGTTTTTGCAGTGAATAAGGCGGATCGAGACGGAGCCGACAGAACGCAAGTAGAAATCGAAATGATGTTGGATTTCAATCACAGCGAATGGAGACCACCAATATCAAAAGTGGTGGCCTTATATAATAAAGGGATCGATGAGCTATACGATAATATGAATAAGCATTGGTACTACTTAGAAAATAGCGGTAAACTAATGGAAAAACGTATTAGAAATATTCAGCTTGAAATCATTGACTTAGTTCAAAGGGAGCTAATGGACCGATTAGTAGGCAATGAAGAAAAAAAGGCGATGATTTTAAAAATGGCTGAAAAGGTAGCCCATCGAGAAATGGACCCCTATACAATGAGCAATGATTTGGTGAATAAAGTAATTCTTAAGAACTCATAAGGAGGAACAAATAATGAAGGCTTTGAAATTAGACCATATCGGTATTGCAGTTAAAAACTTAGATGAAACCCTAAAGTTCTATCAAGAAATGTTAGGGCTTGAGTGTGTAGGTACAGAAGTAGTAGAGGAGCAAAAAGTTAAGGTTGCTTTCTTACCAGTGGGAGATACTGAGGTAGAGCTATTGGAGTCTACTGAAGAAGACGGTCCTATTGCTAAATTCATTGAGAAAAAGGGCGAAGGAATCCAACATATGGCTTTTAGAGTAGAGAATATCGAAGAAGCTATTGAGGAAATGAAGGCAAAGGGTGTTAGGATGATTGATGAGAAGCCAAGATATGGAGCAGGTGGAGCAAAGATTGCCTTCTGTCATCCAAAGAGTACTAATGGGGTTCTAATCGAATTAAGTGAAAGACAAGACTAGGTTTGACACCTAAAGAGGTTATGTTATAATAGTCCTGAGTTTAGCATTATTTAATAGGAGGGTTAAGAATGGCCGTAAACAAAATAGAAGAACTGCGCCAACGCAAAGCGAAAATCGAGCTTGGAGGCGGAGAAAAAAGAATTGCCAGCCAACATGAAAAAGGTAAATTGACAGCAAGAGAAAGAATCAATCTGTTGTTTGACGAAGGAACATTTGTTGAAATCGACGCTTTTGTTAATCACAGATGCGTTAATTTTGGTATGGAAAAAGTAGAATCTCCTGGTGAAGGGGTTGTTACTGGATATGGTCAAGTTGACGGTAGACTAGTATATGCTTATGCCCAAGACTTTACAGTTGTTGGGGGTTCTTTAGGAGAAATGCATGCTGCTAAAATCGTTAAAGTTCAAGATATGGCATTAAGAATGGGAGCTCCAATCGTAGGGTTAAATGACTCTGGTGGAGCGAGGATTCAAGAGGGTGTAGATGCTTTATCTGGATACGCTAAAATATTCTACCGTAACACAATTTCTTCAGGTGTTATTCCTCAAATTACTGCAATCATGGGACCTTGTGCTGGAGGTGCGGTTTATTCACCAGCCTTAACTGACTTCATCTTCATGGTGGACAAAACTAGCCAGATGTTCATTACTGGGCCACAGGTAATCAAGACGGTTACAGGAGAAGAAGTATCTGCTGAAGAATTAGGTGGAGGTATGACCCACAATAGAACAAGTGGTGTTGCCCACTTCTTATCAGCAAATGATGAGGCTTGTATCGCTGATATCAGAAGATTACTAAGCTTCTTACCATCAAATAACTTAGAAACAGCACCTGTTTTCCAAACAGCAGATGATGTGAATAAGATTATTGCAGAGTTAGACGAAATCGTTCCAGAAAACCCAAACAAGCCTTATGATATGAAAAAAGTGATTGAGTTAATTGCAGATGATGGAGACTTCTATGAAGTACAACCTTACTTTGCAATGAATATGCTTACAGGTTTCATTAGAATTAATGGACAATCTGTTGGGATTATTGCTAACCAACCTAAGGTTTTAGCAGGTTGCTTAGATATCAATGCTTCTGACAAAGCAGGAAGATTCATCAGAACTTGTGATGCTTACAATATTCCAGTATTAAATATTGTAGACGTACCAGGATTCTTACCAGGAACTACTCAAGAGTATGGCGGAATTATCCGTCATGGTGCTAAGATGCTTTATGCTTATAGTGAAGCAACAGTACCAAAGATCACATTGATCGTTAGAAAAGCCTACGGTGGCGCTTACATCGCAATGTGCTGTAAGGACCTTGGAGCGGATATGGTATTAGCTTGGCCAACAGCTGAAATCGCAGTTATGGGTCCAGAGGGAGCTGCAAACATTATTTTCAGAAAAGAAATTAGTGATTCAGATAATCCTCAACAAACAAGAGTTGAACTAGTAGAAAACTATAAGAAGGAATTTGCTACTCCATATAAAGCAGCGGAGAGGGGCTATGTTGATGATGTGATTGAGCCATCTGCAACAAGACCAAGATTAGCAGATGCTTTAAATATGTTAGCCAGCAAGAGAGAAACAAGACCAGCAAAGAAACATGGTAACTTGCCAGTATAGACGGAGGAAACTAATAAAGAGGTGATCGTTAATGGGTCTAATTGATAAATTGAAAAACTCTATTGATACAATGTCTATGGGTGAAAAACTTCTTGCAGGTCTTCAGGTTACGGCTATAGGACTAGTAATCGTTTTCATAGCTCTAATTGTTCTTTACTTTGGAATTCAATTAATGAGTAAAGTGTTAGGCAATGTTGATAAAAAGTCAGCAGAAAAGAAGACGAAGGTTGCTCCTGCTCCTGTAGTTAAAGAAGAAGTTGTAGAAGAGGAAGTTGTAGATGATGGTGAACTAGTAGCGGTAATCGCTGCAGCAGTAGCAGCCAGTCTCCATACATCAACCCATAATATAGTTGTTCGTAATATCGTTCGTGTTGGTGATGATACCCCAGCATGGGCTAAAGCAGCAAGAATGAACTAATCAAACTAATGAAATCGATTGAAAACCAAACCGCTATTTTAAGGAGGAAGAATGATCATGAAGAAATTTAATATAACTGTAAATGGTGTAAGTTACGAAGTAGATGTAGAGGAAATTAAAGATGGAGCAGCTCCTGCCCCAAGAGCAGCGGCTCCAGCACCAAGACCAGCAGCACCAGCGGCTCCAAAGGCAGCTCCAGCAGCTAAGCCAGCGGCAAAGCCAGCAGCACCAGTAGCATCTCCAGCGGGTGCAACAACTGTAGAAGCTCCAATGCCAGGAAACATATGGAAAATAGAAGTTAAAGAAGGTCAAGCGGTTAAGGAAGGTCAGGTATTACTTATTCTCGAAGCGATGAAGATGGAAAATGAAATCATGGCTCCAGCTGATGGTACAGTTGCAGCAATCCATGTATCAGAAGGTGCATCAGTTAATGGTGGAGATGTACTAGTATCTTTAAAGTAATAGTTGTTGACCACTTTAATCGAAAGGAGATGCACAAATGCTAAGCGTACTTACAGAGTTTTGGCAGAGCACTGGATATGCATTAATGACGTGGCAACAAGCATTAATGCTAATCATTGCTTGTCTTTTACTATATCTTGCCATAGGCAAGAAATTTGAACCATTATTATTGGTACCAATTGCTTTTGGTATGATGTTGACTAACCTTCCACTGGCAGGACTAATGGAAGGGGCGTCAACTTTGATTAAATCTGTTGACCCTGAATCCGCATCTATGCTAATGGAACCAACGGCAAAAGCCTTGGAATCGGGAATACCTATTGAAATTTATACTGAGACTCCAGGTGGACTACTACAATATTTTGGAAAAGGTGTAAAACTAGGGATTTTTCCTCCACTTATTTTCTTAGGGGTAGGGGCGATGACGGACTTTGGTCCATTAATTGCTAACCCCAAGAGTTTATTCTTAGGGGCAGCGGCCCAAGCAGGAATTTTCTTTACATTTATTGGAGCGATATTGTTAGGATTTAATGCTCAAGAATCTGCATCAATTGGAATTATTGGAGGAGCCGATGGACCAACGGCAATTTTCCTTACTTCACAATTGGCTTCTCATCTATTGGGACCAATTGCAGTGGCGGCATACTCTTATATGGCACTTGTACCAATCATTCAACCGCCTATTATGAAGATGTTTACTAATAAGCAGGAGCGAATGATTAAGATGCAACAGTTAAGGGTTGTATCTAAAACAGAAAAGATAGTATTCCCTGTACTAGTTACTCTTATAGTTTCTTTATTATTACCATCTGCTTCTGCTTTAGTAGGTTTACTGATGTTGGGTAATTTATTAAAGGAATCTATGGTAACAGATCGTCTGTCAAAGACAGCTCAAAATGAGTTAATGAATATCGTAACAATTCTATTGGGAATCTCTGTTGGTGCAACAGCTCAAGCAGAATACTTCTTAAAACTTGAAACTTTAAAAATCATTGTTCTTGGGATTGTAGCCTTCGGTGTTGGAACGGGGTCAGGAGTATTGCTGGCTAAGTTAATGAACAAGATGATGGGTGGTAATGCCATCAACCCTTTAATCGGTTCAGCTGGAGTATCGGCTGTACCAATGGCAGCAAGGGTATCTCAAGTAGTAGGGCAAAAGGAAAACCCAAGCAACTTCCTATTAATGCATGCTATGGGACCAAACGTTGCAGGGGTAATCGGGTCAGCTGTTGCAGCTGGGGTATTATTAACCCTATTTAATTAATAAATATATTGAACTATAATAAAGAGAGGGCACTAGATGGTGCCCTCTTTGCATGTTGAAAAACCCTCATATTCTTTGTGCTACATAATTTCAGTACCCTCTACATATTTCTGTATACATTTACACATTGTTGGATTAATCGTCTTCTTCATTAAATAAAAAAAGTTGAAGAAGGAGAGGGAAATTATATCAAATAAAGTCTACCAAAATTCACTCGAGGTCTTTGTTTTTTTGCTATAAATTAGTATACTAGTAATAGATGATTAGTAATTCAGAAAATAGATACGATTACATTACTTATGATCATTTAATAATAAGACAATAGCATTATAATAAATAAAGACAATAGTTAATGTAAACAGGAGATGCAGGTATGAAAGAAAAAATACTAAAGGTACTATATGAAAGCAAGGGGCAGTATAAGTCAGGAGAGGAACTGGCTGAACTATTCGGCGTTTCTAGGACAGCCATCTGGAAGCAAATCAACTCCCTCAAAAAGGAAGGTCATATCATTGAAACTGTCAATAAAAAAGGATATCAGTTGATGGAAAATGATAATCTACTGGTCCCTGTAGAACTACAATCAATGCTGGATACCGAAGAAATTGGACATCATATCATCTACTTTGACTCCATCAAATCCACCAACACTTACGCAAAGGAAATAGCCCATGAAACACCCCATGGAGTTGTTATTATTGGAAATGAACAGACAGAAGGCAGAGGTCGAATGGGGAGGGGGTGGACATCTCCAAAAGGAAAAGGAATTTTCATGTCTATCATTCTGAAGCCCCAAATACCTCCAACAGAGGGGGCTAAAATGACCCAAATTGCCGCTGCTGCCACGTGTCTAGGGATTAGGAGTATCACAAGCCTAGATGTACTGATTAAATGGCCAAATGATGTTATTATAAATGGTAAAAAGGTATGTGGAATATTAACGGAGATGTCGGGGGAATTAAATCAAGTAGCCTACATAATTGTTGGCATTGGAATCAATGTTAATACAGAGGAATTCCCAGAGGATTTAAGGGAGAAAGGTACATCTTTATTGATAGAGGGTAAAAAGCATTATTCTCGTAAAGAGATGATTGTTGCAATTCTAAATGAATTTGAAAAACTTTATCAGGATTACATCAAGAGTGGTAGTTTGCAGAGTACGATAGAAATCTGTAAAAAATATTCTGCAATGCTTGGAAAGGAAATCCGTATTATCCAAGGTAACAAAGAAACAATTGCCAAAGCTGTGGATATAACAGAAGAAGGATTGCTGAAGATAGCTCAAGAAGGAGGTAAAGAAGATTTGGTCTTTTCGGGGGAGGTTTCTGTCCGAGGGAAAGACGGATATATCTAAATTCACATTATTGAAGATTCAGCCACTATTCTTGCAACACTATTCTTACTTATTCATTAAGGAGATACTGACATAGTATTATAGTTATTAATTTTTCTGTATTCTATGTTAGATGGCATGATATTTGCAATGATAATTATTATAAATAACTATATAAATATAGAAGGAGGATACTAAAAATGAAGGAAATTGTTATAGCAAGTGCAGTTAGAACAGCAATAGGAAATTACGGTGGTGCTTTAGCAGATGTATCAGCTGTTGATTTAGGGGCTCTAGTTATTAAAGAAGCATTAAATCGTGCAAATGTTAAACCAGAGCAGGTGGATGAAGTATATATGGGCTGTATTCTACAGGCTGGACTAGGGCAAGGGGTTGCAAGACAAGCTTCTATAAAGGCAGGCATACCATCAGGCATACCAGCAACCACTATCAACATGCTTTGTGGATCAGGGTTAAGGACAGTATCTTTGGCAGCTCAAACAATTATAGCGGGAGATAATGATATAGTAGTAGCAGGTGGAACAGAAAACATGAGCCAAGCTCCATACCTTTTACCAAAGGCAAGATGGGGAATGCGTATGGGACATGGTCAAGTGATGGATTCAATGATTCATGATGCTTTAACTGATGCCTTTAATGACTACCACATGGGAATTACTGCTGAGAACTTAGTAGAAAAGTATGGACTAACGAGAGAAGAACAGGATCAATTTGCAGCTGAAAGTCAAAACAAAGCTGAAAAAGCTATAGCAGAAGGAAAGTTTAAGGAAGAAATCGTACCAGTAAGTATTCCCCAAAGAAAAGGCGATCCAATCATCTTTGATACTGACGAGTTCCCAAAGGCAGGAGTAACGGCTGAAAAATTAGGCAAATTAAGACCAGCCTTCAAGAAGGATGGAAGTGTGACTGCTGCAAATGCATCTGGAATTAATGATGGAGCAGCAGCACTAGTAATCATGACGAAAGAAAAAGCTGATGAATTGGGAATTAAGCCATTGGCAACCTTAGTATCCTATGGCAATGCAGGAGTAGAACCATCAATAATGGGTATTGGGCCAGTTCCTGCAACTCAAAAAGCTTTAGAAAAGGCTGGACTTAAAATAGAAGATATGGACTTAATCGAGGCAAATGAAGCCTTTGCAGCTCAAGCTCTAGCAGTAGGCAAAGAATTAAACTGGGTTGCTGAGAGAGTAAATGTGAATGGGGGAGCAATCGCACTAGGACATCCAGTCGGAGCCAGTGGGGCAAGAATCCTTGTAACCCTATTACATGAAATGCAAAAGAGAGAGTCTAACTATGGATTAGCCACATTATGTATTGGTGGTGGAATGGGTACAGCCGTCATCGTTAAAAGATAGCTTAATAAAACATATATATATATAGCAAAGGATCCTTAGTCGATTCTTTGCTGTTTTTATATTAATAAAAAACACAAATCTCAAATCATAGCAATATTATCAAAGTTCTTAAGAAAAATAATCCCTAGGGGGTGAATCCAATTAACCGTGAAGAAAGAAGACAAAAGTATATAGACTTGAATTTTATTAATCGTCTACATGAGAAAGCGGAAGACAAGTTGGAGGATATAGAGTTTCTATTAAATCTATATAAGGACATTTTTAATATAACCTATAACTGGATGGTGGTGGTAGATCCAGATGGCTATATTATTATGATTAATAAACGTTATTGCGACTTTATTGGAATTAGTCAGGAATCAGCAATTGGACAGCACGTAACGGAAGTTATAGAGAATACAAGAATGCATATTGTAGTTAAGACGGGGCAAAAAGAAATTGGAGATATACAAGAAATAAAAGGAAATCAGATGATTGCAGACCGTATACCCATCTATAGGGAAGGTAGGATTATAGGAGCGGTAGGGACGGTTATTTTTAAAAATCTAGTTGAATTTGATGTCTATGTAAAGAACATTTTGAAGATGGAAAAACAACTGGAATTCTATAAAAGAGAACTGAAGAAGGCCCTTGGAGGGGAATATACCTTTGAAAGTATTGTGGGCAACAGTGATGAGATTATGAGGGCTAGGGAACTTGCCCACAAAGTTGCTTCTAGTAAATCTAATGTCTTATTATTAGGAGAGAGTGGTACGGGAAAAGAACTCTTTGCCCATGCTATTCATAACGCTAGTGTACGGGGGGAATATCCTCTTATTAAAGTAAACTGTGGAGCTATACCAGCAGAATTAATCGAGTCTGAGCTTTTTGGTTACGAACAAGGGGCCTTTACTGGGGCTAAAAAGGGTGGAAAACCTGGGAAGTTTGAATTGGCTAATAAGAGTACTATTTTTCTTGATGAAATTGGTGATCTACCTTTAAACATGCAGGTTAAGATATTGAGAGTAATACAGGAGCGGGAAATAGAGAGAATAGGTGGAGTAAAGAGTCAAAAGATAGACGTTAGAATTATAGCAGCTACAAATAGAAATCTACAAGAAATGGTTGAACAGAAAACATTCAGAGAAGATTTATATTATAGGTTGAACGTAATCAGTATAAATATTCCACCCCTAAGGGAGAGGAGCGGGGACGTGCCACTAATTACTAACTACCTGCTTAAGAAGCTGGCAGGAGAAATGGAGCGACATGTAACCGAAATATCTCCGTCTGCTATGGAGGCACTCAAAACCTATCATTGGCCTGGGAATATTAGGGAGCTAGCTAATTTGATTGAAAGAGCTTTAAACTTAGTGGAGAAGGAGGCTATGATTACTATAGAACACCTTCCCTACTATATTCGCAAGAATTTTCAGGACCATAAAATTATTAATTTGGAGCCAAAAGAGGTTAAACTTGAAGGGAGTCTCAAGGAAATTATTGAAGAAATTGAACGTAAAGCTATTACTCAAGTGTTAACTGAAACCGATGGGAATAAATTACAAACTGCAAAGTCCTTAGGAATAAGTCGTACAAGCCTATATGAGAAGATTAAAAGATACAATTTAGATTTATTAGTAAAGTAAGTTTAGTGTGTAATACAAAAGCTTGTAATAGTTCATAAACTGTAAACAGAATACACATTGTAAACAGAGTGAATATTGCAAATAAAATGTACACTGTAATTAATATGAACACAATGAATAATAATCATTATTGGTTAAGTACAAGTATTATGTTTTCAACATTCACACCATTTGATGCCATCTCAACATGAGTCAAATCCAAAGTTAGTGCACAAAAAATGAACAATGCTCAAGAATGTTAAAATAAAGCCATCCTCTAGATTTCAAATACAATGCAAAAATACTCATGTCTTTTCTAAGGCCATAAAGGTGGCATGAGTATTGCATTATATTATGGACAAATAAAACTGGAGGGAGGCTTTTATTTTGGCACTTAAATTTTTAACAGCAGATGAAGCAGTAAAACTAGTAACATCTAATAGCACAATAGCAACAGGAGGATTCGTAGGGAATGCCGTTCCAGAAGAATTAGAGATCGCGCTGGAAAAAAGATTTGTAGAGACTAACGAACCTCAAAACTTAACTTTGGTTTATGCGGCAGGACAAGGAGACGGAAAAGACAGAGGGCTAAATCACCTAGGACATGAGGGTCTATTAAAGCGGGTTATCGGAGGTCACTGGGGTTTAGTTCCTAAAATTCAGAAATTAGCATTTGAAAATAAGATTGAGGCATATAACTTTCCTCAAGGATCAATCTCTCATTTATTTAGAGATATAGCAGCTAACAAGCCAGGAACCGTAACGAAAGTAGGCTTAAAAACCTTTGTTGACCCAAGGGTAGATGGTGGAAAATTAAATGATTCAACAAAAGAGGATATGGTTGAACTAGTCAATTTATTGGGAGAGGAATACTTACTATACAAAGCATTTCCAATAGATTTTGCATTTATCAGAGGGACTTATGCTGATGAAAATGGAAACGTTACCATGGAAAAGGAAGCAGGTTCACTGGAAGTACTTTCTATTGCACAAGCTTGTAAAAACTCTGGTGGAAAAGTGATTGTTCAAGTAGAGAAGGTAGTTAAGAAGGGAACTCTGGACCCAAAGTTAGTAAAGATACCTGGAATATATGTAGATACAATCGTAGAAGTACAAGATATGAAAAATCATATGCAGACCTTTGCTGAGGCTTATAATTCTAGCTATACTGGGGCTACTAGAGTGCCAGTAAACTCAGTGAAACCGATGGCTCTAGATGAGAGAAAAATTATTGCAAGAAGAGCTGCTATGGAGCTAGTGCCAAATGCAGTGGTCAATTTAGGAATAGGAATGCCTGAGGGAGTGGCTATTGTTGCCAACGAAGAAGGCATCGGTGAGCAAATGGTATTAACTGTAGAACCAGGACCAATCGGTGGTATTCCTGCTGGTGGTTTAAGTTTCGGTGCCGCGATTAATCCAGAAGCGATTATTGATCAACCTTATCAGTTTGATTTTTATGATGGTGGTGGATTGGATGTAGCTTTCCTAGGATTGGCACAATGTGATGGAGAGGGAAATATTAACGTAAGTAAGTTTGGTCCAAAGATAGCAGGAGCAGGTGGCTTTATTAACATTACTCAAAATGCTAAAAAAGTAATCTTCTGTGGAACTTTTACTGCTGGGGGCTTAGATATTCAAGTTAATGATGGTAAGCTTGTGATCAACCAAGAAGGAAAGGTTAAAAAATTAATCCCTAGAGTAGAACACATTACTTTTAGCGGTGATTATGCTTTAGAAGTAAAGCAACCAGTAATATATATTACTGAGAGGGCAGTATTCACTTTAAACGAAGAAGGAATCACGCTAACTGAAATTGCTCCTGGTGTTGACCTACAGAAGGACATATTAGATCAAATGGAATTTGTTCCAAAAATCAGTAAAGATTTAAAAGAAATGGATTCTAGAATTTTTACTAATGAAAGAATGGGTTTAGTAATTTAAAGTGGGAGGGATATTAAATGTTAGGTATTATTATTGGATTAGTATTGTTGATGTACTTAGCCTACAGAGGGATGTCCATTATATGGATTGCTCCTATCTGTGCATTGATTGTTGCAGGTTCTGGTGGATTAGAATTGTTACCAGCTTACTCAGAAACATATATGGGTGGTCTTGTAGGTTTTGCTAAGGCATGGTTCCCGGCATTTTTATTGGGAGCGATTTTTGGTAAGGTGATGGATGAATCAGGTGCCGCTCGTTCCGTTGCATACTATATGACAAAGCTAATTGGTACAAAATATGCTATAGCAGCAGTAGTGGCAGCTTGTGGAATCTTAACTTACGGTGGAGTTTCTCTATTCGTAGTAGTATTTGCCATTTATCCATTGGCTGTTGCTCTATTCAGAGAGGCTAACATCTCTAGAAAGCTTATTCCAGGGGCTATCGCATTAGGATCTTTTACATTCACAATGACTGCATTACCAGGAACACCACAAATTCAGAACTTAATTCCCATGACTTATTTCGGAACTACACCAGTAGCTGCGCCAATTATGGGGGTCGCTGGAGCGCTTGTAATGTTTGGGGTCGGTCTCCTTTGGTTAAGTTATAGACAAAGAAAATTAACTGCTGCAGGAGAGGTTTTCACTGAGCTTGAAAAGAAAGTAGACGAAATTAATGCTTCTAAATTACCAAATCCATTTTTATCAGCAATACCTCTAATCCTTGTTATTGGTGTCTTAAACTTATTTACAAAGGAACTACCAGCTGCTCAACAGGTAATTCCTCCTTTAGTAATTGGTATTATTGCAGCTATTGCACTTAACTTCAAGAGATTACCAAAATTAATTGAAACGATCAATGCCGGAGCTGCGGGTTCAGTATTAGCAATTCTAAATACAAGTGCAGCGGTTGGTTTTGGTGCAGTAGTAAGAGCGGTACCAGGATTTGAGACATTAACTAGTATGGTATTGGCAATTCCAGGAAATCCCCTTATCTCACTATCGGCTGCAGTAAACGTGCTGGCAGGAGCTACAGGTTCAGCATCAGGTGGTATGGGTATAGCATTAGCAGCTTTAGGTGAAAAATATATGCAGTTAGCTGCTTCAACGGGTATTCCACCAGAGGCATTCCATAGAGTAGCATCTTTATCCAGTGGTGGATTAGATACACTACCTCACAATGGTGCGGTATTAACATTATTAGCAGTTACAGCTATGACCCATAAGGATTCTTATAAAGATATCTTTATGGTAGGAACAGCGATTCCAATTCTTTCGGTAATAGTAGCTATTGTATTAGCAAGTATTGGGCTTGTATAGCATACTGAGGAATAGTACTGGTTTTATCCTAATAGAATCAAAGTGCTACTGAAGTAAATTAGACAAGTTTAATGAAAAATAATGTGTAATATTAATTTATAAGTTAGCTTTTTCAATGATAAGTTAGAAGTAAGCGTAATGAACATAGGAGGTAATGTAAATGAGATTAAAGGATAAAGTAGCAGTTATTACAGGATCTACATCGGGAATAGGTAAAGGATCAATCAAAAGATTTGCAGAAGAAGGAGCAAAGGTAGTTATTTGGGGGATGCACAAAGAGGAAGTAGATGCAGCGGTTAACGAAATAAATGCAACTGGTGCAGAGGCTTTTGGAGTTGTAGCTAATGTAGCTAAACAAGAAGAAGTTAATTCAGCCATTGAACAAGTAATGAATAGATTTGGAAGAATAGATATCTTAATTAATAATGCAGGAATCACTGCTGATGCCCAATTAGTAAAAATGACAGAAGACCAATTTGATAACGTTATTGCTGTAAACCTAAAAGGAGTATATAATTGCGGTCAAACTGTTGCTAAAATAATGGCAGAGCAAATGAGTGGAGTAATTATCAACGTATCTTCAATTGTTGGTCTTTATGGAAACTTTGGTCAAACAAATTATGCTGCAACAAAGTTTGGTGTGATTGGTATGACTAAAACTTGGGCTAGAGAGTTGGGTAGAAAAGGTGTTAGAGTAAATGCTGTAGCACCAGGTTTTATTAATACTGAAATGACAGCTAAAATGCCAGAAAAGGTATTAGAAATGATGAAGGGTAAATCTCCATTAAACTCATTAGGAGAAGTTGATGATATAGCAAATGCCTTCTTATATCTAGCATCTGATGAAGCTAAGTTTGTAACTGGAGCAGTATTATCTGTAGATGGCGGTGCTGTTTTATAAAATAGTATGATGACCACTTAATGAACACTGTATTAATTTCCTACAGTGGGAAAGATATTGATTAACTGATATAAACCTAGAAAACTTAATAGTTAGCATATCCAACAGAAAAACTGTACATTTAATGTACAGTTTTTCTGTTGGATATGGTTAAATAATAAACAAACGAAATCAAAATGTTATTCTTGTAAAAAATAGAAAATTAAAAGATTAAGAACATCCAAAGCGTTAAATGCAAGGTTTGATGTAAATAAGATTGACAATAAAATATCAGGAATACAAATGTGGCACGATATTTGCGACAATTATTAGGCGTAATTAAAATTAAAGGGGGTAATATTGTGAAAGGAAAAACAATACATGAAATAAAATTAGGAGATAAGGCTTCGTTTCAAAAAACCATTACCGAGACAGATGTATATTTGTATGCCGGGATTACTGGAGATCTTAATCCAGCCCATATTAACGAAAGTTATGCTAAGGAGACTTTTTTTAAAGGAAGAATCGTTCATGGGATCCTTACTTCAGGATTAATATCAGCTGTGTTAGGCACTCAGTTGCCAGGGCCAGGTACCATCTATTTATCTCAAGATTTAAAGTTTCATGCCCCTGTTAGATTTGCTGACACGATTTCTGCCGAGGTTGAGGTTGTTGAAATTGCTTCAGAAAAGAATAGAGTAAAATTAAGCACTATATGCAAAAACCAAAATGATGAAGTTGTTCTTTCGGGTGTTGCTACAGTAATGCCCCCAAAATAATATAAACCACTACTGTAAGGAGGTAATAAGGATGAATTTTAATTTATCAAATGAACATGTTATGCTTCAAAAATTATATAAAGAGTTTGCTGAAAAGGAAGTTAAACCCCACGCTGAGGAAGTGGATGAAAAAGAAGAATTTCCAGTAGAGACAGTTAAAAAGATGCAAAAGTATGGATTTATGGGAATACCCTTTCCTAAGGAATATGGAGGTGCTGGTGGAGATATTATCGCCTACGCAATGGCGGTGGAGGAATTATCGAAGGTATGTGCGACTACAGGAGTAATCGTATCAGCCCATACATCCCTATGTGCAGCCCCTATTTATGAGTTTGGTACAGAAGAGCAAAAACAAAAATATCTTGTACCTTTGGCAAAGGGAGAGAAATTAGGAGCTTTCGGATTAACAGAGCCTAATGCAGGAACAGATGCCTCTGCTCAACAAACCACTGCTGTATTAGATGGAGATCATTATGTTCTAAATGGTTCAAAGATATTCATCACCAATGCTGGATATGCAGATATTTATATTATTTTGGCCATGACTGACAAGAGCCAAGGCACCAGAGGAATTTCAGCATTTATTGTAGATGCTGATACAGAAGGCTTCACCATCGGAAAGAAAGAAGCAAAACTAGGGATTAAAGGATCTGCCACATGTGAGCTAATTTTTGAAAATTGCAGAGTCCCAAAAGAAAATCTTCTTGGTAAGCTAGGTAAGGGCTTTGGAGTAGCCATGAAGACACTAGATGGAGGGCGTATTGGAATTGCTGCTCAAGCATTAGGGATAGCTCAAGGGGCTTTAGATGAAACAGTTGGTTATGTAAAAGAAAGAAGACAATTTGGCAAACCTTTATCCTTCTTCCAAAACACTCAATTTCAGTTGGCTGATATGCATACAAAGGTAGAGGCATCAAGATTACTGGTATATAAAGCTGCTTTTAATAAGGGTAACAACCTGCCATATTCAAAGGAAGCTGCAATGGCAAAGCTATATGCAGCAGAAACAGCAATGGAGGTAACGACAAAGGCAGTACAACTTCATGGAGGATATGGTTATACAAGAGAATATCCAGTAGAGCGAATGATGAGGGATGCAAAAATTACGGAAATCTACGAGGGAACATCTGAGGTTCAAAGAATGGTAATCTCTTCCCAGTTATTAAAATAAAGGAGGACTAATAGATGAAGATAATTGTATGTATAAAACAAGTACCAGATACAACTGAAGTTAGATTAGATCCTAAAACAGGAACATTAATTCGAGATGGAGTGCCAAGTATCATAAATCCTGACGATAAAAGTGGACTTGAAGCAGCACTTAAACTTAAGGATGAACTAGGGGCAACAGTTACAGTATTGACTATGGGACCACCCCAAGCAGAGGTTGCCTTAAGAGAAGTACTTGCTATGGGAGCGGACAGGGGAATTCTTTTAACCGATAGAGCCTTTGCAGGAGCAGATACATGGGCTACCTCTTGTACTTTGGCAGCTGCTATAAATAATATAGATTATGATCTGATAATTGCAGGTCGACAGGCAATTGATGGAGACACGGCTCAGGTAGGGCCACAAATTGCTGAACATCTAAAATTACCACAGGTAAGCTATGTTGAAGATTTAAAAGTTGATGGAGAGACTCTAATTCTAAAAAGAATGTTTGAAGATGGTTACCATATGGTTAAGGTAAAGACTCCTTGTTTAATTACTACGCTGAAGGAAATGAATGAGCCTAGATATATGTCTGTTGGAGGTATATTTGATGCTTATAGAGAAAAAGAAATAGAAGTATGGAACTTGAAGGACATTGTGGTAGATCCAACAAACTTAGGGTTAAAAGGATCACCAACGAAAGTGAAGAAGTCTTTTACAAAGGGAGCAAAGGTAGCTGGCAAGCTATATGAAGTAGATCCTAAGGAAGCAGCTAAAATAATCGTTGATAAATTAAAAGAAAAATATATTATCTAGATTGGAGGGATACCATGAGTATTTTAGAGCATAAGGGAGTTTGGGTTTTTGCAGAGCAAAGGGCAGGAGAAATTCAAAAAGTATCTTTAGAGTTATTAGGTAAAGGTAGAGAATTGGCAGATACCCTAGGTACGAAGTTAACAGCAGTTCTATTAGGGAATAACGTAAAAGAGATGGCCTCAGAACTGATTTATTATGGTGCGGATGAAGTAATCCTAGTAGAAGATGAACTATTAGATGTTTATATTACCGAGACCTATACAAAGGTAATGTCGAAGATTATAAAAGAAAAAAAGCCTGATATTATACTAATGGGAGCAACTGCCCTTGGAAGAGATTTGGCTCCTAGGGTTTCGGCAAGAGTTCATACGGGTTTAACAGCTGATTGTACAACCCTTGAGATAGATGAAGAGTCAAAGCATCTATTGATGACGAGACCTGCTTTTGGTGGGAATATCATGGCAACTATTATTTGCCCAGATCATAGACCTCAAATGTCCACTGTAAGACCTGGGGTAATGATCAAGCAGGAAAGAAATGAAGAACGACAGGGAGAAATAATTGAGTTCCCTTCTGGATTAGCAAAAGAAGATGTAAATGTAGAAGTTATTGAAATCGTTAAAGAAGAAAAGCAAAAAATGAAGATTGAAGAGGCGGAAGTATTGGTTTCTGGTGGTCGTGGAATGAGGAAAAAAGAAAACTTCCAGACGCTAGAATTACTAGCTAAAGAGCTTGGGGGACTAGTGTCGGGTTCCCGTGCTGTAGTAGACGCTGGTTGGATGGATCGAGAGCACCAGGTTGGGCAAACGGGTAAAACAGTAAGACCAAATCTTTATTTAGCTTGTGGAGTTTCTGGGGCAATACAACACGTAACAGGTATGGAAGAGTCAGATTTAATCGTTGCTATTAACAAAAACCCTTCTGCTCCAATTTTTGAATTGGCCGATGTTGGAATTGTAGGTGATGTTGAAAAGGTAATTCCTAGTTTGATTGATGAATTAAAATCAGTTAAGGTCGCTAAGGAAAAAAAATAGGACAGTAAATTCTAGTCTTGATAATACACTTGGCCCCTTATAGGGGTCTTTTGTATTTGCTAAAGACTTTTCGGTGGAGTTTTCACAGAGCTTTACAACAAAAGGGAGTTAAATTAAGTAAAATTTCATAAACTAATTGCGTAAACATTTATAAACTGTTAAAATGGTACGGTAAAAAAAGCTAGTATCTTTAGAACTAGACTTGGATATCAGGGAAAAAATTATAAACAATGTCCGGTATCAAATTGAACTGGAACGGAGGTGTGTAAAATGGAGAATCTATTTCTAAACTCAAAGACGAAAAGACTTGCTGTAGCAGGGATGCTGGGGGCCTTTTCAGTTGTATTAAGCGTAACTCCCTTTCTAGGCTATATTCCAATACCCTTTTTAGTTGGGGTAAATGCAACCACTATGCATATTCCAATAATCATTGCAGCTATTTTAATGGATGCTAAGGTAGCCACTTTTGTAGGATTCATTTTCGGGGTATCAAGTTTTCTCAGGGCTACACCAGCATTTTTTAGTGACCCACTAGTATCGATCTTACCACGACTACTTATAGGAGCGGCTACGTATTATGCTTATAAAGCAACTAAAAGTAGTGTTTTCGCAGCAGTTATAGGTACAATCACCAATACTGTAGGGGTACTGACAATGATTTACCTAAGGGGATATCTTCCTTTGAAGATAGTAGGAGTGATAGCTGGAGTCAATGGAACTGCAGAAGTGATTATATCGGCTATCATTGTCTACTCAATTATGAAGATATTAAAAAGCAAAAATAATTTATAAGAAGGTGACCAGATGATATTGGTGTTTGATGTAGGAAATACAAATATTGTTTTAGGTGTTTACGAAGGTAAAGAGTTAATAGATTTTTGGAGGATTGCTACAGACAAGAATAAAACATCGGATGAATATGGAATGCTGATTTATCAGTTGTTTCAACATAGTGGTTTGGAAACAAAGGATGTGAAGAATGTAATTATATCCTCTGTAGTGCCTAATATTATGTATTCCCTAGAGCATGCGGTTAGAAAGTTTTTTGAAGTAGAGCCTCTAGTTGTAGGTCCTGGAATAAAAACTGGCATGAATATTAAGTATGATAATCCAAAACAAGTTGGAGCTGACCGAATTGTAAATGCAGTAGCAGCATATGAAAAATATGGTGGGCCACTGATTATTGTGGACTTTGGAACTGCAACTACCTTCTGCGCCATTGCAGAAAATGGAGACTATCTTGGAGGAACCATATCTCCGGGGATTAAAATTTCCAGTGATGCATTGTTTCAACAGGCCGCAAAACTACCAAGGGTAGAACTAATTAAGCCTGGAAAAGTAATCTGTAAGAATACAGTAAATAGTATTCAGTCTGGGATAATTTATGGCTATGTTGGGCTGGTGGAATATATCATCAAGAAAATGATGCAGGAGTTCAAGAGTGACAATGTAAAGGTAATTGCTACTGGGGGATTATCGACTTTGATTGCCAGTGAAACCGAATATATCCACAAGGTAGACAAGTTCTTAACGCTAGAGGGCTTGCGTATTATATATGACTTAAATAAAGATGACAAAGCTAAACGGACGATAGATAGAAGTCAGGAATAACCTGGCTTTTATTTTTAAATATAAATACTTATATTTAGGTACAATATATACATAGGAGATTAGAAGTGTCTTGGAGGTGGAATGATGAAGTTCGGTAACGTTGAATTAGATAATAATGTTTTCTTAGCCCCCATGGCTGGCGTAACAGACCTTCCTTATCGATTGATTTGTCGTGGGATGAATTGTGGGATGGTGTACACGGAAATGGTTAGTGCTAAAGGGCTTTATTATCATGATCAAAAAACAGAAGAGTTACTTAGGATAGAAGAAGCTGAAAAACCTGTTGCTATTCAGATATTTGGTTCTGATCCTGAAATCATGGCAAGGGCTGCATATCAGTTGAATGATCGAGAGAACTTAATATTAGACATTAATATGGGATGTCCAACTCCCAAAATCACCAAAAATGGTGATGGTAGTGCCCTTATGAGGAATCCAAAGCTGGCTGGGGAAGTAATTGCTGCCGTAGTAAGGGAATCAGTGAAACCCGTGACTGTAAAGATAAGAAAAGGGTGGGATGAAGATAATATAAACGCTGTTGAAATGGCAAAAGTGATAGAGGCTAATGGTGGAGAAGTGGTTACCATTCACGGGAGAACGAGGGAACAATTCTATACTGGTAAAGCAGACTGGGATATTATTAAGGCGGCTAAAGAAGCTGTCAGCATACCTGTTATAGGAAATGGTGATGTCTTCTCTATTGAAGATGCAATAAGACTCTTGGATTATACAAAGTGTGATGGTATTATGATTGGCCGTGGAGCACAGGGCAATCCATGGATATTTAATCGGGTAGATCATTACATGAAAACAGGTGAGGTGCTGACTGAGCCAACCCTAAAAGAACGTATAGATATGATTATTAAACATCTAAATTTAGTTATTGAGATTAAAGGGGAGTATATTGCGATAAGGGAAATGAGAAAGCATATATCTTGGTATATGAAGGGCTTTCCAAAAACTGCTCAATTAAGAAATGAGATTAATCATATGAACTCTAGAGGGGCAATGGAAGAGTTACTATTGGATTATTACCACTCAACAATTAAGATTTAAAAGTATAAGCCTATTTCTTTGGACAATAATACACATATATTGTTGAAATAGGAGGATAAATCCATGAAACGAATTGTTAGTATAAGTATTGGCAGCTCAAAACGAGACCATCAAGCTGTGGTTGAAATTACGGGACAAGAATACCAAATAGAAAGAATTGGGACTGACGGTAGCTTGACGGAAGCAGTCAATAAGATTAAAAGCCTCGATGGTAAGGTTGAGGCCTTTGGCATGGGGGGCATTGATTTATATATTTGGGCTGGGAAGAGGCCTTATGTCATAAGAGAAGCTCTTAAACTTAAAAATGCTGCCATAAAAAGCCCTATAGTTGATGGCTCTGGACTAAAAAATACCCTTGAGCGTAGAGTCATAAGTTATCTACAAGATAATAAAATTATTGACTTTAATAATAAACAGGTACTAATAACTTCTGCCATGGATCGCTTTGGGATGGCTGAGACTCTAGATAAACTAGGTGCAAATCTGACCATTGGAGACCTAATATTTGGACTAGGGATTAATAAACCAATATATTCGTTAAAACAATTGGCTGTAATTGCTAGGGCGGCAGCTCCTATAGTATGTAAATTGCCCTTTAAGTGGTTGTATCCAACTGGTAGCCAACAGAACGATATTATTAAAGGAAGATTTGATGAATACTATCAAAAAGCTACCATTATAGCAGGTGATTTCCATTATATCAAACGATACATGCCATTGGATTTGAAGGATAAGATAATCATTACGAATACATTGACCAATGGAGATTTAGTAGACCTTAAGTCAAGAGGGGTAAAGATCTTAGTTAGTACCACTCCTGAGCTACATGGAAGATCTTTTGGTACGAATGTTATGGAGGCGCTTTTAGTCTCGATTTTGAAGGAAAGAAGGGTAAAGGTAT
Organism: Alkaliphilus hydrothermalis; assembly: GCF_016908555.1. Taxonomy (GTDB): domain Bacteria; phylum Bacillota; class Clostridia; order Peptostreptococcales; family Natronincolaceae; genus Alkaliphilus; species Alkaliphilus hydrothermalis. Next base: position 47,396 of record NZ_JAFBEE010000021.1, read on the forward strand.
CACCAGAGAATTATGATGGATTAATAGATGAATTGAAGTTTATGCCTAGGGTAGAATTTTTACAAGAAAATCCAAGGGTAAATAAAAGTTCCTAGCTGGAGGGTTTTTATTGATATCGGCGGATGGTAATAATGGGCTAAGTTTGGTTATTTAACTTGACAATTAATACCTACTATTTTATAATATCTACAACATATAGGGAGGAAAGCACTGATTTAAACCAGTGCTTCTATTTTAAATGGGAATAAGCTGTCTAAATTGATGAATAAATTTAGTCATAGCACATATATTATTTATCATCCTACATATATATAGGGAATGGATCATCAATAGACGAGAGTAAAGTCATTATAAACTAAAATCAGGGAAAAGGAGAGGGGTATATAGATGGAAAAGGAAGTCGTATTAACCGTCAACGGATTGAAAAAGATTGAGGACGAGCTAGAGCAGTTAAAGACAGTAAGAAGAAAGGAAGTTGCTGAGAGGATAAAACAAGCGATTGCCTTTGGAGATATTAGTGAAAACTCTGAATACGATGAAGCTAAAAATGAACAAGCTCAAATGGAAGAAAGAATATTAAAGCTTGAAAGTATGCTTAAAAAGGCTAGAGTTATTGATGAAGATGATATTACTTTAGATGTAGTTAGTGTTGGAGTAACAGTACAAGTTAAAGATCTTGAATTTGACGAAGAGGTAGAATATACGATAGTTGGTTCTGCAGAGGCTGATCCGTATGAATTAAAAATTTCAAACGAATCTCCGGTTGGTAGATCTCTATTGGGTAAGAAGGTTGGAGATATCGTAGAAGTGCAAATTCCAGATGGAATCACTAAGTATGAAGTATTAGAGATTAAAAGATAGGGAATTATAAAAAATGTAGTTTGGAGGTATACCGGATGACAAATGGAGAACAGAGTTTGAATGAACTCCTTCAGATAAGGCGTGATAAGTTAAAAAATCTTCAAGAAATGGGGAAGGATCCTTTTAAAATTGAAAAGGTATATGTAACCCACTATAGCGAAGCCATTAAAGTGGAGTTCGATTCTCTAGAAGGACAAGAAGTTACCATTGCTGGTAGAATTATGACTAAAAGAGGTCATGGTAAAGCAAGTTTCATAAATATTCAAGATAAGGATGGTCAAATCCAAGCCTATGTTAGGGAAGATCGAATTGGGGAAGTGGATTATCAATTATTTACTTCCTATGATATCGGAGATATTATTGAAATTAAAGGGGATGTGTTCAAGACTAACAAGGGAGAAATCTCTGTTAAAGCATCCACCGTTAGGTTATTAAGTAAGTCATTACAAATTCTTCCTGAAAAGTGGCATGGCTTAAAAGACCAAGAATTAAGATATCGTCAAAGATATGTAGATTTAATAGTAAATCCAGAAGTTAAGAAAACTTTTATCACCCGATCAAAAGCTATAAAAGCCATTAGAAGTTACTTGGATGATAGAGGTTTTATCGAGGTGGAGACACCGATTTTAGATACAATTGCAGGTGGAGCCAGTGCTAAGCCATTTATTACCCATCATAACACTTTAGACATTGATATGTACTTAAGAATTGCAACGGAGCTACATCTGAAAAGATTAATTGTTGGTGGTATAGACAGAGTATATGAAATTGGTCGTCTATTTAGAAATGAAGGAATGTCTATTAAGCACAATCCTGAATTTACAACTATTGAGTTATATCAAGCTTTTGCCGATTACAACGATATGATGGATATTACAGAAAATATTGTTGCTTATGTGGCTGAGCAGGCTTTAGGAACAACAAAAATCAATTATCAAGGAACTGAAATTGATTTAACACCACCTTGGAAGCGAATTTCAATGACAGATGCATGTAAAGAATATGCAAGTGTTGATTTTAGTGATGTTAAGACTGATGATGAAGCTATTGCACTAGCAAAAAAGCTAGGATTAGAAATAAAGGCTGGTATGAAAAAAGGTCATATTATCAATGAAGTGTTTGAAGAGTTTGTTGAAAAACACTTAGTTCAGCCAACGTTTATAACCCATCATCCAGTGGAGGTTTCACCACTGGCAAAACGAAACCCTGATAATCCTGAGATTACTAATCGTTTTGAAGCTTTTGTAAACACATGGGAAATAGCCAATGCTTTTTCGGAGTTAAATGATCCTATTGATCAAAGAGGAAGATTTATGGAGCAACTAGCTCAAAGAGATGCTGGAGATGAAGAAGCCCATATGCTAGACGAAGATTTTTTAAATGCCTTAGAAGTTGGAATGCCACCAACTGGGGGGTTAGGTATAGGAATAGATCGTTTGATGATGATTATTACAAACTCTCCTTCTATTAGGGATGTTCTTTTATTCCCTACTATGAAACCGCTGGATTAAGTAATTACTATATAACTTTAATTTCTCTGACAATCCTGGTGGAAAGTGTGGGGACTATGGGGTTGGGGCATAAGTATATTTAATGAAGATTAAGGACTTGTTTAAGAGCTTTATTTAAGGAGCTCTGTAAATGAGTCCTTTTTGTTTTCATAGTTATACAATTTGATATACATGATTAGGTGTAGTTAAGGAAAACGTATTATGGAATAAATTACAACAATAAATTATTTGACAGAGCTCGTGTTTTTGTGATATAGTATTACTTGTCGTCACGAGCTAATACAAGATAGTACTTCAACCTTCAAGTATTAATTAATATATTATATGATAGAAGGAAGGAGACATTTCATAAACAACTCTTTATAGATTATTATTGTAGATATGAAAAAATAAAAAAGTTGTTGACAGGCGAGTGTGATTATGATATAGTATTTAAGTCGTCGAAAGACGATAATGAAAATTAACATCATTAACATTTAGGTCTTTGAAAACTGAACAGTATAGATTTAAGCCAGCATAATTTTTTACGTCAATGATGTTAAAAATCTCATAGCTAATCTTTATTATATAATG
>NZ_JAFBEE010000022.1 GCF_016908555.1 Alkaliphilus hydrothermalis
ACAATCCAGTAGAGCAGGCAACAACTAACCTCTACTGGATTTATTGTATCAACTATTGGATTTAGTTTCTATACGTCGATTCTTTGGCGGTTACAACACGACTACCGGGATCAAACTTTAAAACAAATCTAAAAACACTGGATCTGATGTTACCATGGGATTCGTTAGTTCAGCAAATATGCAAAAACAATTAAGGGGATGACAAATGTCATCCCTAAAATTTTGCAACCCATCAAATATTGGACGCTTACATTATTTAGGATAAATTTACATTCTACTCTAGTTCTATTAAGGGCCTTTAAGAGCAGATTTTACAAATGCAATACCTTTAATTTACATTCTACTCTAGTTCTATTAAGGGGTGGTCAATAATGCCACGTCCTAAATCAGTCACTAATTTACATTCTACTCTAGTTCTATTAAGGGCGTCGTAAACCACAGGCAATGGCCAACAATATTACATTTACATTCTACTCTAGTTCTATTAAGGGTGACTCTAGAACATGTGAAGATAATATGGGTATACGATTTACATTCTACTCTAGTTCTATTAAGGGATATTATTGATGAGTTAGAAGGACTTGATATTAATGCATTTACATTCTACTCTAGTTCTATTAAGGGTACCTCAGACGAACAAATTGAAGAAGAATATAAAGAAATTTACATTCTACTCTAGTTCTATTAAGGGTATCAGATAAAGTATTCTCTGTCTTCCAAGTAGCTACATTTACATTCTACTCTAGTTCTATTAAGGGGTTCTGGAGCTATTCTAACAATATCTTCTTTAGATATTTACATTCTACTCTAGTTCTATTAAGGGGTAATATTGTTGGCCATTGCCTGTGGTTTACGACGATTTACATTCTACTCTAGTTCTATTAAGGGTTGATTTCCATAATTAATTACATTTAAGCTATGCCAATTTACATTCTACTCTAGTTCTATTAAGGGTGAATGAAGGGGGTTCTGGGGCACAACCTGTTACCTCATTTACATTCTACTCTAGTTCTATTAAGGGAGATGGGACTCTACACACAACCAAGGCACAGCGAACATTTACATTCTACTCTAGTTCTATTAAGGGATATTGATTGCATTTATTGCTACGTCTACCTCTTCAGATTTACATTCTACTCTAGTTCTATTAAGGGCTGAAGTAAAACAAGCTGAAGCCAATGCCCTAGAGGGATTTACATTCTACTCTAGTTCTATTAAGGGGGTGATACGCCATTGCTTAGAGTGGATTTTTTAAATAATTTACATTCTACTCTAGTTCTATTAAGGGTTAATCATTAACGCTCACCTCACCTGTTAAAATCCCATTTACATTCTACTCTAGTTCTATTAAGGGCTAAAAATTGATTGTTGCAATAATCCTTTATCCATATTTACATTCTACTCTAGTTCTATTAAGGGTTGAAGTAAAGGGGGAGTAGTATGGGTGCTAAAAGTATTTACATTCTACTCTAGTTCTATTAAGGGCCATGATGACATTCTTCACTTACAAAAAATCTAATATTTACATTCTACTCTAGTTCTATTAAGGGATAGTGATCAAGCTATCTTAGATTTTCTTAAGACTATTTACATTCTACTCTAGTTCTATTAAGGGATTGATCAGGAAATAAGAAAGGTGGGGTTGAAGTAAATTTACATTCTACTCTAGTTCTATTAAGGGGAAGTGATCAATAAATTTTACATACTTGGAAAACAAATTTACATTCTACTCTAGTTCTATTAAGGGTAACGGCAATACTAAATGTCGCAACAGCCTTTCCACATTTACATTCTACTCTAGTTCTATTAAGGGCCCAAAATGTTAGAATATCAGAAAAGTATAGTAACGAATTTACATTCTACTCTAGTTCTATTAAGGGGAGCTACTGAATCACCTTCATGACTTACTAGAGCATATTTACATTCTACTCTAGTTCTATTAAGGGTAAGTAGAGTTCTAATATTTCCGTTTTGGACAATTTTATTTACATTCTACTCTAGTTCTATTAAGGGATACTTAATAAAATTAATCAAAAGGAGAATTGAAAATTTACATTCTACTCTAGTTCTATTAAGGGTCAAAGATCTCAGGGTTAATGCCCATTGTTCTGTTGTATTTACATTCTACTCTAGTTCTATTAAGGGAACGCCCAGTACGGGCTAGCTGCATCATATTATCCATTTACATTCTACTCTAGTTCTATTAAGGGTTAGACCACCTCCAGAGTAGTCGGACTTGATTTAAAAATTTACATTCTACTCTAGTTCTATTAAGGGCGGATGATGGAGTTAGTCCAGGGCGACTTAGAGCAGATTTACATTCTACTCTAGTTCTATTAAGGGTTGCTGCTTTCATAAGTTTCCTCCTTATTTATCTAAATTTACATTCTACTCTAGTTCTATTAAGGGGGTCCTCATACAGGTGAATATGAATTTGGTAAAGATAATTTACATTCTACTCTAGTTCTATTAAGGGTTAACTCTCAGTGTCTGAAGCTTATCTATTAGCTCTATTTACATTCTACTCTAGTTCTATTAAGGGTTGAGTCGTACCATATGTCCCCATTCACAGGGGCTGAATTTACATTCTACTCTAGTTCTATTAAGGGGGTACCGTAGGACTGCTAGGGGACGGCGTAACAGACATTTACATTCTACTCTAGTTCTATTAAGGGCACAATTTAAAAAACGAAAAACAAGAGGTTTATTAGAATTTACATTCTACTCTAGTTCTATTAAGGGTGACCAGATGGATTTACGGCATTTACACTTTCCCCATTTACATTCTACTCTAGTTCTATTAAGGGTGAGCTTGTAGTAACCCGCTCACTTGCGCTTCGCTATTTACATTCTACTCTAGTTCTATTAAGGGTCCACTACTTTGTTAAGATTGTTCTTATCTACACATATTTACATTCTACTCTAGTTCTATTAAGGGGCGTTTTAACCAAAATATTTAAATTACTTAAGTGTATAGCCTATTTCTGTCTACCTATCATTTTATTATGTATTTAGGGTCTAATTTCCATTGTTACTTAGCAGTAGTTATCTCGCATGCTGATAAAATAGCCGATTGTCGATCTCCAATACTTTTTACACTACTAGGGGTCGACAGATTGATTACTAAAAAAAATTAGATGTTTTATCATCTTTTACACCCAAGAATTCTTTAGTTAGCCATTTTTCATCTCTACTTTTAAATATAATGAATGAGTCTTTATGATCCCTGATGTATTCATTTAGTTCTTTCTTTAATTTCATTAGATTAACTTCCGTTAAATTTCCTTCAAAGACGGATTTTTGTATATGGGTAAGATATCTCTTACATATTTTAAAGGTATTTCTTTGAACTTTTGGACCATCCTTGTCCATCATTATATCATACATTAAGACTATATACATAGTATCACCACCAAATCCTAAAACCACTATATTCTTTCTCGCCGATTATATCTTTTATGAGCTTATAGCACTCTAGCCTTATCAGATATCTATAGGAGACTTCTCTTCCTAAATCTCTGTGGGCTATTGTCCTTTTCAATCTTGAATCATACTCCATAAGGATTATTTTTTTTGCAGATTCCTTTAAATACAAGTAGTTAGAGTCCTCTTCAAAATCATCTTCAGTAATCTGATTTTTATTTAATAGTGAAAAAATCATTCTATCTCCAATTAAAGGCTTGAAAATCTCTGCAATATCTAAGCATAACGAAAATCTTTTTATCCCTGGCTCATGTAAATAGCTTATTGTTGGGTTTAGCTGAGTTTTATATATCTCCGAAAGTACAGTTGTATAAATAAGGCTATTCACAAATGAGATTAGTGAGTTAATCATATTATCAGGGGGTCTTTTTACCCTTTTATGAAAATCAATCTCTTGCTTTACAATACTGTTCCAAGTAGAATAATAGATTTTTCTAATATTCCCTTCAACACCCATCAGTTCATTAATGCTATTTGCAAGATTCAATCTATTAGTCAAACTCTGTATATCAGCCATAGGGGTGTCCAACTCTATTCCCCTGCCATTGTAGTACCTCAAGTTTCGATAAATATTATATGCGGCAGCCTTTAAAATCTCTTTTGCCAGTTTTATTCTACTATCTTGATTGTCATACTTTTTCACTTGATTTACCAGCAAAAATCCACTAACATTACTTTCTCTAGGATAAAAAGTACCACTATAGAAGCCATAATAATTGAAAATATGCATTATTATTTTTTGCTGAGATAAGAAATTTAGAAGCTTAGTATTCATCCCTACTTCCCCAAATAAATAAATTTCATCTGTTACCTCTGCCTTTAAATTCTTTTTGTCCCCCTCTATAGTTCGTATTTCTATGTTGTTATCTTTCCGACGCAAATCCCCATCCTTGAAAACATAAAATGTCTCTCCCATAGCCTCCTCCTTATATATAACACAGTTCATAATACGCACATTTTTTACATACTGCTTTATTGACCTTATCAGGGGGTAGCTTTAAGTTGACGATCCTTTGTATATCCTCTAAAATCTCTTCTATTTGTTTTTCATCCTCTTCCTCTAAGAATACATTCTCCCGTTTCCTTAATAAAGGATAATCCAGTATCCCTTTTTCGATTGCAACCCCTTTATGTTTAAGTACCCACATGTAATATTTAATCTGCCACTTTGAAGCTTCCTCTATTTTTCTTGATTTCTTAACTTCATGGATTACCTTCCAATCCTTTAAAAAATCAATATTTATGGTTTCATCTATCAAAATATTTTTCTTTTCTCGACTATAGGACGTCTCATCTATTATTTTTCCCATATTTACTAAATCGCTACTATGCTCCATCGTCATGTCATTTATAAAAAACCAAAGTTTTCTTTTGCAAACAAAATAATAGTAGACCATTACCCCTGTAATTTTCTTCATGATCTAACCTCCATTAGATAAAATTACTTTGTGGATGCTTTTCAACAGGTTCTTCCTTTTCTAAATACTCCACCCCAAGTTCTTCTGTGTACTTACATTCAAATATCGGAATAGACTCATATTTGCTAATTATCAGTTCTTTAATAATGTTACCCCACACCTGTTCGGAACGAATACTTACAGTAAAGTTCATTAAATTATTTCTTGCTACAATTTTTCTACCTCTTATCTCTTTTCGTTCTTGGTCTTTGGCTGTAGTGGGATATTCTTCTAAAAGCGTGTTTATATATTTTTGTATCTCTTCTTGATTGTTCTCATATACTTCCTTTGGAATGACTGTCTTAGACTGGATGTTTCTAAACATTTCTTTCACTTTACTTTTACATAATTCATGGTCTTCAAAGGATTTAACATAGTCCAAGTTCTTTTTTATTTCCTTATAGTATTCAGTATCCTTTAAATTTTCTTTAGTATATAACTCACTTACCAACTGCATCTTTGTTTCTTCATTCAAAGGTCCCTCAATATTCCTTAAAGCATCTTTGGATAGCTGGTAGATTTTTTGATCAATAACATAGCCCACACCACTACATTTATTCTCTCCACCATCAAACACAAAACAGTTGTAGCCCTGCTCTTTAAACTCTCTACCTCGATAACACCTACCCAACCTCTGAAAAAGACCGTTTAAGTCCGACAACTCTGTAAATAAAATATCAAAATCAATATCTAAAGAGGCTTCTACCACTTGAGTAGTTACCCATATCCCATATTCTTCGGTATTTTTTTTGTCCCCTATAAATAGTATTTTATCTTCTTTGCCTTTACGGTCTTTTTTGATAAAGCGGCTATGAAAAAGATTGACCCTATCTACTTCATGAATATCCCTTAGCTCCTTATAGACTCTTTGGGCTTCATTTACTGTATTGCAGATTACTAAGACCTTATTTTTCTTATACTTGTCAACAATCTTTTGTGTATCGATTTTACTTGGGATTCGCCTTACACAATGCCTAATTCTTTCTTTATTGGTAAAGGTCTTTGGTGGTACAAATTCAATACCTTCCTCCTTCAATAAATCCAGCACTATACTAGGTAGGGTAGCTGTAAGGATTGCAAACTTACCTCCTACTTTTGTAATGTAGTATAATCCTAGTATCAAGTATGATAATAAGTCGGCAGAATACATTTGAACTTCATCTATTACTACTTTTGAATAGGCTAAAGTTGCCAACTTGGGTTCAAACCCCTTATACCTATATACAAAGTCGAAAATCTGATCTAAAGTACATACCGTTATGGGGAGGGAAAGTTGTCTCGTTTTGTTATAATACTCATCAATATCTATTTCATCATCTTGAAGATTTTTACTGAGATATTCGCTATATGTATCGGAATGTAATAGCCCAACTCTATTGTCAATATCTTCTTTAACGATTTTTCCTGCAACTCTTTCGTACATTGCATTGAGGGCTGTTTTTAATGGTAGGGTAAAAAATCCTTTGTGATCTCCAATCCATAGTAATCCTGCTTCTGTTTTTCCCATTCCTGTTTCTGCTATGGCGACTACATTATCATTTCTATGATCAATCATATGTTTTTGAAGGTCATTCCAATCTGAATCTGGATTATTATTTTGTTGCCAATCCGTCATTAGTTCTTCCATGCTATTAAGTAAGAATTTATTTTCTCTCTCAACAATAATACCTCCACTGGCGGCATAGTCTAGTCGATTTAAGAGTCCTTTAATTTTTATATAGTCAAAGAACATTTCTTCACCGTTATGGAGTTGGTGGATTCTTTTATTTTTTAAAAAATATTTTCCCCTTAGTTTACGTACTTCTAAATCATTTACTTTATCATATACAAAGCCACTGGCTTCTTCTTTTAAGGCTTGTATTTCTTTTTCTAAGGTTTCTTTATCATAGGACAATTCCCTTTCATGATGATAAGCTATGGAGTTTGCTATTATTTTAATATCATCATGACTAAACCCCTCCTCCTTTAATTTTTTTTCATTTATAAAGGCTAAACTTAAAATTCCGTGGGGTATTTCGTCTTCCCATATTTTACGTTTTGTTATTTTATCTTGAAATTTCCGACTCATTTTACCGAGGTCATGATATAAACAGGCTAGGTGTAATATACCCCAATTTATTTCTAAATTGGGGTATAGAGATTTAAGTTCATTATAGTTTTCTATCAATTGATCGGTATGCTGTATAATATCTTCTTTTGGATTTGATTTTGCCAAATATTGATTCACAGTATACCACCTTCTCCTACTTTTTTAGTTAGACAGCAAATACAATACAATCATCTTCATCAACTAAAACATCTGTACTAGCAATAATTTTAGAAGAAAATAGAACATCTACTTTGTTCCATTTTCTAAATTCTTTACCTTTGCCAAAGGACTCTAACTTATAATTCTTCGTTAATGTATATTGTGTGCCACTGGTACTTACCCCATCAACACCTTCTAGTAATATAGCTTCATCATTTATCATCTCAATAGGGATATACGCAGTATGAGCTTCATCTAATTCTATATCTTCCTCTAACTCCGTCTCAGTTACCTCCACCACCTTGACTTCCTCTATGACCACCAAGTCCTCCCGTCGACCCAATGATGGGTATTCCCTAGGATAGCGTAAAGCCTTTTCTATTTCTTCAACAAGACTTTGGTCTTGGGGTATTATATGCAGGAGCAACTCTACATCTACTAAGAGTTCAGTTGTGGCAATATTTTTCGTTACTGACAATAAATTTTCTTTGGCTATTTTATAATCTTCATCATTTAATGATTTAACCTCACCTCCAAATTCTTTATATTTATGTATACCTGGAAACACGCCTCCTTTGAATTGATGAGTACCTCTTGAAGTTTTTAAAACCTCAAATCTATCATAACCACAACTTTTGCATTTCTTAATTTTTGAAGAATTTTCAAATCCACAATTTAGACATTTATGTTTTCTTTTTTGGTCATTTTCTTGAAATGTTGGAGAAAATTCATATATTGTAACTAAGTCATTCATCTTTGAATAATACCTACCTTGCACACTCACCTTCATTTCCTTGTATTCTTTATAGTCACAAAGGCTATGTACCATCCCAATGACTGTTGAGTATGGGGGTAAGGGGTAAGTCTCCTTTAACTGAAAGCTAGTGGGCTTTTTGTAGTTTGCTGACTCCTGCCATAGCTTTAGTCTAATTGCCTTCATAATACTCACTGACCTTTGCTTTTAAAGTCTCGATAAGTGCTGGCATAGACTTAGGATTCAGCTTTGATTTGATTTCATTGTCATTATCAAATCTACCTACGATTAAACCACAGTGGGTATCTTTTTTGATGTTTTCAAAAAGAACTCCTTCGATCTGTTCCACAACGACTCTATTGTCTTTAACATCCAATACATTTTGGAAGATTGGATTTTTAATGTCATACACTCCACCAATAGCAAAAAGTGGCTTCAAGTCTTCTCTTCTTCCTCTTATATCCCTATACAATAAAGCAACTGTTTCTAATAGTTTATTTACTCGTCTTGCCTTCTCTACATTAGATATTTCTATGTCGCCATTGGCATCTATACCGATTTGGTCAAGGTCAGCTGTCATCGTGTACCGATAATATGATCGATGGATTTCGGCTTGGGCAATGTTCATATTTTCATTGATTCGATCAGCCAATCCTTTATTTGTTAGGAAGTCTAAGTCTCCCTTAAAAGACTCCAAAGAAATAGCATTTGAGAGCCTTACTTTTGCAGAACGCTTCTTCACACCATCTCCAGTTTTCAGGTATCCAAAGAAGTCTATCTCCGGATAGTCTTGTATGGTAGCATCCTTTTCAAACTGAATTGCTTTTTTATCTCCACCACCTTCTGCCTTTACTTCTGCTGATTCTTCCCCAAGTTGTTCTGCAATGTTATGTCTGATGGCTTGTCTAGATATATATGTATATTGTTCTCCTTTTCCTCTAGCCATCTTTTTTAATGAAGCAACATTTCCTACTGATTCTCCATAGTTGGCACTTTCAGCCTCAAATATGATGGATAGTGTAAGTCCCTTTGGTTTCATATTGTTTTTCATTATTCATTTCCCCCATTCTTTTTATCTTTATCATTCTCGTTATCTTTACCCTCGATCAAACCAGCAACAAAGGCATAGCCAATGGTTTTAAATTTCTCATCATCCCTCAATGCCTCCATAAAGATATTTGGTACTGTCTTCTGAACATATAGGTAGCAATTCAACAAAGTGTCCATAAACATATTTTTATTACTTGTCTTTAGTGCGTTTAATAGCCTGTAGGCAATACCATTGAGTTTATCCTTTGCTTTCTTATTTTTATAATCTTCTCTTAGGTAATAGCCTGAGTTCTTGGCTAACCCTACTATATCCTTATTTGCCTTTTCCATATAACCCATCCCCTCCATGATTCTTTTATTGATGTTCATTATTCTAACTACTTGTCCCGTTCCAAATCTAACCTTTTTAGTATCTTGACTGGTGATCTTTACAACTAAAAGTTTGTGTATTAATAAAAAAAGGTTTTGATTATTTAAGATCCGTTCTATTACCAATTCATATATATTGAAATAGTCCTTTCCTTCAGTAAATCCACCCTTTATGATTCTATTGAGATCATCTTTTGAAGTGTTAATGATATTCAGCATTTGTCTAGATAGAATATTGAAACGGTACTTCCCATCCTCCAACTTTACCACTTGAATATCAGCAAGTTCATATTTCATTTTTTCGTTTGATTGTTCATTGATGGCGTATACTAACCCCCTGTAGGTAAGGTTTGCATTGATGTCTGTTTCATTAAGAATTTGAGTCTTTACATTGTTATTTATGTTGATGGCAGTCTCTAGGCGAGTACTTTCATTGATATAGACTCCCCGATCATATACATAAGTAAATCCAGCAGGTATACAAGAGTACACCAATTTACAGATAGGACAGACAGCTATGTCATTATTAAAATTCCAAACATGGGATGATTTTCTACTAACGTCAAATCCCATATTGTTTAAAAAGCTAAGATCATTTTTCATGTCCTTCATTTTTCCATTGCAAGTAAAACAATCGTACTTGTACTTCTTTTTATCTTCTTCTACATAGTCCTTTACAGGCTCTATGAAATATCCTTTGTAGTCAAGATACATATCCTTTTCCTTAGTTTGGGGATTTAAAAAACAAATTCCTTCCCAAGCATTTTTAACTATTGTATAAATTACATTCTTAGCCGCAAGGTACTTTCTACTGTCTGCCTCTTTACAGTAGTCTATTAAGACTTGCACTTTTTTGAAGGCATCTTTGATATCCTGTAGCTTGTCCTCTATCTTTTCAGATTTTTTTAGTTTGATTGTCTCTAGTTCTTTCGTTAGCTTTATTACATCTAACTGATTGTCCATTACTCCATAGGCTGCTTTATAACTGGCACTGTTTAAGTAGTATTTTAGTACGTCTTTGATATATTTATTGAGTTTATCCAAATCATCATCCTTGAAGGTATCAAAGTCGTTATCTTCATGGTATTGAAGGATTTTCTCATAGGATACAATCTTATACCACGAAAGAGTTTTCTCATATTTGTCTATTAAGTATTTAAAGTACTTTTCTTCAAAATTTTCTAAAGCCTCAACGTCAAATTCAAGTTGTTGGGAAGTAACTTCGACTTGATCGCCTGAATGTTTTAAGATATTACACAAACCAACGATACCAGAATTAATCAGCCAATCTCCCATCTTTAACGTGATTTTTTCTCCCACCTTTTCACCCCCTACACAATGTCTACCATTCCAAACCCACTACCCCTTTTGCTTCCTATTCCTGCCTTATATAGATAATCTAAAATATATGGTTGGGCTTTTATTCTGATTTTCCCTATACTTGAATGTACTTCTATCCCGTAATTTTTTACCTTGACTTTTCTAATATCAGAATCAACCTCTACCTTAATATCTTCGAAATCTAACAACCCTCTTTCACCGAAAACATCTGATAGTTGATACTTGAGGTTCTCCATAAAAATAGCCTGTCCTTCTTCAGTTTCCAAGGAGTGATACCAAGTTTTCTTGTTGTCTCCACCATGCTCCCGAACTACAATAGGGCTCAAGGTCTTAAAAATAACTTGTTGATCGTAGATTGGTTTTTCCTTCACTAGGGTCATTTTTCCTATAGTGATGATGTTGTTATGAATGGTCTGTTTCTTCCCTTTATTGGTTAAGAAGGAATTGTAGAACATAATTCCATCCTCTGGACTATAGGCTGAAAAATTTAAAATAACTTTTTTGTCGGGAATAATAATCTCATCCTTTGTAAAACGACAGTTCTGCATATATAATGCAAAGGTAAAATCTTTAATCTTGTTTTTACTTTCCTTTTCTTCATATAAACGTTGGTAATACTCTTGATTGTAGGAGCTAAAACAGCTCTTCATGATTGATAATATGATTCTATTTTTGTCTTTAGGTAATGCTTCGTTTTCTAGTATAAGCTCTACTGAAAATCTCATTTCTCCACCTCCTATGAATTTAATAATACCAGTTAATTAGGAAACATATTGTACAGATAGGAAAAATTCGCATAATTTTTTAAAAACTTACGTTGTGTTTCCAAGCATTATTTATATAGTTCGATAATTTTACTAACTTCTTTATGAATATGTTCTTTTAATTCCACAGGCTCCAACACTTCCACACTGCTTCCCATCCCCATAACCCAAGTTATAATTTCTGTATATCCCTTCATTTTAGCTTCAAATCGTATAGTTTTATCATCAAGTTGTTGTATTTTCTGACCCTTGCAAATGTATTTCTCCTTAATAATCTCACTCATTGGATAATAAATGTTTAATTTTAGATCAATAGCTTCATCAGTATATATTCCAAAGGACTTGTCCATTACTTCATCAAAGTTGTAATCTACTTTAATATCAAAAATCTCGTTTGTTATATGGTGTTCCATAATTCTAGATAACTTAAAAAACCGTATATCCTTTGCACTACTACAGTATCCATAGAAATACGAGGCTCCTTTATAATCAAATACTCCATAAGGTTCTACTAAACGCTCTCTTATTTCTACCTCTGATTCTTTTAACGATTTGTAAGACATTCTAATTCTATTTTTGTTGTGAATAGCAAGGTTTACATCAACCCAAGCTCGTTTTTCTTTTCGTATAATGTCTTCAGACTCACTGGCGGTCTTATGATGGTAATGTATTTCCTCTCCGTTACTTTGGGAATTCAAAATCTTACTTACTAAAGTTTCAAATTTTGGTCCATAGTGATATTTACCACTTTTAATTGACTCCTTCGCCATTTTTAAAGCACTTACTTCTTCATCTGTTAAGCCTAAACCATCAAAACTCCTTCTATTCTCTATATAGTACCCTCCGTATCTCCCTAACTTTGATCCTATATAGATGCCAGCCTTTTCTAAATCATTTTTGTACTCCTTTACCATTCTGTGGCTTACCTCTAGTTCTTTGGCTATTTCGTCAACTCCCATCATTTTTCTTGATTGAAGCAAAAAATACATATTGAGTGCATTGGATACTCTGGACATCTCTTTCCCCCCGAAATCAAAATAAGTAATCGTTTTATAAAATCACTATATTTACCATATTATCACATACTTGTCAAAGCGTACAATATTCCAACGAATATTTCGTGAAACAAAGACCCGTGAGTAAAAAAATAAATCCAACTTAAAATAGCCCACCCCAAAACTAGGGTGAGCGTATACCATAGGCATATACTAATCAACCTTGAAATAAAAGTCCCCCTACAGCAAATGTTTTTTTAACCATCTACTGTAAGGGGAGCATATTAAAACTAATCCCTATTATTTACCTGTAAAGTAAGCGACTCCAGCTTCAAAGATTTTCATATCTTTTTCACCATATATATTCTTTGCTACATTAGAGCCTACTCGCTCCGAGTGACCCATCTTACCAAAAATTCTACCGTCGGCACTGGTGATCCCTTCGATAGCATATATTGATCCATTTGGATTGTACAGACCATCATAGGTTGCCTTACCTTCCTCGTCAACATATTGGGTTGCAACTTGACCTTTTTCAAGTAATTCCTCCAGTACTGCATCCTTAGCGAAGAATCTACCTTCCCCGTGGGATAAAGGGATTTCAAAGGTATCCCCTACATTGACTTTACTTAACCAAGGGGATAGATTAGATACGACCTTCGTCTTAGCATATTTAGCAACATGTCGACCAATTTTATTATAGGTCAATGTCGGACTCTCTTCATCCAATGGCCTAATTTCTCCATATGGCAGTAATCCTAATTTTACGAGGGCTTGGAATCCATTGCAAATTCCAATCATTAGACCATCTCTTTCCCGTAATAGCTCATGAACAACATCTTTAATTCTTGGATTTTTAAAGACGGAGGCAATAAACTTACCAGAACCATCTGGTTCATCCCCAGCACTAAATCCTCCTGGTAAAGCAATGATTTGAGCTGTAGATATGGCCTTAGCCAGTTTGTCAATCGACTCTTCAATCCAAGTACTATTTAAATTTCTAAATACGATTACCTCTACCTCTGCCCCTGCTTTTCTAAATGCCCTTGCCGTATCATCTTCGCAGTTTGTCCCTGGGAAGGAAGGAATTACGACTTTAGGCTTTTCTATTGTCATCTTAGCTTTTCTAGTAGTTCCATTTTTATATTCATAGGGTTTGATTTCCCCTTCGATAGATTGCTTGATTGGGAATACAGTATTTAGTGTTGATTCCCATACCTTTACAGCTTCATCAAGGCAAATTTCAACACCTTCAACTTTAATCACTTTTTCTTCAATGGTCTTACCTAATAATCTATATTTAAATCCTGTATCAACTAAATCGAAATCAGATGCTACTTCTAAAACAATCGAACCATAGGCTTCCTCCATTAATCGTTCCCTTGTGATATTTGCATCTATCTCGATTCCGATTTCATTACCAAAAGCCATCTTTGATAGGGTGGCAACTAATCCACCCTTTCCAACCGTATGGGATGCCAGCACTTTACCTTCATTGATTAATTGATTGATTGCAGTATAGCCAGTTCTTAAGTTTTCAAAGTCTGGTACTTCTTGATTGTCCCTTTCTGCTTTGAACATGATTAATTTTGAGTCTACCTTTTTCAGCTCAGGTGTAACAACAGTCCTCACATCCACTGGAGCAACTGCAAATGATATCAATGTTGGAGGTACATGAATGTCCTTGAAGGAACCAGACATAGAATCTTTACCACCAATGGCAGCGATCTGGAACTCATTTTGAGCCAAGCCAGCCCCCAGTAGTGCTGCGAAGGGTTTACCCCATTTCTTAACATCATCACCCAAGCGTTCAAAGTATTCTTGGAAGGTCAATCTTGTCCTATTGTATTCACCACCCATAGCCACTACCTTTGCGACAGATTCCACCACTGCATACAAAGCTCCATAGAAGGGACTCCATACTGCAAGGTCTGGGGAATATCCGTGGGTCATGATTGTACCTGTATTGGTTTCTCCATCCTTTACAGGAATCTTTGCAACCATACCTTCCGATGGTGTGTTGTAGGTCTTTCCACCAAAGGGCATCAATACGGAAGCCGACCCGATGGTACTATCAAACATTTCCACCATCCCCTTTTGGGATGCTACGTTTAGGTCGCTTAAAGTTTCTTGCCAGATTGATTTAATATCTTTATTTTCTAGATTCCTTGAAAAATAGTTTTCCTCAGCTGCAGGTGCCTCCACCGATACCTTTGTTGAGCTGCTTGTTCCATTGGTGTCTAAAAAGGCTCTGCTGATATTGAAAATCCAGTTGCCCCTCCACTGCATTCTTAGTCTGCCAGTATCGGTAATATCCGCCACGACTGTGGCTTCTAGGTTTTCTAGCTCTGCGTATTTTTTGAATGTATCTAAATTTTCTTTTTGGATTACAACCGCCATTCTTTCTTGAGATTCTGAAATGGCAATTTCAGTCCCATCCAGCCCTTCATATTTCTTAGGCACTCTATCTAAATAAATATCGATACTATCTGCCAATTCACCGATGGCAACAGATACTCCTCCAGCACCAAAGTCATTACATCTTTTGATAATCTTGCTTAACTCAGGATGTCTAAACAGTCTTTGAAGTTTTCTTTCCTCTGGGGCATTTCCTTTTTGAACCTCTGCACCACAGGATGCTAAGGAGTCTTCTGTATGTTCTTTTGAAGAGCCTGTTGCTCCACCACAACCGTCTCTTCCAGTTTTACCACCTACTAATATCACGATATCCCCCGGTTGAGGTACTTCCCTGACGACTTCTTTCTTTGGAGATGCAGCGATTACGGCTCCAACCTCCATCCTCTTTGCTAAGAACTTTTCGTTATAATATTCTTTAACTTGTCCAGTGGTTACACCAATTTGATTTCCATAGGAGCTGTATCCGTGGGCGGCTCTGGTGGTAATGGTTTTTTGGGGTAGTTTCCCTGCTAAAGTCTCGTTGAATGGTGTTCTTGGGTCGGCTGCCCCCGTCACCCTCATGGCTTGATATACATAGGACCTACCAGAAAGGGGATCTCGGATAGCCCCTCCTAAACATGTTGCCGCTCCACCAAAGGGCTCTATCTCAGTAGGGTGATTGTGGGTTTCATTTTTGAACATAACAAGGTACTCTTCATCCCTACCGTCAACATCCACAGTGACTTTGATGCTACAAGCATTAATTTCTTCCGATTCGTCAAGGTCTTGAAGTTTTCCTAATCGCTTCAATTTCTTCATTGCAATGGTGGCTAAATCCATTAAACAAACCTTCTTGTCCTTTTCTCCATGAACAAAGGCTCTATCCTCAAGATACTGTTGGTATGCCGACTTCACAGCCTCATTATATTTACCCTCTTCTATTTCAACATCCGTCAATTCCGTCATGAAGGTAGTGTGTCTACAGTGATCTGACCAGTAGGTGTCTATTGCCTTCAATTCTGTAATGGATGGATTTCTCTTTTCTTCATTTTTAAAGTACTGTTGTATGAATTCGATATCCGAATCACTCATTGCAAAGCCTTTGTCAGCTTTGAAGGATAATAGTTCATCCTTTGAATATTCAATAAATCCATGGAAAATCTCAACGTCCGCAGGCTCTAGGGCTTCTAATTTTAAAGAACGCTCCATCCCAAAGCCTAGCTCCATTGATTCAACTGGATTAATCATGTAGTTTTTGATTGTTTCTTTTTCTTCATCGGTTAAATCTCCACTGATGGCAACTATTTTTGAAGCTCGGATACTTGGTCTGTCTTCCTGGGTCAACAGCTGAATACATTGCTCAGCTGAGTCTGCCCTTTGATCGAACTGTCCCGGTAATAATCCAAATCTAAATGTAAAATCACTGTTTTCAAATTCCTTAGCATCTTCATACACTAGATCTATATTAGGCTCTGAAAATACATTTTCTATTGCTAGTCCATAAACTTCCTCCGTCAATCCTTCAACATCGTAGCAGTTGATTACCCTCAAATCTATAATACCATCTATATTTAAATTCTCTTTAAACTCCCTCATTAAATGATCTGCTTCTACAGTGAATCCCTCCATTTTTTCAACAAACAATCGTTTAACAGAACTCATTCCATCGTCCTCCTTAAATTCACTATATTTTTAAGTATTTTCTAGTTTAATTTTAGCATAATAAGATTTATAATAATAATTAATAATAATAATGTTCCATATTAGGAGGTCTAATGATTGGATGTTAATTTAGAACTATATAAAATATTCTATTACGTTGCTAAAAACCTAAGTTTTACCAAAGCAGCGGAGGAACTTTTCGTCACCCAATCCTCCGTCAGCCAGTCTATGGCTCAGCTAGAAAAAAAGCTGGATATTGTCCTATTCCACAGGACAAACAGGAGAGTCAGCCTGACCCATGAAGGAGAAATGCTTTTCTCCCATGTATCCCAAGCCATCAACATCATCAAGTCAGGAGAGAGGATTCTTGAAAATACAAAGGTCTTGGAGTATGGAGAGCTGAAACTGGGTGCCAGTGATACCATCTGCAAATATTTTCTATTGCCTTATTTCAGTCAATTTCATAGGATTTATCCTAAAATAAGAATTAATATTACCAATCAACCCTCAATCAGAACCATTGAGTCCGTCCGTAAAGGGGAGTTGGATTTTGGAATCATTAATCTTCCCTATGATTCTGTTCCTAATGATTTGAATGTTGAGGTGTTGTCCAATTTCACTGAAGTACTGATTACCAATAGGTGCTTTTTCAAAGGCACTGAAGGCATTACTTCTATCCAGCAATTGATGGATTATCCTTTGATTACCTTAACAAAGGAAACCAGCACTAGAAGGTATCTGGATAGCTATTTTCAAAAACACCAACTGACACTGGAGCCAGAGTTTGAGCTGGAGAGTATTGATTTAATCATGGAGTTGGTACAAATCGGCTTAGGCATCGGATTTGTAATTGATGCTGCCGTCGCAGCCTTAAAAAATGAGGATGTTTCAATAATCAATTTAAAAGAGCCTTTACCCACCCGCTCCATTGCCTTTATTTCAAATAAAAAACTCCCCTTGAGTATACCTGCTCAGGAATTTTTGGAGCTGTTATCAACCAATAAAGCGGATTAATGATATGAATATTTATGGCTATAGGTTCAGTAATTAATGTCTAGTCTAATGAAAAAGTAATGGGTTTTAACAAACAAGAAAAACAGCAAAGTGGGTACACAAAAATACTCATATTGCTGTTTTTTCAATGAACGAAGTTTAATCACTCTAGCAAATTCTCTTTACAATCAAATATTATATGCTTGAAGAGCAAAAGAGTATATTAGCGTCGATTTTTGCGATTGTCGTTTCGATTGTTTTTATTGTCGTTTCTATTATCATTTTTATTATTTTTATTTTTATCATTAAATTTATTACCACCAAAGGATTTGCTCTTGTTTTTATTATTATGATCCATGCCTTGGCCCTTATCTTTGTCTGACCACTTATCTTTTCCCTTATCTTTAAATTTACCCTTGTCTTTATCTTGGTAATGGTCTTTGCCTCGTCCTTTACCTTTTCCTCTGTCTTTTCCTCGTCCTCTGTTGTCTCCTCCAAAGTCCTTCTTACCTTTGTAGTTGGACTTACCGTGATCCTTTGAAGATGTTTTTCTGTCTTCATGGGATTTTTCGATATCCAACTCCAGCATTAGTGGATATCGCTCCAACTGGTGATTGATCCCCTCTTCAATTTTCCTTAAGGCATCCTTATCCTTTAGGGCCGCAAAGGTAATGGCAACTCCTTTTTCTCCTGCCCGTCCAGTTCTTCCGATTCGGTGGATATAGCCTTCTAGATCTTGAGGAATATCATAGTTGAAGATATGGGTGACACCCTCTACATCTAATCCCCTAGCGGCAACATCTGTGGCTACCAATATTTGAATCTTAGCCTTCCTGAATTTATCCATTACCCGCTCCCGCTTTGCCTGACTCAAGTCTCCATGAAGCTCATCTGCATTGTATCCATTGTTAATCAATGCAGCAGTCAGGGTGCTAGCTCTTCTTTTTGTCCTACAGAAGGCAATAGCTAAAAAAGGTTGGGTTTCATCTAATACTTTAAACAGGGAGGCTTGTTTCTGTCGATCAGTGGTCTCCACCACCATTTGTCGTATCTCATCTAAGGTGATGGCTCTTCCTCTTGCATGTACCGTCACAGGGTCCACCATCAACTTCTTAGCCAAAGCACTTACAGCCTTTGGAATCGTAGCTGAGAAAAGTAGCGTCTGACGACTTGGGGATGTAATATTACTTATAATCACCTCAACATCTGGCAAGAAGCCCATGTCCAACATTTGGTCTGCCTCATCCAATACCAAAGTATTGAGTCTACAGAAATTAAGGGTTCCTCTTCTTATATGGTCTATTAATCTACCTGGTGTTCCTACGACAATATGGGCTTTTTTCTTCAGCTTCCTTATTTGTGCCTCAACATCTTGGCCACCATAAACTGCTAATACACTTATACCACGACCCCTAGCCAATTTATCTGCTTCATTTTTTATCTGTAAAGCTAATTCTCTAGTTGGCGTGATCACCAACCCCTGCACAAAAGGAAACTCAGGATTAATTTTTTCCATCATCGGTAGCATGAAGGCAAAGGTCTTCCCTGTTCCTGTCTGGGCTTGGGCGATTACATCCTTTCCCTCCAATAAAAGTGGGATGGCTTTTTCTTGAATTGGGGTTGGCTCTTTAATCCCTTGCTTCATTAAACTTTTTACAAAAGTTTCGCTAATTCCTAAAGCTTTAAAAGCATTTATATCCATATGTATTCTCCTTCTTATATCAAAATTTATCCTAATTAGTCTTCAACTTATTCTACTCTATTTTCATATAAAGCAACACCTTTTTTTATTATTTTTCCTCCTTCATTCCCCACAAAAGTGGTGGAAGCTGCTGAAGTAATGATAAATATAATAATAAAAGAGTAACCGCTAGGGAAACAATTATTAAAGCCATTAAATATATTATTTATTGGAGGACTACATCCTATTCAATGGTAAAGAAGCAAAATCTTCCTATAAAGGATTTATGATCAAAAAAAAAATCTCTACATCTGATTTAGATATAGAGATCCTTAATCTAAAAAGCATTTATTTAATTTAATATTTTATCATAAGTACTTTATGCTGACAGTACAATTCCCTCAGGGGTAGTATGTTCTAACATTCTTTTCATTGCTTCCCTTGCCATCTTAAAAGCATTTCTTTTTTCATCAGAAAGTCTAGTGTCTCCATACACCCGCCACCCTTCTACCTTAGTCAATCTTAGGGAGGGATGCCCTATAAAGCCCAGTACATCCTTTAATGGATACCCAAGGAATACCCCTATTTCATCTGGAATATTACCTTCATTAATTTTATTAATTAATTGGGCTAAATAGACCTCTAATGAATATTCCTCTGGATAGCCTATACCCTTTAGAAACTTTAGATTTCTAGCTTCCTTTAAGGTTTCATCTAATGTGTTTGGATTGTAGAAGAACATTTTAATACAATCATTTCCAAAGTCTAATTCTTTATATTGTACTTGTTTGGAATTTGTAAATAAACCTTTAATACTGTTGGTAATGATTAAATCCTTTTCCTTCCTTTGGGGAAAACTCAAAATCTCCGCTGGCTTTGCTCCTAAAAATACCGGACCTAGAAGCTCAACATACCAGCTCAAAAAATCATGCTCGGTGTTTAGACAAAAGCAGTTATTAATTTTCATTTCCCAAACACCTCCTTTTAGAGAATTTATTCCTACATACTTCGTCTTAATATTATATTGGTTGCTATTGATTATTATTATCAACTGTATACTATTATCATATAATATTTTTCACGCTTTGTCAAAAATATTTTAAAAGCACAACATAAAAAAAGAAGGGTCACCCCTCCTTTTCTTATCCTGCTACAATATTAGTTTTTTACTAAACTATCTCCAGAAATAGTTTCCACCAAATAGTAAAACTAATAGTAAGAAGAAGAATAGTAAGCTATCTCCAGCCTCTGCAAATAGACCGCAGTTACAGAAGATGATTACTAACAATAGGAAGAAGAATAATAAACTATTCTCTCCACCAAAAAGACCTGCTATTGGATTACAAGTTGCTTTAGCTGCTACTTCACTCATTCAAGTCACCTTCCTTTAAATATTCGTTATGGATTTTAGAACTTAAAGCTTCTTTTTTTTTTAAGTTCTACTATATACTATGAGTTAGCTAAAAAAGTGTTACTGTTGCTATAAAAAGTAATTATTATATTACTTTTTTAAGAACAAAGTCTTCTTCGGAAGATTTAATTGATGACTTATGTTAAAACTCACTTACGATAAAGTTCTCTTTTCTATCCATTTAATGTAGAACCTTCCTATTCGATGTAATAAAAGGAATGGCTTTTACCACTCCCCCTTTTGAAAACATATTATCTAAAAAATGTTCGCCCCCCCAATAGAAGGATTAAAAGTAAAAGGAAGAATAGCAGACTATCTCCACTCTCAGCAAAAACGCCACAGTTGCAGAAAATGATGATTAATAGTAGAAGAAAAAATAGCAAGCTATTCTCTCCACCTAAAAAATTTCCTAGAATTCCAGTTCCTTTTACGGCTTCACTCATATAGTTACCCTCCCTCCATGTATCTTTTTAAAGGTTTAATACCATAATATGTGGTATAGGGAGAATCGTGAATTGTAAAATGGATAATATGCTATCATTTTCTATAAAATCATTGACTTTATCCATGAACATTTATAAGATTAAAGCATAATTTAAGTAATATAGTGTGTTTTAAAAAATATAGTAAATGGAAATACGAGGTGATTCCCTTGAGTATTATTGTTCAAAAATTTGGTGGTACTTCTGTATCTACTAATGAGAGACGAAGTATGGTTGTCGATAAAATTATGCATGTGAAAAATCAAGGAAAATCGGTGGTGGTTGTCGTTTCAGCTATGGGACGTAAAGGCGATCCCTATGCCACTGATACCATTAGAAATCTAGCACTGGAAACCAACCCCTACTGTAGCTTGAAAAATATTGATTTATTGATGAGCTGCGGAGAAATTATTTCTGCCGTGTCATTGGCTTCGATGTTAGAACTGTCTAATGAAAAGACTGTTGTTTTAACAGGAGCTCAAGCTGGTATTGTAACTGATGACAATTTTAGTAATGCGGAGATACTCAATATTGATGAAGGTAAAATTCTTCCCTATTTAGAAGAAGGTTACATTGTAATTGTCTGTGGCTTCCAAGGAGCAACAGATAAAGGTGAAATTACAACCCTTGGTAGAGGCGGCAGTGATACTACCGCTACAGCCCTTGGGGTAGCTTTAGGTGCCCAGCAGGTGGAAATCTATACAGATGTTGATGGTATTATGACGGCAGACCCTAATGTTGTTCCTACAGCAAAAATCATTGATGAGATTAACTATGCAGATGTTTTTCAAATGGCGGATAAAGGTGCTAAGGTTATTCATCCTAGGGCAGTAGAAATAGCTCAAAAAGGAAATATCCTAGTAAAGATTAAAAATACGATGTCAGACCACCCCGGCACTAGTATTTGTTATTGTCGTGGCAACAAAGAAAACCTATATTCTACAGACACTACACAAAAACTTTTAACTGCCATCACCAGCAAAGATCATATAGCACAAGTATCTATTCTAATGGAGGATAACTTGGAGAGGGATAGCCAATTACTGGCGGCTCTTTCTGACGCCAAAATCAGTATAGATATGATAAACTTTTTCGTAGATCGCAAAGTCTTTGTGATTGATGAGACACAAGTCCCTTTAATACACAAGATACTAAAGAAAATGAATGTTCAATATACAATCCTAGATGATTGTAGTAAAGTTACCATTATTGGAAGCAGAATCACTGGTATACCTGGGGTAATGTCTACAATCGTTCGAGCCCTCTCCAATGAACAGATTAAAATATTGCAGACCTCAGATTCCCAATCAACTATATCATGTCTTGTAAAGAAACCTGATGCTAAAAGGGCTGTAAATATTCTTCATGAAGCTTTTCATTTATATAAATAAAATTAATAACTAAAAAAAGAGCCTAGGCTCTTTTTTTTATAGGATAATTCTTTAATTATTTGTTTGTAAACTGTACTCACATTTTTTGAATTCGTACTTTGGTTTTAAGCATTTTGCTTATTTTCTTCTGCCGTTTCCTCTTTGTCTTCCTTTTTTATGCTTTCCAGCCTTTCCATGGCTAATTTGTAACCATCAGAACCATAATGAAGACATCTATTTACCCTACTGATGGTAGCTGTACTCGCTCCTGTTTCTTTCTCAATCTCAATATAGGTTTTTCCCTTTTTCAATAACTTTGCCACCTGTAGTCTTTGGGAAATGGACTGTAATTCTTTTATTGTACAGATATCTTCAAAAAATTGATAACATTCCTCAATATCCTTCAGTTGTAATATCGCCTCAAAAAGCTCATCATTATATTGATCTTTAAACCTAGATTGGAAAGACATATGACTCACCTCAAATCTATTTAATACTATATAGTATTCTACATACTACGTCTCTTTCCTTTATTATTTGTCCCATTATTCTAAAATTTACTAAACTAAAACTGCTTACAAACTAGTCTTTATCTATATAAATACCATTGCTTCTAGGGTTTTCTCTGATTGAAAATTTATAATGAAAATTTTTCTACTTTTATATCCCTCTAAACTCCACATACTATATTTATAAATAAGGATTGGAGGATTGATAATTGATGAAAATAAAATCTAGAGAAAGCTTCAGAAATCCTCAAGATATGATTGATTCCACCTACAATGCTAGGGACTTTCAAATTCCTGAAAAAACCATTAATTCCTATGTAATGCCATTGGATATGGTTAATGATGTAGATGCCTTTGCTTCCGAGAAATTCTATGGTGAGTCTTGGCAGAAAGAGATCAAAAAAATAACCCATAACAATCAACGGCATACATTAAGTTAATCTATAATGAATAGACAGATTCTTTGAATCTGTCTGTTTATTATAATCTTATATTTTATGGATGTTTGTTACTAGATTGTCTACAGCATATTCTAAATTCTTTCCTAGCTGTTTTTGCTCATCCGTTAACTTATTGAGCTCTTTTATTTCATCAGATACACTCACAACCTCATGATTAATGCTTGCTAATATATTACTAATTTGCTTAGTGAAATCAGTGGCATTGTTAGCCAACTTCTGAACTTCCTTTGCCACAACTGCAAAGCCTCTTCCTTGTTCTCCTGCCCTAGCTGCTTCAATAGAGGCATTTAAACCTAGAATGTGAGTTTGCTGAGTGAGTTTATCCATTGTTTGAATAATCTTATTAGTTTCCTTTACCAAATACATCGTTTTTGATGCAAACCCATTAAAATTATCACTAAGTTCTGAAGTATTGCTAATTGTTTGATTCATCTTTTCAATACTATCTACAGTAATATTACTTAAGGCCTCCACTTCATTTATCTGTTTCTCAATTTTTTCTAAAAGTTCTTCCTCATTCTCCACTATCATCATCATTAAATTTGCTGCCATACTGCAGATAATTGTACTGTTTTCATCAGAATACCTATTGATCTGATCCTTTACCTGTCTTACTCCTGTAGCTTCAATAATAACATCAACCTTGTTTCCTAGCAGCTCTTGAATACTACTGGTAAAAAAAACATTTAACTCCTTTGCTAATTTGATTCCAGGAGCTTCTTCGTTTATATCAACGATTCCCACAACAGTAATATTTTTCATTTTATTTAATGTTCTTAGAATGGAAGCTCCACCGTTTCCGCCTCCAATTATAGCTATTTTCATTATACCACCTCTTTTTATTAATTATTTTTTACTATTCGCTGTTAAATTCCATAATCCTTCCTATATAGTGGTATAAATCCATAATATGCTAAATTTCTCTCTTTACTGAGATTTTTTATAACAAAAAAAGTCCTAGGAGTACCCCCTAGGATTTTTTTTGTTATATTATACAACTCCGAATCCACCAAAAAATCCTGATCCACCGAACAATACAACTAATAACAAGAAGAAGAACAATAAACTATCACCATAATCAACAAATAAACCACAGTTGAAGAATATGATTACTAACAATAAGAAGAAGAATAATAAGCTACTTTCTCCTCCGAATAAACCCCCGATAGTTGTACCAAAACCCATAAACTCACTTCCTTTTCTGAAATATTATTTGGCTAGTATTTCGCTAGCCTTAATTCATACTATGAAGTTATGGGCTTTAGTGTTAATATTTTTCCAAAATAATGGCATAAAACACTTTGTATTAGCATACAAAATAAAAAGTTAATACAAGTTCCTACTTTACTGCTATATCCCTTCGATAAATCATTCCATCAAAATGGATTTCTTTAATATTATCATAAGCCTTACTTCTAGCCTCTTCTATCGTATCTCCTATGGCTGTAACCCCCAACACTCTACCTCCAGAAGTAACGATTTCTCCTTCTCGAAGTATGGTTCCTGCATGGAATACAACAATATCTGTCTCAATCTTTTTTAATCCCTTTATAATTTTACCCTTTTCATATTTGTCCGGATAACCCTCAGATGCTAAAACAACACATACAGCTGCCTTACTACTCCATTGAATAGCTATTTTGTCAAGTTCTTCCCTTAAAATATATTGGAAAATTTCTGCCAAATCCGATTCTAGGCGAGCTAATACTACCTGAGTCTCAGGATCTCCAAAACGAACATTATACTCTAACACCTTCGGCCCATCTTGAGTAATCATCAATCCCACAAAAAGAATACCATGATAATCCATTTCTTCCCCTTGAATCCCCTTAAGGGTAGGCTCTAAAACCTGTACCATTACCTGCTGGGCAATTACATCGGTGTAGGCATAGTTTGGAGAGTAAGTTCCCATCCCCCCCGTATTAGGCCCTTTGTCACCATCATAAACTCGTTTGTGATCTTGACTTCCCACCATAGGGACGATTGTTTTACCGTCTACAAAACATAATACAGAGGTTTCAATGCCCTCTAGAAACTCCTCTATCACAACTTCCTTTCCCGCATCTCCAAAAACTTGCTCCACTAAAATTTCTCTAAGCCCCTTTTCAGCCTCTTCAGCAGTACTACAAATTAAGACTCCTTTTCCAGCCGCCAATCCATCCGCTTTAATAACGACGGGATAACTATAGTCCTCTAAAGCCTGCACTCCCGCCTCAAAGGAATATACCCTATGGAATTTGGCAGTAGGAATATTATACTTCTCCATAAACTCCTTAGAAAATGCTTTGCTCCCCTCCAATTCAGCTGCCTTCCTAGAAGGCCCAATAATCTTTAGACCAGCCTGATTAAACTCATCAACAATCCCCATCACAAGAGGAACCTCTGGTCCGACAATAGTCATGTCTATTTTCATTTCCCGGGAAAATTCGACTAAACCAGCAATATCCTCCGCCTTTATGTTGACACACTTCGCCAATTTACCAATACCAGGATTTCCGGGTGCACAATATAGATCAGAAACCAACGAACTCTGCTTTAACTTCCATACAATGGCGTGTTCTCGACCACCACCACCGATTACCAATACCTTCATGGCTACACCACCCTTTATTATATTTCCTTTTATTTATTCTATCTTAAATATGACAGATGGAAAACCCATTGAGTTTTGGATTTTCCATCGGATTTTACTCTATAAAACTTTATAATAAGGTGGAAAATCTGTTAAGAAATTGAAATTTGTTTGTTAAGAACGAGGTTTCATATTTTAGATTTCCCACCATATCAACGTGGGTACATAAGGAGTAATTTTGACTACATGTCCATAATTCCCAACGATGGGAGGTGGTAAATCCGTTTATAAATTTGCATGTCTGAACGTAGTGAGTTTGCAAATTTTAGGATTTATCCTCCGAATGAGTTGTTGGAATTATTCATGTAGGAGATTTATGACGTTGCATTAATATTTCTAGTGTTTAAAGTGCCTCATCCCCGTAAACACCATCCCAATACCAACCTCATTACAAGCCTTGATAGAATCCTCATCCTTAATAGAGCCCCCTGGCTGAATAATGGCAGTCACCCCAGCCTTATACGCTGCATCTACACAGTCCCTGAAGGGGAAGAAGGCATCAGAAGCCAACACGCTACCCTTTAGATCAAGATGAGCGTTTTTCACTGCATTATCCAAAGCCCAGATTCTCGAAACTTGACCTGGTCCAATGGCTACAGTCTGTTGATCCTTCACTAGAACAATGGCATTTGACTTTACGTGCTTCACTACCTTAAAGGCAAATAATAGATCCTCCATTTCCTTCTCAGACGGTGCTTTTTCAGTTACTGTTTTAATTTCCTCCAATAGGGCGTCGTCCTTCTCTTGTACTAGAATACCCCCTAACACCTTTTTCATGTCATAGCCCTGCTTTTTCGCCTTTATATCTTCAAGTTTAATTAATCTAACGTTTTTCTTTGCTTTAAATATTTCTAGAGCTTCCGCAGTAAAGTCTGGCGCTACCACCACCTCTAAGAATATATCCTTCATCATATCAGCAGTTTGTCCGTCTATTTGATCGTTGGCTGCCACAATGCCACCAAAGATTGATTGAGGGTCAGCTTCATAGGCTTTTTTGTATGCCTCGAATATATTTTCAGCAGTAGCAACACCACAAGGGTTCGTATGCTTTACCGC
Source organism: Alkaliphilus hydrothermalis (assembly GCF_016908555.1). GTDB lineage: Bacteria > Bacillota > Clostridia > Peptostreptococcales > Natronincolaceae > Alkaliphilus > Alkaliphilus hydrothermalis. The sequence continues at coordinate 27,116 of NZ_JAFBEE010000022.1, forward strand.
CACAATCGTTGGTTTGTCAAATTCCTTTAATAGCTCCAATGCGCCATTTGTATCGTTAATATTATTAAAAGAAAGCGCTTTACCCTGTAATTGTTCTCCACCGCCTAAAGCGCCAGCCTGACTACCAAACTCCCGATAAAAAGCTGCCTTTTGATGGGGATTCTCTCCATACCTCAAATCCTGAACCTTTTCATAGGTCATGGTCAAAGTTTCAGGGAAGGTCTTCAACCCTCTTCCTAAGTATCCTGCAATTAAAGTATCATAATGACTCGTATGTTGGAACACCTTTAACGCTAGGTTATATCTAGTATCAAGAGTAGTATTTCCTCTATTTTCAATTTCCTCCAACACTTTGTCATAGTCCTTAGGGTCAATGATGACAGTCACATCTGGGTAATTTTTAGCGGCAGAACGTAACATAGTAGGCCCGCCGATATCAATATTTTCCACCGCATCCTCTAAAGTTACGTCTTCCTTTGAAATTGTTTCTTTAAAAGGATAAAGATTAATAATTACCATATCAATCGGTTTAATGTCTAATTGCTCAATTTTCTCCATATGATGAGGATTGCTTCTCATGGCTAAAATTCCACCGTGGATTACTGGATGTAAAGTCTTAACCCTTCCATCTAAGCACTCTGGGAAACCAGTTACATCTGAAGCATCTATCGCATTAAGCCCAGAATCCCTTAATAGCTTTGCTGTTCCGCCGGTTGATAATATTTCTATACCTAGTTGTGATAGCTTAGTTGCAAATTCAACAATTCCCCTCTTGTCTGATACACTGATTAATGCTCTTTTAATCATGACATCACCCCACTCTATATTTTTACTCGATCATCAATTACCACCAATAGCCCCTCTTCATAGAGTTTTACCGCCCTTGGAAGTAGTTGGTGCTCGATGGCTAATACTTTTTCTTGAATCGTATCAACAGTATCATCAAAGTCAACCTTCACTGCTTCTTGAAAAATGATGGGCCCTCCATCTGTTTCCTCATTGACGAAGTGAACAGTTGCCCCTGTTATTTTAACCCCTCGCTTAATAACCTCTTCATGAACCTTTCGTCCATAAAACCCCTTACCACCAAAGCTTGGTAGCAAGGAAGGATGGATATTAATAATTCGATTTCGATATTTTTCTATGATTTTTTGTGGGATGATGGCCAAGTACCCAGCCAATACCACCAAATCTATTTCCTCCTGCTGTAGCATCTCCAAAAGTTTTAAGTCCCGATCTTTTCCCTCAGGATAGGTAGCACGATCTAATACAGCAGTCTTGATATGATGATTTTTAGCTCTGGTTAATCCATAGGCATCGGGCCTATTGGAGATTACCAGCTTTATTTCAGAGGAGAAATACCCCTTTTCACTAGAATCAATTAAGGATTGGAGGTTTGTTCCTCCTCCAGAGATGAGGACAGCAACCTTTACCCTTGACATAATACCACCTGTCTTTGTCCTTCAGTTATTTCACCAATGATATAGGCTTTTTCCCCAAGGTTATTCATGATTTCCAATACCCTTTCAGTGTCAGCTTTCTTTACCACCATCATCATACCAACCCCCATGTTGAAGGTTTTATACATTTCATCCATCTCCACATTGCCCATTTCTTGAATCACAGAGAAGATTGCAGGGATTTCCCAGCTACCCAGTTGGATGCTGGCATCTACCCCTTCTGGTAATATCCTTGGGATATTTTCATAGAAACCGCCACCAGTAATATGGACAAGTCCTTTAACTTCTATTTGCTTTAATAATTCCAGCACTGGCTTTACATATATTTTCGTTGGAGTCAGTAATTCTTCCCCTAAAGTCTTTTCTAAGCCATCTATTTTATTATCTACTGAACATTTCTTTACATCAAAGAACAACTTTCTTACAAGGGAATAACCATTGCTATGGATTCCACTGGAGGGTAATCCGATGATTACGTCTCCAGCTTCAATGTTAGCTCCAGTAATTAATTTAGATTGATCTACGATTCCCACTGCAAAGCCTGCCACGTCATATTCTCCGTCGGCATAAAAACCAGGCATTTCTGCTGTTTCTCCACCGATTAAAGCACATCCAGCCTTTTTACAACCATTGGCAACACCCTTTACGATTTCAGTGATGCTCTCTGCCTTCAGCTTTCCAGTAGCCACATAGTCTAAAAAGAATAGGGGTTGGGCGCCTTGACATAGAATGTCATTTACACACATTGCCACACAGTCTTCCCCGATGGTATCATGGCGATCCGTCATAAAGGCAATTTTCAACTTTGTTCCTACACCATCGGTACCAGATACAAGGATGGGCTCCTTCATTCCTGTTAAGTCTGGCTTGAATAGCCCACCAAACCCTCCAATGTCTGTTAAAACTTGAGGAGAAAAGGTTCCTCTAACATGTTCCTTCATTAAATTAACTGCTCTTTGTCCCTCTTCCGTATTTACACCCGCAGCACTGTATGTTAAATTTTCCATATTATACCCCCCTTAAAGTCTCTCAAATACTTTAGAGCTTGTAATTACATTTCCCTGCATACTGCTTACATCAATTGGGTAGCTTCCACTAAAGCAGGCATGACAGAAGGAATCATTATCTAATCCTACAGAGGCAATCAGCCCCTCTAAACTAATATATCCTAAGCTATCGGCTTCTATTAACTTTCTTATCTGCTCCACCGTCTTAACCGCTCCTATCAATTGGTTCCGGTCTGGAGTATCTATCCCGTAATAACAACTGTGGGAAACAGGTGGAGAACTGATTCTTACATGGACTTCTTTAGCTCCTGCCTTTTTTAAGGAGTTTACAATCTTCTTGCTTGTTGTTCCCCTTACAATAGAATCATCGATCATTACGATTCGCTTTCCCTCTATATTTTGCTTTAAAGGATTGAGCTTTAATCTTACAGCTGCCTCCCTTAGGCTTTGGTCTGGTTGAATAAAGGTTCTTCCAATATATCTGTTTTTAATAAAGCCTTCTCCAAAGGGGATACCAGATGCCTCTGCATACCCAATGGCAGCGGGGATAGAAGTATCTGGTACAGCGATTACCATATCTACATCGGCAGGATGTTCCTTTGCCAATATCCTCCCGGCATTCATACGGGCTTGATATACTCCCACTCCGTCAATGATACTATCGGGTCTTGCAAAGTAGATATATTCAAAGATACAGGAGGCCTTTTTAACTTGTTTCTCAATTTTTTTGATTTGATAACCCTCTTCATTGATGGTGACAATCTCACCGGGTTCAATGTCCCTCACAAACTCTGCCCCCAATACATCTAGAGCACAGCTTTCAGAGGCTAACACATATCCATCCTCCATTTTGCCTAAGCAAAGAGGTCTTAGCCCATGGGGGTCCCTTACTCCGATTAGTTGATCTTCTGTTAATACCACTAGCGCATAGGCTCCACGAATCAACTCCATCGTTCTTTCAATAGCATAGACCATTCCCTCATTACTGAAGCGGGCAATTAAGTTTACGATCACTTCACTGTCTATCGTCGTTTGAAATACGATTCCATCATCTTCGAGTCTTTCTCTTAATAGGGCGGCATTAACTAGATTTCCATTGTGGGCTAGTCCAATGCTTCCCCTCCTATATTTGACCACAAGGGGTTGGGCGTTTGCCACATAGCTTTCTCCAGTGGTGGAGTATCTAACGTGACCAATTCCGATATGACCCTTCAGCTTTTCTTCAAAGATACCATCCTTAAATATATCCTGTACTAACCCCATATCCTTGTGAAAATGAGTGTGAAGACCATCAGTGGTGGCAATACCAGCACTCTCCTGTCCCCTATGTTGAAGACTGTGAAGTCCATAATATACCATCTTTGCAACTTCTATGTTTTTGTTTCGATATACCCCTACAACACCACATTCTTCCTTTAGTTTATCGAAATTGAAAGTTTCAAACATTCCATGCCCCTCCATTCTCCGGTTAAATTTAAAGCCCTTCTGTCACAAATCATTGAATACCCAAGTAATATTCTTATTTTTTCAATCTATTTAAGACTTCTTGATAAGCCTCTTCTACATTGCCTAAGTCCCGTCTAAAACGATCCTTGTCTAATTTTTCATTCGTATTTGAATCCCATAACCTACAGGTATCGGGAGAAATTTCGTCAGCTAAAATAACTTTACCATCATAAACCCCAAATTCCAGTTTAAAATCAACTAATTTTAAGCCCTTGGTCAAGAAGAATTCTTGAAGTATTTCATTAACCTTTAGAGCTTGTTCTTTAATGTATTGGATTTGCTCCTTTGTTGCTAGTTCTAATGCAATGGCATGATCGTCGTTGATTAGCGGATCACCCAACTCGTCATTTTTGTAGCAGAATTCCAAAACAGGAGATTTTAAAATTTTACCTTCCTCAAGTCCTAATCTCTTTGCCATTGAACCTGCTGTAACATTTCTAACAATCACCTCTAAAGGTAGAATGGTAACTGACTTTACCACCATTTCCCTTTCATTAATTAAGGAGATAAAATGATTTTCAACCCCCATTTCCTCCAGCAGCTGAAACAGAATTGCCGACATTTGATTGTTAATTGCTCCTTTTTCAGCAATGCTCCCCTTCTTTTCTCCATTAAAGGCGGTTGCATCATCCTTGTAGGTCACGATTAACTGATCTTGAACCTCTGTTTTATATACTTTTTTTGCTTTACCCTCATAAAGCATCTCTAATTTAGTCAATTCCATTTTATCTTCCTCCTCACTATCTTTATTTCAAGTATTCCTCATAGCCAATTTCCTCAAGCCTCTCAGCCTTTTCCTCCACCATTTCCTTCAAGCCCTTCTTATAGGCTCTTAACTTTTCCTTTACTTCCTCATCCATCAAGGCAATGATCTCCGCCGCCAATATCCCAGCATTCTTACTGCCATTGATGGCTACTGTAGCCACTGGAATCCCAGGAGGCATTTGAACGATGGAGTACAAAGAATCTAAGCCGTCTAATGTTCTACTTTTCACTGGTACTCCGATTACTGGAAGATTTGTTAGGGATGCCACCATCCCTGGTAAATGGGCTGCCCCACCTGCTCCAGCAATGATTACCTTAATACCCCTCTCTTCCGCTTCCTTAGCATAATCAAACATTCTTTCTGGGGTACGATGAGCTGATACGATGGTGCATTCATAGGATACATTAAATAAATCCAACATTTCCGCAGCATCCTTCATAATTGGCAAATCCGAATCGCTTCCCATGATTATTCCTACCCTAATGTTCTCCATCTAAATTACCTCCTCACCAATAACCTTTATCGTATTCTTCACAATTTCTGCCCTTTCAAAGGCTTCATCAATTGTATCTCCTAAGATTGTCACGTGCCCTACCTTTCTGTAGGGTGAAGTAGTTATTTTTCCATAATAATGTAGGAATACCTGCGGTAGTGCCAAGGCTTCCTTAGCCCCCACCAACTTTGCCTTCCCCCTATAATTAGCTTCCCCAAGAATATTAATCATTACACCAGCACGATTAAGTTGTACTTTACCAAGGGGGAGTTCCAAAATACTTCTTATGTGTTGACCAAATTGCGATATGCTACAACCTTCTATGGTGTAATGTCCTGAGTTGTGGGTTCTTGGGGCAATTTCATTGACCAGCACATCCTCTTCCTCAGTAACAAACATTTCTATACAGAAGACCCCTACCCCTTCTAGTACTTCCATTGTTTTAAAGGCCAGTTCCTTTGCCTTTGTTGCTACTATGTCATTAACTCTTGCAGGGAAAATGGTCATCTTCAATATATTATTTTCATGTAGGTTTTCACACAGGGGGAATACTTCTAAATCTCCACTAATACCCCTCCCCACCACTACAGAGATTTCTTTAGTAAAGGGAACAAATTCCTCCACCATCAGCTTCCATACCCCTTCTCCAAGGGCTTTATAGGCTTCTTCTATTTCATCGTGGCTCTTGATTAAGTAGTTGCCCTTACCATCATATCCACCTCTACAACTCTTAAGTAGTAGTGGAACACCAAAAGTTTCCACTGCCCTATTAAGATCATCAAGAGAGTCTATAACTTCAAAATTTGCTACGGGTATATCATTGGATTGTAGAAATTGCTTTTGATACGCTTTGTCTTGGATTTTCATTAGGGTATGGGGTGAAGGATATATTTTATGTCCTGACTTTTGTAGGTCAATAAGTACTTCTGCATTAATATGTTCAAATTCATAGGTAATTACATCACATTTTTCAGCTAATTTTTTGATTTTAAGAGGGTCATAGAAGTCCCCTACGATCAGCTCATCTACTATTGAAGCCGCTGGACAATCAGCGTTTGGATCTAGGACAACGAAGTAAATTCCCATTTTTTTTCCCTCTAGGACCATCATTTTTCCTAACTGTCCTCCTCCAACAATTCCAACTTTTATTTGGCTAATATCTTGGTTCATTTCTTTGTTCCCTCCCTCAATTAGAATAATAAATTACATTCATTAAATATATTTATAAATATTAGAGTTTGTTAATATTTCGTATATAATCCTAATAATTAAGCTATTTAAGTTACATATTGGGTAATTAAAAGCAGCTAAGGAAATCTTAGCTGCTAATATTAATTTATAACCCTCAATTAGTGGGGTAAAATCGTAAATCTTAGTACGAATAGGATTGCTAAAACAATCATCGTAGGATGGATTTCTTTAAATTTACCTGCTGCTACTTTTGTAATACAGTAGAAGATAATACCACCAGCGATTCCATTTGCAATACTGAAGGAGAATGGCATCAATGCAATCGTAAAGAATGCTGGTAATGCTTCTGAAAAATCATCAAAGTTAACATTTCTCACAGAACCCATCATTAATACCCCAACAATAATTAGTGCAGGTGCTGTTGCTGCTCCTGGTACCATTAATGCAAATGGAGCTAGGAAGATAGAGAATAAGAATAATACTCCTGTTGTTACTGCTGTTAAACCTGTTTTACCACCTTCTGCTACTCCAGCAGCAGACTCAACAAAGGTAGTCACTGTAGATGTCCCTAATACAGCACCAGCAGATGTTGCCACTGCATCGGCTAATAAAGCTTTGTTCATATTTGGAAGTTTACCATTTTCATCCAACATTTTTGCTTTTGCACCAGTTCCGATTAAAGTCCCGATTGTATCAAACATATCGACTAAGCTGAAGGAGATAACTACTGTAATCACACTCATAATTGCTCCTACAACACTTGCTTCACCAAGATTTAATAATCCTGCAAAGTCCATTTTCATAAATGTTGGAGTAATATCTAAAGAGAAATCCATCAATTGAGTATTTGTTACTCCCATTGGGATCCCGATTAATGTTGTTGCAACGATTCCGATTAATAAGGCACCTTTAGTACGTTTTACCATTAAGATAGCTGTGATGACAACTCCAATAACCCCTAGGATTGCCGCAGGTTCTTTAAAGTTAGCTAAAGCTACTAATGTTACTGGATTACCAATTACTATACCTGAGTTCTTAAATCCTAGTAAAGCAATGAATAAACCAATACCACCACCGATGGCATGTTTTAAAGAATTTGGAATACCTTCAACAATCATTTCTCTAACGCCAGTTACTGTAAGAAAAATAAATACGATACCTGAAACAAAGATTGCCGCTAGAGCCTGTTGCCATGTATATCCCATTCCTAAAACAACGCCGTAGGTAAAGAATGCATTTAATCCCATTCCCGGTGCCTGGGCAAAAGGTAGGTTCGCATAGAATCCCATGATTAATGTACCAATTGCTGCTGATAAAGCTGTTGCCATGAATACTGCATTAAAGCTCATACCTGCTTGAGATAAAATATCTGGGTTTACGAATAAAATATAAGCCATGGTGATAAAAGTAGTAATACCTGCTATAATTTCTGTTTTTACGTCGGTTTTGTTTTGCTTTAGTTGAAACTGTTTTTCTAAAAAGCTTGTGTTTGCCATAGTGTTTTGAGCCACTTTGGATTCCTCCTTAATTTTTCTTTTTTTATAAAAATATAAAACCCGGAAGGATAGGCATCATAGATGAAGTGAAACCTATCCGTCCGGGCTTTTATCCCCTCGGTGTAGCATTTTTCTAAATGCCTGTACCGCTCGGACCTTCCTTTTTAAAGAAAGGAACCCTAGGTACACTTTCACCCATAGTAGAATGATTTACGGTCATCCTGTAGAAACTGTCGAACCTTATTATCGACATTATACGAGCCAAATATTCGTTTTTGATTAATTCTTTAACCTAAGTTTATTTTAACAAATCAAAGGGGCTAGGTCAATATGTTTTTCGAATATTTTTATCAAATTTATTGGTATTAATTTGTGTTATTGCGAACATATTAAAGTTTAAGAAGCTATAATGTTCGTGTTTTTACTCCCACTCTACTGTTGATGGTGGCTTACTTGTAATGTCATACACAATTCTATTAACGTTATCTACTTCATTGACGATTCTTCTAGACATTCTTTCCAATACTTCAAAGGGAATACGGGCCCAATCGGCTGTCATGGCATCGGAGCTGGTGATGGCACGGATACCAATCGTGTGGGCATAGGTTCTTTCGTCCCCCATGACACCAACACTCTTGATGTTAGGAAGAACAGCAAAGTACTGCCAGATTTCTCGATCAAGGTTTGCCTTTTTAATTTCTTCACGAACAATCGCATCAGCTTCACGAACAATGTGCAGCTTTTCTTCTGTAATTTCCCCTAATACCCTCACTGCTAGACCTGGCCCCGGGAAAGGTTGTCTCCAAACAATCTCCTCTGGTAATCCCAGTTCTGTTCCTACTTCTCTAACTTCATCCTTGAAAAGATACTTAAATGGTTCGATTAACTCAAATTTCATATCTTCTGGAAGTCCACCTACATTGTGATGACTCTTGATTACCGCTGCTGTATCAGTGCCACTTTCAATGATATCTGGGTATAGGGTCCCCTGTACTAAATAGTCTATTTCCCCTAATTTATTGGCTTCTTCTTCAAAAAGACGAATGAATTCTTCACCTATAATCTTTCTCTTCTTCTCAGGATCATCTATCCCTGTTAACTTTCCTAAGAAACGATCTTTTGCATTCACTCTAATGAAATTCATCTTAAATTTATTTTTAAAGATTTCTTCAACCCAATCCCCTTCGTCTTTTCTTAAAAGACCATGGTCTACGAAAATACAGGTTAAGTTTTCTCCAACAGCTTGATGCACTAGTACCGCTGCTACAGAAGAGTCTACTCCCCCAGATAGGGCACATAGAACCTTCTTATCTCCCACCTGTTGTCTAATGGCTTCAACTTCTTCTTCGATATAGTTTTTCATTGTCCAAGTACCTTCACAGCCACATACTTCATATAGGAAGTTCTTAAGCATCGCCTTACCATTCTCAGTATGCTCTACCTCTGGGTGGAATTGTACTGCATAGTGTTTGTCTGCTACATTTTCCATTGCCGCAACTGGACAGTCCTCTGTAGAAGCTGTGATGACAAAGCCTTCTGGAGCTTTTTCAATGAAATCCGTATGACTCATCCAACAAATTGAGTCCTGTGGAATGTCCTTAAATAATAAGGAATCTTCATTTATGTTTAAAGCAGTCTTTCCATACTCTCTATTTTTTGCTCTATTTACTTTTCCGCCTAATGACTCTGCCATTAATTGTCCACCGTAGCAGATTCCAAGGATTGGAATACCCATCTTAAATATTTCCTCATCACATTTTGGTGCCTTTTCTCCGTATACACTGGAGGGCCCACCGGTAAAGATAATTCCTTGTGGGTTCTTTTGTTTTATTTCATCTACAGAAATCTTGTAGGATACTACCTCACAGAAAACATTAAATTCCCTTACTCTTCTTGCAATTAATTGATTATATTGTCCGCCAAAATCTAGAACTAAGATTAACTCGTTATTCATTTTTATCCATCCTTTCCAGTGGGTACTAGGTTCTTATTCGCTTATGCTATAGTTTGGAGCTTCTTTAGTAATGGTAATGTCATGGGGATGACTTTCCTTTAGACCTGCTCCTGTGATTCTAATGAATTGACCCTTTTCTTGCAATTCTGCTATTGTAGCAGTTCCACAGTATCCCATACCTGCCCTTAATCCACCGATTAATTGATATACCGTATCCTTTAGAGGTCCTTTGTAAGGCACTTTTCCTTCTACACCTTCTGGTACTAGTTTTTGATTTTCCACTTGGAAATATCTATCCTTACTTCCTTTTTTCATGGCTGCAATCGAACCCATTCCCCTATAGGATTTGAAGCTTCTTCCTTTAAAAATAATTGTTTCTCCTGGGCTTTCCTCAGTACCAGCAAATAAGGAACCGATCATTACAATTCCTGCACCTGCTGCAATTGCCTTTGGAATGTCTCCTGAATATTTAATTCCTCCATCAGCAATAATCGGTACACCATAGGGCTTTGCTGCCTGAGCACAGTCATAGATAGCGGTGATTTGTGGAACTCCAATCCCTGCCACTACTCTAGTTGTACAGATGGACCCTGGTCCAATTCCAACCTTTACTGCATCTGCTCCAGCTTCAATTAACTCTACTGTTGCCCCCGCTGTAGCAACATTACCAGCAATCAACTGTAAATCAGGATATTTATCTTTAATTTTCTTAACTGCCTCAATAACTCCCTTAGAGTGTCCATGGGCTGTATCAATTACAACTACGTCAACCTTTGCATGATATAGGGCATTTACACGATCCATCATATCGGCAGTAACCCCAACAGCAGCACCTACCAATAATCTTCCCTGTTGGTCCTTAGCTGAGTTTGGATACTTAATGGCCTTTTCAATATCTTTGATTGTAATCAGACCCTTTAACATTCCGTCTTCGTCTAGTATAGGAAGTTTTTCAATTTTATGACTCATTAATATCTCTTGAGCTTCCTGCATTGTAATTCCCTCTAGGGCTGTTACTAGATTTTCCTTAGTCATTACTTCTCCGATTTTTCTTTTATGATCCTTCAAGAAACGCATATCTCTATTGGTAATGATACCTACTAATTTTCCATTAACAGTAATCGGTACTCCTGAGATATGGTATCTAGCCATTAATTCTTCTGCATCTTCTACAGCATGTTCTGGTGATAGGAAGAAGGGATCAACAATGACACCATGCTCGCTTCTTTTTACTTTATCTACCTCTAGCGCTTGTTCTTCGACGGTCATGTTTTTATGGATGATTCCAATACCACCTTCACGGGCCATTGAAATAGCCATTTTACCTTCTGTTACTGTATCCATACCTGAACTCATCATAGGAATATTAAGTTTAATCTTCTTCGTTAAGTTTGCCGAGATATCAACTTGATTTGGTAGAATTTCTGATTTTGCAGGAATTAATAAGACATCATCAAACGTTAAACCTTCTTTTACTAATTTTCCCTCCATCATTGTTGCTCCTCCTCTATTTTAAATTTATCATTATATCCAAAGTTCTCTTTTATATTAATTTAATGTAGAACTCTCTTATTCGTTATAAAGAAAAAAGACCTGCATAATAATTTCCCTCTTTTAGAGTGAAATTATTATACAGGTCTTAAAAAAACTTTAAGTCCTTGGTATCCTTTTATAAATACCAACCATCACTTAATATAATAACTCCACCCATAGTCAAATGTTTTACGGTCATTTGGTAGAAACTGCCGAACCATATTTTCGGCCTTATATGAGTGCTTCGATTAAATTGTTATAACTAAGTTATCAGATGGCTAGGTGTATGTCAAGAATAAAAACAAAGATTTTCAACATGTTTCGATTTTTTTATATTTGGTGCGGAATGATATCGTTTTCAGGAGGGTTTTAGCAAATAACACCATTATAACCATAAGAAACTGTCTGATTTAGTGTTGACAATCCAATAAATCTAATAAAGGAATATTTGTGTTTCAATAAACATTATTAATAATATGTTATTTTTTCAAATTATTTAGAACAAATCCACCTAATATCCCTATAACAATTCCAATAGGGATATTATTAAACACAACTCCAAAACTTGTTCCTAAGCATATACCCAGAGTAATGAAATTAATTTTTTCTTTCTCTTTCATATTCATATAATCTCCCCCTTTCTTGACATTAGACTGCAAGATAAGTGATAGGTCTTGGTTCTATTCTACTTTAAACTTTATGAATTATTATCAAATTCATTTAGGTAGAAGATTCTGTCTAAATAATTTTCAATACTGTTATACTTATGATTATCTTCATAAATATATTTATCAATCTCATTAACGTCATCTCCATTTATGTCCCATTTAAAAGTTACAATACTCATGATGAAGTTATATTTATCATTATAATACTGTGTTTGACCTATATTCTTTTTATACGTTTTTTCTCCAATCAAATATGCATTTGACAGATTTTCCCTTAATGATAGTGCTAATATTTCACTGCAGCTCATGGAATGTTTATCAACAATAATAAAAATCTTATTGAATTTGATATAATCATCATTTGAATAATAGGAACCCTGTCATTCATGTAATCTTTAATTCTTTCTAATTATGAGATTTTCCAACTGTGAGACATAAAAAAGCGCCTCCTTGAAGTAGCCATTATTTTAAACGGTCTACTTCAAGGGGAGTATAACATTTTAGTGTTTAGCATTGCTTTTTTTCAAACAACTTCTGTATAACTTATTTTCCTTTTTGATTCACCCGATCCAAAAACTTATCCATTTGGATAATATATCTCTCATGGGTTCCTTCTCCGATTTTTTCCTGTTCATCAAAGGCTTCTACTTTAAAACTCAATTTTTTTCCTTCAATTTTAACTAACTCCGCCACTGCATAGACCTTCATCCCTACTGGTGTTGCTGCTAGATGTTTTACATCTAAATGAGTCCCTACACTGGCAAATCCCTCTGGTAAATGGGGATCAACTGCCTTTAGGGCTGCCCCCTCCATTAGACCAATCATGAGGGGTGTTGCGTAGACCTTTACACCACCACTACCAAAAGCTTCAGCCGTATCTTTATCTGTTACTGTAATTTCTAATTTTCCTTCCATACCAACTTTAAGGTTAAATTCCATTAAGTTCACCTCTTTAGTTATTAAATGATATATTACAATATTATTTTACACTATTTCTTTAAAAACCAAAATACATATCCACATTGATTACATACATAGTTTTTTGCAGCTTTATTAGCCCAATCAAAGCCTAAAAATGATGCCCCAGCAGTATTCATTAAAGTCTCTCTAGTCCAAAATTCATCGTGGTCACATACTGGACAAACTAAAGACTTACCCATTATCTCATGTTTAGATGCTTCCTGTGTCATTTTAGCACCTCCTATTTTACAAACTCAGCCATTTCCTTCAATCGTTCAATGATAGGAAGTTTTTGAGTACATAAATTTTCACAGACTCCACAGGCAATACATTCTTCTGGTAATATATCCTCTGGCTTCAAGCTTCCTCTTTCCTTTAACCAATGAAGATGCTCCATCATTCTTTCAGGCCCATCTAGTATAGATAGATTGTAGGCTTCTAAGTAGTTTGGAATCTTGATTTTCTTAGGACACTTCATGCAATAGCCACAGGTAGTACATAGGGTATTGATTCCTGTGCCAATCTTTTCTTGGATTTCTTTCTCTTTTTGTGGAGAGATCATCAACGGTCTTTCAATAGTTTGGACATTCTCCTCCACCTCTTCAATAGTTCCCATACCTGCTAATACTACTGTGATTCCTTTTTGAGCGGCATTAAATCTCAGGGCTGCTTGAGGTACTGTTTCATCCTCATAGCTTCTTAAAAAATCAAAGTACTGTTGATGCTGTGGGATCAAGCCACCACCTAAAGGATTCATGGTAACCACCCCAATATTATGCTGGATGGCCGCATCAACCCCCTCTTGTCTATAAGGATGGTTAATGGCGTTATAACCTAAAAGAACCCCTTCGTAGGCATCATCTTCAATGATAGTTTTAATATCTGAACCGTTACAATGGGTTGAAATTACTAGATGGTCAATAAGTCCTTCTTTTTTAGCCTTCATAGCACCTTCATAGGGTCCACCGGGAGCCATTACACGTTTATATTGGTCAAGGTCCATCACACACCACATATGAAAGAAATTAATTTTTTCAACTCCCATTCGCTCCATAGAGTTTTCAATTCTCCATCTAACCTGATCAGCTGTAGCTTCTTTATTTACGCTACTTTTTGTTGAAACATAAAACTCTCCAGGCATATTTTTAAATGCTTTTCCAAATATGTATTCACTTCTATCCTTACAATAAAAAGGAGCTGTGTCAAAATAATTTATACCTAGGGCATTAGCTCTACGAACTACCTCTGCACCGTAGTCTTCATCTTCTCCAAACCGCATTCCGCCAAAACCGATTACCGATACTTTTTTACCTGTTTTTCCATAATCTCTGTATTCCATCCCAGTCACCCTCCTTATCTAATGTTTCCCATTTCTATTATATCCTATTATTAGAATTTTTCCAATTTATATAGAGTTGCGAAATTATTTTTTAATAAAATTATTACCATCATTGGAATCTATTAGTAGGGTTAATTGTCTTACAATGAGATAAGCTAATATAGAAGATTAAAACCAAAGGAGGTTTTACTATGGCTAGTTTTTGGGAAAAGCTAACAGCCCATTGGTTCCGAAATAGTGCAGATAATGCCGCAATGAAACATGAGTATGGAAGTGGCTATGGTGAAGTTGTTGATGAGCTTGAAGCTGAAGATCAGTCACCATTAGTATCCACATCTCAATTGGTGGTGAATCCAACGATTGAAATGGAGGAGAATATGACAAGTCATAGAAACTAGTCATAACTCCCTTTTATTTACAGCTATATGATTGATCTTTACCTCAAATAATACTGTTGGTAACACAAATAAATGAAATCTAAGGAGGGTCAATATGCCAAATATGATGAATAATGGGAATCAACAACAAGGGCAGGGAATGATGCAGGGAACCATGCAGCAGGGGACACAACAAAGTAATATGCAGCTTGATGCCAATAATCTTAAAATATTAGAAGACCAGCTTTCCCACGAGTCTTTAATGAATAAAAAGTTTTCAGTTTATGCCCAATATTGTACTGATACTCAATTAAAGAACCTTTGTCAGCAGGCAGCACAAAAACACAAGGCTCATTATAACGAATTATTAAATTATTTAAACTCTCATCAATAATATAATTAGTTAGATTCATTCTTACAGATTAAACAAAGATAAAATACAACTGCAAATTAAAAGGAGGTCTATATAAATATGATGAATAATCATCCTAATTTATCTGAAAAGGAACTAATGAATGACCTATTAACATCTTGTAAGCAAGTAACATCAGCCTATAACGTTGGTATCACTGAAGCCTCTTGTCAAAATTTAAGACAACATTTGACCAATTGTCTGAATGATACTCAAAATACTCAATATCAAATTTTCGAAGCCATGAAGCAAAGAGGATGGTACCAAATCAAGAAGGCTCAACCTCAAGATGTTCAGAGCGCTAAAACTAAATACAATCAAGAAGCGAATCAACTTCAATAGTCTCAATAGTTAACACAAGAAAGCCGAGTCAATAGGATTCTATTTGACTCGGTTTTTTAGTAACTTCATTTTAAATAGTCTTTGTTATGATTATGGTTCTACAGTTACATCCAATTTAATCATACCATTTGTCTTACCATTCATTAATCTAATACTAATATCTACATCTGCTGCTCCAATAAATGTAAAGGTTCCATTATGATGATTGATAACAGCTTCCTTACCTTCTCCAAATACATCAATTCCAAATACAGCATTTTCCATAATAGCGTTTTCACTATTATATACTTTTGGGTTAATAGCGAGTTTATCGCCTACTTTAACATTAATACCTTGATTCGTCGGAACCGTAATCGACGAACCTGTTGTACTCGTTATTGTTGCTTCCAGTTCAAAGCGGTCTATCATAAAGCTCTTTAGATGAGATTTGTAAGAGACACCACTTTCATAGGGTAAATTCCAAAAAGTAATTTTTTTCGTATTACTTGTAAAGGAAGCCTGAGCAGAGATTAAAGCAAAATAATTATCCTGTACACCATTAACATATCTTATAGGAGTAAAATTCATTATTGTAGAAGAAGCTGGTACAGCAGACAAATATACCTCAAGTTTATCTTCATTTAACACCTTGAATTCGGACAATACAAAACCCATCTCCAGTGCTTGAGGTTTTAGATTAGCAGTGTATTGAGCACCTTCCACATAAGGTATGTTTACATCTAGAGTGACCGTCTCACCATTCATTGAGTAACTCCATAATGTAATACTCCTATTATCCCATTGGAAAGAATCATCCAGTACCCCATTGATTGTGCGGGTTACATCAATGTCTGAAGGACTTAAGCGTGAGTAACCTACCTGTTGATGTACAAACTGTAATTTAGTACTTAAGGTTTCCCTTTCCTCTATAATCTCTACTTCACCTTCATTGATAACTGTAACGAAAAAAGATTTCACCACATCTTGATAACCTTCTCTAGATGCTGTAGCCACAATTTCCACTACCCCACTTTTTAATCCTGAAATTTTTCTTGTAGTTTCATCGATACTGACTATATCTGGGGTTTGTGTCACTAATGTTACCTGTGCATCAGCTATATTCACCTTAACTAAGTTATCTACCTCAGCTCCTACTACAATTGTTTCATCCTTAACATCTAGTAGCAAGTTTTGGATTTTATGTACTGTAAAAGGCATCGTAGTAAGGTATTCCTCATTAGTTTGTCCCTTGTAACCTAAATAATAGATTACTTCTTGGTCAAAGGCTAGCGGTCTAATCTCTGATAGGAAAGAGATATTTAGTTTTCCACCAAAAATATCACTATAATCCCTCCAACTAGGTAGTCCTGTATATAGGGTTGGTTCATTAAACTTAGTATCCACCACGCCATTTATTGTTCTATATAGATCTAAATCAGGTGATAACTGAATAGTATCAATAGCTTTTACATAAGAAGCATATATGGAAACATTGCTATTATAAGTCACTTCCTTTATTAAATGTTCAAAATTGTTATTTAGTACTTCTACATGATACTCATAGTGTTCTGTAATAGGAAGGATTCCCTCTATTGTACGGGTTATTTGCAATGTATTTGTATGACTAATCCAATTATGTTTTGAAAATACTTTAACTCCATCAAAACTTTCATCTTTAATGCCATTTTGGCTTCTGGTAACAATAAAATCAGCTGCTGTTGGTAGAGTTGCTGGTGCCTCCTCAAATCTTACAAGTATTGCTGGAGAGAAAATTAAGTTGATTTCCTTTAAAATCGGTCTTCCCTGTTCATCTAACCCAGTATCTATTACTGTACCATTGTCAACTGTACCGTCGTTTGGTGTCCCGTGATCCACTGGTGTACCGTTTCCAGAACCTCCAGTAGCAGGTGGATAATAAATAACTTCTGGTTGCACTGTTGATTCTTTCTTTACAGGACTCTTTTCAAAAGTTACCCCAACCACATTAACCTTTACTTTTTCCAAAGTCCCTTGTCCTGTAAATTTGATTTCAACGTCTACCACTGCACTGGCTACTGTTGAGTCTTCACTAATATTCACCCTTGAGCCTTTTGCACTTTCATGTACCTTCATTGCCTCTACGATCGCCTGTGTAAGATTGACATCTATATCGGATGCTTTGACATCTACTGCTTTAAAAGAACCCTTCACCTCAACTATTGTATCTTTTGTTAGGTTTTCAGCAATAATCACTGTTTCAATCTCACTGTCTTCACTTGCATTTTCTAGTTTAGCTGCGGTTTCAACAATAATATCTTGGATCTTTGTACCATCACTAGTAACCAACCTCACTGGACTAGCTAGCTTTTTAATGGTAACTTTTCGTAAAATCGCATTATACATATAGATACTGTTTTCTCCACCACCATTTATATGGGTATCCCCCATAACAGTTATGTTTTTAAGATATACTTCTCCTTCTCCAACAACTTCTGTAATGATTAAATCACCATTGATAGTATAGTTTTCTAAGGTCACATCTCCAGATTTTATGTAGACATTCCCATCTAATTCTCTACCTTCTTCACCTATGTAATGACCTGCTTTTATAATATGTAAATCTTTTGCCTTTTCTTCTAAAACCTCCAACAACAGCATTTCTGAATCCTTTACTGATATATCTAAGGCATTTTCCATCCCATAGGCCACCATGCCTCTTGTAACATGATCAAAAGGACTTATATTTGAATCTACTTTTAAGCCCACTTCTGACGCCATTTTTAAATGATCGGTCGGCCATTGCAAACTTGGGTCTTTTAGGTCATCACTATACCCTAATGCCCTCATAAGAACCACCAACATTTCAGTATAGGTTATGGTATTTTTTGGTCTAAAGGTCTTTGCATTTGAGTCACCTTCAAACAGTCCCTCCTGTACAGCATAACCTATGAAAGGTGCATACCAAGCTGTTTCATCAACATCTACAAAATCTGCTACTATGTTAGCCTCTTTCACTTCTTCGTCAGAGAATCCCTGTAATCTCAGGGCAATTACAGCAAACTCCCCCCTTGTAGCCAAATCCTCAAGTCTTAAGCCCCCTTGCCCGAAATACCCCTTATTAACTACTCTTTTTAGATCATCGGGTACCTCGTTTGCAAATACAAATGCAAACCCATTAAACACCATTGATATGGCTAATAATATTGATAATACTTTTCTCAACTGATTTCCTCCTTACATAGTGGTAGTCATAATACTAATACTCTTCTACACAAAACTCACCTACTAATAGGTAGCATTGCAACTCATTGAGGGAATATGGTAATTATTTCTAATATTTCGACACTATCAACTATAATCCCTTTATTTTCCTGAAATTTTTCCCATATTTTTTGATTAAGGCATCGAATCCTACTCCAACTTCAGAACCTATTACCTTTTCTACGATTACAGATCCTTCTAATCCTGCATTGTGGGCAATTTGTCTAACTGACTCTTCGTTTTGAATCATTACTTCATTACAATATCAAAAATTGTATCCGTGATTGTAGTTCCATGCCCCAGCTTATAAATGGTGGCACTTCTGAGTTTATAGTGTTTATAATAAAGTAGGGTAACTATTTTCATAGCTACCCCCTTATCAAACCGCACGTGCCCTACTAAGGCATACGTGTAAATGGTAAAATAAAATGGAGAGATTTTGGCAAACAAAAACGGAGAATAATTTCCAATATAGTACAATAAGAATACTCCTTCTGATAGAATT
>NZ_JAFBEE010000023.1 GCF_016908555.1 Alkaliphilus hydrothermalis
TATTATATTTACGGGGTGCTTGCAATGGATTTTTTCCATTTTTTGCGTGGTTTTTTAACTTCCGTTCTGCTTGATTTTTATTTTACCAAATACATTTGGGTTGGAGTTAAAACTGTTGTCAATAAAATTCTGTTCCGATGGACTAAATCTCTATGTAACCCCATATACCTTTTTATCAAATACTGTAATAAAAAACTAACCAACACCGATAACCAAGCTAATAAGGGGATAAGTCGCTCCAATAAGAAAGAAATTAATTTGGTAACAGTCCCGTCTGACCTATTTGTATAATACATCTCCCCTCCTCCTTTCTGTGAAACATAATAGAAAAAAGCAACCTATCCTTTCCAGTTGCTTCTTCTCAAAAGAATTTAGTTATTCCCCTATTACAATAGGATTAGCCTCATCCATACTCCACTCATACCAACCACCATCATATACACCGATATTCTCCCAACCCATTAAATAGGCTGCAAAAAATGCTTCGCTCGCCCTCCATCCCGTTCCACAATAGAAGTAAGCTCCTTTATCAGGCGTAATACCATAATCTCTCCAAAAGCCATTAATCTCATGATAGTTTCTCATGGTGTTGTTAACATTTCGGAAATCTCCCATATTATAAGCATCACTACCCCCATGGCCCCACACATCACCTTTTATACGACCCTTAGGTGTAATATAACTATATCCACTGGTTTCTCCTATATGCTCCCCCCAGCTTCTTATACTTACGAGCTCAGCCTTTGGATCTAATAATACGTCTTTTGCTTCTTCTAAATCAATTATATATTTCTGATTTGAAGGTATTTCTAATCCAAAGCTTTTTACTGCCTCTGGTACATTGATTCCCGTTTCTTCTTCAAAACCTGCATTTACCCATGCTGCATATCCTCCATTTAAAATACGAACATCTTTAACTCCTGCATATAACATAACAGAAGCTGCCCGTGCAGCAGGAGTCGTGTCTTGTCCATATAATATTACAGTTGTATCATGGGTAATCCCATTGGCTAAAAGCATTGCTTCAATCGCTTCATCCGAGACTCTATTCCAAATTGGTTCCTCTTCTAATAAGTTTGTATCTAAATAGTATGCCCCTGGAATATGCCCCTTGGTATAGTCTGTTGGCTCACCCCAAGCTACCTCAAAAATTTTATATTCATTACCTTCGTAAGTCGATGGTTTTTTGCCTTGAATTAATTGATCAATCCATTCTGGATGAACCAGTTTTTCGAATCTTGCCAATTTGTCCATTGGTAAGCTTTTGTCTGCTGCCCAAGCCGCTAGACCATCTTGATAATTTAGTACATTTTCATATCCCATGTCAACTAAAAGTCTAGCCATTTTTTCACTTTCTTCGCCTTTAGTATCGTATACTACAACAGTCTTTTCGGGAGTGATGCCTTTTTTCTCCAGCAAACCCTTAAGCTCTTCTTCCTTAACAAGTGATGCCCAAGCCATTGGAAAATCAACAGCTCCCTTTATATGACCACCCCTTGCTTCATTCTCCAATTGCCACCCAATATAAGCCGATTCAGGGCGGATATCTACCACAACCACTTTCGTATCATTTATCTTTTCAGCCAGTTCCTCAGTTGTTATAACTCCAATCTTTACGTCCCCTAGTTCATCAGGTACTTCACTGGTTTGGCTAATATTCCCTTTACATCCTACGAAGATTCCTAAGGTCATTAATAAGATAATCCCTAAGATTAATATTTTTCTTTTTGTCATAATCTTCTCCTCCTATATACAATAATTGTTAATTAGGTATAAACACGTTTACATTTTAGCAACTATTAATATATAGTACTAAGCTCCTTAGGTCAATTAGAAATCTTAAATGATAGCATCATGTTCTATAGATATATTTTATAGTAACTTCCTTTGCTAAAATTCCAGTAAGGAATCTAAAGAGCTACTGATTTTCAGAAGGCTAATGGATCACCTAGAAACTATTAACCTAGATACAAATCTTGTGGTGAAATTGAGTAAAAAAGATGCAATCCAATCTATCTTTACTCTTAATTATACTTAAAAAGATGACTCCCGTTAAGTACAGAAATCATCTTCTTAAAACAACATTGACTTTTTAGAATTACATTTACATAATGATTGATTCTTTTAACTACTTAAACTTTAAACCTTAACTCTTATTTTACTACCTCTGCTTCAAAGAATAAGTTTTTTGCACCCCAACTTTGTAAATTTGCATCACTTGGCACTTTTATTCTTACGTTCGGCCAAATAGTTTCACCTGGCTGAATTACCCATCCATTCTCTGTCCAACCTGCATAGTTATAATATATAGAATTATATACTAATAATTTGTCGAATTTTCTTGTCGATTTTAACTTTTATATGTCATATTTCTGCAAATTTCTACAATTTTCTATTTTGGCCTTAGAGTGAGTTCATTTTACTATTGGATATGATTATAAATATTTTAAGCAACACTAATATAGGAATATGCGTCCATTAACTTCTGAGTGTAATCAATCTTTAATATTTGTTTGGTATATGAATGTATACAGTTGCGTATACATGTTAAAGATTAATTAATATCAAATTTTTTTTAGGAGGTTTTTTATAATGGAAGATCAGAAAATTACTTACATGGCTTATTGTCCTAATTGCAATAAAATATTAGATGAGGACGCAAATAGACATTGGCTTGAGGAATACGCTCTCCTTCACTATGAAAATACAGGTCATAGAGTTATTATTGGATATACTCCTACTCCTTCAGAAATCCTATTGAATAATTATAAGTTTAATAAATTTCCCTCGAAACAGTAGTCCGAGGGAATAATTTTATAGCTCCATTATTGGATATCGTATATATCTGAAAACTCGATGCTAATCCTTTCGATATTTTCATTGATGGTCCTATAACTTAGATATACTAACTCATCTGCTTCTTCATCTAAAATAGCAGGAAGTATTACTGTAAACTTACAACCTTTCCCATATTCGCTTTCTACTTGAATACTTCCCCCATGCAATTTAATCAGAGATTGAACTAGAGAAAGTCCTATTCCACTACCTTCATGTTTTCTCGTAAATGACTTGTCTACTTGTCTAAATCTTTCAAATATAATATCTAACTTATTTTGTGGTATCCCTACTCCGGTATCATGCACTGATATTGAGATATGACTTTGCTTGTCCTCAATACTCACCGTAATTGTATCCAATGGCTTAGTAAACTTAATGGCATTCGACAGTAGATTCAGAATAATTCTTTCAATTTGATCAGGGTCACAAGAGATTATCTTTTCTTCTACATCAGTATCAAATATTAAGTCTACAGATTTATTAGCTACATACTCAGCAACCGATCCTGTAATTTGTTCGACTATACTAACTATATTACAGCTTTGAGGATTAACTTGATAAAATCCTGCATCAATTCTTGTTATGTCAATTAAATTATTAGTTAATCGTAAAAGTCTGTAACAATTCTGTTTTAATATATTTAGTTGTTTAGTCGATTTTGTTGTTTCTATATTAAGATATAAATCTTTAAAATTTAATTCAAAAAGCTGTAAAGTCCCTAAAATTACATTCAATGGAGTCCTGAGTTCATGGGAAAGATTTGAGAAGAACTCCGTTTTAAGTTGATCATACTCTAATGCTTCCTTAAGCAACTTCTCTTCTTGTTCAACCTTTGCTTCCAGCTCTAAGTTCCTATAGCCTTCACTTAGATCTCTTACAATAGATAGAATAACCATTTCTTCTTTTAACATAAACAAGTGGGAGTTGACTTCTACGGGTAAAGGTTTATTATCTTTCGTTAGGTAACATATTTCGAAGGTGGCACTATTACTAGAAACAACCTTCTTTTTAATATTACTAAAATCCTCCATCCAGGAAGGCTCAATTAAATCATTAAAAGGCATTTTTAGTAATTCCTTCCTTGTGTAACCCAATAACCTAATGCTGTATTATTGACTTCTATTAGTTTGTTAGGCTGTCCTGTTTCATCAAAGGCATTGACAAAGATCATATCGTTGGCATTGTTGAAAAGCTGTCGATATTTTTCTTCTCTATCTTTGATTATCTCAATCATTTCCTTTTGCTTCGTGATATCTACTAATGTGATAACAACTCCCTTAACAAAATCTTGCTCAGTACGATATGGAGTGACCTTTAATATAAACCAGCTTCCTCTAGTGCTTTGCACTTCCAACTCTTTAGGTATAAAAGAGCCTAATACCTCTTCTGCCTCTTTTGAGAGATCAATATTTTTCAAATTATGGGAGATGTGTTTAATTGGACGGCCAATATCAAAGTCCATAAGGTTTATTTCTTCTTTAATAGTAGGCGTAAATCTTCTTATTAGAAAATCTCGATCTAAAATGATCATGCCAATATTTGTACTTCTAATATAATTATCCATATCATTATTTAGTTCGGTTAATTCTTCAATCTTTATGGCATACTGAGCATTAACAGTGGCCAATTCCTCATTTATTGACTGTATCTCTTCATTAGTACTTTGGAGTTCCTCATTTGATGCCAACAATTCCTCGTTTGCCGATTGTAGTTCTTCATTTGATGTTTCTATTTCTTCAAATGTGTTTTGTAAAGCATCCTTAGTCTCTTTAAGTTCATACTCTAAGTCATTGATTCTATTTTGCATTGACTTCTCTACATGAATTGTATTAATTGTATTAATTGTATTAATTGTATGATTGTTTTGTACTAACTCATGATCTCCTTCCTCTTGTTCTTTTTCTTCTATTATAATCATCATTGTTTCATTGCTTTCACTAAAGGGTCTAACAGTAACATTAATAATTTCCTCCCAATCATTGAAAGAAAACCTTAAATTTTTGTATACAGTTTTTACCTTTTCTTTTTTCGCTCTGTTTATTGCCGTGCCCAATATAAATGATAAGCTTTGGGGTACCATCTTGAAAATATTTAAATCAATAGCTCCATTTGGTAACTGTATGTATTTGTTAATATTCCCACTTGTATGTATTACTTTATGATTTTTATCGATAATAACGCATGGTGGTACATATTCACTAATTAATTTTTGTTGTATCTCTTCCACACTTTTTTTATTTTGCTTTTTCTCTGTTGCAGAGTAATTTGTAATTCTTGTATTAAAAGATTTATCTAGGCTAAGGGCTGTTTGGGAATAATCTAGCAATGTCTGTCTGTTCTTCGAACTGGCTTTAAATACTTTGCATTTTGTATTTATGTTTACAAACAACTCACTTACTTCATCATTAATTGTTTCACTACTACCTAATAGCAAATACCCTCCTTGATTAAGAGCAAAATGGAAATATTTCAAGAGTTTTTTTTGAATAAACGATTGGAAGTAAATAAAGAGATTTCTACAACTAACTAAATCCATTTTATGAAATGGTGGGTCACTTACTATATTATGATTAGAGAAAATTACCATATCCCGAATTTCCTCAATAACTTGGTAGCCATCATTTTTTTTATTAAAGTACTTCTCAAGCCTTCTAATTGGAATGTCTACAGCACAGCTTTGTGGATATATCCCTCGACTTGCAAATTCAATAGAATCGCGATTAACATCTGTAGCAAAAATCTTAACATTGAAGCGTAGATTATGTTCTTCCATATACTCTAAAATTAACATTGCAATGGAGTATACTTCTTCACCTGTAGAACAGCCTGCTATCCATATTCTTAGTGTATTTAGCCTGTTTTTAGTTGAACTAATCTGTGGTATAATTTGTTCCTTCAAGAGATCAAATACTTCTATATCTCTAAAAAACTTAGTTACTCCAATCAGTAGACTCTGATTTAGTTTATGTATTTCGCTTGAGTCTCGATATATATATGCTACATAATCATTTAGATCAGCCATTTGACAAACTTTCATTCTTCGCTCTATGCAACGCAATATAGTATTTTGCTTATAATAAGAAAAATCTATACCTAGTTGTAATTTCAAAAGTCCATAAATGATGTTTAATGCCTCTTCTTCCGTTTGAATTTCATCCTTCTCTGTTCTATTTACGTTTCCTTGAACAATAGAGGGTTGATGTATATATGATAAAAGCTGCTGTCCCATTTCAGAAGGGGGCAACTTATGATCATATATGCCTGTTATAATAATACTCTGGGGCATACTTGGGAACTCCGCTGAATCCTCATCCTGCACCATCACCATCCCCCCAGCTTCTTTAATATCTTTGCTTCCTCTTGTACCATCATTACCAGCACCAGATAATACAACTCCTATTGCCTTGTTTTGAAAATTTTCAGCAAGAGAATTAAAAAAAACATCTATTGCTAGGTTAAGTTTATATTGAGGATTTAATTGGGTAAGGTGCAATTTATTTTCTTTTATGGTCAGTAGCTTATTTGGAGGAATTAAGTAGATTTTACCCGTTTCAACACTCATATCTTCTTGTGCCTCTAAGACTTGCATTGTTGTATATTTTGAAAGTATATCCACCATCATACTTTTATAATCAGGGGATAAATGTTGTACGACAACAAAAGCTATATTATCTGTTACTGGAACATTTTCAAAGAAACTCTTCAATGCTTTTAGTCCCCCAGCTGAAGCACCTATTCCAACTACGTAGTAGTCTTTATTTTCTTTCCTATCCTTTTCTTCAGTTGCCCTATGCCCTTTACCCATTACCATCAGCTTCCTCCTTGTTTAGCAAAAATAAAAAAATAATCCTCAGATATTATCTGTAGATTAATAACGTATACTTCCTAATAACAATTGTTTAACGTTTTATGAGTTCTCTATCAGACACTAAACCTAATTATACCTTAATTATTTGGAATAATCTATACAAAGTCCATTAAATATATATCAGCATCACATTTCCATTTATGCATCGTCCTCTATAGTACCCTCTACCTTTTCCTTAAATATAAATTTTTTACTAATCCTTCCCTCCCTTTCGTTAACGACTTCTCCATCAATAATTTTATATTAACTACAAGTGCGATTACATAAAGACAGCCCCCAGCGCGGGGGCTATCTTTATCATCTTAATTATTTAATTATGCCAGCATAGACTTAATGAACCATAGATTTTTACTGTAGGCAGCAACATGATCTTCAAAAGCTGATACTACCTCAAAATCACCAGCTTAGTCATCTTCATTTTATAACAACTATTATGCAGCAAATAAAATTAAACTAATGCCCATCACAATCATACCGAGGATCATACCATAAATGGATAAGTGGTGATCTCCATATTCCCTTGCTGTTGGTAAAAGTTGATCTAAGGATATAAATACCATGATGCCACCTACTGCTGAAAATACAATGCCGAAAATCGTATCTGTCATGAAGGGAGCTAAAATCAGATAGCCTACTAAAGCTCCAATCGGCTCTGCTATACCTGAATAAAAAGAGTATTTAAAGGCTTTCCATTTATTCCCTGTTGCAAAGAAAATAGGTACAGATACGGCTATCCCCTCAGGGATATTGTGTATTGCAATTGCCACCGCTATACTTAAACCTAGAGCTGGATCTTCTAGGGCTGATATCAATGTTGCAAATCCCTCAGGGAAATTATGGATTGCCACTGCTAAGGCAGTGAACATACCCATCCTGAGTAATTTTTTAAGGTCTTTGTTTTCATTTAATTCTTCATCCCCTTCGTTCGTGCTATTATGGGCCTCTTCAAAAGAAGGAATTAATTTATCAATCAAAGCTATTAAGAACATTCCACCGAAAAAAGCTATCATATTAACCCATAGACCTAAAGGAAATCCCAAATCTGCCACTAATTTATCCTGTGCTTTAACGAAAATTTCTATCATCGAAACATATATCATCACCCCTGCTGAAAACCCAAGGGCAGCTGAAAGAAATCTCTTGTTTGTCTTTTTTGTAAACAAGGCAATGATACTCCCAATTCCAGTAGCCAGGCCAGCAAATAATGTTAAGCTAAATGCAAAAAATAATCCTTCACCCATTTATACAACCTCCTAATATTATTTTTACTTAATAGTAAATTAGTTGCCTTAAGGTAATTTATAAGCCTAATATTAAGATATGAGAAAAATAAAATCTTGCTACCTTTTTCATAAAAAAGCATTTTTTGCATAGGCTTTATTAAGGCATATAAATAGTAAGAGGTGAAATCAATGAATTACAAATCTAATGCTAAATTAACAACCTCCATGGAGGATTACCTTGAGATGATCTATCGTTTGTCTATTAATGATGGTTTTACTAGAATAAATGAGTTAGCTCAACAACTTAGTGTTCAGCCTCCCTCCGTTACTAGAATGATTCAAAAATTAGCCTCTATAGGCCTTGTGGATTATGAAAAATATGGTGTAGTCAGATTGACAGAGGCAGGAAAAAAAAGAGGAAGTTCTTTATTAAAACGTCATAATATTATTATGGAGTTTTTAAAGACAATAGGAGTGACTCTAGGTATTGAAACAGAAACAGAAAAAATTGAACATGCTATAAGCAAAGACACCTTATTGAACATCGTTGATTTTTTAGACTTTCTCGAAAAAAATCCTGATATAATGAAAAAACTCAGAATGTATCAGGAATCTACTATCGACAATAAATGAAAGGTTGTCGATTAAAAATGAATATTGATAGTATATTTAATACTGAATTTATGCTAAAATAAAATGGTATATCTTAAAAAGGAGGACTTATTAATGGATATTACTGGCGTATTAACTGTAGTCGCAATTTCAGGTATCACTATAGCTGGTATCGGTACAGCATTCTATTATTATAAAAAACGTAATCTAGAAAATTTCTTTAATCAAGTACAAGAACACTCAAAGCAAGTTCCAAAACAAAAGAAGCATAGTTTCCAGTTGCTCATGTTTAAAGAGACGCTTTTGGCTGCTAAAAAGAAGAAATCGGACAAATCCTCTTTTGCTGCTAAACTCCAAAATCCAAAATATTTAGAAATTCAATTAATGCAAATGACAAAGATTCTAAAGGACCCTTCCAATGTACAGGATAAAACAATGAAGCAATCTTTGAAATTGCACCAGGATTATCTAGCATGGGAAAAGGCTAAAATTGCAGATGCGAAAAAGGAAGTTGAAGACAAAGCAAAAGCATCCTAGTGGATGTTTTAACCTAATTCTACTTCTATATATAAAACCTCCTATCACTAGGAGGTTTTATCATTTCTCTATAATTGTCAACTACTCTATCGAATACTTACAAGCCTATTTTTAATTACATCATGTTGCACTTTTCATCTACCATGGCTCCACAGCTGACGATACCAGATATTTCTTGATTTGATATGTTAAAACTAGTATTTTCTGTAACGATTTCAGCTATCTGTAATATATACGTGAAGGACTTCCCACAGTTATCGTCTAAGCAATCACAGTAGTTTATTACCAAGGGCTCAGTGGTATCCACATTTTGTACTGTAGTGGGAATCACTTCGGATACCCGATAATTCCATTCATTTAATACAATTAGATTTCCTGTAGGGTTAGACCTTCTAACCAATCGATATACAATACTTAGGACAGGATTAAGATCTTCAAAAGTAAACTCTAAATTTTGAGAATAATTAATGACAACACAGGGGCTTTGTATATCTCCTGTATTCATTTTAACCTCTGCTAAGTCTATTGGTGGCTCGTAAGGGGTTAGTTCGTAGGGTATATCTACTACCCTTACTTTACCACAATTTAAAATAGGCTGACCAGCGTAACCAAACATAATCATCTCCCCCTTCTAACATGATCCCTGTTGATTTTTCCCACAGTAGACTAAAGCTGTCATACTCTTTTGACTAATAGCATAATAGGATTGTTGTGACAGATTTGCCTCTACTATTTCAAATGTATAGGTACAGCTCATGTTAATCTTTGATTTAAAACAATCACAATAATCATACACGATTGGTTCTTTAATATTTGAATTATTAACAAATGCTCTTCTAAAAGGCCACTCTCGTAGAACTTGCCTAGTATAATCTGAACATGTTTTTACTAATCTAAAAGTTAGACTATTGAAGTTTTCTCCCTTTAATATCGAAGTAAGGAAAGCTGAGAAGTCCACCAATACACATTTGTTTACGTTCCTATCAATATCAACCTTTACTTCAGCTAATACAACAGGTGGTGCTTCTCTGCTTAGTTGAAGGGGTAGAACTGGATTAAATACTTTTCCACATTGAACAAAAGGATTACAATCCTTATCACTATCGTAAAGTCCTGTTTTTTTATTATAATATAGTTTATTATAATAGACCTTCTGTCTAGAGAATGTCTTCTTACGCTCCTCTTGGTCATACAAAACATTTGCGATAATACTTTTATTAGTGATATCGTAGTTTCTAACATTGTTTGTTTTAATTTCAACGATTTCGATTCTATAGGTTAGTTTATTGGTGTCATCTTTATCTAAACAATCACAATAGCTAAGCACAGTTGGCTGACTACTAGCTACATTAGAAATCTCCAACGGCAAGGCAGAATCAAATTCAAATTGCCATTCTTGAAGAATTTGAGGATATACTTTTGCTTCTTCTTCTCTGACTAACCTATAAATGATACTCAACTTTGAGTCCAATCCTACAACAGTAAAATTAATAAATTCCGAGAACTTTATTACCACGCATGGTCGTTCAACTTTTACTGTATCAACAAAAACTTCTGCTAAAATGATAGGGGGTTGACTTTGATCTAGCTGGTTAGGCAAGTCTGGCTGAAATACCCTCCCACACTTAACATAAGGTCCATAACAGTCTTTATTCATGTATTTTCCTCCTCACACTATTATGTTATCTCCGATTACAAACAATCATTTTTGATTCCATAGTATGTAGTAGGGATAGTGACTGTTACATATGATATACTACAAATATAAAACCTCCTATCTCTAGGAGGTTCTTTTATAATTAAACAAAGCCATTAATATCTGTCTTTATATTTTGTGTCATGTAAGCTCTTTTACTATTATGATAACGCTCCCTTTTTGACTCTTTGAATCAGATCCTCAACCTTACCTTTGATGATATCCCTCGTTTCTCTAAATCCATCTATTGGTCCACCAGATGGATCTGTCAATCCCCAATCTTCCTCATGTTTACAAGGAACGAATGGGCACACTACTCCACATCCCATAGTAACCAAAATATCAATTTCCTCTGGTATATCTGATAGAAGCTTAGGATAATGCTCTGACATATTTACCCCTGCCTCTTCCATCACTTGAGCTGCCAATGGTTTTACTTCATGGTAGTCTTCTGTTCCTGCTGAATACACCTCCAATACATCTGAACCCAAGTGTTTTGCCCATCCTTCTGCCATTTGAGAACGACAGGAGTTGTGAATACATACAAATGCAACCTTTTTTTTCATTTTGCTAACCTCCAATGATTATATATATTAGTATAATTTTGATATGATTAATTTTTATTTTTCTATCCAGACATCGCTATTACAAAGGCAGCGATCGCCCCGCCTACGATAGAAGACAGAATTGTAGGCACTGACTTTTTTAGACTTGCTCCAGAATAAATCGCACCTGCCAACAATCCGACCCCTGCTGCCCAAGCCTGATCCACCAAAGCACCACTTTGATAAATGAACCCAACACCATGATTTAGAGCCCAAGTTGTTCCTACTATAAAGCCAGCAGCCATCCAACCACCTATTGCTCCCCATGCTTCCACCATTTTACCCCAACACATACTAATTAGAAATGGAAATATAAATGCCCCAACGAATGTAGAAATAGCAAATCCTAACGTCATCCTTCCTTCTCCCTCCAGACATGTATTTATAATGTAATTTGTTATGATTTTTTACTGTCGCTTGCTTCCTTTACTAGATCTTTTTGAATTGCAGCTGCCGAAATCCCTCCTGCAATAGCCCCTAAAGTTACAATCGTTAGGGTAGGAATCGCTTTAACTAAGGGTTCAACACTTCCCCAACGAAATACTGGAATCAGCATACCACACACCCCTATTGCTAGTCCCATATCCACCCATGCACCTTCAGGAGGATTATGAAGAATCCCAATGTGATGATTTAAGAACCACATAGTCCCAATGATAACTAAAGCTGCAAACCATCCTCCTGCGATTCCATAGTCTACAACAAACTTACCCCAGACCCCCATTACAAAAATTCCAGCGATGGCTCCACCTATAATCGTGCTAAAATTTCTCATGTTTTCATCCCCTCTATTGATAACATTAATGAATACATAGATAATTATCTATGATATATTTATACTTGTCAATGTGTTTTTCATACATTTAACATTGTAAATCATATTGTATCAATATTCCCATAATGTATAAGAAAACCCCTAGATAGAAGATAGCTTTAGTTATCTGCTATTTCTACCTAGGAGGTGCTTCTATTTCTCTATTTCTTATTTCATTGTTCTATTGCATTTTATTAATCCAAATTACAACTTACCCAAAATAAGTTTATCGTAGTAATTACCCTCTATAAAATAGTAGTCTTTTAACCGTCCCTCTACGATAAATCCGTTCTTTTCTAAAGCCCTACTTGACCCAGTATTGGCCTCCACCACCTGAGCATGGAGCTTATGCAGATCCATAGTTTCAAATGCAAAATCACTCATCAACTTAATGGCTTCAGTAGCATAGCCTTTTCCCCAGTGATTCTTGTTGAACAGATAGCCAATTTCAGCATGTTTAGCACCATGGTCAAAACCAAAGATCATTGCTGTACCAATCACCTCGTGGGTAGACTTAAGGACTATAGAGGCATATAAATGGTTTCCTGCCGCCTCCCTTCGAACCAGTTCTTCAATATATGCTCGGGTTTCTTCAATATTTTTCATTAGATTCCACCCTATAAACCTCTTAACTTCCATATCCGATGCATAACTATGTACAGCTTCAGTATCATCAGTTGAAATAGGTTTAAAATAAATTAGATCCCCTTCCAATCGGTGAAACAGCTCAAGATTTACCTTTGTGATCATTATCGTATCCCCCTCTGATTAATATATATTATTTTAATCCATTAAGTCTAATAACGTCCAATTCTTCTTTATTGAAAACACCAGTCTCATAAAGCCATAGAAATTCCTCCGAAACACTTCTATGAAAAAACAGTTTATTTAATTCTCTTTCCCCAATTTGCCAGTTGCTTTAGCGCCGGTATCAGATTTTCTCCATTTTCAGTTAGGGCATATTCAACCCTTGGTGGTACTTCCATATATTGTTGACGTTTGATAATATTATTAGCTTCTAGGTCTTTTAACGTCTGAGTCAACATCATATTGGTAATTCCATCTATATTTCTTTTCAATTCATTGTATCTCATAGTTTCAGACTTACTTAAAGCCCAAATAATAGGCAACCTCCACTTTCCACCAATAATTTTTAATGCAAAAGTCAACGGACAATGATCCAAGGAGCTCTTATATACCTTTTTATCCTTCACCATATCACTCCAATACTCAGTTTTTACTTCCTTACTCAGAAAATACTACGTACTTGTTATTATTCTTCTAATTGGTATAATCATATCAAAGTCGCTGGATTAATCAAGTAACTTTGCAAATTCTATCAAATTTTTTAAAGGAGGATTAGTATGAAAATCCATTATGAAGTAATATCTCAAAATGATATAAGTACAATCAAAAATCTATGTAATGAATTAATGGCTTACCAGCAATCCAAAGCCCACATTCATCCCGAGTGGTTTGACAATATGAGTTTTGAAACTAGATTAGCTCCCTCCGTGAAGGGTGCGAAAGAAAACTTTATCATCATTGCTAAGGATGGCGATGTAGTGGTTGGATATGCCTATAGCAATATTACATCCAAGTACATTTACTCTGGTGGTTTTGCAACCCTAGATCCTGTAGATTTCTTTGATTTTGATTCTGTTGAGGGGGAAGATGTAGGTTGTCTTTCTCAGTTCTATATAAAAGACGAGTATCGTGGAGCAGGGATTGGCTCCGTTTTATTCGAAAGGAGTATGGACTGGTTGAAGTCCTTTAATTCCATAAAAGATTTTTTTATTTTTGTATCTAATGGTAATGATGGGGCATTGAAGTTTTATCAAAATAAAGGTTTCAGTGTCAGTCATCAAATTTTGGATGGGTTTATTACGGTGTTGAAGAAAATAAAATAACCACTGTAATATATAACATGCAATTACAGAAAAACACATACCACAGATATATCAATATAACTAAAACCCCCTTTAAGTAGAAGTTCTGTCTAAATCTCCAGTACTTCCACCCTAAGGGGGCTTTCTTATATCAATCTTTTATTTTAGAATTACTTTTGTGGCTTCCAAGAACTTTTTAATGAAACAATTCTGTTGAATATTGGCTTTTCTGATGTTGAATATTTAGTATCCACAGTGAAGTAGCCATGTCTCATAAATTGGAACTTATCCTCTGGTTTAACATCCTTTAAGAATGGCTCTAAATAACATTCCTTTAGAATGATTAGGGATTCTGGATTGATTTTATCATTCCAATTAATTGATTCCTTGGCTGTTACGATCGCTTCCTCTTCTTGATCTGCTGGTATTTCTTCTATCTCTTCTTCACTTTCATCCTTCAGGAGATGATCATAAAGACGTACCTCCGCCTTCACTGCCTCCTGTGCTGATACCCAATGGATGGTGCCTTTTACTTTTCTTCCGGTAAATCCAGTACCACTCTTTGTCTCGGGGTCATAAGTACAACGTAACTCGATCACTTCTCCAGCATCGTTTTTGATTACCTCTTCACATTTGATGAAATAGGCATGCTTTAAACGAACTTCATTACCAGGAAACAACCTAAAGTATTTTTTTGGAGGGTTCTCCATAAAGTCTTCCCTCTCAATATAGATTTCTCTAGAGAAGGGCATTTTTCTACTGCCTAGCGCTGGGTTGTCATTGTTATTCTCAGCATCTAGATATTCCACTTCACCTTCTGGATAGTTGGTGATGATTACCTTTAGAGGATCTAATACCGCCATAACACTAGGTACTTTAGTCTTTAGGTCTTCACGAATACTGTGTTCTAGCATAGCTGTGTCAACAACACTTTCACTCTTGGAAGTCCCGATTTCTCCTAAGAAATGTTTGATGGCTTCTGGAGTATATCCTCTTCTCCTTAATCCCCTTAGGGTTGGTAGACGTGGATCATCCCATCCGTCAACAAATCCGCCACCTACTAGCTCTCTTAGATATCGCTTGCTGGTGACAACTCCCTTTAGGTTCATTCTTCCGAATTCCCTTTGTTTTGGTGGGCTTGGAATCTCCAATTCGTTTAGTACCCATTCATAAAGAGGCCGGTGATCCTTGAATTCAATCGAACATAGGGAGTGGGTGATTCCTTCATAAGCATCCTGTAGTGGATGGGCATAGTCATACATAGGATAGATACACCAAGCATCCCCTGTTCTATAATGATGTTTGTATTGAATACGATAAATAACAGGATCCCTTAGGTTTATATTAGGGGATGACATATCTATTTTAGCCCTTAATACTCTAGATCCTTCTGGATACTTTCCATTCCTCATTCCTTCAAATAGCTCTAGGTTTTCTTCTACTGAACGATCCCTAAAGGGACTGTTCTTCCCAGGCTCTGTTAAGGTTCCTCTATACTCCCGCATTTCTGCAGCGCTTAAATCACATACAAAGGCTTTACCCTTTTTAATTAATGTAATAGCCCCTTGATAAATTTCTTCAAAATAGTCGGACCCATAGAATAAACGATCCTCCCAATCAAAACCCATCCATTGCATATCTTCCTTTATAGAGTTAACATATTCTATGTCTTCCTTAGCAGGATTCGTATCATCAAATCTAAGGTTAAACTTTCCACCAAATCTTTCTGCTATACTATAGCTTATATTGATGGCATAGGCACTTCCGATATGGAGGTAACCGTTTGGTTCGGGGGGAAAACGTGTATGTATATCCCTTTCAAATACTCCCTCTTCAATATCCTTTTCAACTATTCTAGTCAGAAAATTTGAAGGAAGAAGTGTGTTTTCATGTTCTGTTGCCATAAACAATACCTCCTCTGGACATATTAAGCAAAACCCTATGAAGTCACCATTTGTAACTCCTCAGGGTTTGTAGAATCTCCTCATTGTACTTAGCCAGTTCTATTGCTTAATACACTAACTGATTTGTTGATATTCTATATTATATACCGTTATTTGTCAATATATCCACGACAATCTCTTCGTTAAAAAACCTTTAAAATTAACCACATGGGTTACCGAATTTTAAAGACCTCAAACCAATCCTTAATTTGGTCTTTAATTTTTTCCATAACTTCCTTGTCATAGGGTGTATATTTATTTACTCCCCCAAAGACCTGTTCTCCATCCCTAAAGTTTTGTAAGAAGTATCTTTTACTACCCTTGATGGACTCTGCAAGTTGGAGTATATCCTCCACCATTAGTAGTTCTTGACAGACGGTGGTTCGAAATTCGTAGTCGATGCCACTGTTTTGAATTAAATGAATACTTTCTCTAATATCCTCCCCATCCACCATATTCCCCACCACAGAATGATATTTAGCGAGGGGTGCCTTTACATCCATGGCAATATAGTCTACTAACCCTTCTTCTATAAGGCCCTTTAAGACGTAGGGATTGGTGCCATTGGAATCTAATTTTACCAAAAATTCATCTTTTTTAAGTTCTCTTATAAAATCCTTCAAGTCTTTTTGAAGGGTTGGCTCCCCACCTGTGATGCAGACGGCATCTACGAATTTTTTTCTTTTCTTTAAAAAGTTTTGGACTTCTTCTTCCCCTATGGGGGTAGCTCCCGATTTCAACAGATGCCCGTTATGACAAAAGGGGCAACTAAAGTTGCACCCTCCTGTAAAGATAACTGTTGAAATTTTATTAGGGTAGTCTATAAAGGAAGATTTTTCAATTCCTAGAATATTCATTGACTCCCCTCCTTGATTAAACTACGCTTGCCTTTACTTCTTTAACCATTTCGATTTTATTATTTAGACTTACAGTTGGATCAAACTCTAGTCGGTCTTTATATTCTTCTCTTTTCCCTTTGTTCCAAGCCTGAACAGGTCTATGGAAACCAACTACTCTAGTCCAAACCTCTGCTTCTTTACCACATTGTGGGCACTCAAAATGCTCTCCGGAGATATATCCATGATCAGAACAGATTGAGAAGGTTGGCGTTAAGGTAAAATAGGGAATCTCGCTATTTTCCATAATTCTTTGTAGCAACAGTTTGCATGTTTCTACATCATGGATTTCTTCACCAATAAAGCCATGAAGAACTGTTCCTCCTGTATAAAGGGTTTGGAGCTTTTCTTGTAATTCAATGGCTTCAAAAATATCCTTCGTATGCCCCACTGGTAATTGGGTTGAATTTGTATAATAGGGCTCTTCTTCCCCTTGGGTAAAGATTTTAGGATAAACTCTTTTATCCATTCTTGCAAAACGATAGGCAGTTCCTTCTGCTGGGGATGCCTCCAGATTCCAAAGGCTACCTGTTTCCTCTTGGAAAATTGAAATGACTCTATTCATAAATTCCATGATCTCTACTGCAAATTCATTACCTTCTTCTGTCGCAATGTCTTTTCCTAAAAGGTTGATGCAAGCTTCATTCATCCCATTTAATCCAATGGTGGAGAAGTGGTTTTTGAAATACTCTCCTGTGCTGTCCTTTACCCCTTGTAGATAGAATTTAGAATAAGGATATAGTCCAACCTCCATATATCCCTCTAGCATTTCCCTTTTCGCTTCACAAATTTGCTTTGCATACTCCATTAATTCTCGAACTCGTTTTTTGAATTCCTCTGGTGTACTGGAGGTATAACCGATTCTTGCCATATTTAGGGTGACTACATTGATGGAACCTGTTAGGGGATTGGCGCCAAACAGTCCTCCACCTCTTTTTCTAAGCTCACGATTATCGAGTCTCAGTCGACAACACATAGAACGGATGTCCTCTGGTGATAAATCAGAGTTGATGAAGTTTGCAAAATATGGTGTACCAAATCTACGGGTCATTTCCATAATGGAATTTACCACCGGGGAATTCCAAGGGAAATCATTTGTGATATTTACTGTTGGGATTGGGAAGCTAAAGGCTCTACCTGCTCCATCCCCCTCCATCATTACTTCACAGTAGGCTTGGTTGAACATATCCATTTCTTTTTGGAACTCACCATAGGTCTTATCCATTGTTTCACCCCCGATGATTACCTTTTGATTCTTTAGTAGCTGGTGGGGTGTAATATCTAACGTGATATTTGTAAAGGGAGTTTGGAAACCTACTCTAGTTGGTACATTTAGGTTAAATATAAATCTCTGAACTGCTTTTTTAACCTGTTTATAATCCATGTTATCGAAATATATAAATGGTGCTAAATAAGTATCAATACTGGATACTGCTTGTGCTCCTGCTGATTCCCCTTGTAATGTATATAATAAATTTACTAATTGACCTAAGGCCGATTCAAAATGCTTTGGTGGTTTTGATTCAATTTTCCCCGCTGCTCCCCTAAAGCCTTTTCTTAAAAAAGCTTCTAAATCCCAACCGCAGCAATAGGGTGCTAAAAGTCCTAAATCATGTATATGAAGATCCCCTCTAATATGGGCATCCCTTAATTCTTTACTATATATTTTATTTAACCAATACTTTGAAGTAATACTCTCAACAATATGATTATTAAGCCCCTGTAATGAGAATCCCATATTGGCATTTTCATTAACACGCCAATCCTCAAGATTCACGTATTCTTCCACCATTTTTTCTGCATCCATAAAGACATTCTTTACTTCTCTAATCTCTTCATGTCGTCTTCTATATAGGATGTATGCCTTAGCTGTTTTGGCATGGCCTTCTTCAATTAATACCTTCTC
Organism: Alkaliphilus hydrothermalis; assembly: GCF_016908555.1. Taxonomy (GTDB): domain Bacteria; phylum Bacillota; class Clostridia; order Peptostreptococcales; family Natronincolaceae; genus Alkaliphilus; species Alkaliphilus hydrothermalis. The sequence goes on from NZ_JAFBEE010000023.1 coordinate 18,828, forward strand.
CACTAGATCTTGTATATCTTCCACTGAAGGTATACTCGCCCCGTAGGTTTCATTGACGATTTCAATCACAATTTTGGTCAGCTTCACCGCCGCCATTTCATCTTTTCCCCCTACTGATTTAGCCGCTGCAAAAATGGCATCTTTGATTTTACTACTGTTGAAATCAACGATTTCCCCATTTCTCTTTTGTATCTTAGTAACAGCCATCATACCCCTCCTATTGTATTTTTATCTGTGCTATGTACTACATATTGTATATCTTACATGATATGAGGGATAAAACACAAGGGTACTAAGGTCTTATATTAGTCTTCTTTTCTTAAAATTTCTTCCCTATTCTTTCTTATGCTTACTTATTTATTATCTCAAAAAAATAATTAGGGACGTTTCGACAAACGTCCCTTTAAATTAACTCCAAGTTGGTTTATTGAATTTATTTCCGGCTGCTTTAATTCTTTGACCTTCGTCTTCTGATACGATATATGCCTCTACTCCTTGGTGGGCATATTCTTTTACTCTTTTAAGGGCCTCTTCCCTTGTGATTGGGTCAGATAGGCCATTCTCTGTTCTTATCATAAATTTCTGGTTCATAAAAATACCTCCTCTACTATTCTTTTGCTAATGCCTTTTTCGCCATTTCTTTAAAGCTTTCACTTGAACTAGTAGCTCCAGTTACAGCATCAACCTTTTCTACATTCTGCTTTTCAATCAAATCTTGCTCCAATTGTGGATATGCTTCAGGTGCACTCACTCCAGATTTTTCTTTCCATTTTGCATTATATTCTTCATCTTCAGTTTTTAATTGCTCTTCCTCGTTGATTTCATCATAGCTTACTTCTGTAATCTTACCATCTGCTACTGTGATTTCAATGAAGGGCTTCCAACCTCTTTCATCAACTTCCCCTTCCGCTTCATATTTCCCATCTTCGAAGCCAACTGGATCGGGATCCGGGTCTGGTGCTGGTGCAGGAGCAGGTGATGGATCTGGTGTTGGATCTTCAGCAGGCTGACAACCCACTCCCATCATCAAAATCATAGCAACAACTAAGATTAAGGATAGTAATCTACTTTTTCTCATGTGTATCCCCTCCGTAAGTATTTTTGCAAAATAATTTATTTGCTTGATACTATTTTGGATAATAAATACCACCTCTATTCATGAAATTACCTTAGAAGTGGTGGTATAAAAGTTTTCATTAGATTTTTTTAAAAAATAAATCACTTAAAGGGCTTTTGTATAGAAGTATTAGAAAAAAATAAATTTTTTATCTTTAAAACTAATTCCCCCCATGCAAAAGATGACAGCAAAATAACATATGACACCTATTCCTACAGCCAGTAGAGTACTTATAGCTTCAATCCCTATCAAGAGTTGACCATAGTAGAAGGTTAGCTTCACCCCCATCGTCATCATAATCACTGCAATAATAGGGATCATTACCATTTCTTTTATTTCCACCTTAAATCTAACCATCTTTCTTACCTCATAAAAATTCAGAAACATAATAACAATATATCCACAGATGGTACCAATCACCGTTCCAATAATATTTAGATAGGTTACCAAAAGCATATTACTGACAATCATTTTCACAACAACCCCAACTATAAGATTTCTTACTGGAATAAACACCCTATTCATTCCCTGAAGTATACTGGTTAAGGTTTGCGCAAGTGAAATGAAAACGACATTGATAGCTAAGAATCTCAAAATCTCTCCCCCTGCTTCAGCCTTTCCCCACAAAAGATGAACAATTTCTTGAGACAACAGGGAGAGGCCTACAGCTGCTGGCAAAGCAATGATAATCGTAGTTCTGATACCTGCTGATATTTTTTCCTGCAATTCAACCCGTCTGTTACCACTAAATGATTCTGAAATAGCAGGCACCAAACTGGCTGCCATAGCCATACTAAAGGTCAAGGGTACATTCATCAGGGTAACTGCTTTTCCTGTAAGACGACCATATAGAATTGTGGCACCCTCCACTGTAAAACCACTATTAATTAACTTCGAGTGAACGATAATGGAATCAATCAACCCCATAATGGAGCTTAATACCGCTCCAATCGTAATGGGAAGTGCCAACCAAGAAAGTCTTTTGATGATGTGCCAAGTTTTTTCTTCTATCAAAGGGGCTTTGATTTTACCACTTTCCCCTCTATTAAACCTCCAATAGTATATCAGCATTACCAGCATTCCCAAAATCCCCCCTGCTGTTGCACCAAAGGAAGCGGCACCAGCGGCATAACCAACTCCTTTATCCACTACAAAATATGCCAAACCAACGCCTATGACCACCCTCCCCACCTGTTCTGCTATCTGGGACAAGGCGGTGGGAAGCATAAATTGCATTCCTTGAAAGTATCCTCTAAATGACGACATCACGGAAACAAAAAACGGAGCAAATGCCAACCCAACAATGGAATGATAAGCCTCCTGTGGCCAATCCAGTAGTTGAATAATATAAGGGGCGGTGAAATATAAAAATAACGAAGTAAATATTCCTATTGTAAATAGCATAAAAAAAGAAACCTTAAAGACCCTCTTTGCCCCATAGTGATCATTGACGGCTAATTTCTCTGAAATCACCTTTGATATGGCAGCGGGAAAACCAATGAGGGAAACCCCTAAAAGAACCGTATAAATGGGATATGGCAAACCAAATAATCCCATCCCTTCGTCGTGGATCAATCTTTGGAGAGGAATCTTAAAAAATACTCCCAAGAATTTTGCAAATAAACCGGCAAAGGCTAAAATAAAGGCCCCTTTCAAGAATTTATTGTTAGACATAAAAAAATCTCCTTCTTAAATAAACTTTTAATTATGTATATTCCAACACCAATGTCCTTTATGATTTTGCTTTACAACCTTTACAAAATTTCTACATTTTTTACTTCTCATCAAAAAAACAGTTCGATAGATGGTATACTCCCAACTAAAGAACTGTTTTTTGTTAATGATTAATTTTGCTAATTTTAGTATATCTCAGAAAAATTCTACTCGTCATTTTTAATTTTTTTCCAATGATAAACCCAGAATATGCCCCCTACCACCATAGCCGAAGCATGTGAAGCCAGTTGTCTTGCGTGATTTGCTCTAGCTCTTTCCTTTTCTTGTTCCACAAATTTTTCATATCGTGCTTCAACTTCTTCCTCTGTCAGTTCATCCGCTTGATCCTTCCCTTCTAGCCCACGATAACTAAATCTTTCGGAATAATCCTCTAAGGTCATATAATAATGCCCAGTATCCAATGCTAGATCCACCACCCGTTGAATCGTAAAGATTGTTCCAAAAATAAAAATAATCAAAGTAATGAGGCAAACTAAGTAAAGATAGACACTTCTTAAGTTAAAGTTTCTTGCCATAATAATAACCCCTCCCATAACAACTAGAATAATTAAAAGACCTAGTATCATCACCATAATACTCAAATGGTAATCACCTACCTATATTTCTATTTAATATCAACGACTATAGTGTAATTTTACACTATAAATTACTTTTTATCAATATATTTTCAATAAAAGTTGATATTTTTTTTAAAAACTACTCCATATCCTTCCAATTACAATTCACCCATCAGTTTATTTCTTAAATATTGTGGTATTATATAAGGGTAATCCTTAGATAATCGAGGGGAGTGTAGGTATAAATATGACCAAAATACATACTACTATTAAAGATTTTAAACACGAACTAATTACTTCATTGCAAAAATTTATCCAAATTAACAGTGTTGAGGCTCCTCCACTGGATGACAAGCCCTTTGGGGAAGGGGTAGATGAAGCCCTCCATTATGTATTAGCTTTAGGGGAAAAAATGGGCTTTAAAACCAAGTATCATGAAGGCTATTATGGTTACATAGAAATGGGTTCTGGTGAAGAATTAATTGGTCTGCTAGCCCACCTTGATGTGGTGCCTACTGGTGACCCTACCCAGTGGACCTATCCACCCTTTAAAGGGGAAATCCACCATAACCGTATCTATGGACGGGGTGCCATTGACGATAAGGGACCATTAATTGCCACCCTATATGCTATGAAGGCTATTAAAGACTCTGGTGTTCCTTTAAATAAAAGGGTTCGTTTGATCCTTGGTACAAATGAGGAAACCCGCTGGCAGGGGATTAATAAATATAAAGAACTTGAAGAACCCCCCCACTATGGCTTTACTCCAGATTCTGATTTTCCTTTAATCAATGCCGAGAAGGGTCTACTGGAGGCTAAGCTCTCCATGAATGAAGGTGCTACCTTTATCCTTAAGGGTGGAGTTGCCCTCAACAGTGTGGCGGATTATTGTCAATATCGTGGTAAAGGCGCTTTTAATGAATTAGACGAAAATGAATCAATTAAGTTGCAGTTGAATGGAGATATTGTAGAAATTTACTTCCATGGTAAGTCTGTCCATTCAGCAAAAAGCTGGAAGGGATTAAATGCCATTGGTCTAGCAGGTAAAACCCTCCACCAACAGGGAATCCATACAAGATTAATCGATTTCATTGCTCAAGAGATTGGTCTAGACCCCCATGGCACCAATATATTTGGTGATTTTATGGACGTGGTATCTGGAAAAATTACTATTAATATGGGGAAGGTAATCATTGACTTTGATAAACAGGAACTATATTTAGACATCCGTTACCCAGTCACTAAAACTAAAGAGGAAGTCGTTTCTCTTCTGTTGGATAAGGCTGACCAATATAAACTTAACTTTGAGGAATTGGACCATCTTCCTTCTTTATATGTACCAGAGAACCATTTCCTAGTGGATATCTTAAAATCTGTCTATACTAGAGAAACAAATTTTGATGCAACCCCGATCACAACCGGTGGTGCCACCTACGCAAGGGCATTTGAAAATTTTGTAGCCTTTGGAGCACTATTCCCAGGTGAAGAAAAATCGGCCCATCAGATAGACGAATATATTGATATTGATTCTTTGATGAAGTGTTGTATTATTTATACAGAGACGATTGCAGAATTTCTTAGACGATAAATATTAAATGTTTCTCTAAAAAAATAAAGGTGATGTGAAGACCCCACATCACCTTTACTTTTTGAGAATTGATTAGTCAGCCGCATTGGTGATGGTAACCACCATACTAACTTCTCCTGCATGTTTTGCTTGATTAAATAGGCTCTTTAAGCTATTCCATACTTCCTCATCATTCCCTTGAATATGGGTGTCCATAGAACCTACATTGTAGCTAACTCTTTGGTTTTGCAAAGTACTAATAGAGTCATTGATTACTTGAGTAGCATTATTTGTTTTTAATGGATATAGGGCCACTTCTGCATGTATTCTCATGGAAAAACCTCCTCTATACTTAATGGATTACATTACGAATATAGTATGGATTTTCTCGGCTTTCTTTATCCGATTATTTAAAATATCTATAATTGGAAAACAACCTATTACTTGGTATCAGGAGTGTTTTCATTAAAAAAACCTTACTCCATTTTAGCAATGAAATAAGGTTTTATACTTAACATTTTGGAATTGGGATTTAGATTAATATTATATTTTAACAGGCTTTACTGAGTCCTTGATATTTTTCTTAATTTTAGTAGTCAAGTATACACCAAATACAATTAGTAACCCACTCAAAATACTAATAGGAGTAATGTTCTCCTTTAGAATAATTACTGATAAAATCATTGAAAAAACAGGTACTAAGTTAATAAAAATGGCAGTCCTACTGGGTCCAATTTCTTTGATGGCGGTTTGCTGTACCAGATAACCAATTGTGGATGGAAAAATCGCCATATACAAAACGCCACCCCAACCTAACATAGTGGTATTTCCTAGGTAACTGCTTGGATTTTCAAGAATAGCAAAGGGCAAAGTAAATAAGGTGCATAGGATAAAGCTGTAGGTGGTTAGAATTAACGGAGAATATTTGGTCATAACGCTACGGCTGATAATGGAATAAATCGCCCAACAAGTAACACCCATAAGCATTAAAATATCCCCCTTGTTAAAGGCGAAGTTTCTTAGTACTGAAATTTCTCCCCTTGAAATGGTCATAACAACCCCTGCTAAAGCAATCAATATTCCTGTTATTCTGGTAATCCCCATTTTTTCCTTCAGAAATACCACTGCCATAAGGGTTGTTAGCAACGGATTGGTGGCGGCAATCATTGAAGCATTTACAGCTGTAGTGTATTTTAAAGCCATAAAGAATAGAATATGGTATCCCACCATACCTATTAGCCCTAACAAAATCATTACAGGATAGTCTTCCTTCTTCAATCGCCAGTCCCGTTTTTCATATTTAACCATTACTACAAAAATCATAATAGAGGCAAAGAAGAATCTCAGAAAGGTTAGAGAAAAGGGAGGAAATTCCTTTACTGCCAACTTGCCTCCAATAAAGGCTCCTGCCCAAAAGATTGAAGATAATGTCATGAGTGCAATGGTTTTATAATGTCTTGATTCTTCCTTCATTTAATTGTCATCCCCTTTGTTTAACGCTAGTCTATACCATAACTGGTGGGTCATCTTCTTGCTTGAAGGCAACTGTATCTGGGGCATCTAGAAACGATACCTTACCAGTAAAACCTAAAGTCTGTAGCCGCTTCTTCAACAGTTCTTTTCCTAACTCCATTTCATTTGAGAAACCAGAATTGTACATCCTTACTTCTGTTTCGTTCTTGGCAGACTGTTTATTGACTAATCCCATTTGTTGTAGTGTCCTTGCCACATGCTTTGCTGTGCCATAATTTCCATCAACTAACTTGATGCTCTCCCCTACCACCTTTGTAAGGAGATCTCTAATAAAAATATAATGGGTACAGCCTAAAACGATGGAACTTACCTTAGATAAATCTATGGAGTCAAATAGTTGTCTTAGATAGGCTTCTAATTCAGCCCCTTCTTCCCCTTTAGATTCTATTATTTCTACTAGTCCTGGACAGGGAAGTTTTATAATATCATTGTGGTCTTCAAACTGTCTAATCAGATTTGCAAATTTCTCTTCCTTTAGGGTCACTGGAGTTGCCATCACCACAATGCTACCTTGGGATGCCCCCTCTACAGCAGGTTTAAGGGCGGGTTCCATTCCAATTACGGAAATTTGTAATTTTTGCCTGAGCTCCCTTACAGCTGCACTGGTGGCGGTATTACAGGCAACAACTAAAATCTTTATCCCTTTTTTAATTAAGAATTCTGCGATTTCAAAGGATCGGACTTTTACTTCCTCCGTCTCTTTAATACCATAGGGGGCATTTCCTGAGTCTCCATAGTAAATATACTTTTCATTGGGCAGTATTTGGATTAAATCAGCCAACACACTGATGCCACCAACTCCTGAATCAAAGACACCTATCGGTTCAGTAGCTGAATTTTTCATGTTTACCACCATTCCTTTAATCATTTAATATATTTATATTAACATAAAATAACGTTAATGGGCCACATAATTAGTAGCCCAATTGGATTGTTGAGAACTTATGCCTGTTCAAAAGACTTTAGAGTCTTTTCAATAGTTCCTGCCGCTGCGCTTCATAGCCTGGTTTTCCCAATAGAGCGAACATATTTCTCTTATAATCCTCCACACCTGGCTGGTCAAAAGGATTCACGCCTAATAGATATCCACTGATGCCGCAGGCCTTCTCAAAGAAATATACTAAGTATCCATAATAGTATGGATTAATTTTGGGGATAGAGATTACTAGGTTTGGAACGCCTCCATCCTGATGGGCTAATAGGGTTCCCTCAAAGGCTTTTCCGTTTACATAATCTACTGTTTTTCCTACTAAGTAATTTAATCCATCTAAGTTCTGTGGATCTTCTTTTATCAGTATTTTTTCTTCGGTATCCTGTATGATTAATACCGTTTCAAAAATATTTCGTAGCCCCTGTTGTACATATTGTCCCATTGAATGTAGGTCTGTTGAGAAATTCACCGAAGCTGGGAAAATTCCTTTGTTATCCTTTCCTTCACTTTCTCCGTATAGCTGCTTCCACCACTCTCCAAAATAATGCAGGGAAGGTTCGTAATTTACCATGATTTCTACAGTCTTACCTTTTCTGTAAAGAATATTCCTTATCGCCGCATATTGGTAGCATTGATTCTCCTTTAGGTCTTCTATTTTGCCATCTTCATAGGCTGCCTTAGCACCTAAAAGAACTTCTTGAATATCAATCCCTGCCACTGCAATCGGTAGCAAGCCCACTGGGGCAAGAACTGAGTATCTTCCTCCTATATCATCTGGAATAACAAAAGTTTTGTAGCCCTCTTCATCTGCCATTTGCTTCAATGCACCTTTTTTAGCATCTGTAGTGGCAATAATCCGTTCCTTTGTCTCCTCTTTACCATATTTATTCTCCATGTACTCTTTTAATACCCTAAAAGCTAGGGCTGGTTCTGTGGTTGTACCAGATTTTGAGATCACGTTGATGCAGATGTCTTTGCCATCTATTACATCAAGTAGATGTTTTAGATAGGAGGAACTAATATTATGCCCTGCAAAATGGATTTCAGGGGTTTTCCTTTGGCTTTTCGATAATAGATTGTAGAAGTGGTGATTCAACATTTCTATGGCTGCCCTCGCCCCTAGGTAAGAACCTCCGATTCCAACGATGATTAGTACATCACAGTTATTTTTTATTTTTTCAGCCGTCTCTTGGATATCCTTTAATAGATGGGGATCGAACTCATGGGGTAGCTCTACCCAACCAGTGTATTCATTGCCTGCACCTGTCCCATCATGAAGTAGTTTATGGGCAGATGTCACCATTGGGGTTAGATAGTCTAATTCTGCTTCATTAAAAAAGGTTAGACTCTTTGAGTAATCAAATTTTATTTTTTCCATTATTTTAAGCCTCCTTCAGTAATCTCTTTATTTGAAAAGCCAAAATTTTTAAGCTCTAATGCTTGCCATTGAAGATAGATCCATTCATAAGGCCTTATGTACTTTCCTCAGTTATTATAAACCACTTAAAGAAAATTATATACAGCCACAGCCATTGGTTAGATCAAAAGCCATCTAATAATTTCTTATCTTTGGAGGGCTACTTGAGCCTAATTATTTAGTGTTGAACATCTTACAATTATACCCAACCAAATATATCCTGTAAACCTTACTAAGGGTTTATGATACAATTCTATTAGGAGGTTGAGTTTATGGAGATAAAAACATATCTATTTTTGTCTATTGGGGTGGCCTTGTTGTTTATTCTATTCTATCAGATGTTGTCCTATCTTAAAAATAAAAAGTTTGATAGTTATTTTCAAATCTACTCGGAGGAAACCTACAACCTAGATGACTTGTATCATATCAAGCTAAAAGGGCATATAGCACCCAAGAAGGATTATTTAGATATTCCCTACAAGGAATTATCAATTGTAATTCGGACCACAGCAATTCAAGGGGAAATAAAAGAAAATGAATTTTATCTAGAATTAATTCGCCCTAGAGATCGTAAGAAGGCTCTTATGTTGGTAAGGGAACAGTATATGAAGGCTGTAACTCCTTATATTAGTGAAACTTTTCAAAACAGAAAAGAGGATATTAAACTAATTGAACTTTCAAAAAAGCATTCCGCAGTTATGGAAAAAATCGCCTGTAATACCTGCAAACATAAGATTCAATGTTCCATCTCCTTTACACAGTGCCATTATGAACGGGCAGATGTTGATGTGTTGCTGAATAAGGGGATCAAGGTGGATGTGAAGACCAGCACAGGATTTAGTTATTATAAGGGATAATTGAATTAAGGAACTATCCCTCAAAGAAACCCAGCCACATCCAAATTTTTGTTGGTGTGACTGGGTTTTTTTAATCTAAATCAAAACTAAATATAATTAATTCTCCCTACTTTATTCTCTATTTTTTTAGAAATCCCTTCATAAAGTAAATTATTGTAAAATATAATACGCATTTTGCTTTTTTTCCCATCTATGTCTGCACTTTAATTGTTGAACATATAAAAACCATCTCTCAATTCGACTTAACGATTATTGAAAGATGGCTCTTTTTATATTTTTATTTTTCCTAAGACATTTTTTGTCCTTGAAGACCAATTTTAACCTTCTTCACTTCAACATCTACATTTGCTCTTCTTACTGCTTTATCTACAGCCATTACGATTCCTTGACAACAAGGTACTTCCATATAGGCTACAGTGACAGATTTTAAAGAGTTTGACTCAATAATTTTCGTTAGTTTATCAACGTAAAACTCTAAATCATCAAGCTTTGGACATCCAACCACTACCGCCTTACCCTTTAATAAATCTAGATGATAGTTAGGGTAAGCAAAAGGTACACAGTCAGCAGTTACTAATAGATCTGCTTTTTCAAAATATGGTGCATTAACTGGTACTAATTTTAACTGTACTGGCCATTGTCTTAATTGGGGCTTGATGTTGATTTCAATATCTCCATCACCTACAGCAGTTGCTTCTGTTTTTGGGGCTTCTTTTTTGAAGTCCATCATTTTGCTTCCTGGGCAACATCCACCCCCATGACCATGACCTTTATGTCCTTGGTGATGTCCTTGGTGTCCGTGTCCATGATGATTATGCTTTTCTTCTTCCTTATGGTCTTTTAATGATTTACCTTGACTGTTTAATAGCTCCTCTACTGCTTCTTCATCAAACTCCGCTGCTTCCCTTTCAATAATATGAAGAGCATCCTCTGGACAATGTCCTAAACAGGCTCCCAATCCATCGCAATACTTATCATCTATTACCTTTGCTTTTCCATCAATAATTTGAATTGCACCCTCAGCACAATTTGGAACACATAGTCCACAACCGTTACATTTTTCTTCATCAATTTGGATTATTTTTCTGATTGCCATAATATCCTCTCCTCACTGTTTTTATCTTAAGTTCATTTTACTAGATTATAACCCATGGGTATGTGATATAACGCACAGGAAAAGCCTTTTTTTATCACAAATTTATCAAAACTGCTTTTCATCATTGCACTCTAACAGGCTGATCAAAAGTTCTTAGATTTAAGGCGCGAGAAACCTCGGCACCGCAGCGTATATAAACATACGGGAGGATGTCGAGGTTTTGAGTAACGCAGAAGATAAGGGCTTTTCAACAAACGTAGGCTGATCAAAAGGCTTCAGATTCAAGGCACAAGAAATTCTCACGACCGTAGCGTACAAAAGGTACGTAAGGGTGTGGGAATTTCGCCGTAACGCCGAAGATGGAGGTTTTTCATCAGCCTAACTACTTGTTGATGGAACGCCCACATAAAGGACAATACCTTACATCATCCTCCACCTCTATCTCACAATGCTCACAATACTTTATTCGCTTGATATCCAAAATAAGCTTTTCTAAATTCTTTATTTCTTCCTCTAACCTTTCAATTTTAGTGAGCATACCCTCTAGTTCTTCTCTACTAATATAATTTAATCGCTTCAATCGACCATAGACGTATTGCCCCATTTCTTCAAAAAGATTTATAATGTCCTCTTCTCTTTTTCTTATGCTAGCCTTTAACTTACTAACCTCCATTAGATCCGTAGATTTCTTGCCTAAACTCTTGGCAGTATCCGATACGGAGTTGGACAATTTATCAAAAAAACTCATTGGTCCTCCCTCCTTTACATTATTCCTCTACTATAATTTTATTCACATGAGTGAAGTTTCGTACCATAAACCATCCACAATATCCGCAGAAGATGGGTGCTTTTCATCAGACTAGCAGGGTTTGGCTGTTCAAAAGCCCTCAGATTCAAGGCACGAAAAAGCTCGGCACCGCAACGTACGTAAAGGGCCGGGAGGATGTCGAGCTTTTGAGTAACGCAGAAGATGAAGCCATTTCAGCAGCCAATGAACTAGCCTGATCAAAGGGCTTTAGATTCAAGGCACGAAAAAGCTCGGCACCGCAACGTACGTAAAGGTACGTGAGGATGTCGAGCTTTTGAGTAACGCAGAAGATGAAGCCTTTTCATCAGGCTAGCTAGATGGTTAGGGTTCCGTCTTCCTGTTGGATCATCAGCAATACCCTGCGCTGCTGTCCAGTCTCTGCATCAATATAAATTAAATAATTATCGGGTCCAAATTTCACCTTAAATTCATAAGTTAATATCTCATGTCTACCTTCTGTTGGTATAATAACTAATCGTACATTTTCAACCTTTACACCGCTGGATAGCTTCTCTTTAGCTTCCTCTTCCGAAATTTCAGGTGTTGGTATATCTCTTTCATGGTGGTTAATTAAGTAGCCCTCGGTTTCCATGCCGATTATATCTCCATTGTCTAGAGCAACCTTTACTTTGATTAAATCTGTATATACCAGTACATCATCTTGCTTATAGGCAAAATTTATAACCATTTCACCTTCGTATGCCATTGCATAGGTAGATACCATGTCTTCGTATCCCCGCTTCTTTAAGAAGGCCTCTGCCCGCCTAGTAGCTTCTTCTCTATCATGTTTACTTTCCCCTAGTTCCCTTGAGTCTAGATACCAGATGATTTCTCCTCCGATTTTACTAACAGCAAGGGATATTTCTCTGCCATTTCCTTCACCTTGTCTTTTGGCACGAATATAGTACCCTTCAACGGGTGTGTTTTCTATTTTTCCGATCACACGGGCTTCAGTGATTTTTTCTTCCTTAAACTCTTCATTAACAATTCTGATGGCTTCTTCTTCTGTAATGGTATCTCCTTTAAGTCTTGCTTTGATATTCTTTAAATGTTCTGAGAAGGGTCCATCATAAATTAACTCGGGATAGTCCTGCATCCGCTCTTCTACTTTAATCAAATTCATACTCTTCATTTGGTCATCTACTTTATCCAGCTTTCGATCAGCATCTCTTCTAAGCTCCCCAAAGTTTATGCCACCCTCAACTACTTGCTTTTGTAGTTCAATTAATTCTTGAGCTAGATAGTTACTATAGCCTTGTAATTCCTGTAGCGTATCCATTTCTTTCTCTTCCAGTACTTGTCCCTCTATACTCTTAATAGCCATGACACTGGCATAATCTCCTACCTGACTCAAAAACTTCTCTATTGTTCTAATAGCCCCATGATTTAAGGGCAACTGAGTTAGTTTTTCTTGGGCCATATAGGCTTGAGCTACAGTATCATTCAAATACTTAGCAGTATCTGCACTACTTCCAGAAACCATTGCCTTTGCAAGTTCCACTTGTGTATTTTCCACGTGTCCTATTAGTTCGTAAAACTGCCTCTGGAATTGAATATCTAAATAGGTATGATAATCTACTTTATCAGTATATTGTTGATATCCCCAAACTCCAGTAGCTACCAATGCTATAGCTAAAACAATGGGTAAAATATGTCGTCTCATCTAATCCCTCCTAGATTCCGTATACGTGATCTCCAATTCTTAATGTTATCTTCCTACTCCATATCCACTTACTTGTTGCAGTGGCTGGATTCCAGAAATATAAAGCTCCACTGGTGGGATCCCATCCATTTAGTGCATCTCTAGCAGCTTTATAGGCCTCATCATTGGCAGGTTGATTGATAGTACCATTCATTACAGGCTCAAAAGCACCAGCTTGATAAACTACCCCTGCTAATGTGTTTGGAAAAGAAGCACTTTCTATACGATTTAATATAACAGCTCCTACTGCCACCTTTCCTTCATAGGGTTCTCCCTTTGCCTCAGCATGGATTATTCTAGCAAGTAGGTTGATATCATCACTTCTGGATACCCCTCTACTAACAGAATCAGAAGGAGCTGTTGTTTTACTGGATATCCCTAATGCCTTCCTGGTACTGGGGCCAACAACTCCATCAGCAGTTAAACCATTGTTCCTTTGAAACTTAATCACTCCATTATAGGTGTCAGCACCATAAATACCATCTACTGCCCCATCCATATATCCCCATCTTTTCAAACGGGATTGTACTTCACGGACCTCTTCTCCTCTTGAGCCCCATGATAGATTCTGAGCAGATAAACCGTTTATGTATAAGCCAACTACTAAGACTAATGAAAATGCTACTGTCAATACCAATACATATTTCTTCATCAATTTCCCTCCCTTTGTTTGATTAATCATATTTTTGTCTGTTTTGAAGGGAATTATCCAAAATAGTAAAATGTTTTTATGGTGGATATATTTTCTAAATCGGTGGAGTATTAAGATCTAAAGTACAAAAAGGTCAAAAAATAAAATAAGACGATATCATAAAGAATCGTCTCTTTTTCATTAATTCTATTAATTTATATCATAACATTCTAAAAATTAATTTTGTCCCGCCGCATGCTAACATTTAATATCAGACCAATTGCCATCATATTCGACAACATAAAGGTTCCGCCATAGCTAATCAATGGAAGAGGCTTACCTGTAACAGGCATTAAACCAACTGTCATGGCAATGTTTGCAAAAATGTGAAAGCCCAACATGAAGGTATAACCCATTACAAGATACGATCCAAAATCATCCTTTGCATCCTTAGCAATATTAATGCATCTATAAAGCATTGCTATATATAGTACAATTAGAATAACCACACCAATAAAGCCCAGTTCTTCTGCAATTACTGAGAAAATAAAATCCGTTTGTTTTTCTGGTAAGAACCCAAATTGCGTTTGGCTCCCGTTTAGATAACCTTTTCCAAAAATCATACCAGAACCTACTGCCAGCTTAGATTGAAGTATCTGATAACCCTTTCCCATTGGGTCTGATTCTGGGTTTAAAAAAACCATAATTCTATCCTTTTGATAGTCCTTTAATAATGCAAACCAAGCAATAGGAATACTTAAAATCCCTGCTATTCCTGTGTATAGGATATACTTATAGTGTAGACCAGCAATAAATAACATGCCAAAAATAAAAAATGCAAAGGACATAGTTGTTCCTAAGTCTGGTTGGATCAAGACCATTACCATTGGTATACCAGCATAAATAGTAATCTTTAAGAGGGTAGTAAATTTATGCAGAGAATCCTTGTTCTCCGTCAATATCCTAGCCATACAGACAATCATCCCAATCTTAACAAAATCCGAAGGCTGAAATTGAAATCCACCTATCCTCAGCCATCGATTGGCACCCCATTTTTCAGCACCAGTACCAAATATTAATACCGCCACAAGCAAAGCATTACATAGAAGATAGATTGGAAGATGAAATCTAGCAAAAGTATTATAATCAAAAAATAAAATGACCCCAATCGCTATAACTCCTAAAATTACTGAGACAATTTGGGTTTTCATAAAACCTTCTCGTCCCAATGGGTGGGTAGCGGTAGCACTTCCGATCATGACAACACCCATAGTGCAGATTGCTAAAATAATTAATATTAGCTTAAAATCAATCTTTTTTATTAATCTTCCCTCTATTTTCAATTTCTTCACCTCTATTCTAACAATTAACAAGTCATCATAGATATAAAAAACTCTCCTCATATGAGAAGAATTCTATAAATATAAATTTCATTCCTTTTTTAGTGTACTTCAATTTATAAATTTTTTCAACCTTTATTAATTGGAATAAGGCGCTCCTGACAATAGTAAGTTTTTCAAAAAAATAAAAGCGAAGCTTACGCTCCGCTTTTATTTTTTGAGTTATTATCTCATGTTCTTTTCAGCAAATTCTACTAAACGCTTAGTGATTGTTCCTCCCACATAACCGTTTTGTCTTGAAGTTAGGTTACCTTTGTCAATCTGATCGTAGTTAGATAATCCTAATTCGTTAGCGATCTCAACTTTCATTTGGTTAAGTGCTTGTCTAGCTTCTGGTACTACGATAGTATTTCTTCCAGTTGCGTTTGGATTACCTGTTCTAGTTGCTACTGTTCCTGTTGTAGTTTGACTGTTCATATTAGTTTCCATAATATGTTTCCCTCCTTCGAATTTTTGAAAAGATATTTTGTAGCTGCTTGCTACACTACTATTATGTGGGGCTATGACTTCTTTTACTCATTGAAATTTTTTCCTGTATCTATATTTTTATAGAGTGTCTAAATCTGCTTTGCTAGCCCTATAATAGTATGTACACAAACCCAGTCCTTACTCTCTATTTTTTTAACATCAAGACTTTTTTTAGCTATTTCTCCATCGACATTAGACCATGCAAAAGCCTCTAAATTCAACAGGGTTATTAATTTCTAGTAGACTAAAAATAAAATAGTCTACTAACAGCTTAAAAACTGCTGAGATAATCTCCCAGCAGTTTTATAAGCAAGGGGCTATTAGAATTTAAATGAACCAGTTCCTCCAAATAAAATTAATAAAAGAACTAAAATAAGTATTAGATTTTCATCGAATAACTTATCAAATCCACCCTTACCTCCGCATCCACCTTTAAATCCACCACCGAATAAGCATAATACTACAACAATACAAATAAGAAAAGTATTATCTTTTCCACAACCAATGCCGCCAAAGAATTGACTTAGAAAATCGTTATTTTTTTTAGCTACTTCACTCATATACACACACTCCTTAATTTTAGGATTTTAAAAATGTTTGCTTTACTGTCATGTTATGCGGGATTCAAAAATGTGTGAAGGAAGTTTTTTCATTTTTGTGATTTTCATCATATTAGGATTTCAATATTTACGATAAGCTATAAAAAAGAAAAAATTTTTAGAGGAGGCAAACATAATGAGTGCATTTTTAGGTCCTATTCATCATTGGCTATTTAACAAGATTAGATTATTTGAAGACTTAGAGGTAAGCATTGTTAATCATGTAGCTGAAAAATATGGAGAAAAAGCAAAAGAAATTAGCAATACAATGGAGACTGAATATGGCAGCTTCATTCCACAACAGCCTTTAGAAAATTTAATTGATACCAATAATATCCATGGCTGGCTTCAAAATAGAATACAAATAGCTGAAACAAGACAGGCGGCTACATTAAAGAGCTTTATCGACAAATATGGTAATGCTGTCGTATCTATCGTAGAACCTTTATTTATAGCTCAGGGTGGAAAATCTGGAGAAGAATTAAAGGAACAAGCAGGCTTATTAACAGCTCCTGACTTATACAAAGCTCTAAATAACTATTTATTAGATGGAATGCCTTGTGATCATGTCAATAACGTAGTAACTTCTGAAGCAGATCACCTACAATGGCGTACTACTCGATGCCTACATCAACCCTATTGGCTTCAATCAGGTATGGATTCAACTATTATGTACCAACTCCGTTCAAATTGGATTAAAGCCTTTGTAGAAAATGCCAACCCCAGCTTTACTTATACTGTAGAAGGAAAAGGTGGAAACGAAGGGTTACTTCATAACATCATTACAAAATAGGATACTCACAAAAGTTTTAAAAAGGAAGGCCAGTATCTAAGGTCTTCCTTTTAATTTGCAGTGACGCAGAAGATGAGGATTTTCAACTGTCTACAGCCTAGGCTGTGCAAAATGCCTTAGGTTCAAGGAACAAAAAAATCCAGCGGTCGTCGTGTATATGTAATACGCGAGAATGCTGGATTTACGCTGTGACGCAGAAGATAAGGTATTTTCAACAGCCTATTTGGTGTAATTTTCAAGATCTTCCTTAGTCAACATCCCAATATGAATGTCTTGAATAATCCCTTCTTCGTCAATAAAATAAGTAGTAGGTAAATATACTACCCCATAGGCATAGGCAACACTGTTGTTTGGGTCTACTAATATTGGAAACTCATATCCATTTTGATCTATGAATCCCTCTACGACTTCTGGACTTTGCCCTAAGTTTACCCCCAACACCACTACATTATCATCTTTGTGCTCTAGATAATAATCATTTAAATCAGGCATTTCTTCACGGCAAGGAGGACAATCTGCCGACCAAAAATTGAGAATGATTTTTTTTCCTCTATAATCCCATAAGCTTTCCGATTTATTATCTAGATTTGGCAGAGTAAAGTCCGCTGCTATATGACCCTTCCTGATCCCTACTTCTGGTTCAGATTCTTTATCCTCTTCCCCTTGATTTGAAACAGGTTTATCATCTTTAGGCTTCTCCATTGCAGCTTCCTCTTCTACATTAATATCTTTAAACAGCACCTTATTAACTTGATATAAGCCCCCTACCAATAACATAAAAATAACGACCCCTAAAATTATTTTTCTCATATCCATCACCTCTATTATTATAATTTGAAATTAAAGAAATTAAAGTAGTTATTGAAGATGATTAATTTATTAAAGAAGATTGTGATGCCCATAATGATCATGATAATTCCTGCCATCTTACTTAAAAGTGGTAAAATTTTATGATATTTCACGAGTGCCTTTTGAAATTGATTGATGGCCAAAGCAGTCACTAAAAAAGGTATTGCCAATCCCAGCGAATAGGTAAATAAAAGAAATATCCCACCAGATAGACTTGTACTTGACCCCACATAGAGTAATACCGATGCCAGTACTGGACCTACGCAGGGAGTCCAACCTGTGGCAAAAGCCATCCCCATCAGTAGAGCATCACCACCATTATTAATTACTTTGGGATAATTCATCTGCCATTGGCGATTTAACATACTAAAATCCAATACACCAAAAATTTTTAGACCAAATAAAAAAATAAAAATTCCACTAATCCTCATTAAATACAGACGATATCGCAGGAAAAAGCTCCCTACATATCCAATAGAAGCCCCCATAATAATAAAAATGATTGAAAAACCAGCTGCAAACCACAAAGACCGTTTTAAAACAAATATTCGATTCCTATTCTTTTCTACTTCAAAATCATTTGTAAGGAAACCAATATAGGCTGGTACTAATGATAATACACAGGGGGATAGAAAAGATACCATTCCTCCCAAGAATATAACATAGAATGATAAATCCCTCATAGATACTACGCTCCTTCCATTACTTCCTACAATTATATGGTCTAAGTACCTATTTTATTTCTATAATCTATGAGCTATGACTTTAGTTGCCGACGTTCCAATACCTCCTTTTGATAGATTATATAACTTTGGTGCAACTTGGCAAAACCCTTTATGGCTACTTGAATTTCTTCATCCCTTGGTTCCCATACCGTTATCCATTGTAAAGCATTTATAAGGTAGTCATACTTTGAATCTTTAGCCATAATCTTTTTAAATATTTGTAGCGTCAGAAGAAATAATAGCAACTGCAACCATAGGGGGTCGTAGTTTAAATAATAAATAATCCCATACAAAATTAAAAAAATCATAACTAGATTAGAACCACATCTCTTATTAAATCGTGGTGCCTCTTTCACTGTAGAAAAATCCACCGAACCGTACATTAGATAACTATTGATTACCTTATGCTCTGCCCCATGATATCTCAACAACCTACTAATTTTTCTAAAACTCAAGATAAATCCCAAAAGGAGTCCCCCGTAAAGGTATGTTTCATTAATAGGAGGAGCATCCAATAAATCAGTAATAAAGGGTAAAGGAACAAATTCTTCTAAAATAAAGATATTCATAAGTAATAATAAAGCTACCCTTATTCTTCTATCAATAATCTTCCATTGATAATAAAAAAAACTTATACCACCTATAATAGGTTTTTTTTCTAACTTGCGAAGCCATTTACCAGGCAGAATCCACTCCAACTGATGCTCTGTTTTCCCTCTGGTTTTAGTGGTTTTTAATTTAAATACATCACAAAAAAACGTGATTCCATTTGAATGGGCGTACCCTCCCAGTTTCATTTTGACACATCCTTTTCCCTCTAATTGTCCTCCTAGTACTAACATTATCTATCATTATACGCTAAATTTAAAACTTTTAACAAAAACTTTTTATTATGTACCATTGTAATTTCAAATTAGGCATGGAAGTTTCTAACGACCTTGTTATTATAATTTAAAGGAACTTACTCATTTCTCAATGCGCGACTCAGCTTTTATTATTGCATAAATCGAATATAAACTCATTACTAAGGTAATTATGCAATTTCCTGACTTTTATAACTTACTAAGTGATAAATCTAACTTTTTTATATGACCTATATCACATAGTTATTGGGGCTATTTGGATATAATAAGAAAAAAGAGAGATATACTAGGAGGTAATATCATGAATACATTAAAAGCAATCCAAACCCTAAAGGATGAGCATCAATACATTCTAAGAATGTTAAAGGTGGTAAGAGGACTGTCAATCCATGCAATGAATTCAAAGGAAGTGTATTACGAAGGATTCCATAAGGCAATTGATTTTATCAGAAATTTTGCCGATAAATATCACCACGGTAAAGAGGAGGATTTATTGTTTGAAGTCATGTCCATTGAGCTTGGTGAAGCCATCAAGAATGGCCCTATCTATGGAATGTTGGCTGAACATGATCTAGGTCGTCTTTTTATAAAGACATTAGAAGATGCTTTGATTGCCCACGAAAATGGAAAGGAAGAAGCACGGGTCGATATTGTTGCAAATGCTGTTTGTTATACAGATTTACTGTATCGCCACATAGATAAGGAAGATAACGCTATTTTCAACTTTGCTGCCGATAAATTAAAACAAGAAACCCTAGAAGCAATGGAAATTGATTTTGATAAGAAACAAGTAGAACTTGAAAGTGATGAGACCACAAGGAAATATGTGGGGCTATTAACTGAACTTGAGGAATATGTGACTAAATTATAGTAATGTTACTTGAGTAAATTAGGTTATATAATAAAAAATATAAAAGAGAGAAGTATATATTATCCCCTCTAATATATACTTCTCTCTTTTTTTAAAGTTCTTTGATAGTTATCTATATAGTTTAGTGCACTACAAGTTATTAGCCCACATTCCACATCTGTCGCCCCACATGGCAACAACTTGCTTATCTAGTTCCACCTTGATTACCTCGCAGTTGTTGGAGCATCCTCCACATTCAAAGGCAGAAGGCTCAAAGGCTAAGTCTGTCGCTCCAAAACCTCTAAAATTTGTAGTAGATCCTGATTCATGAATATATTCCTTTGCCAATATAGCTGATCCAATAGCCCCCATGATGTCGTGATGCTTAGGGATGATTACCTCATGATTAATTTCCTTTTCAAAAGCAGTCTTGATCCCGATATTAGCAGCTACTCCCCCTTGGAATACAAATGGTGGCTCTAGCTTTTTACCCCTTCCAAGGTTATTAATGTAGTTTCTAACTAAGGCTTCACAGAGTCCTTTGATAATCTCACTCTTTGAAAATCCGAACTGTTGCTTTGCAATCATATCCGACTCAGCAAAAACAGTACATCGACCAGCAATCCGAACATCTCTTTTAGCCTGTAATGCCATAGCTCCAAATTCTTCTATTGGTATCCCTAATCTCTCAGACTGATGATCTAAAAATGAGCCTGTTCCAGCTGCACAGACAGTATTCATAGCAAAGTCCACCACCATTTGGTCGTCTAAAATAATGATTTTTGAATCTTGTCCTCCAATTTCAAATATTGTCCTTACATCTGGCACAACATGGGCTGTTGCAGTGGCATGGGCTGTGATTTCATTCTTTACTACATCTGCCCCCACCATTACCCCAATCAACTGTCGTCCACTACCGGTAGTGCCGACCCCCTTCACCACCACGTCTGTAGGAAGGGATGCATGTAAATCCTTCATGCCTTTTTTTACTGCCTCCAAGGGCTGTCCATTAGTACGGATATAGGTACTGTAATGAACCTCTCCCCCTTGATCTATTGCCACTACATTGGCACTTACCGAACCCACGTCTATTCCTAAATATAATTCCTTCATTGCTCCATCCACTCCATTGTTATGATATTTTTTTTGCCCGTTTTCCTCTAATTAAATCCAAGAAAGCTTCCACTCTAGTCAAGCTATTGGCTGTTCCCGTCTGTTCATCAATGGATAAAGTCAAGACTGGAATTCCCATTTCCTCTGATATCTTTGGGACAATGCTTTGGGATACCAGCTCAGGTAAACATCCAAAGGGCATTAAATGAATCACCCCATCAAAACCCCTCTCGGCATAATCTACAATATGCCCCACAGTTTGCTTTGCATGTCCTCCTATGTTTATGGGAATATAGGGTTCTCCTTTTTTCAAAATCTCCATCTCATGGGTAAAATTAATGGATTTTGGTATTGCGTTATATTCAATCCATTGGGATAAGTATTGAGCCCGCTCCACCTCGGCCCCCAAGTTCCCCAACAGTTCTTCCATTTTCATATTAATGGAGGATTCCATCACAACATAGATCTCCCCCACTATTCCGATCCGAATTTTTCTTTCCTCTGGCACTGTCATTTGCAGAATTCCATCAAGAAGCTCTTGTCCCTGTTGGAAGGCTCTGTCCATCTCTTTTTTTGTACTTGCTGGATCAAACAATACCTGTATTTTTTCCCATACCTTGGTGGTATCTCCTTTTTTCACCTCATAGGGACGGATTTTCTGTACTTGCTTTTCTAAGGCGTCCAACTTTTTTGTCATATAATAGATTAATCCCAAAACATGAGCTACTTTCAACCATGAACTTTTACCCTTAACTTTTAGCATGTTTTCCTTAAATGTCTTGAAATCCTTAAACATAGAATTAAAAACCAAAAAGTCTACCTGATAGCCTTCTTCTGCTAAAATCCTTCTGTGAACCTGTTCATAATACCCTGCACGACATGGCCCGTGTCCACCCGATGTAATTAACACTTCTGCTCCTTGTTCAACTGCCTCGAGATAGCTTCCCATAATCACCTTTAAGGGAAAACAGGCAAACTCTGGGCTATATTTCACCCCTAGATTTATGGTTTTTTGACTTGGCTTTGGGGGCATAATAACCTCATGTCCCAACATTTCCAATAGCTTTTTATATACAATGGTGGTTCCCATATACGGAAAAGAGATTTTCATACTATGCACCTCTTCTTGATTTCTGTTTTTTTCTGCGTAACATATCCACAAAGGCTTCTATCCTTGTTTGAAGATGATTTTCTCCCGAGTGTTCATCTACACGAATGGTCATGAAGGGTTTTCTAAAGCTTGGGGATTCCATCTCCAACAATTTTCCCAACATTGAATCAGGACCACAGCCGAAGGCAGTAAAATGGATCAGACCATCTACATCTTCATCATTATAAAAGGAGTATCCCGATGCCAATATCTTATCACTAAAGGTCCAGAAAAGATTCTTTTGAAGATATTTTAACTGCCTATTAATTTCATTTTCCTCCAACATTTCAAAGGTTTTCACCCCTACTCCCATGCTTCTAATCTTTTTAACAATATCCATACTTATAAAGGGATCATAGACATTGTATACATATCCCACCAATCCAATTGTAACCCCTTCCTCTATGGCCTCAAACTTCTCCTCCATGATCTCTCCAAAGGATAAATCCATAGCCTCCATTGCTGTATATCCTTTTAAACAATGGCTTCTAAAGGTCAGCCAAACCCCTTCTGCCTTCCTTAAGGCTGCTCTATTTTCTTTCGGAGTAATCTTGAAGATCTCCTCAAAAATTCTAAAATTTTTATAATGGGCAATGTTTTCATCCTGAGCTTCTATAGTAGGAATAATCAATTTATCTACTATATCTGGAAAAGAATATCTAATCATATCAGGTAGTCCCATAAATTTTGGGCAGAAGTACTGTCCTTTTGAGATGGAAACAAATCGTGGAACATAAATGTAGTCCACTTCCATTTCTTCAAGTTTTAAAACATGTCCAATATAAACCTTAATAGGGACACACAACTCTGGAACAGAGTTTTTAACCCCCAAATCCATAATCTCTTTTGTTGTTGTAGGAGTGGCTACGACCTCTATTCCTAAGGCTTCAAAATACGTTTTCCATAAAGGGTAATAATAACTATAAAGCAGACTTTGCGGGATACCAACTTTCACTGTCTTAACCTCCAGTATTTTTAGGTTGATTGATTTTTAAATATTAAAACTCTTTTGTCACTTTCGATAATAGAATATTCAACAAAAAACATCATTTTCCTCTAGTCTAAATTATTAAATTTTCTTATACAATATGTCCAACATTTAATAGATAGAACATATCTAACAAGATAGCTTAACTGAAACTTAATGTATCCTTAAAGTACTCCGTAGGATTATTTTATATAATAAAGTTAAATTGAAGATTAAAGGAGGGATCGAGATGGTTCAATTAAATCTTTGTATCGACATTGATGGGACGATAACAGAAGCGTATGATTGGATTCCAAGAGCAAATCAATATTTTAATGCAAATATTAAACCTACTGATGTCACTGTCTACGAAATCCACAAGGCACTGGGGGTTGAATCTGAAGCTTATGAAGAATTCTACCATGAATATGGTGAGGTTTTACATGAAGAGGTATCTATCAGAAAAGGGGCTAAGGAAGCTATTAATAAATTATATAAAGATCATCAAATTCATATTGTAACAGCAAGAGAAGATAAAATGCGGGATATTACCCTTTCTTGGTTTGCAGGAAATCAAGTTCCCTATCATAACTTATTTTTGTTGGGGAGCCATTATAAAGTAGCAAAGGCAATGGAGTTGTCCTGTGATCTTTTCCTCGAGGATCGCCTTGAAAATGCTCTACAATTGGCTGCAGCAGGATTCAATGTATTATTAATGGACTGCCATTACAATCAAGGGCCATTGCCTGCTGGGATCTCTCGGGTTAAAAACTGGTTTGAGGTTTATGATTATATCAGGAGTCTTGAGGCCGATCGTAGCAAGTATCGTATTGCTACTTAAATCAATTATATACAACTAATTAAGGTTATTTACTAGTACTAACTACTAAAAACATACCCTGAAAAACTTCAAAGGATTGAGCCTATATACACAAAGCTCAATCCTTTAAATATTTGTATTAGTTTTTCATAGCATTATTAATGCAAAATAATATGGATCATTCTCTAGTATCCTGAGTTCAAACCATGCTATTGTTATTTACCAATAAGATCTGTAAGTTTTTTTATTAACCATATAGAGTCAAGAGTAGAGTCAAGAGAACCGTCCCCTCTGACTTATTATGACTTATTTATGCAAACATCAATGGAGTCAAGAATCGAGTAGGCTGGAACCTTGCAATTCCAACCCCTCACAGAACCGGACTTGCCCTATTAAGGCATCCGGCTCTTCACTTCACCATTTACAT
>NZ_JAFBEE010000024.1 GCF_016908555.1 Alkaliphilus hydrothermalis
CTTGTATAATACAAGTGCTTTTCTTAAAGAAAAATTAAAAGAGGGCTTATATCCCCATAGTTAAAAACTAGGGGCTTTACGCCCAATTGTGGTAATCTATAATTGTTCTATATAATAATTTTTTCTTACCAGTTATGCAATATTAAACCTTGACCGACTTCCCCTATTACAAGGAATAATCTCTAGCTTTGCTCCAATTCGTTCCTTTAACTCTGGTACGTGGGATATAATCCCCACCAATCGACCTGTCTTTTGTAGCTCCACTAAAGATTCTACTGCATTGTCTAAGGATTCAGGATCAAGGGTTCCAAATCCTTCATCTATAAATATTGTATCGATATTGATCCCCCCTGCATAGGACTGAACCACATCTGCTAATCCTAAAGCTAATGATAAGGATGCCTTGAAGCCTTCTCCCCCAGATAGCGTCTTTACATGTCTGGACTTTCCAGTATAGTGATCATAAACCTCCAACTCTAATCCACTCTGGGCATTGCTTCTGGCTCTTTCGTCGGTACGGGCTAGTTCATAACGACTGCCTGTCATCTTCACCAGTCGAGCATTGGCGGCTTCTAATATATTATCTAGGAAGGCAGCCAGCACATATCTTTCAAAGGTCATTCGTTCACTGTTATTTCCCTTTGCCACCTCTGCTAAATGCCCCACCATACGATATTCTTCCTCTTTACCTCCTATGGCCTCCTGCAAACCTTCTATGGTATTTAAAACATCTTTATTTTTTTCTATTTTAGAATGTAGAAGGGTTTTACTACCCTCCAATTGGTCCTTCTCCTGCTTCATTTTTCCATAGTCCTCTTGTAATATTTCAATATCCACCAGCTTCAATCCATCGGCTTCCCTTTGGGCTACCGCAAATTGGTCTTGAATAGATTTTAAGGCTTCGTTGAATTCTTTGATTACCTTTTCCAACTGTTTAATTTGCTGACTACCTAATTTGGCAGTAGCATAAGCCTCAATATTTTCAAACCCTGCCTTTTCCACAGCTTCTTCTAATTTTTTCTTAGAGTTTTCCACAGAATCCCTTAATTCCTGTAGATTATCCTTTAACCCCACCAGTTGGGTTTTTGCTTTTTCTACAGCAACATGTGTATCCTGATGCCTTTTTTCTGCTTCTTTGTATGCCTTTTTTATTTCCTGTAGCTTTAGTTCCTTCTGTTGTATAGCTTCCTGTAATTTCTGGGGGGATCGGATTTCTTGGGGTAGCTCCTTTTCTAATGCCTCCACCACAGATTTTTCCCCTTGATAACGACCACTGGTTTCAGTATATTGATTAATCAATCCTTCAAGATTTTTTTCTTCTTCCTCTATTTGCTTAACCAATCCCTCCGATTGCTTGGTAAGTTCTTCAACTAGCTTTTTCTCCTTTTCCAATGCCTTTACTTTTTTATCTAGGAATTCCTTTTCAGTTGAAAAGGTCTTTAATTTTTCCTTTATCAAGGTTTTTAATTCGTTGAACTTTAGCTCCTGTAGGGCTGTAGCCATCAGTTCCTCTAGTTCTTCCTTCATTCTACCTACAATGGCTTTTTGAGCTTTTCCTTCAGCCATAGCATTGTTAACCTTGTTTTGGCTTTCTTGATGAGTTTTTTCTAGCTTCTCTAGTCTTTCCTTCTCTGTCTTAAGGGTTTCCTCAGTAGGAATTCCTTCCCCATGTTGAGCAAGTTGAGGATGATGGGTAGAACCACAAACAGGACATTCAGCACCTTCCTTTAGTTCCTTAGCCAATAGTCCAGCCTGTCCTCGATACCAACTTTCCATCAATCCTTCGTATTTTTCCTTGCATTCCTTAAAATTCTTTTCAATATCTTGATGGTGCTTGTAGGTTTTTTTGTAATACTCACTCAAGCTATCCAACTGATCATTTTCAATATCCAGCTTTTCCAGTCGTTCATAGGTGATGGATAACTTTTCTAAGACTGTCTTTGCTTCTAGTAAATCTGTAGCAGCATTTCTAGCCGTCTCTAGGCTTTGATTCATCTCTTTAGCCTTTTCCTTTAGGGTTTCAATTTCCTTCTTTTTGTCATCTCGTTTTTTCTCCACCAACTTAAAATCTTGGCCAAGTTTTCTCAATCCTTCTTTTCGTCCTTCAAAGGAATTTACCTTTTCTTCATAGCCCTTTAGGGTGGTCAGCTCCTCAGCTAATTTTTCTGCCTCTGGCTCCCTACTCTTTTCCAGTTGAAACAAGTCCACAGCCTTTTCAAATTGTTGTTCCAATACTTCTAATTCTTTTATTTTTGTCTTTAAATCCTGTTCTTTCTTAACAACTTCCCCCTGTTTTTCCCGATAGTTTTCCTCTAGGGGGATGATTCCCTCTGCTTTTCTTGCCTGCTGTAGCTTTGCTTCTTCCTTAAACATTACTTCTTTTTGTTCTTCCAGCTTGTACTTTCCTTTTTCTAATTCATCCCTTGTGGTGATCTTCTTGTTATTTTCTTCTGCCTTTAGGATTTTCCCGTGGCCTTCCTCCAGCTTTTTATCTTGTTTTTTGATATCCTCTGTTACTTGTAGCTTCGTCCTTTCATCCTCAAGGATTTCATTATTAATAATTTGAATAATTTCAATATAATTCAAATCCTTCTTCTCCAATAGCTCCTTCATGAAATCTTGATTCTTTAATTCCACCCTTTTTAAAGTATCCTGTCTTCGGGTGACTAAGGAGCCAATCTCAGTTCTAATGTTCTTTGCCAGATCATTTAATCGAGTCTCCACCAGTTTAAAGCCTTCAGTTCCAAAAATTTTTTGAAGGATTTTCTCCCGATCTTTGCTATCGGAGGTCAATAATTTTCGGAACTCCCCCTGGGGAATCATCATGATTTGGCGGAATTGGTCGCTGGTAATCCCCATCAGTTCGTGGATTTTGTCCTTTACATTTGTCACCCCCGTTACAGTCTTAGGATCTTCTTCCCCTAAAATCCTTAGTTCTGCCTCTGGACTCTGCTCTGTTGTCCCTTCTCCACGGCTTTTTCTTTTTTCCTGTCGAGGAATCCGTTTGATATAGTAATGCTTGCCCCTCAGCATAAATTCCAGCTCCACCATAGTCAAGGTATCCAAGTCAGCAAATTGACTTCTGAGATTTTCGCCGTCCCGCTCTTGACCACTGGCTTCTCCATAGATGGCATAGCTAATTCCATCAAATATGGTGGTTTTCCCTGCTCCTGTAGGGCCTGTTATCAGGAAAATATTTTGATCCTTCAATTGAGTAAAATCGATGACTTCCTCCCCTGCATAGGGGCCAAAGGCTGTCATGGTTAACTTCAATGGTCGCATCCTATTTCCCCCTTTCTTCTGCTTCTAGTTGATTGAGGACCTTAGCAACAATCTCCGATTTTTCTTCCGTAAAATCTATGTCCGTCACCTTTTTATAAAATTCTTGGAATAGGTCTAGTTTTGTCCTTTGGTGATGATTTTTACCTGCGGAGATTTTTTCGTTTCCTTGTCTAATGGCAGTGGCTACCCTTTCTAATCTCAGTACATTAGGATAAACAGAACGCAATTTACCAATGGCATCAATCAGTTCTCCTTCGTCCGTCAATGTCACCATCAAATAGTCCTCCACATTGCTTCCCTCATAAACATGGGGTTGGAGTAGTTCCTTTAGTTCCCCTTTGATTCTTCTTAGATCCCGTTTAGGATTCAAGGAGGCTTGACGAATGGAGACCTCTCCCGTTTCATCCATTTCTACAATGGTAATGGACTTCTTTTGTCTATACTCTGAAAAGGAGTATTTCATTAATGAACCAGCATAACGTATCTTGTCCCACATCACCTTTTGGGGACTATGGAGATGCCCTAGGGCAGTATAGTGAAAATCTTTAAAATGGTTGGCATCAATATATTCTGTCCCTCCTATGGAAAGGGGTCTCTCGGATTCACTTGTTTCCAATGCCTCTGCCCCAGTGACAAACCCATGGGCCACCATAACATGTCTTTCTTGTGGATTCATTTTTTCCTTAATACCTTCAATCAATGCCTTCATGGCATGGTCATGGCTCTGAATCTCCTTATTGCCAGTAATGTCCCTAACGATTACTGGGTCTGCATAGGGAACTAAATAGAAATTGACAGGACCAAATTCATCCTTTAAGACAACAGTCTCTATTTCTTTAGTCAGTTTCCCTACTATATATAACCCTTTATTCTTTAATATTTTACTGCCAAAGCCCAGACGGTCTGGGCTATCATGGTTTCCTGCTATGGCTAGTATGGGTATTTCCAAATCAATTAATATCTTTGAAAAGACATCATCTAAAAGCTCCACCGCTTCAACAGGTGGAACTGATCTATCGTATAAATCCCCTGCAATCACAATGGCATGGGGTTTTTCTTCTTTTACCAACTCTATAAATTCTTCTAATATATGTTTTTGATCCTCCGTCATGTGGACCTGATGAACCAGCTTACCTATATGCCAGTCGCTGGTATGGAAGATTTTCATGTTGATTCCCCCTTGTTAATGAAATTTCTTAACTATTATTGTATCATTCTTTTAGGTTGTGGGGAATTTCAGCATTGAAAAAGAGAGGTCAAAGCACCTCCCTTTTAATGGAACTCCATTAATTTTGTTTTTCATTTTTCTTATAGAACAATAAAACTAATTCAAGAGATAGTTTTATCAAAATTAATATAAGTATTGGTTCAAGGATTAAAAAGTATATTAAACGTAGTTGTAAAAGTAAATGTTGTAAAAACATCTTGTCATATAAAAAATCACCCATTGACATTGATATTTCAACAAAATATAATCTCATACAAACTAAAATAAAAATCAAAGGGTATAACAACCTGCAGACTTTTTCTATTGAGGTCTTTCCGAATCTAAAAAAGAAGTTCACATTCTCCACCTTCTTATTCATCTCAATATTGCATAGTATTATTTCGTAGGCTTTCATATTTAAACATTAAGCATTATTTAGACAAGCTAGATAACCTTAAATATATTAAAGATGAACATCCAATAACTACTCCTATTAAGATACTAATTGCAACTAAAAATACTCCATAGACCTCTTCATCGCCATGAATAAGATGTCCCGTATTAATTGATATTAAGATAGTTAAATATACTCCTATTGCACCAATCATTAATGAAAATATTAAGTCAAAAAAAGTAGATTTTTTCAAGAATATATCCTCCCAACGTATACTAGAACAGATGAAACACCTGTTTTTTTCTTTAATTTTATTTATGGAGTCTATTTGTTTTTTGCTATAGCCTAACTTTTCAAGTTCTTTATTAGATTTTGGAAGTAACAATGAATACCAAACTTAATTATATTTTCCAATTATCCACTAAATCAGTATATCATCGTTTATTAAATAACGCAATATCTATTTTATTTTAGAATTTTTAGTTGTTTATCTATTTTTTGTCCATCAAAGCGACATTAATATATATGTATCAAATTGATATCTAGACTGTTTTAACTTTTACATAGTTTTTGCATCAACGACCACAAATATAAATATGCCTTATATAGCACCTCAATTATTAAATACCTTCCAAAATCTCCAAAACCCTTTCCACAGTCTCATCTACCCCAATATCACTGGTATCAATCTTAATAGTCTGTTGCTCCCCATACATCGGTAATTTTTCGAGACTCCATTCAATCTGCTCTTCTTTCCGAAGCCCTTCCTCTACATCTTTACTAATTCTTTTAATCAAAGCCTCTTCACTACAAGTTAAGGTAATTCTAAACAACTGAAAATCAAAATCCTTAACCATATTTAGCACCATATCCATAATATCCTCCCGATGGATTACCCAGTTAAAAATCACATATTCAAGGGTGGAGTTACTTAAATAACTCCTTAAAAGATGCTGAATATTGTCCTCCACCATTTTTTTATTCTCTTCATTCACCACAAAGGGATTAATCTGCCAACACCAGTCTCCGTCCAACCAGACTGAGTTATTTAGTTTTTTATTTAAGAGACGACAGGTAGCAGTTTTCCCCACCCCCATTGTCCCATTTACAACGATGAGTTTCTTTTGCTCTACGCTATTTCTGATATTTTTGCTATTTGCAGCATTTTCTTTGTTCATCTTTGAATCTCCACCTCCACTAAAATTCTTCCGATTCCATAAAGATTACATTTTCTGCCGTCACCTTTAGTCCACTCTTTTCATATAGTTTTCTAGCCCCTTCAGTATTAGTATAGAGCCTTACCTTAATTGCTCCTGTTTCCTTCTGAACATCAAAGGCTTTTTTCATGAGATTTAAGGCAATACCCTTTCTTCTGTATCCTGGCTCTGTCCAGACCTCCTCTACATAGATGACTCCCCTATTCCATTTTCCTATTTTTGGGACATTGATTAGGGTGATCCATCCCACGTATCTTTCTTCAACTAAAGCAGCGTAGGCATAGTAGCCCTGTTGTTCCAGTAATGTATAGGCATCCTGAAAATCCTTTAGTTTGTTCAAGTCCTTTTCTTCTGGGGTTCTTTCTTTTCCATGAATTCGCCAAGACACCATATCATCATACATATGGTAGTTGTCTTTGGTGATTCTTTCAATCGTGATTTCTAAATCCTTCTTTTCTTCAAGTCCATTGATTTCCTTCACTTCATTTATTTCATTGTTTATTTGATTGTTTATTTGATTGATTATTTGATTACTCATTGATCTCTCTCCTTACGATTTGGGTTATTTTATATGGGAATACTTTTAACAGAGTCTCCAAAACAAAAGCTGTAAACAGGTATAGACCCAGTTACAGCAGTATTTAAGTAGTAGATTGAATCATGTTCATTAGCATATTTTTCATTCAATATGTTTCAAACACAATTCAAAATCCCATATAACTAAAATTAATTATTTTAATTGAGGGATTGATATACTCTAACTTATTCACTCTAAAATGGTTATCCTTATTTTTGCCCACCAAAAAGAAGCCTCAGTTTTATTAAAACTTTGCCTACTTCATGGTCTATTCAATTAATGAATTAAGCAAGAATACGAATAAGTTTTAGCATATAAATTCCTCCGTAGATAATTGCAATTTTCTAATTATTCAATTATTATACCAAGAATTGGTTTTATTTTCAAATATTATATGAGTACGAAGATATATATAAGACTATCAAAGACAGAGTTTAACGGGCTGTTGAGATTGCTAAAAAGATAGGGCTTACAAATATTAAATGAACCTATACCCTAAAAATAATTATAAATATGCTCAACTTGATTAAGAACAAGGGCTACTCCCTAAGTCACTAGAGAATAGCCCTGTACATTCTGCCGGTTCAAAACCTGTCATATTTTCGGTATTATATTTGTTCGAGTTTTGGATTTACTGTATCGCCTTCAACAAAAAACTAACCAGTGGAGCTGAATCTATTTTAGGACCCTTATGCCCTTGGATTAATACTTTCTTTCCCAAGTATTGATTTAAAGTTCCTATGATGGCCAAAGCTGCCACTTCCCTTTCAATGTCTGGTCTTACTTCCTTTTTCTCAATACCTATATCAATCATTTTTTCAATCAATAGATGGGTCTTGACTTTTTCCCTCATGATCCAATCCTTCATTTCCTTTGACAGAAGCTCCGTTTGACTCAAAATCATTTGAGCAATATCAAAGTGTTCCCTAATGTATACATCATAAAAATCTACCAAAGCCACTAATTTATCTTTAATACCCAACTGACTTACTATGATGGCCTCCAATTGACTGTTATAGCCCATCATACAATATGCCACCATTTCCTTAAAAAGTTCTTTTTTACTGGTGAAATATTGGTAAACCGTACCTTTACCTATATTAGCTTCGATGGCTATATCTTCAATTTTTGCTTTGTGGAATCCCTGCTTTGCAAAGACCTTTATAGACATCTCAAGAATTTGTCTTTTTCGCTCTTCCTTTGTAATTGCCACTGATCCAGCCTCCTTTTACAGGGTTGTTGCTTTCTTCTTAAGGATTTTTGACTTGATAAATTGGTTAAAATCATCAAAGATAGTATACATCACCGGTATAAACACTAGGGTTAATAGGGTTGATAATAGTAAACCTCCGATTACGACTGTTGCCATTGGTGCCTGTGCCTCTGCTCCTTCACCGATTCCTAAGGCAAGGGGTAGAAGTCCCAATACAGTTGTCAGGGTGGTCATTAGAATTGGTCGAAGTCGGATCGGCCCAGCGTTTAAGATGGCCTCTTTTCTTTCTTCCCCTTCACCTCTTCTGATGTTGATATAGTCCACCAATACAATGGCGTTGTTTACAACGATCCCTGCCAGCATAATCACCCCGATAAAGGCTGGTACGCTTAGGGTTCTTCCTGTTATAAATAATCCTAGTATCCCTCCTGCAAAGGCTAAAGGTACTGATAACATGATTGTAAATGGATGAATTAGAGATTCAAACTGAGAAGCTAAAATCATATAAACAAACACCACTGCCAATAATAGAGCCAATGCCAGATCGCTGAAGGCATCCACCATTTCTTTGTTTTCCCCACCTATTTCATATTCATAACCAGTAGGCATTTGATAGTCCTGTAGTTTCTCCTCAATATCCTGTACAACTCCCCTTAAGTCTCTACCACTTATATCACTGGTCACTGTAATTACCCTTACTTGATCCACACGATTAATAGTAGATGGCCCTTGTTGAATTGAGATATCCGCCAACTGATTTAGAGGGACATTCACTCCCATAGGACTAGATATGGTTAATTGGTTTAATTTTGATACTCCCTCTTGATACACGGGGTCTCCTTTAATCACCACATCAATCTCCGTTCCATCTACCTTGTATCTAGTAGCCACCTGCCCTGAGATAGAATTTCTAATGGCAGAAGCAATCTGTCCTGCTGTTAATCCATATTGAGAAGTATACTGTCTATTTACTTGAATTTTTAATTCTGGAACACCTTCACTTAAACTATTTTTCACTTCTTGAGTTCCCTCTACAGACCTAACGATGTCTACAAAATCATTTCCAATAGTCTGTAATTCATCTAAATCATCGCCTTTAATGGAGATATTCACGGGTGCCCCACCACCACCAAATGCCATAGTGCTGGAGGCCTCTTCTACCGTGATTTCTGCCCCAGGAATATCAATTACTTTTTCTCGGACTTCTACCACAACTTCTCCTGTACTACGTTGACGTTCTGCCACTGGCTTTAAGGAAACACTGATGGAGCCAGTATTTTTAGCAGAAGTTTGAGCTAAGCTCATTCCCGAAGAGCCTATGGTTGTGGCTACGGAGGTGATTTCCTCGATATCTCCTAATACAGCCTCTACCTCCGAGACAATTTCATTGGTACTGGCAAGGGATGAGCCGACAGGTAACTTCACCGTCACTGTAAATTGTCCTTCATCCATCGTAGGGAAGAATTCTGCCCCGATTCCACCAATAGATGCCATACTCACAGCAAATACCAGTATTCCAATTGTTACAGTTGTTTTTCTTCGTTTAAATGCACCGCTTAATATACTTTTATATCCTGCTTCAAAGCCTTTAAATATTCTATCAAAACCATTATATATCCCATCAAATAATCTTAAAATCCCTCTTCTGTTTTCCTTCTTTGCCTCTACCTTTAGTAGCTTAGATGCCAGCATTGGGATCAAAGTCAAAGAAACCACTAAAGAAGCTCCTAAAGACAGGGATACCGTAAGGGCCAACTGCTTGAAGATGGTTGAAGTAATTCCCTGAACAAATACGATGGGTAGGAAAACCGCTACTGTTGTAAGGGTGGAGGCCACTACTGCCATTGCCACCTCGTTTGCCCCTTTAATGGCTGCTTCTTTTCTTGAAAATCCTTCCTGCCTAAAACGATAGATATTTTCCAATACAACGATGGCATTATCCACCAACATACCAATCCCTAGGGCTAATCCACCTAAGGTCATTAGGTTTAGGGTAATACCATTGAAATAGATCAAAATGAAGGTGGCAATAACTGAAATCGGAATTGCCGCACCAATGATTAATGTTGTTCTAATATTTCTTAAAAATAGGTATAGAATAATGATGGCTAATAACCCACCAAATATCGCATTCTTCATTACATTATTAATGGACTTCTTGATATACATAGATTGGTCCAACATTACTTGAACCTTCATATCTGAATATTCTTCTTGAATCTTTCCAATTTCTTCATTAACTAAATCTGCAACCGATACAGTGTTTGTTCCCGATTGCTTTTGTAGAGAAACATTGATACTTCTCTGTCCATCCACTCTAGAATAGGAATTGCTGTCCTTAAAGTTTAGTTTAACCTCTGCGATTTCTTCTAAAGGAACACTGCCCCCTGTTGCTAGGGGAATGGCTAGGGATTTAATTTCCTCCAAATCAGTGAACTGACCAACTGTTCTAATGGAAATCTTCTGCTGACCTCTGGTAATTTCTCCACCTGGAAGATTTAAGTTCTCTACCCTTAGCATTTGCGCCAATTGATCCATTGAAATGCCGTATCCCAACATCTTGTTTTGATTTATAACGATTTCAACTTGATACTCCTGCCCTCCTGAGACATTGACAGAAGCAACACCTTCAAGTCTTTCAAGTCTTGGTTTAACTACATCCTCCCCAAAGACCTGTAGCGTTGCTAAATCCTCCGTACCTGCAATGGCAATCTGCATAATCGGCATAGAGTTTGGGTCGATTTTTAGAATCATCGGATTACCTACACCACTGGGGAGCATCCCCTTTATTAAATCAACCTTTTCCCTCATATCTAAAGATGCAAAGTTCATATCTGTACCAAAGGAAAACTGTGCGATTACCAGTGAATTCCCCTCTGATGAAGTGGAGGTAACACTTGTGATATTATTCACTGTCGAAATGACATTCTCTAAAGGTCTTGTGATCAATTCCTCTACTTCCCTTGGCCCTGCTCCGTTATAGGAGGTAGATACAACAACCACTGGTATTTCAAACTCTGGTAGCAAGTCAATGGGTAGACGAGTTAATGAAACAACCCCCATAATTACCACCATCAGGGTGAGCATTACCACTGTAACTGGTCTTTTTACCGATAATGTGGATAAATTCATTATTTTTCACCTCTTACTACCTTAACTTTTGAACCGTCCTTTACATAGTGCTGACCTTTTGTGATGATTACGTCGCCTTCCTTAAGTCCTTCAAGAATCTCAAGCGTCGTGTTTGTTTCCATTCCAATAGTGACCACTCTTTCCACTGCTATATCATTTTCAACTACATAAACCACCATCTTATTGTTGCCTTGATTTAAAACTGTTTCTGTCTTCACAGCAATTCCTTCTACAGAATCAGTATTAATAGAAATAGCCGCCAACATTCCTGGTTTTACAGCTTTGTCAACACTCTTCATACGAATCTGTACTGGGTATAATCTAGTTCTTGCATCTGTAGCTGGAGATACCGTCTCCACTGTTCCAGTTACCCCTTCCATGTCAAGAGCTGTTATTTTAATTGCTACCTCTTGACCTACTGCCAACTTATTCACCATAGTTTCAGTTACGTCCATTTTGATTAGTAATTCCTTCGTATCCACCAACATCGCTGCTGGTTGAGCATTCGAAACCATTTCCCCTGCCTTTGCATTCATTACTGAAACCACCCCATCAATAGGAGCAGTAACCTTAGCACTGTCTAATCCACCTAAAGCCTGTTGGTACCCTAATTCCGCTTGCTCTAGTTGGATTTGAGCCACCTCAAGCGGTGCTTCGGAAGCCGCCATTTCTGCTTGTTGATACTGTGCTTCTTGGACTAGCCCTTGTTTATAAAGCTCTTTCATATTTTCTAGGTTTTCCTTCGCTTTTTCTATGCTCTCTTTTGTTCGGTTATAGTTAATCTTCGCAAGGTCTACTGCCTTTTCTGCCTGCTGTACCTGTCGTCGAATATCTTGATCCTCCAATAAAAACAGAACATCACCCTTTTTAACTTGATCCCCTACAGACACCTTTGCTTCCTTTACCTTTCCTGGAAGCTTTGGTAGCACCATGATTTCTTTTTGAGGGTGAACCCTACCATTGAAAACCATTTCATCGGAGATTATACCCATTGCCACAGTCTCCACCTCTACAGGAACATAGTCAACCTTTACTTCTTCTACTGCCTTGACAGTTCCCTCACCACTACTACACCCAATTAATAGGGATGACATAACCAACATAAGTACTAATAAAACTGACCACCTCTTCATCCTTTTCCCTCCATCATTCATATTGAAATTTTTATTGTTCAAAACATTGAAAACTGACTGGTCAGTCAGTAATTTAAATTATATATTAGATGTTAAATGATGTAAATACACTCACAGGAGAATTAATAGATATTTAATAATTTGTACAAGCAAAAAAATCCAGTCATAAGAGGGTTCGTTTGTATTTATTCAGATATACTTTTAAGGCTTAATTTTTAATTGATGATTATACCAAAATATTCTAGTACCAGTTTAATTCCCTCTCTGCTTGGAGGAAAGATCTTTTCTATTTTTAAAGCTTCCCTTAAATCCACCCAAATGTATTCCTCATGTTCATCTTTATCGATATTCAATTCACCTATATAACGATTACATACATAGATGGAAGGAGCCACCAACTTTTCTACTCCTTTAATGGTTGCTTCCGCCTCCACAATTCCTACATATTCTAAATCTATAGCCTCTAGTCCAAATTCTTCCTTCAGTTCTCGTCGAGCACATGCTTCAAGGGTTTCACCAGCTTCTTTTTTGCCTCCAGCTAGTCCCCACCCCTGTCCATCTTGTCTTAGTCCCAGCAATACTTTGCCTTCCTTCATTACTGCTATTCCTGTACAATCCTTAAATACTTCTCTTTTATTCATATCTAAATACTCCTTAATGTATTATTAATTTAAAACTTTTTAACATGAATCCACCACATGCCATTTCTATCTTATTACTAGCGTCCTCCAGTCAGGAAATCTTCGAATGGGTGGAATAGTCCACTACTTATAGAATTCTCCATACTAAATAAAACACCTTTTATTATAAAATTTTACCCTCAACTTGATTTTCCAATAATTTTACAATATTTTATCATTCGAGCAAATTGCATAATTCTTCTTTGGGGCTATTTCCTTTTTGGCAAAAGAAAAACCTTACCATTTTTATGATAAGGCTTTTCTTTTATTCGATATACTTTTTCAGCAGCCTCCAAAAAGGTGAAGGTTTTTTATTCTCTTTGTCATTTTATTCTATCTTACTCTGTATTGGGTTCTACTCCACCCTATATGCTTCTTCATTTCTGAAACATGACATATGACAAATTAATAGTTTATTATCCCGTTTATGTAGTTATCAATATCTTCATTAATATTACTTAATTGCTGTTTTGCTTTCTCCAAACTCCAATCATTAGGCTTTTCATTTCTACTATTGAACACCCACTTACATCCATCATTTATCCATTTTGCTCTTAATAATCGATGTGCTACTTCAAATGGCATTCGTGTGAGCTTTTTCAATTCACTTTTGTTACAGCCCGCAATTAAAAAATCTTCGTCGTTGAATTTTGCCAATTCATTTGATAATATATCGTCGTCCACACACGATTCATTACCACAACAAGAGCAAATATCCCCAATAGCAAATTCTTCAATTAGTTGATTTCCACAAATTGGACAAAAAAACTTTTCCATAGTGATTAATCTCCTTTATTTCATGTTATTTAAGAAGTAATTATATGCTTCTTGACTCCATCTAGCTATATTCGTAGCGTTACTAGTACTCCACTTAGGCAAAAAGTAAGTTATAATTTGACCAGTGTTCTTATTATATACCATAAATTCTAAAGTGATTATATTAAATTTTACCATTCTATCATTATAGAGCCAATGTTGTCCCAAAATTCCTTGCATAGCTTCAGCGTGTCCTTCGTTCATTGTTGTAGTATTAAAGTAATAAAGGTTAAAGATTGTTTGATTTTACAACAAATTACCACCTATGCCATTGCGTTTTTCTGTCCATAGATTTGTTGAAATTCTTCACAGGTTTCTAGTAATTCATCCATTGTTCCCTTTGCAATCATCTCTCCATCCTTCATAACAATAATCTGGTGGGCCATTTGTAGGGCAATAGGTCGATTGGAAATGGCTATACAAGTAGAATCCCTCTTTTGGAGTAGACGATTCCATAGCGTCCTCTCTGTCTCCACATCTAAAGCACTGGATAGATCATCAAACACATATAGCTGAGCTTGACTAGCAAACATCCGAGCAGCCGACACCCTCTGCTGTTGTCCCCCTGATAATTTTACACCCCTAGGACCAATCACTGTGTCCAATCCCTTTTCTAGAGACGCTATATCCGATTCTAATACAGCAGAATAGATTGCTTCTTCTACTACTACATTTTCCCCCATATCCTCCTGTCCCAATAGGATATTCTCCCTCACGGTATCACTAAAGAGACGGGGGACTTGCCCTGTATAGGCACTGCGGGGAGGTGTAAAGAAGGAACTTGGGTCCTCCACCGACTTGTCATTCCAAAGGATTTCCCCTTCTTGCAGGGGCAACAGACCCAAAATTAACCTCACTAAAGTTGTCTTTCCAGAGGCAATACGACCAGTGATGACAGTAAAGGAATTCTTTTCAATTGTAAAATTTACATTCTTTACACCTACTTTATTATTAGAAAAGCAATAGCTGAGATTTCTAACCTCCAGACGATCTAACGATTCCAAATCCTCTTTAGGGCTGTTACTATTACTTCCCTTTTCTTCCTTCAACTTTCCAATCATATTGATATCCTCATGCCTTACCAATTCATCATCAGGGGTATCCTGTAGGAAGTCCCATAGTCTCTGCATAGATACCTTTGCTTGTTGATATGAGGAGAGCATTCCTCCAAAATGCTCTGTAAAGTTAGCAATTAAGAACCAATAGTTGATAAATAGAACAAAGTCTCCAATTGAAAAGTTTCCGATTTTCATGGCTCCAGCAGCAAACAGTAATATCATACCTGTTCCCAAGTGAACCACGTTATTCAGAACAGAGCCTACAACTTTGACAAACAGTGTATCCTTTAACATTTTACTATGTCGATTTTTGTTCAGCTCACGATAGTGTTGCAGAACACTTTCCTCCGCCCCTGCCACCTGAATGGCTTGAACAGCACCAAAGATTTCCCCCATGGCTCCAATTACTTTACTGGTGGCTTCTCTACTGGCTTCACGATATTTTTGAACCCTTTTTCTCACCTGTTGCACGATGGCGGATACCACTAAAAGGGGTATAATGACTAGAAATGTTATCTTCAAATTGACTGTAGCTAAAACGACTACAGCTATAAAAGCCCGTAGTCCCTTACCAACGATATCTGG
Organism: Alkaliphilus hydrothermalis; assembly: GCF_016908555.1. Classification (GTDB taxonomy): domain Bacteria; phylum Bacillota; class Clostridia; order Peptostreptococcales; family Natronincolaceae; genus Alkaliphilus; species Alkaliphilus hydrothermalis. Next base: position 15,295 of record NZ_JAFBEE010000024.1, read on the forward strand.
AGGCCACCCCAATACATCGCAGGCTTCATATACATCATCCCTAAAACGACTCAAGGCTTCCCCGGGAGATATTGTCAGCGCCTGTGCTCCGGGTCTATTTAATAGGGCTTTAAATAAATTATTCCTCATCAAGCCTTCTATAAAAAGGGCATAAAGTACCCCCACCACAACCCCCATATAGATGAATAGAATCTGTCCTAAATAGATGATTACAGTTAAAGCAATCAACCACCAGAATCGCTGGTCTAGGGCTACATTATTGGTAAAGCTATCTAAAATCTCCCGTATTACTAAAATCGGTAACAGGGGAATTAACTCTACAATTGACCATACCACAACATTAGCTATATATAATCCTGGTTTATATTTAACCAATTCCCAAAGCTGTTTCATTGGCTTCATGCCAACACCTCCTTTATTCCCGTCTGAAGCAATTTATTTAACTGACTTTCTTCATCCTCCATTAAAGCCACTCGGTCCCCATATTCCTTCATTTTTCCTTCTTCAAGAATCAAGATCTCATCTGCCCGTTCCACCGTCTGCAAACGGTGGGCAATGATCATTCCAGTTCTCCCCTCCAATAATTTATCAATGGCCCCCTCCATCAAGTTTTCTGTAATCGGGTCAAGTTTTGATGATGCTTCGTCTAAAATCACCATTCCAGGATCCTTTAGAAAAACCCTTACAAAGGCTAATAACTGAGCTTCCCCTGCCGATAGTCCTCCACCGTCAGATGCAAGGATTGTGTCTAGTCCTTGTGGGAGGGAATCAATCCATTGCTTAAGTCCCATGTCATCAAGTGCATTCCAGATTCTTTCATCAGTTATATTAGTATTAAAGAAGGTTAGATTATCCCTTACAGTAGCATTGAATAATTGTACTTCTTGGGTGACGTAGGCTACTTGATTTCTCAAATTTTTCATAGGAATTGAATTAATCCTATGCCCACTTATACAAATTTCCCCTTGAGATATGTCATAAAATCTGGTCAAAAGCCTAGCTAAGGTGGTCTTACCACTTCCTGTCCTCCCCAGTACCCCCAAGACCTTGCCAGCTTCTAATTTTAACGAGAGATCATCCACAACCACTACACCGTCTTCATAGGAGAAATGAATTTTATTTATTTCAAGGGCTAAAGCCCCCTTTGGTAGTTCTGAACCCATGCCCTCGACTATGGCGGATTGAGTTTTCAAGAGATTTTCTACTCTTTCTATACTTGCCCCTGATTTCTGTAGATCCGTCAATTGTCGCTGAATCTCCCTTAGGGGAGCACTGAGCATTTCTGTGTAGTGAAATATTAAGTATACTGTTCCTACAGTGATGATGCCTTTACTCCAAAGGATCCCCCCGATGCCAAAGGCTAAGGCATTCCCAATGGCAAATATAAATACCTTTGAAGTATACATAGACATGGAGGCAATGGAGGCTTTTACATTAGCAGGTACCCATTCCCTAAAAAGTCCCTTCAATTTATTATTAATCTTGACTACCCCACCATTGGCACGGATATCCTCTATATTTCCTAATGCTTCCCCTAGAAAAGCATAGTAATTTGTTTTCTTTTCTCTTAGTTCAATGTGACGGGGTACTGCCATTCTTTGAAGTTTTTTCAAAACAAATACTGCAAAGACAACAAAGAAGGTCATCACCAACCCAATATATCCATTCTCTCTGTATAAAAGGATTAAAACCCCTAGCATCAAGAAGATATGACTCAACAACTCCACCAAAAGGTTTGAAAAGAAGTTGAACATAGCGGTTACGTCTCCATCAATTCTTTCAATCAATTCTCCAGTAAGATGATTTTTATGAAATCCCATATTCAATCCTAGACAATGACTTACTAAGTCCTCCCTCAGGGCATTGGTGGATTTCCAACCAATATTCTGACTGAAATAAGTTACCACCACCTCCACCAGTTGTTGTAAAAATGATAGTGCCATAAACAACCCACCAGCCTTTAGTAGGGTCTCCAAAGCCCGACCTTCCCGTGCATAATCAATAAAAAACTTTAATATCTGGGGAATAACTAACTGTAATCCTATTCCGAAGAAAAATAATATTGCCAACAACAGCACTTGTCGCCATTGGGGTTTTAAATACTTCCCAAGTAAAGATAAATATCCATTTGATTTTTTCATTATTTCCGGCTCCTTTCAATGATGTAAAATGGTGCCCTTCCTTTGCCTATGAAAATAGTACAAACACAAAAAGACCGTAAGAAAGCATAGCTCTCCTACAGTCTGAAATTTATACATTATTTATAGAACTAAAATACATAGAATTTAAGTCTTAGTATCACTAAACAACCCTACCTAGTAATCATCTTAAACTTCTCTTTTTCTAGTTCAAATAATCATTCCAGTTGCATAAAAAGACTACTTTCTACCTGCTTCAAAGAACACCAAATAAACCTAATGACATATGAAAATTAGGTCTTTTGAATCCCTTTTTCAACTATTTCTAAATGAAATAATTAGCAAGTAGTCATAATCATCTTACCAACCTCCTTAGTTTTCTATACAAATTATAGCAAAATTACATTAATTAGTAAAGGCTAATTGGTGCAATATTTTAAACATTACCTATACTATGAATTTTTTCCCGTAAATAAGTCTGTAGCCAAGCCTCCTATTGTATTTGATGGCATATTATGTTATATTAAGAAAGAATCATTAAGGGGGAGTAGCTTGTAAACTATCGGGTCAACAGTCGGCTAATAAAAAGCCTGGTCCATAGTCCCAATGGGAAGCAAGACCTTTAATATCAGTAGATTACGATTATATCTACTGGTATTAAAGGTCTTTTTTGTTGTAACCCCTTAGTAATCAAGAAATTTATTTTAGGAGGCATATATGGAAAACGTTATTATTTTTATTTTATTCGCTATTGGTATGTTTATGGTAATCAAAGGTGGGGACTGGTTCGTGGAATCTTCCGTATGGATGGGAAAGGTTACTGGTATCCCCAATGTAATTATAGGGGCAACGATTGTCAGTACCGCCACCACCCTTCCAGAACTACTGGTTTCAACCATGGCCAGCTCTCAAGGATATTATGATGTGGCAATTGGAAATGCAGTAGGTTCTATGGTGTGCAATATCGGTCTGATTTTAGGTCTTTTAGCGATTTTATCCCCTGCCCAGTCAATCCAAAAGAGTTTCTTTACTAGGGGATGCTTCATGTTGACTACTGTGGCACTTTTATTAGCTTTTGCTTTAGACTTAACCATCACCAAGCTAGAGGGTGCTTTATTACTAATCGGTTATGTTGTGTTCTTGGCTGTCAACCTATGGGAGGCTAAGAAAAGCTACAAAAAACCTTCCTCCGATCCGAATAATGATGCCTTATCCTCCAAACCCTTTGTAAAAAGAAATGTTTTACTATTCATATTTGGAGCAGCCTTCATTATTATTGGAGCAAGATTACTAGTAGATAATGGTGTTGCCCTTGCAGAACTTCTTGGAGTTCCACAACAAATCGTAAGTCTTACCCTATTGGCTTTAGGAACTTCTCTACCTGAGCTGGTAACAGGGGTTACAACACTGCTTAAGAAGGAATACGGTCTATCAGTTGGTAATATCTTAGGGGCTAATATTTTAAATGGACTTTTAGTGATTGGTCTTTCTTCTCAATTTACCCAAAGTGGATTGATGATTTCCATTCAGACTGCCACTACTTCCTTTGGAACCTTTAATATTCCTCAAACAGTAAGATTTGATTTGCCGATCGTATTAGCTTTATCTGCTGTACTTTTACTGGGGGGGCTTTTCTTCAAAAAAATTAACAAGGTTATCGGAGGAGCTTTATTCCTTATCTATATAGGATATATTTTGACTATGCTAATGGTTTTCATCTAGTAGCCTGTTGAAAAGCCATCATCTTCTTCGTCACTGCCAAAGACCAGCATTCTCACGTATTGCTTTATACGCTACGACCGCTGGTCTTTCTTGTTTCTTGAATCTAATGACTTTTGAACAGGCTACGCCGTTGTTTTAAAAGCCACCTTCTTCTTCGTCACTGCCAAAGACCAGCATTCTCACGTATTGCTTTATACGCTACGACCGCTGGTCTTTCTTGCTTCTTGAATCTAATGACTTTTGAACAGGCTACGCCGTTGTTTTAAAAGCCACCTTCTTCTTCGTCACTGCCAAAGACCAGCATTCTCCCGTATTGCTTTATACGCTACGACCGCTGGTCTTTTTATTTTTTATTTTTCATTATTGTTTAACTCTTTTTCTTATTGTATAATGATCGTATTACGATAACGAAATTCGATATAAGGAAGTGAGGATGGAGATGCCCCACAAGATTTTACGGAAACTTTTCCTTGGCTTTATCCATATCCATATACTTCATCATGCTGCTAAAGATCCCTTTTTTGGTAGTTGGATGATGGAGGAGCTGAGGGAGCATGGTTATGAGATTAGTCCTGGCACCCTCTACCCTATTCTCCATAGTCTAGAATCCAACGGATTTTTACGGATGTATGAGGAAACCTATGAAGGTAAGATTAGAAAATACTATTCTATTACACCTGCTGGGGAGGAGCTCTTAAAGGAGGCCAAGGCTAAGGCCTATGAATTAGTTAAGGAATTAGAAGAATAGGAGGGAGTTCAAGGGATGTTTCAATTAAATAACTTGAAGTATAAAAGCATATTAAATATTGATTATCTAACCATTCCCCAAGGGAAGGTTACCTGTATCATAGGAGAAAGTGGCAGTGGTAAAACTACCCTCCTTAGACTCCTAAATAAAATGATTAGCCCTGATGGTGGTACAATACATCACAATGGTACACCCCTACAGGAGATGGATTCAGTGGAGCTGAGAAGACGGGTGGTTATGCTTCCCCAAGCTCCTGCTATTTTCCCTGGGACTGTTAAGGATAATTTACTTATAGGGCTTAAATTTTCAGAAAAGCCTCTAGTCTCCGATGATCAACTAAATCAAACGCTTCAAATGGTATCTTTGAAAAAGGAACTGGATCAAAAGGCTGATAAGTTATCGGGGGGAGAAAAGCAACGGTTGGCCCTAGGGCGGGTAATATTAATGGAGCCAGATATATTTCTGTTGGATGAGCCATCTTCTGCTCTGGATGAAAGCACTGAGGATTTAATTATCAAAAAGCTGGTGGACTACTGTACAGAAAAGAGCAAATCCCTCATTATGGTGACCCATTCCAAAAGGATTGCCACCACCTTTGGGGAACATATTATTGAAATTAAAAATGGAGAAATCGTTTAATAAAGGGGTGACGTTATGAAGGGTATTATAGAACTACAAATGTGGCAGATGATTTCTGCTTATTTGTTCATTGTGCTACTGTTGTTCATTGTTCGATTTAAGAAGATCCCACGGGAAAAGGAAATTTTAATAGGTACTATCCGTATGTCCCTACAATTGGTGGTGACAGGGTATGTGTTGGTCTACTTATTTGATAATGTTAATCCTATTTTCACCATCATTGTCATTGCAGTAATGGAGACCTTTGCCATCTTTAATATCTTTAAACGGAGCAAATCCACCATCAGTCAAAAATTGAAGCTAGTCATTGCATTTTCTATGGTGGTTGGTACTATGTCTAGTTTATTCTACTTTCTTTTAGTAGTAGTAAGACTCACTCCATGGTATGACCCCCAATATTTTATTCCCTTGGCAGGAATGCTCGTTGGAAATTCCATGACGGGTATTTCCCTTGGGGTAAGTCGATTAGTAGATGGTATGCAGGACCAAAGACATCTAGTGGAAACAGCCTTGATGTTGGGGGCTACTCCCAAGGAGGCTTCTAAATCAATTGTTAACAATGCCTTTGACTCTGCCATTCTTCCCACTATCAACTCTATGGTGGGAATGGGAATTGTGTTTTTACCAGGGATGATGACGGGTCAAATTCTCTCGGGGGTTTCCCCAGTTACAGCAATCCAGTATCAAATTGCCATCATGCTGGGGATCGTAGGTAGTGTTTCTTTGACGGTGATTCTTTTTGTTCAACTGGGTTACCGTACCTTTTTTAATCAAGAGCACCAACTGGTGTTGGAGGAAAATTAATCTTAGTAGAAGAGGTAAGCCTTTTTCATTGTGCTGAGGCTTACCTTCTTTTGTAGTTTTTATTAACTAATCTAACCCAAGACTATCCAAATCTATCCCATCTAAAATTTCCTTTAAAGCCTTTATTTCATCCATCCCTAAAGTGATGCCCTTGCCCATCTTTTGATGATTTTCATCCCAATCTCGAATATCAATCTTAGGCTTTCTATTGTTCCAACTAACAACATTGACTTCCTTTTTCCACCCTTTACTACCTTCTCCGATGCTTCCCAACTGCTTAATAATATCGTATTTAATCTCTGCCATTTTAATCATCTCCTCTTTTCTCTTTCGCTTTTGATAAAGTATTACCTCCCATCAAATCAAACGTATGTATCCGCCATACTCCTTCAACCATCTTCTTCTTTCCTTATAGTCCACCATAAAGGATTCCACCAAATTCCAAAAATCCTTAGAATGATTCATCTCCCTCAGATGACATAATTCATGAAGGACTACATAATCTATAACCTCCATAGGTGCCATCACCAGCTTCCAATTTAGATTAATGTTTTTCTTTGAGCTACAACTGCCAAATCTGCTCTTTTGATCTTTAATCGCAACCGATAGGGGCCATAGTCCTGTTTTTTCTCCTATGCATTCTAACCGTTCCTTTATGATCCGACTTGCCTCTTGTCGATACCAATTTAATAGAACCTTCTTAATACTTTCTTGGGTATGCTCGTGGAGATATAGCTTTATAAGTGGTACTGGCTGAGCCTGTTCCTCCAGCTCTACCCTTTCCTTTTCCTTATTATTAATCTCGATTACCGCTAAAGTATATTCTTTACCTAGATAAGAAAAAGATTCTTCTGCCTTAAATTCTGCTTGAGTCTGTTTCTTCCCTTCCAAGTCCTTTAATTTTTCAAAAATCCATTTGCTATTTTTCAAAATCACCTCTTCAATCTGCTTCATGGAAATGTTTTTAGGCGCTGCCACTTTCACACCCATTTCAACATCAACAGAGATCCCAACGGTTTTACGTCTAGTTTTGGTGAGGATATATTCTAATGTCTTACCTTCTAGGGTGATTCTGTGGTTTTTATCCATTTTAAATACTCCAATCCTTTTTCAATGTATTCTCTTTATGTAATTTTCTTTTGTATTTTTCTTTATGTACTTTCTCTTCTGTTTCATCTTTTGTATGACCTACACTTTATTATAACCTATTAGGACACGCTACTCCTATTCTTTCTACAAAAAATACATCTCCTGTGAACACATCCTCCCCCTCCAGAATACACTATTCTATAAAGTATCTGTTGTGTATTTTGTCAACTTCTTAGAAGGGAGGAGTTTGCCCATGAGTTTTATTAGAGATTTAATTGCCGATAGGTTTAGAGATCAAAGCTTTGATATAGCCCAACAGGATTATAAATTTATGAAGATTAAAAAGGCTAAGGAAGAAATCAAGGAGCATTATCCAAACGTGGAACTTATTGATATGGGTATTGGTGAGCCAGATATGCCCGCCAATGCAGAAATTGTTAAAATTCTTTCAGAAGAAGCAGGAAAATCTGAAAATCGCTGGTATGCCGATAACGGAATCAAAGAATTTCAAGAAGCTGCAGGAAAGTACTTAAGAGATGTCTTTGGGGTATATAATATTAATCCCAACGAAGAAATTTTACATGGAATTGGAGCTAAGTCTATCTTGTCTATGTTGCCCCAATGTTTTATTAACCCAGGAGATATTACCCTCACCACCCTCCCCAGCTATCCCATTATTGCCACCCATACAAAGTATCTGGGGGGGGTGGTCTATGGTCTTCCTTTAACAAAGGCCAATAACTTCTATCCTGATTTTACAAAGATACCAAACATCATATTGTATCGTTCAAAGCTACTTTATATTAATTATCCCAACAACCCCACTAGTCAAGTTGCTACAGAGGACTTTTATAAGGGAGTAATCGAATTTGCCCACAAGTATAATATTCTTGTGGTGGCGGATTCCACCTATGCATCTATTACATTTGATGGGGAAAAACCCTTGAGTTTCCTATCAATCGATGGAGCAAAGGATGTGGGGGTAGAGATCCATTCCCTCTCAAAAGCCTTCAACATGACAGGTTGGCGACTGGCCTTTATTGCAGGGAATCCAGATGCCATCGATATTTTTGCTACTGTGAAGGCTAATTCTGACAGCGGTCAGTTCCGAGCCATTCAAAAGGCTGGGATTTATGCTTTACAACATCCAGAGATTGCAGAGGTAAATAGTCAAAGGTATTCTAGAAGGTTTGACTTGCTGGTGGAAGCCCTCAGGGAAGTGGGCTTTGAAATCAAAAAACCAAAAGCCACCTTCTACTGCTATTTACCAATTCCCAAGGGGACTGAGGATGGCGTCACCTTTAAGGATGCTGATGATTTCTGTATGTATTTATTAAGAAAAGCCTTTATTTGTACTGTTCCTTGGAATACCCCAGAGCCATATATTCGTCTTTCAGTCACCTTTGAAGCCAATAGTGAAGAAGAGGAAGTTCGGATTATTGATGAAATGAAGGAGCGATTGTTGAAGTTGAAGCTAGTGTTTTAGCACTGGGATCAATGAAGAAGGAGAAGATCATTTTTTAAGATGATCTTCTCCTTCCATCAATGCTGGTACGGGGATCTTGATAGTAGCCTTGATCACTTACCAATTGTTTTAATAAACAATAAATTGTGTTATTAATCCTTTGTTGAGCTCAAACATCCTTCATTCCCACCACCACAGGATAGTCTAGCTAGGTTTGTCCCACCACGCATAAAAATATACACCTTCCCTTCATTTGATTATAAATCTATATATTATATCCATATATTAGGAAAAGGTGTATTTCATATTGTTATTTATATTATTTTTACTTGTTCTTAGACTTCAAAGCGATAACCAACTCCCCATATGGTATGGATGTACTGGGGCTTTGAGGGTTCTAATTCAATTTTTTCCCTTATTCTTCTTATATGGACCGTTACTGTAGAAATATCTCCAAAGGAGTCCATTCCCCAAACCTTATCAAAAAGTTCCTCCTTAGTAAAAACACGATTGGGGTTTGAAGCTAACAAAGTTAGGAGGTCAAACTCCTTAGTTGTCAGGATGATTTCTTTTTCATTCATATGGACTCGTCGGGAAATTTTATCAATACTTAATCCTCTGATTTTGATTTCATCCTTTTCATGATTTCTATTACCAGAAAGACGGTCATAACGGGCAAGATGTGCCTTTACCCTTGCCACCAGCTCACTGGGGCTAAAGGGCTTCGTCATATAATCATCTGCCCCTAGGCCCAACCCTCTGATTTTATCTACATCTTCTTTTTTAGCAGAAATCATCAATATAGGAATATCCATATCCCTTCGGATTTGTTTACATATCTCAAATCCATCCAATTCTGGTAACATGACATCTAAAATGATAAGGTCATAGTTTTCTTCCTTAGCTTGTTTCAACCCCTCGTCTCCTTGATGCTGAATATCCACTGAAAAACCATTGATTTCTAAATAGTCCCGTTGTAACTCTGCAATGGTAACATCATCCTCAACAATTAAGATTTTCTTCATAATCTTCCCCCCTGTCGTCTTCTGTAAATTTTCTTAAGGTAAAAAATATACTGGTCCCTCTATTCAACTGACTTTCTCCCCATATTCGCCCTCCATGCTCCTGAATAATCCTCTTGGCTATGGCTAATCCTAGCCCACTTCCTCCAGTTGCAGAATTTCTTGAAGGGTCCACCCGATAGAATCGATCAAAAATAAAAGGCAAATGCTCTTTGGGGATGCCCTGTCCGTTATCCTGTATTTCAACTTGAATTGATGCTTCTTCCTCTGGGGTGTTAGACAAAAGAATATCAATCTTTCCAATATCTTTTTTCATATATTTTACTGCATTATCTACAATGTTGCCTATTACCCTCTTCAGCTTTTCGCGATCTGCTAGGATTAATGGCATTTCTTTAAAGTCCCCTTCATGGTGTTGAAGCTTTAAGGTGATATTTTTTTCCTCTAAATCAAATTGATACTCTTCGATAATATCCTGTAAAAACTGTAGAATATCCACCCCCTCAAAATGAAAAGGAAGTTTTTTGATGTCTAGCTTTGAATATAGCAGTAGCTCATCAATCAACCGGTCCATATCCTTAGCCTTGTTGTGGATGGTTTTTATATATCGCTGCTGTTTTTCCGGAGAATCTGCCACCCCGTCCATGATCCCCTCTACATAGCCCTTGATGGCAGTCACGGGGGTTTTTAAATCATGGGATATATTACTCATTAGCTCATTCCGATTCCTTTCGTATTGCAGCTGTATTTCTATGGATTCCTTTAACTTTGAACGCATATCCTCAAATGCATGGCATAGTTGGCCAATTTCATCCCTTGAATGACAATCTATTTCAAAATCTAAATTTCCTTCTTTGATCTCCTTCGTGGCATCCTCCAGTTTTTTTAAGGGATTTAATATACTATGGGAAACCGACAGGGTTAAGATTCCATTGGTGAGGGTTATAATGACAAGAATAACGATTAATAGGGTTATAATAAAGCTTCTAGAACTCTTCGCAACAAAGCTTAAATCAACCACTAAAAACATACTCCCCGCCGCACCATCATCATAAAGGAAATCCAACTGCCTCAATAAATAAGGATTCCCTTCAAGCATCAATTTTTTATGTTTTTCTTCTTGAAAATCTCCAAAGCTGGGGAGTTTTCCTTCAATATCAAAGTCCCTAATTAAATCAGATTTATAGAATATTTGATTTTCCCTCCGAATCAGAATTCCTGCATTCATTTGGCTTAATTCTTCATCTAAATTGCTTAGGTAATTCCACTCCGCCAATTGTCCAAGCTCACCCTCCGAAAACCCCTTTACCTTTTCCAGTAGAAGGGGTTCCTCCACCATAAAGTCCCCCAGGGGCCTTTGACTAATTTGAATGTTATAGTTTTTTTCTATCTCATGAATATATGCTTTTGATATAAATATGGCTGCAATAAGAGATAGCACAATAGGTATAACAAACATTGCCCCATAGGAGAGCCTTAATCGATCCCTTATGGACACATCCCCCTCCCCCTTTCATTATTCATAACGTAATGCATCTATTGGATTTAATGCCGCTGCTTTTTTAGCTGGATAAATCCCAAAGAATATCCCAACAGCCGATGAAAATACTATTGCTCCAATAATGGAGGCAATTGATACAGATGGGGTGATATCCGCCACCATTCCAATCAGTTGGGCCCCCGCAATCCCTAGAATCATACCGATAATCCCTCCAATAAGGGAAATAATCGCCGATTCCATTAAAAATTGTATTAATATATTTCTAGTGGTGGCCCCCACTGCTTTTCTAATACCGATTTCTCTAGTTCGCTCCGTTACCGATACCAGCATAATATTCATTACTCCAATACCCCCCACTAAAAGGGAAATGGCGGCAACTGCTCCGATAAAGGCAGTAAAAATGCCTAGAACAGTATTAATCTGCTCCAACTGGGCTAGGGCATTTTCAGCTTGATAAAGGTTCCTTCCCCGATTGTTGTGTCTTGCCTCTAAAATATTGACGGCTGCATTTCCAGCAGTCTCCCCCTCCTCTTGACTGGTTGCCATGATAGAGATGGTTTCAATGATAAAATTATCTGGGTATAAATTGTTTAGAAACGTAATGGGGACTGTGGCAAACACTGGCATATTCTCAGGATTTCCTCCCCTGAAGGGCATTGAAAATCCCTCTACTACTCCGATTATGGTAGCTTTCCTTGCAGTAGCGTTGTTACCAATCCGTATACTATTTCCCACCACGTCCTCATAGCCAAATAACGAAAAAGCTGCATTGCTATCGATGACCACTACCGGTCTTCCCTCCAGGTATTCCCTTTCATTAAAGAATCTACCGTAAAGAATATTGACGTTGTTGATATAGCTTAGATCCGTATTACCACCACTGATAATGGCGGTTCTATTTTGATTTTCCGAAATCACCACACCTCTTTTTTGAACAGTTGGTGAAATATATTGTACTGTATCCACCCGCTCTTTAATGTGCTTTACATCCTCTAAGGTGATATAGTCTCGAAATTCCACATTGTTTCCCTCTACATTAATGTTTATAGTGGAGGCGCCGATTTTCTCAAACTCGCCAGTAATGGCTTTTTGTCCCCCTTGCCCTAGGGATACGATGGTGATGACGGAACTAATTCCGATAATGATTCCCAGCATAGTAAGAAAGGACCGCATTTTGTTGGCCATGATACTGATTAATGCCATTTTAATATTTTCTATGAATTTCATCCTTTCCCTCCTATAATAAAATTCTATCTTTAACCAATGAATCCTCTACAATATTTCCATCTCGAAAACTAACAACCCTTTTACAATGTTGGGCTATGTCTGGTTCATGGGTCACCATAATGATTGTCGAACCTTCATTGTTTAAGTCTTGAAAGATTCTCATGATTTCTATAGAGGATTTTGAGTCTAAATTTCCTGTTGGTTCATCCGCCATCAACACATTTGGGTTGTTTACAATTGCCCTAGCTATGGCCACCCGTTGCTTTTGACCTCCTGAAATTTCATTGGGCTTGTGGGTAATCCTATCCCCTAGCCCTACTTTTTCTAAAGCCTCTAAAGCCTTTGCCCTTCTTGCTTTAAGTGGAAACCCTGCATATGCCATAGGGAGTTCTACATTTTCTAATATGTTCATCCTTGGTAAAAGGTTAAAGGCTTGGAAAACAAACCCGATCTCTTTATTTCGGATATGAGCTAATTCTTCATCTGACATCTTGAAGACCTGCTTCCCATTTAGGGTGTATTCCCCACTATTGAGGCGATCTAAGCATCCAAGGACATTCATCAGAGTTGATTTTCCTGACCCCGAGGGACCCATAATGGCGGTAAATTCCCCCTTGTTGATTTGCAAACTAATATTGTTCAAAGCATTGAAGGATTCGTCTCCAGATCTATAGGTTTTAATTGCATCTGTTACGACAATCATTCCTTATCGCCCCCTGTTCTTACAGGGGTTCCATCCTTTATATTTGCCCTAGGATTTAAAATAACCTCTTCCCCTTCTTCAAGCCCTTGTACCACCTGTGCTTCCATATCCGATTGAAGCCCTAGGGTGATTTCCTTCTCCTTTGCCTCTTCTTCTTCCATTACCAAAACATAATATCTACCTTCTTTGTTGGTACGGATGCTTTCTGCTGGAATCTTCAGGACATCCTTTGCTTCACCCAATAAAATATCTATATCTACTCCAAAATCCACCTTCAACTGGGGGGCCGCTTCTAAAATATCAATTTCAATTCCCAGTAGGGTCTCGCTGCCTGCTGCCGACATGGTTCTTGTGGCAACTGGATCAACAAAAGAAACCTCCCCCTTGTATTCTTCATTGCCACTACGAATGATGGTTGCTTGTCCCACCGCCACTTGATTTGCATCATATCTTCCAACTGAAGCTACTGCTTTTAAATTCTCAATATCCTGTACCACCACCGCTGCTTGCATAGCATTACCCACTGCTCCTACTGTCGCTGATACTGCCGTCACCACGCCACTATTCTCTGCCACTATTCTATCTTTATTTTCTGAGATTCTATCCTTTGTTGATTCCACAGATAGTTTTGCAAGCTCTACAGAGTTCTCTGACTGTTGGAGACGTTCCTCTGATATTGGCTGCAGGGAATTTTTCTGCTGCTTGAGGGTTTCTAACTTTGCTTGATTCATGGGGTTATTCTCTTCTTCCAGCTCTTTAATTTCTACCTTAAGCTCTGTAATTTTTTCTCGAATTTGCTTATCTTGATTCAATAATTCTTTCTGTTGTAGTAGGGCATTGCTATATTGGATCTCTGCTTGTCGAAGGGAGGTGCTCATATCCTGTACTTCATAGGAAATCAGTGTATCTCCTTCCTTCACAATATCCCCCACCTTCACATGCACCTCCTCTACTCTAGCCTGTAGTCCATAGTAGTCCTTCTTATTTTTTGACTGAATGACAGCTGTGGTGGATAGGTATGACTTGATATTTCCCCTTTCCACGGTGGCTGTCTTTACTTCCTCTATGCCCCTCCTGCCTTGGGCATTGTCACGGGTATATAATCCCCCCAATAGTGCTAATCCAACAACAATTGCAATAATCCATCTTTTTTTCATAAAATACCTCCTAGGTCTTAGCTCTTTTTAGCTCTATCATCTTCCTATCTCTAATTGTAACCCTTTAATCTAAACTCAGTATAAATCATTTCTTAAATTATTATTAACTATCACTAAATTATTTAAGTTCTATACTATATTTATTATTTTGATATAATAGTTATATAGAGATACAACTATTTTGGTGGATTATACCCGAGGAAATTGCATATAAAATTTTAGATTTGTATTAATTCAAAATTTGGATTCTAATGACATCCATTGTTAAGGAATTATGTAATTTCCTCAACTATAAGTAAAAGGGGGAAGGAAATTGAAAAAAATCGGTCTGTTTTTTTTAGGATTTTTAATTATCGGCTTTGTATTCTTCATTGACTATGTCATCATGCCAGTATGGTCTTTAAACTATCCTTTGACATTGATTGCTCTACTGGTTTTAGCCGCAATTGCATCAGGGGTCATTATTGGATTAGTCCGACAGAAAGTGGCCTACTCTAGTCTTTTATTGGTGGCTATCGTATTGGTTTTAATTGTGGGGCAATTTTTTAGAAGTACCAGTATTTTTCACCATGCCGAAAAGAGGGCACTGATTGGTGATATCCAAGAAAAGCAATTTACCACCGAAATCTCTCCAGTTGACTTGACTAAATTACCGGAAGTCACCCCAAATATGGCACTAAATCTCGGGGATAAACGTCTGGGTGAAGACCTTGCTTTGGGTAGTCAAGTGACTTTGCAATCTTTTTGGGCAAACCATGTGGATGGTGAATTGTATTATGTTGCTCCCTTAGCCCATTCAGGCTTTTTCAGATGGCTGGATAATAAGGAAGGAACCCCAGGATATATAATTATTAATGCAGCAAATCAAAGGGATGTAAAGCTTGTCAGGGAAATTGATGGTGAGGCAATCCGTATCAAATATCAACCCAGCAGTTTTCTAGGGGACGATTTAAAAAGAAAGATTTATCGTTCTGGATATAGAAATATTGGTCTGACAGATTTCTCCTTTGAGCTGGACGATGAATTCAAACCCCATTGGGTTGTAACGCTATATAAAAATCGTGTAGGTGCTTCTGGGTCTGATCCAGTGGGGGTGGTGATTGTTGACCCTGCCACAGGAGACATGGAGGAATATGACTTAGACAATATGCCCACATGGGTAGATCGGGCAATCCCAATGGATATTGCTATAGATCAAATCAATTATTGGGGCCGTTATGTAAATGGTTGGTGGAACCCTTCGAAGAGGGGAATGCTTCAAACAACCGATGGGACAAAAATTGTCTACAACAACGGTAGAAGCTATTATTATACTGGCATCACCTCTGCTGGAGCAGATGAATCCACCATCGGATTTATGTTGGTGGATACTAGAAGTAAGGAGTCTGTACTGTATCGTATTTCTGGAGCTACTGAGAATGCTGCTATGCGGTCAGCCGAAGGAGCCGTGCAACAATTTGAATATACGGCTACTTTCCCTGTCTTAATCAATCTTGAGGGGGAACCCACCTACTATATGACTCTATTGGATCGCCAAGGATTAATTAAGCAATTTGCATTTGTTAATGTGAAGGACTATAGTATTGTTGGTATTGGTGAATCAAAGCAACAGGCCAGTTCAAATTATGTCGCTCGTCTAAGGGATAGAGGACAATGGTCACCACTTGAAAATGCCTATGAAGAGGTGGAGCTAACGGGTAAAGTAGTGAGAATCGGTACGACAACCATAGATGCCGCCACCTACTACTATCTGTTGCTGGATACTAAGGCAGAAAAAGTCTTCATTGCGCCCCTTTCCATGAGTAATCAACTACCCCTTACAAAAGAGGGGGATCAGGTAAGGATTCATTACTTTGATAGTCCATCCTCCAGTGTCAACCTATCTAATTTCAAAAATCTTGATATTGGTGAAGCAGGGACAAATAATTAAAAAAAAACACAGGTGGCTTTATCTTGGCCTACCTGTGTTTTTATTTTGTTTAATAACCGATGAATATATCATTTTTAATTTGTTTTTTGCTAATTCCCTTGTCCTTTAGTGTCTGTTTCAGTTCCTTTACCATAGTCCCTGAGCCTGATAAATAATACTTCCCTTCATTGTTATGTTGGTTAATAAAATCCTCCATCTCCTTCTTTAACGATTCTCGACTATTCAAGTGTTTAATGTTAATCTTAGGATCCTGACTCATCTCTTGGAATTCGTTATGATAGATGTATTGTTCTTTGCTATCTAGATAGAGAAGTGTAATTGATTTTGGCAGTATTTTAGTGTTCTGAGATTGAGAAACTTCCTTTATCAATGCACGATATGGGGTTATACCGATTCCTCCAGCCACCATCAACACAGGATTATTCTCCTCTACATAGAAGGAGCCAATCGGTCCCCTCATGGTAATGGTTGTGCCTTCTGCCATTGTCATTAAAGCTTTTTTATATTCACTGGGTTCTTTTGTTATTCTCATGGAGATCATTATTTCTCCATCATCTGGGGTGGAGGCAATACTAAAGGCTCTAGAGGATTTTTTTATCTTCACGTGATTTATAAAGAAAATACCATGCTGTCCAGACTTCCATTGTAGTTTTTCTTGGGGTTTGAAAATGAAGGTTACTATATCTCCAGTTTCATTCCTTTTTTCTTGAAGTACTAAAGTATGCTTCTTAAAGATTGGTAGGATATCCTGTAAAAAACCCATTACACTTCACTCCCTTATCATGATTTTTAAAACCTCAATGTTAATTTTCCAAGGCTTTTTTATATGGTATTAATACCATTTTTTTCTCTAACTAACCACTAATTTTAGTTTAAACTAAATATTTTACAATTCCAACAAAATGAAATACACTCCCCATTAATACGAATCCGTGCCATATGGCATGATTGAAGGGTATTTTCTTCATGGCATAAAAGAAGGTTCCTACTGTATAGACCAAGCCTCCTGACAACAACCAACCAAAGAATCCAATCGGTACTGATTTCAACATCGGTTTGATGGCTATCACTACTAACCATCCCATTAGAATGTATAAACCCAAGGATATCGCCTTGTGTTTATCAAAACTATTGTAGGTGAAGGCTTTGTATAAAATTCCTCCTATGGCTATGGCCCATACTGCTGATAATATACCTATTCTCCAATAGCCCTTCATGGTAATTAGAGAAATAGGTGTGTAGGTACCAGCTATAAAAAGAAAAATAGAGGCGTGGTCAAATACCCTCAAAATTTTTTTTAATTTTTCCTTCTGAAAACTATGGTATAGGGTGGATGAACTGTATAGTGCTATGGAGCAAAAACCATATATACTGAAGGCGACAATTGAAATGGGATTCCGTTGTTGTATTGCAAAAACCAGTAGAATCGTTAAGGTTACAATACTAAAGAGTATTCCAATGCCATGGGTAATGCTATTGGCTATTTCTTCCTTTATGGTATATCTCTTCATAAAATTCCTCCTTTTCAAACTACATTGCGATTAAATTACACTACAATATATTTGGTATTATGTTTCATTAATACCATTTTATCATAATAAGTAGGAGATTTATACTTGTTAAATTGGAAAAAGCAACTAGCAAATTAGGAAAATATTTTGTAATGTCATTGATATGTCTTATCATTTTGATTCTAATATGATATAATGGTTTAAATAAATATTTATCGCTAGGGGAGCTTTTGCTGAGAGGATAATCCGACCCTTTGAACCTGTAGGTTAATACCTGCGTAGGGAAGCTATTACATGAATGCATTTAAAACATGAAAAGTTTCCTTTTCATGTTTTTTTTATTTCTAGTGATAAATAAAAAGACTAGGAGGATGTATGATGAAGGAAATGTTTGAGAAGTTGTTTGAATTTACACCTGCTACCCTTTCAATATTAGCTGTACTGGCTATTATTGGTATTGGTGGTTTAGTATTCTTAAAGAAAAGTAAAGAAGTACAATTTACCACCCGTATGATTGTTTACGGGAGTCTTTGTATCTCTTTATCCTTTGTATTATCTTTTATTCGATTAGGTAGGTTGCCTCAAGGGGGAACCATTACACCAGCCAGTATGCTACCAATGATTTTATTTGCTGTTATGTTTGGTCCAATTCCTGGCATCATTGCAGGTCTTGCCTATGGTATGCTTCAATATTTCCAAGATGGCTATGTTGTTCACTGGGCACAATTTTTCCTGGACTACCCATTAGCTTTTGGCCTATTGGGATTAGCTGGTCTTTATAGAAAAAATCTAGTGGTATCTACTTTTATCGGTGGATTAGGTAGATTTACGATGCACTTTTTATCGGGAATTATTTTCTTCGCAGAGTATGCCCCAGAAGGTACACCGGTTGCCCTCTATTCATTAATCTATAATGGTTCTTTTCTTGGGGTTGATTTACTGATCTGTGCTGCCATTGCTATCCTGCCTCAGATTAGAAATATTACTCGATATGTACAAGGAAATGCCACCCTCTAACTATATTTTAGTTAATGAAAAAGACTTGAATCTCTGATCCAAGTCTTTTTCTACTTTTTGAGTTAGTTTATATTTTTATTTTTCTGCTACAACTCCATAGAAATAATCTCCCACTTCATGATACTTTACATCTTTAAACCCTATTTCCTGTAGGCTTTGTCCTATTTCTTCTTGCTGTAATCTATGTTCCATCGGTGGTCCCCAGTCTTGTTCTTCCTTCTTCCACTCTACGATGACAATTTTCCCTTTTGGTTTCAGAATTCTTTGTACTTCCTTTAGAAATAATTGAATCTCATCCGCCTCGTGGAGAACTGTGCAAATAAAAGCATATGTAATAAAATCATCCTCAACCTTCATATCATTTTCTTTAGTGATGATGGTTTTGATATTTAGGATTTCTTGCTCTTCAATTTTCTTCTCCAGTTCTTCAATCATCTCTAAGGAAATATCCATTCCGTATACTTTTCCCGACTCCCCTACTATTTCTCCTGCTGGGATCGTAAAGTATCCGATACCACAACCTATATCAGCGCAGATGTCCCCCTCCTGTAAGCCTAAGTTCTCTAATACTTTATAGGGGGGTAGAGCTGCCCGCCGTTTCTCATTGTCTAGTCTCTCTTTATTAGCAATATTAAATTTATGAGCCATTTAATCACCTTTACCTTTTGATTATTTAATACTAACTCTAATTTTTATATTGTAGCACAGACCCATGTAGCAAATCAAATCAACTACAAATCCATTAAGTATGTAGTATATTCATTAACTAATCTTTCCCCAAATATACGTTAATTTCTTTACATATCCATTCATTTTGTGGGTAAGAATACTATAAGTTTATAATACTCATTACTTTAGGAGGGAAAAACCGTGAAAAACTTTTATAAAGCAGTTGAAGACCGTCGCTCCATTTATGGAATTAGTAAAGAAGAGGTGGTTTCCGACGAAAAGATTCTGGAAATCATTAATCACGCTGTTACCTATGCCCCTACTGCCTTCAATTCCCAAAGTGGAAGGATTTTAGTTTTATTTAGAGAGCATCATGATCGACTATGGGATATTACTAAAGAAACTTTAAGAAGAATTGTTCCTGCTAAAAAGTTTGCATCAACTGAGGAGAAGATCAAATCTTTTCGTAGTGGTTATGGAACCATTCTATTTTTCGAAAATCAAATAGTCGTAAGAGGACTTCAAGAGAAGTTCCCCAGCTATCAAGAAACCTTCCCTATATGGTCCCAACAGTCCTCCGGAATGCTACAATACATAATTTGGACTGCTTTAGAAGCAGAAGGTTTAGGTGCTTCATTACAACACTATAATCCGTTGATTGACGACGAAGTAAAAAAAGAATGGGATATTTCACAGGATTGGAAGCTTATTGCTCAAATGCCCTTTGGTAAACCTACTGCACCAGCAGCAGCTAAGGAATTTATGCCATTGGAAGGTCGCATAAAAGTATTCAAATAAGTTAACAGCCAAACAACTACTTGAATAAAAAAGGTGCTAGTTCCAAAGAGCTAACACCTTTTTTATGCTAATGGGTTTTACCAGAGTTCTTTGCCATCTCAATGACTAATATATGGGAGGTTTTAGTAGCCTTAATTTTAACATCCTCCTCTACAATTTTCATCCCATCCCTTTCATTTAGTATGTGTTGATTGATTATTGAAACTCCCTCTATTTGTACTAAATAAGCTTGGCGGCCATCCTTAACTGCAAGGTCTATTTCTTTCCCTGATTCAAGCTCTAGGGCGTAGAAATTTACATCCTGATTCATCTTAATTGGCGCACTTCCTTTTTTGCTGGAGATCAAATGTAACCATGTATTTAATCGGGCATTCCAATCAAATTTATAATCTCCGTAGTCGGGAGTATGGCCTTTTTTATCGGGAAGAATCCATATCTGTAACGTTCTGATGGGTTGATCCTCTAGATTGTGTTCGCTATGATATACACCGGTTCCTGCACTCATGTATTGTACTTGTCCTTTACCTATAGAGCCTTTATTACCCATACTATCCTCATGGGTCAACCGACCCTCTACAACATAAGTGACAATTTCCATATCTCGATGGGGATGGGTTTCAAACCCCCTATTGCCTGAGATGATGTCATCGTTTAATACCCTTAAAGCCCCAAACCCCATATTTTCAGGATTGTGATAGTCTCCAAAAGAAAAATGGTAGGTGGCTTCAAGCCATGATAATTTGTTCTTTCCCATGTTTTCATAATCTATTTTCTTAATCAACTGAACTACCTCCTTTTTTGTATGTTGAGTGTTATTTTTTATATACCCCGACTCAATATATATAATAGTATTTAACAATATTAAATTCATTACTATGTTTTATATATGCTTAGAAAAAAAAATGAGTCATAGGACTTTACCTATACTCACTTGTTTTTGAGTTCTACTACAATTATTTCAGGTCTATTGAAGAGTCTTTGGGGAAAAATACTATTACCTAACCCCCGACTGACAATCAATGTTGAATCTTTTTCTTCATACTTACCAGAACTATATTTTGGTAAAAAACCTTGTCCTGGTGAGAATAAACCCCCTATAAAAGGTAGCCTAATTTGTCCTCCGTGGGCATGACCTGAAAAGGTTATATCGATATTGCTTTCTACATAAAGAGAAAACAGCTCTGGTCTGTGGGAAAGTAATATCTTGAAGGAATTCGTCTGAGCTTCATCAATTTTCCATCGGTTTATCTCCAGTACATCCCTTACTGATTTGCCTTCTCTATTCATTGCATAATCAAAGTTAGGGTCATCAATGCCTATGATATAGATTTGATCCCCATCTCTATTAATGGGAAGGTGGGTATTCCGAAGAACCTTGACACCCATCTGCTGAAGAGTCTTTTCTAGATTTGGGTATTCGTTCCATCTCCGTGCTTCATGATTTCCATTCACGTAATAGACTTCAGTAATCTTTGCAAGTTCCTCCATTAGTATGATGCTATGCTCTTCATTGTATCGCCTACTGTCGATTAAGTCACCAGTAAATACAATGATATCTGGCTGTGCTTTTTTAACTTTATTGACTAAGTACTTTTGGTTTTCTCCAAAGGATTTGCTATGAAGATCTGATAAGTGTAGGATTCTATAACCATCAAAGCGTTCTGGTAGCCGATTGGACTCTACGATAATATTGGTGGTTGTGATCATATTATTCTGTTGATATAGAAAGACTGGGATTCCCAGTATTAGTATAAGAAGGAATGCTATTTTTTTAAGACCTTTTCTTTTGAAGAGTTTTTCTATCTTAATCATCTCTTTACCCCATTATTTATATTTTTTCTCTAAGAAATTTGCTTAATTAATCTTATCATATTCATTTTAGGGTGTAAACTTTCTAACTGCCCATAAAAAAACAGGTGTTCAAGTAGAGTGAACACCCATTAAAAATTGATTATACTGTTTTGTTACTGTTACAAAGCTATGAATCTCTACCAGTTCCAAAGAAGGTTACACACAATACCCCTGCACCTGTATGGGTTCCTATGACTGGTCCTATGTAGTTTATCATGACGTCTTTTACTTTAACATCCTTAGTGATCAGATTTTTTAAATTCTCTGCCTCCTCTTGACAGTCTCCATGACTAATAAAAATCGTCTGTTCTTCTGGATTAACAATTTGTGCCTTTAATTCATCAGCTAATGATTTGATTGCTTTTTTTCTACCCCGCACCTTTTTAATGCTTCTAAGTCTTCCTTCGTCATCTACATTTAGGACAGGTTTTACATCTAATAAACTCCCTATAGCAGCACTGGTTGCGGATATCCTACCACCTCTTTTTAGATGATCTAAACTATCAACTGTAAACCAGTGGTTTAGTTTGAGTTTGTTGTCCTCCAACCAATTAACAATTTCTTCTTTGTTTTTTCCCCCACTGAGCATTTCACAGCCACAGTATACCAGTGACCCTAAACCTACAGTAGCACTGCGGGAATCGATAACGCTAAGATCTGCATTTGGATATTTTTCTAGTATATTATTGCTGGCCATCAATGCATTTTCAAAGGTTTTACTTAGGGCAGAGGAAAACCCAATATAAATTACCGCTTGTCCCTCCTCTATATACTTAGAAAAGGCTTTCTCAAAGGTATAGGCTGTAATCTGGGATGTGGTAGACATCTTTCCACTACGTACTAAATCATAAAATGACTTGTATCCCAAGGTTTTACCAAAATCATCTTCATAGTCTAGATTATCAAGGTGAAATGTGAAAGGTATTACATGTACATTATTTTCATTAAGATAGTCTGGAGAAAGGTCACAACATGAATCGGTAATAATTTTAGTTTTAATAAATACCCCTCCTTATAAAAATAGTAAGAACATTTTCATATTTATATTCTTTATTATTTTATCATTATTTGGATAATATTTAAACAGACTTTATTGCTACTTTTTATTTAAGTAATATTCTTTTTTTTTAATTTACTATTGAATAATATATCATTAAATGATATATTATATATAATGATATATCATTTAATGATACAGAAGGAGGAATGACCTTGCCAAGAAATGATTCATTGGAAACAGGTGAACTTACCGACACCGCCTATTATATTTTGCTAACGCTAATCGAGGCTAATCATGGGTACCTGATTATGAAATCTATTGAAGAACTAACCGACAGTAAATTCTCCATAGGTCCTGCCTCTATGTATACCACCATCAAGAAATTGTTGTCGGTGGGCTTGATCAGACTGGTGGAAGATCATAGCGACAATAGAAAGACCTACATAACCACCGATAAGGGGATCGAACTACTAAAGAAGGAAGTCCAACGACGCAAAGATATGGTATCCCATGCTGAGAAAATATTTAATGAAAAGGGAGTGTAAAAATTGAATGATACAAAACTTGTTGCTTGTGGAGGTTTAGCTTTTTTTGAGGAGAAAGACTTTAAAAAATTGAGTAAGCTGGCTCAAGAAGGTTGGATACTGGAGGGTTTTAGTAGTTTTCTTTTCTATAGGCTTAGAAAAGGAGCGCCTCAGGATATTCAATATAGTCTTGATTATCAAACTAAGCCAGATGAGGAATATTTCTCCTTCTTTGAGTCGGCTGGCTGGAGTCATGTGTGTTCTGCCGGTAATGAAATGCATATTTTCAGTGCTCCATCGGGAACAAAGCCCATCTATACGGATGAAGTGTCTTTGATTGAAAAATATGAACGGGAACAGGTCCAGATGAAGAAGGTTGCTTTACCAGCCCTCGTATTGTCTGTTGTTTGGGCTCTTACTCTACTAACGATCTGGGTGAGTCCAGTTATCCTTGCATTATTATTGGTGACAATGGTTGTTTTGGTCTTCACTGGTATGCCTTATTTGGCTTATGGGATTCGGGTTAGAAGGTTAAGAAAGGGGTAGGGCGTTATTAAAAGAGATAGTTTTGTATTTGACTTGATTGTAATAATAAGGAAAGGCGATTATCGTGGGATAATCGCCTTTTTATAGGTGGATGTTAATTCATAGTAAAGATTGGTGACAAGCCTACGGCTATATCAAGTGGTTCAAAGCATTGAATAGACTAGCCTACAACCATACTTATTTATTTTATTATTTATTTTTTTTTATGTGCGATACTCATGACTAGTCTTAGCAGGGGTTACATACACAGCAAAAAATAAAAAACCCTGTGAATACTCGTAAGACTTCTCCTGCAAATACCCTCAGGGCTTTAGGAATCAAATAACTGTTGGTTTTAAAAAAAGTTTGATGAAAACAAGTGATGAAAGTATTGATTTATTATAAAATTAAGTACTTAGTTTTTTTAAAAAGTTTGATCAGATTAAACTTTATATAATTTTCGATCATATTATATTTTTAAAAAAAGTCTAATCATTTTTACAAAAGCATATTCATAAAAAGTTCTAAGTCAAATAACAAAAATTTAAATATTAATTCATTTTTTATATGCTGCTTTGTTTTCAAAAAGGTGTTTATGATCATAAACACCTAAGTAGTTTTTTAAAGAATCTTGTAGTAGTTGAGAAAAGTTTACATTGTGCTTTTCAGCTAGATCATTTAGCCACTTAGGAATAGTTAGCGTTTTTTTCACTGATTTATTTAACATTTGACTACGCACCAGTGGCATATATGCTTCTACTAATGTAGTAAATGATTTTTTATCATTAATTTGTATAGATTCTGCAGGTGTTGGGCTTGGAATTTCATCTCCATCATCTTCCATACCATATAAATGTAATTCCAATGCTTCTTTAGCCATATTATATGCCTCCTCAATTGTACCTCCATAGGTATAACAACCTGGTAAATCTGGAAAGCTAATATTGTACACTTCATTATCTTTTGTAAATATAGCAACATAAACATATCTATCCATTTATAACACCTCTTAATATAATTTTATAATATATTATATACTATAATACGTACTTTTATGCGTGTCAATATGCATTTTATAAAAATAGCGAAATATTATCAGTTTCAAAACAAACGATAATTTTCGCTATTCTCTTTAATAACAGAAGTGAAACTAGACTACATAGCCTCTAAACATGTCTTTCGATCCAAGTATCTCTATACCATACAAGTAACATATATTGTGTAATACTTTATTACCCAAAATGTATCTTATATGCCATTTTCCCTCCAAACAAGGCTTATTTTAAAAGCCCTGCTTGGCGAAGGATATTTTTTGCAGTTCCTTCCGGAACATCCTTCCTGGGATGAGGAACAGTAACTTTACCTTTTTTTATTGAATGAACTAAATGAACATGAGAACCTTTTTGAGCTTTCTCATACCATCCATCCTCAAATAGTAACTTTAACAGTTCCTTAGAAGCATATGTAGCCATGGTATCACCTCTGTATATTAAATTAAGGAAATTATAGCACGTATCCTAGGCCGTGTCAACCTATTTTTTACATAAACTTACAATATTTTCACAATTACTCAATTGTAAAATTAACTTCCACCCTAGTTTCATTTAATAGTGGAAATAAGTCTTACAAATTATGGAGTGGACTTTAGTGTTGCAAATATTTACAATTATACTATACCCCAATTAGCGATACCTCTCTTTAAATAAGGAGACCATTTATGGCTAAGTTCAAACATTTTACCCTAGATGAAAGAGTTTCCATAGAACACATGCTTAAGGATTCTTTTTCTTTTAAAGCTATCGCAAGAGAGCTCCATCGTGATTGCACTTCTATATCTAAAGAAATAAAAAAACATATAATACTTAAAAAGACTGGATCTTATGGTAGAGCTTTTAACAACTGTTCACATCTGTAAATGGTAAAATAAAATGGAGAGATTTTGGCAAACAAAAACGGAGAATAATTTCCAATATAGTACAATAAGAATACTCCTTCTGATAGAATT
>NZ_JAFBEE010000025.1 GCF_016908555.1 Alkaliphilus hydrothermalis
GCATACCCCGAACTTGAGGTCATACTCGCCTACTAGAAATAGACTGGTGTTTAATCATTCAAGAATCCCCTTCCTTCAGGTATGGGGAGTGTCAATGGGTATATTTTAGATATACTACTTAAAAAAGGAGGGTAAACCATGCTAAGACCGAAAGCATTAAAAATAGGGGATACCATTGGGATTGTGGCGACCTCTAGCCCCACAACCCAAGAAAAAGTAAAGTCAGCTAAGAAGGAACTGGAAGCCCTAGGATTCAAAGTAAAACTTGCACCTAGTTGCCACGCTACCCGTGGATACCTTGCAGGAGATGACCAAATGAGGGCAGATGACCTCAATGGAATGTTTGCTGACCAAGAGGTAAAGGGGATTATTTGTCTCAGAGGAGGATATGGAGCTCCTAAAATATTAAAGAGAGTAGATTTTGAGTTAATAAAGAATAATCCAAAGGTATTTGTTGGATATAGCGATATTACTGCATTACATATGGCGATGAATCAAATCTGTGGACTAGTAACCTTCCACGGACCAATGGCGGCTTCCGATATAGCCGGTGGTCTGGATGAATTTTCGGAGAAGGAATTGATACGGGCCATTACAGAATCAATCCCTATGGGAAAAATTTCAAACCCAGAGGAAGTAAAGATTGAAACTTTAGTAGGTGGAAAAACTCAAGGAATCATTATTGGTGGCAACTTATCGCTGATTGCCGCCACAATGGGAACCCCCTATGAAATAGATACAAAGGGGAAAATACTATTCCTGGAGGAAATCGGAGAAGAACCCTATAGTGTAGATCGTATGCTGACCCAACTGGCACTGGCAGGGAAATTTGATGATGCAGTAGGAATCATTTTAGGTGACTGGAATAACTGTGAGGCAGAAAAGCCAGAAGAAAGCTTAAGTCTAATGGAGGTCTTGGAGGAAATGATCGTCCCCTATGGCAAACCGACAATATATAATTTAAAGGCAGGCCACTGTACACCCAAGGTAACCCTTCCCTTTGGCGTAATGGCAAGCCTAGATGCCGATACAGGAAGCTTAACAATAGAAGAAGGGGCAACGGAATAATGAATAAGATTGATAAAAAAGATAAGGGTAAAAAAATAGATAGAATAGACCAGACTTTAAAAAATCCTAAAACTCATACGCTAATAAAGGAAGCCCACAAGCTAAAGGATTGGATGACTGAAATTAGGCGAGATTTTCACAAAAATCCCGAATTTGGTATGGAAGAATTCCGTACCATGGGTAAAATTGTAGAGTACCTAGAGGCTTTGGGAATCGAATATACTTCTGGGGTGGCAAACACAGGGGTAGTTGCCATCATCAGAGGGGGGAAAGAGGGAAAAACAGTAGGCCTGAGGGCAGACATGGATGCCCTACCTATCCAAGACGAAAAGGATGTCCCCTACAAATCCACTGTAGCAGGAAAAATGCACGCCTGTGGACATGACGCCCATATGACTATCCTACTGGGGGCGGCAAAGCTTTTAAAAGATAAAAAAGATCAGCTCAAGGGAAATGTAAAACTTTTTTTCCAACCTGCTGAAGAAACAGTAGGGGGGGCAAGACCCATGATTGAAGCAGGATGTATGGAGAATCCAAAGGTAGAAGTAATGTTTGGCCTACATGTATCCTCCGAAATCCCTACAGGGGAAATAGGGCTAAAATACGGACAGATGAATGCTTCCTCCGATACCATTAAAATCATCCTCCATGGAAAAAGCAGTCACGGAGCCTATCCCCACAAGGGGGTGGATGCCATCATGATGGCAGGGCAGGCATTGACAGCCCTTCAATCCGTTGTCAGTAG
Organism: Alkaliphilus hydrothermalis; assembly: GCF_016908555.1. Taxonomy (GTDB): domain Bacteria; phylum Bacillota; class Clostridia; order Peptostreptococcales; family Natronincolaceae; genus Alkaliphilus; species Alkaliphilus hydrothermalis. The sequence continues at coordinate 1,814 of NZ_JAFBEE010000025.1, forward strand.
AAACGTAGATCCTAGAAATTCAGCAGTTATCACCCTTGGGACCATCAAAGGGGGGAGTCAAGGGAATATCATTGCCGATAAAGTAGAAATGGTGGGTACTGTGAGGACCCTAGATCCTACCACTAGAAGTTTAGTTATTCAGAGAGTTGAAAAAGTCGTCAACCTAGTGGCAGAAGCAATGGGTGGTAAAGGAGAGTTAATCCGAGAAGAGGGCTATGCAGCATTAATTAATACCGACTCCATTGTAGATATTGTCAAACTCAATAGCGAAGAACTATTCGGGGCTGAAAGTATCAACATAATTAAGGAGCCAAGCCTAGGGGTGGAGGACTTTGCCTACTTCGCACAGGCAGCGCCATCAGCCTTTTTTAGGTTAGGATGTAGAAATGAAGAAAAAGGCATTGTCCATGATGCCCACTATTGCCTATTCGATATAGACGAAGAATGTCTAGTGTTGGGGGCAGCCCTACAGGCAAAGAATGTACTATCCCTTTTAGGAGAGGAAGACTAATGAAGACTTTAGCGAGTTTAAAACCCTTAGAGATGACTATACAAAGAATGATTGAACCAATAGATGGAACAGTAGCAGTATATATCAAAGATCTTGACACCCAAGAAGAAATAGAGATAGGGGTGATGGAAAGATTTCATGCCGCCAGTATGATTAAAGTTCCCCTCCTGTATGAAGCTTTGCGACAATTGGAGATGGGAAAGTTAAACTTAGAGGAAAAATATAAACTACAGCAGGAAGAAAAGGTCGGAGGATGTGGGGTCCTACAACTATTAGGGGAAGGACTTGAAGTCACCCTAGAAGATCTCCTCCACCTCATGATTGATATTAGTGATAATACCGCCACTAATATGTTGCTGGATATAGTGGGAAAAGATGAAGTAAATCAAACGCTTAGGAGACTAGGGATAGAAGATACTCTATTAGCTCGAAAGCTAATGGTGGTTGCTCCGGGGGTCTATAGCTATACCACAGCAAAGGATATGGGACGACTTTTTGAAGTAATAGAGCAGAATAGAATAAAGGTTGAAGAAGTATTAGAAGAAGTATTAAAGGAACAAGAAGAACTAAAAGCAGAACTAAAAGCAGAAGTGAAAAAAGAAGAAACATTAAAACTTCAAGAAACTGAGAAGTCTGCAAATAGAGTAAATGAAAAGGCATCAAAAAAAGCTATAAAGATACTTTTAGCTCAACAAATGAATGACCGACTATCCTATGAACTCAATTTATGTGGAGCCTGTAATCATCGAGTTGGCCATGAAAATACCTGTAGCCAATGCGGAGCCGCCATCAGCGATGTGGACACAAACCCTGTACCCTTTGCCCACAAGACAGGAGAAATTGTTGGAGTGGTCCATGATGGAGGGATAATGTATTTAGATAATCGTCGTATTGTAATTGTGGTGTTGACGAAGGGACTGCAGAATAATGAGATTGGTCATAAGCTTTTGAGGGATATCGGTGTGGAGGTCTATGAGGGTTTGGGGAGTAGAGATTTAAAATAACATACTAGTATGTTTTGAACGCCTAAGTGTACTCCATTGAAAGGGTAGACAGATTATAAAAAAAGCCGCTGCTTGAATTGATTCTCAAAGGAGAACAAAGAAAAAATGAGGCAGCGGGATTCCCTTTTGCCTCATTTTCTATGCATAATCCAGAATTCCTCTATAACAGCCTAGTAAAATCCCCCTGAAAATGCGTCTGTACATTATTTAACTCCTCTAAAAACAAAGCAATAGAAGGGTTTTTATTAGTCTTCTTCCATGCCACCACCATCTCATCCTTTGACTGCTCACCTTCAATATCAATAAAACGAAGACTTGGGGAGGATTGATACTTCAAACTCTTAGGTAGGATAGCAATCCCCATCCCAGCGTCCACCAGCAACAATACTGTCTGGATCAACCTAGGCTCACTGACGATATTGGGAGTAAAACCGTGGTTGGCACACATCAGCAGAGTCTTATTAAAACCTTGAGGAGACTCTTGTCTACTGAGGGCAATAAAACGCTCCTGAGATAAATCTGCAATATTGATACTCCTTTCATCGGCTAATGGATGCTCCGAATGAACCACCACTGAGATGGTTTCCATCAAGACCTGCTTTTTGGCTAGTCCCACAATGTTATTAAGGCCAAAAGAGAGGGTAAATCCAATATCCAAAGCACCATGACTGAGGTTTTCAATCAACAGACCATGATTATATTGATTAAGATGAAGTTCAATTTTAGGATAATTCCGCTTAAACTGCCTAATCAAATAGGGCAAGAAATTCCTCTCCGTATATCCCAGAAAACCAATCTTCAAGCTACCGATGATCCCCAACTCCGCCTGGCGGGTCTTCTCTAAGATTTCCTCCGACTTATTTACAAGGCTGATGGCTTCCTCTAAAAGAACAGACCCAGCATTGGTCAGCTTCACCGACCGCTTATTTCTAATAAAAAGTTGGACCCCCATTTTCTTTTCTAAGTCTGCAATTTGTTGACTTACAGCTGATTGGGCAACAAACAAATGCTTTGCTGCCTCTGTAAAATTTAAATGCTCGGCCACTGCAATGAAATATTTTAATTGCCTAATATCCATAAATACTCCTCCACCATCTGTTAACTATTATATTAAATAATAACATTAACATCTGTATAATTCAATATAAATCAGTTTTACTTATTACTGATATCCATTTCAGATATTTCACAATGGGCTTAATTTTCAGTATGCTATAAGTATAGGATTATTCAAAAATACACAATTATGCAGGAATTCACTGGGAGGAAATCCTTAATCTTCAAATATGACCTATAGGAAATTTTCATTACAGTACCGAAAATTTATAGGTGGGTAATCGGTGGGTAATCCATCGACAAGTTCAACAAAGATTGCCCTATACAAATTGATAGAGAGTTGCTTGTTAAGAAAATAGTTGAGGATTCGGTGCAGGACTGAAATAGAAGAAATAAAAGAAAATCGATTTAGACAGATAAAACAGCATACTCAAATCCAATCGTTAATGATATAATTAGACGGATGAAGTTCTCCACTCCAGTGGAAATTATTCCAAGTGAAGAAGCATTAGAATCCTTCTCCTTTGCTGCACTTAAGGTCATTACTGGAGAAGAGGAGGCTACACCATTTAGGTAGTGCTGTTAAGGTATTATTATTAAATTATTACTATAGTCAATTATTAAAAGGAGGGAATGACATGGCAAAGGTTAACGTATTAAGTGAATATTGCAAGAGCTGTGGTCTATGTATCGCTGCTTGTCCAAAGAAGATTTTAGCCGTGGGAGACAAATCCAACAAAAAAGGGTACTTTACAATAATCTGTGAAGACCAAGAAAAATGTATTGGATGTGCTCTTTGTGCGACTGTCTGTCCAGACGTTGCAATTGAAGTTTACAAATAAAAGGTGGGAAAGGAGCTGAAATATTCGATGGAAAAAATATTATTAAAGGGTAATGAAATCATTGGCGAAGCTGCCATCAGATCAGGATGTAAATTGTTTTTCGGATATCCTATTACGCCATCTACGGAAGTAGTAGAATATTTATCAAAGCATCTTCCAAAGAGTGGAGGAACAGTACTTCAGGCAGAAGACGAAATCGGAGCAATTAACATGTGCTACGGTGCAGCCTGTACAGGGGCAAGGGTTATGACAGCATCATCAAGTCCAGGGGTAAGTTTAAAGCAAGAAGGTATCTCCTACAGTGCTGCTGTTGGACTACCTATGGTAATTGTAAACGTTAACAGATGTGGTCCAGGACTAGGTGGATTAGGACCAGCTCAATCCGACTACTTCCAGTCAACTAGAGGTGGTGGACATGGGGACTACAGAACAATCGTATTAGCACCTTCAAAAGCTCAAGAGCTTTATGACTATACAATGTTAGCCTTCGATTTAGCAGACAAGCATAGAAATCCAGTACTACTTTTAACAGATGGTTTCTTAGGCCAAACAATGGAGCCAATAGTATTAAAAGAAAGACCAGAACCACCAGTAACTGATCGAAGCTGGGTAGTTGATGGAGCTAAAGGAAGAGAAAAGAGAATCTTAGCTAGCTATTCATTAACTAATGAAATTGGAGAAGTAAACAACTTAGGTTGGGAAGCTAAATACAAGCATATTCAAGAAACAGAGCAAAGATGGGAAGAGTTCCATACTGAAGATGCAGAATATCTAATCGTAAGTTACGGAACTACAGGAAGAATTGCAAAGAGTACAGTGCTAAATGCCCGTAAAAAAGGAATTAAATTAGGTCTAATCCGTCCAATCACTTTATGGCCATTCCCAGACCAAGCCTTTGCACCATTTAAAGATAAGATCAAAGGAATCGTAACTGTTGAGTTAAATACAGGACAAATGATCGAAGACGTTAAGTTAGCAGTAGAGTGCAAGATGCCAGTACACCTTTTCAGAAGACAAGGCGGTATGCTGCCAACAGAAAACGAAATCCTAGAGTATTTTGAAAATACATTTTTATCAGAGGAGGTGTAGGTAATGGAAAAGATATTCGGAAGAAGTAAAGGATTAACTGATGTTCCATTTTCATTCTGTCCAGGATGTACCCACGGAACGATTATGAGATTAATTGCTGAAGTTTTAGAGGAACTTGAAATTATAGATAACACAATCGGAGTTTCACCGGTAGGATGTGCAGGTTTTAGCCAAGATTTCTTTAGCTGTGACTTCGTTGGAGCAGCCCATGGTAGAGCTCAAGCAGTAGGGATCGGAATTAAGAGAGCCCTTCCAGATAGAATGATATTTACCTATCAAGGAGATGGAGATATCGCTGCTATCGGTACTCAACATGCTATCCATGCCGCAGCAAGAGGTGAAAAAATCACATCAATCATGGTTAACAACGCAATTTTCGGAATGACTGGTGGACAAATGGCGCCAACAACGTTAGAGGGAATGAAGACTACCACAAGCCCTTACGGTAGAGATATTGAAACAACAGGTTTCCCAATTGATTTACCAAGATTAGTAGCTAACCTTCCAGGAGCTGTGTATGTAGCGGCTGTTTCTGTTGATTCACCAAAAAACATAAACCAAGCTAAAAAGGCTATCAAGAAAGCTTTCCAAGTACAAATGGCTGGATTAGGATTTGCCTTTGTAAGTGTATTATCTACCTGTCCAACTAACTGGGGAATATCTCCTGTAGATAGCTTACAGTGGTTACGAGAAAATATGATGCCAGTTTACCAAATGGGTGAACTTAAGGTGACCGAGGAGGTAAAAAGCTTATGATGGATAAAATAATTCTTGCTGGATTTGGTGGCCAAGGGGTTATGTTCTTAGGTAAAGTTCTAGCTTATGCAGGAATGGGTTCTGATTTAGACCTTTGTTGGATTCCATCCTATGGACCAGAAATGCGTGGAGGTACTGCCAACTGTTCGGTAGTATTATCCGACGAAGAAATCCACTCACCAGTTATTGATGTAGCTGACGGAGCGATCGTATTAAACAAACCAGCTTACGATAAATTCGCACCTCGTATAAAGCCAGGTGGAGTATTAGTAGTGAACTCTTCTCTTGCAGAATTAGACGAGGTAAGAGATGATATTACCATCATTCAAATCCCTGCAACTGACATGGCAAATGAAATGGGTCATACTAACATTGCCAACATGGTTTGTTTAGGAGCTATCCTACCAAGCTTAAAGTTAGTTGATATGGAAAAAATCGAAAAGGCTATGCATACGCTAGTTGGAAAGAAAAGACCAGAGTTATTAGATGTAAACCTAAATGCCATCAAAAAAGGCTTAGAGTTTACTAAAGCATAGGGAAAATCCAATAAATTAATATAACACAAAACTAAAACCTACGAAGGACTATACCAGTCTTCTCGTAGGTTTTTTATATACATTCAAGAACAAACTCTCATTAAACATTTACTGTGAAGGAATATCTGCTGAAATAGTGTTACTCATAATACACTTAGATAATAATACATGGTTAATGTAAGAATAAAATATATTTTGCTTTTATAATCAAATCATGAAGCACATATTGACTAACCTATCAAACATGTTGGTTAAGTCATTAGGTGTTTTTGTAGTAAAATCTGAGGACAGTTAAAAGGAAAAAATTTGATTAAAGGAGCAAAAATATCCGTAATGACAGATTATATAAGAATTTTATAATTTAATTAATTTCACATTATTTCACAACATACTTATTATTTATATGGACACAATATTATAAGTATAATACATTTGTGAGGTGGTAAAAAGTGAATCTACAAACAGGTAAAATGTATTGGCCAACAACGTTGTTAAATCCTCCCACCTATAGATCCCTACAAGAAGATATAGAATGTGATGTTTTAATTGTTGGTGGTGGCAGTTCTGGAGCAATGTGTGCCCAATACCTAAAGGATACTGGTTTGGAAATTGTGGTTGTTGAGAAGGATAAGGTGGGTTCCGGTAGTACCAGTTCTAATACAGCCCTTATTCAATACACTGGAGAAAAAAGCTTTACCCAATTGATTAATAGCTTTGGAGAAGAAAAGGCGACCCGTCACTTGAAACTGTGTAAATATGCGATGAAGGAAATTGAAGAGCTTTCCAATACACTAAGAATTAACCCAAATTTCAACACAAGGGATAGTTTATATTATGCCAGCTACAAGGAAGATGTATCAAAGCTAGAGAAGGAGTATGCACTATTAAAAAAACATGGTTTTGATGTAGAATTGTTATCAAAAGAGGATATAAGTAAGCGATATCCTTTTCAGAAAGAATCAGCCATCTATTTCAATAATGATGGAGAATTAAATCCCTTAAAGTTTACAACAGGTTTAATGCAACAATTAGAAAATAGTGGTGTGAGAATCTATGAAAACACAGAAGTAAAGGGTCGGGATATTCAAGAGGATAGCATCACTTTCTATACAACAAAGGGAAACTCCATCAAAGCCAGTAAGGTGATTATTGCAGCAGGGTACGAAGGATTAGACTTTAAAAAACACAAAAATGCTGTCATTACTAGCTCCTATGCAGTTGTAACTAACCCAATAAAAGATTTTTCACCATGGTATAATAGGACATTAATCTGGGAGACGGCCCGTCCATATATTTATATGAGAACCACAGAAGACAATCGAGTAATTATCGGTGGACTAGATGAAAATACGACCTATGCCGATCAAAGAGATTCTAAGCTAATGGCCAAAAAAGACCGTTTAATAGAAGAATTTCATAAACTTTTTCCAACCATTGAGGCATATCCGGAATTTTATGTATCCGCCTACTATGGAGGCACCCATGATGGAATGCCCATGATAGGAATATATGATGAGCTCCCCCATTGTTATGTTGTGATGGGATATGGGGATAACGGATTGGTGTATAACATGGTTTTAGCAAAAATCCTTGGAGAGGTGATCACAAAAGGCTCAAATCCAGACTTAGAGCTATATCTTCAAAGCCTTCGATAAAGGAAAATCCATAAGATAGCTGTTAAAGAAAAAGTATTCTAACATAAAGAATGTATAGGATGCTTTTTTTTATTTTCTACAACCTAAAGTTTCTCACCCAAATTGAAATATTCTATTTCCCTCAATCATATTGATAATAGAGTACAAAAATTTAAAAAAAGGATTTACGGTTTGGGGAAAAAATTTCTAATATGTACTCTTATCATATCTCTACAGGGTGAATGGTGCCAAAGTTCATAGATGGAGAAACTTTAGACACTAGCAATCAATATGCTATAGGATGTACAACAGGGATATAAATAAATATGGTTAATTGTGTAAATACAATACGTTCGTTGATGAAGAATAAAAAATAATTACTCCCTATAGATTTGACCTAGTATTAGTCGAGCCTCTAGGGAGTTTTATTTAATAGAATCGTGATGATGTATCCTTTAAAATTTCCTCAGTCACCAGTTTACTGGAGAGTAATACAATAGAAACCCCGGGGCCAGGGTGCACAGAACTACCTACAAAGTATAAATTTTTTACTTGCGTAGATTTAAAATGAGGTCTAAAGTAATTTGTCTGGGTCAGAGTGGGACTAAGTCCGTAGGCAGTACCTCCATAGGAGTTAAAGTCATTTTTTAAGTCCTTTGGTGTGAAATATCCCTCGTATTCAATATTTTCTTCTAAATCCTCTAGGCCTTTGATGGTTTTGAGGGTATCAACAATCCTGTTCCTCATATCCATTACAGTTGCTTTATCCCAAGAGATACTATCAAACAATAGATTAGGCACTCGAACAACGACACTTAAACTTTCACCTTCATTTTTAATCATGCTATCATCTATTCCAGTAGGACAATAAATATACATTGAGGCATCTGGAGGTAACTTCCCTGTAAAAGCAAACTCAACATTTTCTTTAAAGTTAGTATTTAAATATAGATTATGAACAGAAAGTTGAGGATACTTCGTTTTCAATCCTAAATAGAGAATGAAGGAGGAGCAGGAATACTTCATCTCTTTTAACTTCTCCTTTGTATATTCACCTTTATGATGGCCGCTTTTAATCAAGTGCGCCATTGTATAGGGGAAATCGGCATTACTTACGATAATATCGCCGTATACCTCATCCAGTTCTTTGGATTTAACACCGATGGCCTTGTCATCTGAAATAATAATCTCATCTACAGAATAATTGGTGATGATTTCTCCTCCTAATTGGTAGATAACCTTTTCTAGAGCTTTGATATATGAGTATACTCCCCCTCGTAGATGCCAAAGACCATATAATTGGGAAATAACAGGAACTAAAGCATAAATACTAGGGCCCTCATAGGGCGATACCCCAACATATAAGGATTGATAGCATAAGAAATTGATTAACTTTTCATCCTTAATATATTCAGAAATCAATTGATAAGAGGTAGAAAAAGCCTTTGTTTTTAAGGCGCTTATTAAAGATGATGGGTTGAAAAAGTCCACTGGATTCTCAAAAGACCTCTGCAGAAAATCCCTATTGGCAATATTATACCTTTCATATACTTCTCCAAACAATTTTATGTAACCAATAGAATCTTCTATCGAAAAGCTTTCTAAGGTTTTGATTAAAGACACTAAATCTCTTGAAAAATCATATTGCGTGCCATCGGGATAAAAACAGCGATAGGTAGGATCTATTTTTACAAATTCAATATAGTCATTGAAATCTAGATGAGCATAACTAAAAACCTCTTCAAGTATCTCACGATTCAATAAAATTGAAGCAGTTAAATCAAACGTAAAAGGGTCATGTATCAGTTGATTAGTTCTACCACCAATTGTTTTTTGCTTTTCATAAATCTTTACATTGTACCCTCTACTGAGGAGTCTAATGGCAGTAGCCAATCCCCCTACACCAGCACCAATGATGATTACCGACTTTTTCATTTTCTCACCTCAATAACATTAACTTAGTATGATTAGTATCTTCAAAGAGGTTATCCTTTAAACTTATTTAATACTTAATCTAATTAAAAAATCATCTAAATAGCAATTTACAAATAATAACATTTGCGATAGTATCTATTTAAACAATCGTTTAAATAGGAGGATAATATGGGATTTCCTGAAACCTTTAAAGCACTGGCTGATCCAGTGAGAAGAGATATTTTAATATTACTAAAAAAAGGTAAGCTACCGGCTGGAGAAATTGGAGCCCATTTTGATATTAGTGGTGCAGCAATCTCCTATCATCTAGGACAACTAAAGAAGGCTGATTTAATATATGAGAGCAAATATAAAAACTATATTTTTTATGAGCTAAATACGTCGGTCTTTGAAGAAATGATGTTATGGTTTGCACAATTTAGAGGAGGGATAGAGGATGAAGAGTAGGTATATAAAAGTATATTGGGTTTTGGCGGTACTGCCGTTGGTGGTTACCCTTGTGGCAATGCCCTTATTTCCAGAAAAAGTACCGATGCACTACAATGCTGCAGGTGAGATTACTCGATGGGGAAGTAAGTATGAGCAGTTAATATTTCCAGTAATTATTTTGGCAATGGCATTTTTGGTGAAATGGATGATTAAACTAACCGTTAAAGAAGAAAGTGATGGATCAAATATGAAAGCCTTATTAATGGTGGGAGCCAGTACTTTAATGCTATTTAATGGAATGAATTCAATAATCTTATATAATGGATATCTTTCCAAAACAGATATAGGTACATCAATAGACCTTAGTAAAGCCACTGCTTCATTACTGGGTATAGTATTAATTATCATTGGAAATGTACTCCCAAAATGCAAACAAAATGCCATAATTGGTATTAGAACTCCTTGGACTTTGAAGGATAAGAATGTCTGGTATAAAACCCACAGGGTTGGGGGGCCAGTTATGATGATAGGAGGAATTATTAGTACTGTTATCACTGGAATTTTTTTAGAGGGTATAGTGGCCCAGTTATTTGTAGTAGGAATTTTGATAGTTGTCTCATTGATTTTAACAATCTACTCCTATAGGGTATACTGTGACCAGAGAATAAAAAGTTAAGAAAAGATCAGCCCATCGGGCTGATCATCTTTATGGAGAATAAATTATACCCTTTTACCCACTGGCATCCCTTTAAAATCTCTGGTGGGGAGGGTTTTCATTTTAGCAGTTTGAACCAAGAATACACCAGTTAAAATAATACCAGTACATAGTATTACTTCTATAGATACAGGCTCATCAAGAACTAAAAAGCCAAGAAATATTGCAACAAGAGGATTTACATAAGCATAGGTTCCTGCCTTGGCAGCAGGCCATCTCATTAGAATGTAAACATAGCAACTATAGGCTAATATCGATCCAAATACAGCTAGATACAGGATTGCCCCCACGCCTCTCAAGCTTAGATTAACTCTTGAAGCTTCACCAAGGAAAAGGCCGATTAAGGTTAGTACTATCCCCCCAGCCAACATTTGTATTCCTATATGGGTAACAATAGAACCTGTTGCTTTAAATTGTTTTGAGTAAACAGAGCCACCAGACCAGAAAATAGTAGCACATACCAAAAGTAAAGCTCCAATGACATCAATTGCTCCAGTACCAGAGCTAGTAGCAACCAACAGCACCACCCCTGAAAACCCAAGGATCAAACCTAACCAAGCTCTGCTACTAATCTTGCTGCTACCAGGTAAACAAAGCTCTATCAAGGCCATAAAAATAGGCATTGAGGCAACAATTAGAGAAGTGATGCCAGAATGAACCCACTGACTAGCCAATACTACCAGCCCGTTACCCCCCACCAACAAGAAAAGTCCCACAATTGAATGTCTACGAACATCCAATCGGTTGGGAAAATCTAATCCCTTTAACTTGGCATAGGTTATCATAGCTAGACCCGCCAGTAAAAATCTAAAGCCTGCAAATAAAGCTGGTGGAAAAGCACTAACCCCTATCCGTATAGCTAAATAAGTAGAGCCCCATACAATACAAACACATAAAAAGGCTAATATGTTTTTTTGCTCCTCTTTGTTCTTGATCAACTCCATCATAATGCCCCCTAAAAAAGTCATATTTATAGATTAATTATAACCTATTTCTGTTGGATATTTTATTTTAATTTAGAAATATTTATAGTCAAAATATTGATTTCATACAATGAGGGTAGACATAATTTTATAAAAAAATTGCATATTGTACAATATACAACAAAATCCGACAAATCAAGCGTGTTATAATAGTAACAATCTATATCAATATTATCATTGATTTATTCAGGGACTAAAGGATAGCGGTAAATTGCAGTTAGATGAAGTTGAAGAGATAATGAGTGACATCCAAGCCACAGGAGAAATTTACCCACTGCTGGAGGTGGTAAATAAAATGAGTGAAGGTTAGTCTATGGTTCCTATTTACAATAAATCCAACTAATTCAAAATTTTTTTACTTTAATTTAAGAATGCTGAAGGAATTTGGCTAAAAATGTCTAATATACAATTAGGACTAAAGTCTTATTTTAAAATGAAAATATGAGTAAAAAGCAAACTTATTGAAAGATAAGGACGCAAAGTCATGTGTCTACGGAATAATTCTATGATCGACAGACTGCCATAAACAACCATGTATTCCAACTCTGGCATCTGTGTTTTGCAGATGTTTTTTTGTTAGGTTAATATGAGGATTCTAAGGAGGGTAGACATCTTATGGAAAGAAATAGAATAAAGTACTCCATAATCATTATCATACTAATTTTATCAGGTATTTTATTTATCAAAATAGATAGCAATCAAGTAGATCTAATTAATAATAAGCATTCAACCCTATTGCTGGTGTTGTTTATATGTTTAACTTATCAATATCATAAAAAACAAAGAGAAATAGCTATCCTAAGTAGGAAGGCTTCCTTAGATATCATGACAGGAAGCTTAAACAGAGAAACAGGACTAATTTGCTTAGAAGAACACATGGAGTTATGTAGACGACATAAAAAAAGCTTGGTGATTGGATTTATTGATATCAATAATCTTAAAGAAGTCAATGATGTATTGGGTCACAAAGAAGGAGATAACCTAATTATTGCTATTGTAGATATTATAAAAGCTAATTTGAGAAAAGAAGATCAGATATGTAGACTAGGAGGAGATGAATTTTTAATTATTTTAAGTAACTGTGATATTGCAGAAGGTCAAAATATCTGGAGTAGAATTGAACAGAGCCTTGGTGAAGAAAATCACAAGAGACAGTATCGGTACAAGATGTCTGCTAGTATTGGATTGGCAGAATTCAATCATGATAAAATGATCTTAATAGAGGATTTGCTAGAAATAGCAGACAAGAAAATGTATATAAATAAAAGAGAACATAAGAGACGTTTAAATGGGGGAGAGAAAACGATTACTTAATAAAAATAGTCCAATATATTTTTGAGATTATGTTTTAACTTTCCCATCACTAATGATACTAAAAGAAATTGCAATAAATACTTTTGGACTTTGCCTCCTTTACATATGTTACAACTAGTGATACAATTATGAATAATGACAATATTTGTGAAAGGGGAAAGTAAGTCTATGACGCCATCTAATTGCTAATATTAATTTATTAAAATTAATATGTATTTTATATTGAGTTTAAATTGCCTAATTTATTGGGTTTTATTACTATGCTCATTATGGAATAGTGCAAATTAGAAGGGTGCTTACTTTACTAGAATTCAATACTATTAATTACTCTAAAACTCTATTGGCAATGGTGCTTTGGGTGTTGAACCAGATGGTTTTAAAAAGATAACTCAAGAATATTGGAATAACATATCTGTCTTTGATCGTTATTGATTTTACTTGAGTTTACTGGACTATGAATGTACCATATCTGGTTTTTAGATAGTTATAGTAATCTATGTATATTTTAGACTGTAAGAAGATCAATCTTCTTGCGGTCTTTTTTATTCACTTCATCATTAGATTAGAGCTATAGCAATTAATAAAAAAAGCATTTTTTTTAAAAAAAAATAGTAGAGTAGTTCTTCGTTTGCATGTCCATAAGAAGATCAATCTAGAAGACTGCCAAAGGAAGGGATAAATTATGTTTGAATTATCGTTAAATAATGTAAAAAAATATATGGATGCTACGCTAGTACTGAAGAATATCACGTTTCAAGTTTATTCAGGAGAAAAAGCTGGAATCGTTGGAGTAAATGGAAGTGGAAAAAGTACTGTTTTGAAATTAATAGCAGGAATAGAAAAACTATATCGTTATCCAGGCAGCACAAGCTTGGGATATGATGAGGGATGGATTTCTATGCCTAAGGAAGCCACCGTTGCTTATCTAGAGCAGATCCCCCAGTATCCAGAGGGATTAAAGGTAATAGATGTCCTCAATTTAGCATTTGAAGAGATATACGAGATAGAAAAGGGAATGCGACAATTGGAGGCTGGTATGAAAACTTTAGAAGGAGAGGAACTAGAAAAAGCATTAAAAAAATACGGTGAATTACTACAATTATGTGAAGTAAAGGGAGGGTACGGGATACAGGAAAAATTAAGTAAGGTTTGTCAAGGGTTAAAATTTGATGAGGGTTTTTTAAATAGAGATTTTAGTCGCTTGAGTGGTGGAGAAAAGACAACTGTAGTGCTGGGGAAAATTCTGATTGACCACCCTGATATATTGCTACTGGATGAACCGACGAATCACTTGGATATGGAATCAATTGAATGGCTAGAGGAATATCTAAGGGATTATAAAGGGATTGTAATCATCGTATCCCACGACCGATATTTTCTAGATAATGTAGTCGACAAAATTATAGAAATAGAAGATATGGAATCGGAGACCTACAAAGGCAACTATACTGATTACATTAATCAAAAGGAAGAAAAAATGCTGATTCAATTTGATGATTTCAAAGAACAACAGAAAAAAATCAACGCAATGGAAAAAAACATCAAGGAATTAAGGGATTGGGCATTGAGGGCTGATAACAATAAATTCTTTAAACGGGCTGCCAGTATACAAAAAAGGCTGGATAAATTGAATAGAATAGACAAACCAATCTTTGAAAAACAAAATATGAAGCTGAATCTTAAGACAGCACATCGTTCAGGAAATGAGACTATAAAAGTAAAAGAGCTTGCAAAAAGCTATGGGGACAAGGTTATATTCAAAGATGCAAATTTACTGATAAACTTTGGTGAAAGAGTTGGTTTTATTGGTCCAAATGGTAGTGGCAAAACCACTTTTTTAAAACTACTTTTAGGGGAAGAACAACCCGACAAAGGGGTAGTAGAATTGGGGGCTAATGTCATGGCGGCATATCTACCACAAAAGATTACCTTCAACAATGAAGAACTCACTGTTTTGGAGTGTTTTCGAGAAGATATATTTTTACTGGAGGGAAAAGCTAGAGAGTATTTATCAAAATTCATGTTCTATGGTAAAAGTGTCTTTAAGAAGGTTAAGTACCTATCTGGAGGAGAGAAAATTAGGCTCAAGTTGGCCCAACTTCTGTACGAAGATGTTAATTTGCTGATATTAGATGAGCCCACCAATCATCTAGATATTGATTCAATAGAGACATTAGAGGAGGCGCTTGAAGAATTTAATGGAACAATATTTTTTATATCCCATGATCGATACTTTATCAATAAAGTCTGTCAAAGGGTAGTGGCTCTAGAAGATAATGGATTTAAAGGGTATACTGGAAACTACGATTATTATAAAAATGAAAAGGAGAGACAATTAGAAGAGGTGAGCCCACAAGAGGATGCTAAAGAATCAGTACAGAAGACTGAGAAACTAAAAAAAACAAGAAATGCTGGAAATGCTGATGAAAATAAAAAGAAGGAAATAGAATTGGCTAAAGCTGAAAAAAAAATTGAAGACATTGAAAAGCAGATAGCAGCAATTGACATTGCCATGGAAGCCGCTGGAGAAAATTATGAGGAGTTGAATAAACTTTATAACCAGAAGGGTAATTTAACTACAGAACTGGAGGAAGTAATGGAGCTGTGGTTGAGCTTTACAAATTAATATTTTGAGAACAAAGAATAGATACTAAGGTGAGGTTTGGGTATAAAATATAAAAAACAAACAGGGATAAGGAGAGAAGATATGCCGGAAGATATTAAAAAGGATATTTTTATAATGCTAAAAACTATATTAAAACACTATGAAGGACAACTAACCGTAGTTAATGACTCGGAGGATATTTATTATTTAGATGCTGGAATATTCCCTAAAACCCAAAAAGTATTGTTCTTTGGATCAGTTCAAATTAAGAAAAGTTATGTAAGCTATCATCTAATGCCAGTTTATGTTTTCCCAGAGTTGCTTCAAGATATTTCAAGTAAACTAAGAAAGAGAATGCAGGGAAAATCTTGTTTTAACTTTAATAGAGTCGATGAATCATTATTTATGGAGATTGAAGAGTTGACTAGTAGTGCATTTCAGAAATATAAGGACAATAATATACTACCATAAAAGTTTCCTCTAGAAATAGGGTAAAATATCACTAATGGTAAGGAATAAAAATAAAAGGAGAGAAATCAAATGAAGGAAATATTCTCAAGAAGAAGCATAAGAAAATATAAAGAGCAATCAGTAGACCAAGAGCAGATTAATCAGCTGTTGCGGGCTGCCATGTATGCACCTTCTGCAGGGAACGAAAAGCCTTGGCACTTTGTTATTGTTAAGGATCGAGAAAAATTAAACGAAATTACTAGCTTTCATCCCCATACTCAAATGTTACAAGAGGCTCCCCTTGCAATAATAGCATGTGCAGATATTAGTGATGTCAAGTATGATGGCGCCTTTTGGGTTCAAGATATGTCTGCAGCTATCCAAAATATTTTACTACAAGGGGAATCTTTAGGCTTGGGAACCTGTTGGTGTGGAGTATACCCTAAGGACGAGCTAGTTGATAAGGTTTCAAGCTTAGTAAATCTACCAGAACATATTATCCCAGTGGCTATCATTGCTGTCGGTCACCCAGCAGAACAAAGAGAGGTGAGGGAGAGATTCAATCCAGATAGAGTACATTATGAGGTTTGGTAGATTGCGTAGATAAAAATATAAACTCTGTTGCACCAAATTTTGGTTTAAGACGACCCTAAATCTTGACTTCTTGATTTAGGGTTTCTTTTTACAATTAACTGCATGATAAACTTATAGTATAGAATATAATGGGAATTACATAAGTAAAAATGAAACGCCTACTTGATTTACATAAAAGAAAGATAAATATTTCGCCAAATGTCGACTAAATATTACATCAGTATTATTGAAAAACCCCTTTCATATGATATACTGAACTGAGTTGAAATAATTAAAACATTCTGTAAAACAAAGCAAATGTCATAGATGGAAGGGGTAATAAGGGAATGGAAAGAAAAATAGGGGATATGATTAATGAAAAGACGGAGGATATTATTTTTAAACTGAAGGATATTGGTTCGAAGGCATACTTTGCAAATCTCACCATGCCACCGGAATATGTAATCGACTTAATCACAAGGGATTATCTTCAGTGCATGACAATTTATAGTGAGTCTGGAAGTATGGAAACCTTTCGAAACAAGATTATTTGGATGAAGGATATCGCCAAAACAAGGATGCCTGCCAGAGAATTTAAAGCAGATCTGATGGATTTTAGTCATGCCCTTGAAGAGGCAGTCCACGCCCTTGTTAACCAGGAGGCACACATTAAGGAATTGTTTCATGACATGAGGCAGGTAGTTGAAGGGGTGTTCAAGGAGGAAACGGATCATGGAAGCAACCTATAAGGAATACCTCCAGCATCTCATCGAGGGGAATAAAATGGAGTGTCACAGGGTGATCAAGGAAGGTCTTGAGCGGGGATTGAAAATCAAGAATTTATATAACCAGGTTTTTGCACCAGTGATGATTCATGTAGGAGAGCTTTGGCAAAAAAACCAGTTTACTGTGGCCCAGGAACATTTAGCAACTGCTATTACCCAAAGTGTAATGTCTTCCCTTTATTATCAGCTTTTTCATGAAACTCAGGCAAAGAGAAAGGGAAAAATACTTTTAACCTGTCCAGGGAATGAGCTCCATGAAATGGGGGTTCGAATGCTGGCTGATCTAATGGAGATGGATGGGTGGAATGTGATTTATCTAGGCGCCAACATGCCCAGCTTCTCGGTAATGGAAATGATTGAGAAGGAACAACCAGATATTGTGGGGGTATCATGTACCATGTCTTTTAACCTAAAGCATGCTAAAGAACTGGTGGAAAAAATCAAGGAAAGATACGAGAATCTCCCAATCATGGTGGGAGGGATGGTTTTTAATATTGATCCAACTCTAATAAAATATGTTGGTGGGGATCATTACGGCAAAACCTTTGATGAAACCCTTGAACTTTTGGATAAATTGAATTTAAATAAAATAAAACACGAATAAAATAGTCAGGTGATTTACATGGAAAAGAACATTAAAAATTATAGTGAATATTTACAAGTGTTATTTGAAACCTCCCATGAAGGGATGGTACTAATGGACTCCAAGGGAAAGATTGTAGCCCATAACCTATCTTTTTGCAGGCTCATGGGAATGGAGGGGGGAGATCTCTGCGGAAGTTTGCTCCACAGTTTTGTGGAGGAAAGCAGTGTAGCCAAGCTCAATACCTTTTTAAAAGCCCTGACGCAGGGATACCAAAGGGATTGGGAGATGAACATAAGATGTGCCACTGGAACCGTATATCCCGTATTAATGACAGGCTTCTCTAAGGATGAGGGGATATTTGTGACTCTCAAGAAGGAGTTAGAGGAAATGCTGCAGCTGCAGGAGAATCTTATGGTGATAAATAACGAACTGACCAATACCAGAAGGGAATTGGAGAAGAAGAACGTCCAGCTGGAAGCGGCCAACAGCAAAATTAGGGAATATTGTAATGAGCTTACGGAAAAAAACAATTTGATTCAAATAGAATTGAATGTGGCAAAGAAGGTTCAAAAATCAATGCTTTCTCGAATCATAACAGACTATAAAAATCTAACAATTAATAAAAAGTATTCCCCTGCATCCAATGTTGGGGGAGATATGTATGATGTGGCCATCATACAAGAGGACAAAATCGGCATACTTATCTGTGATGTATGCGGTCATGGGATGGGGGCGGCCCTGGTGATGGGCGTTCTGAAAAATATGTTTAGAAATTACTATAAAAGTTTTCTGGAGCCCAACCAGCTCCTTAAAAAAATGAATCAGGAATTTGTAGAAATCTTTTCCCATGATGGATTTCATATTTACGCAACGGCCTTTTATATTATTTTAGACCTAAAGGAAAAAACCATCACTTATTCTTCGGCAGGCCATCCATTTCCTTTTATTTACAGCGAAAATGGAAAAAGTTTGGAGCTGAAGCTCCCGGGAGTTCCATTGGGGATCATGGGGGATACTGTTTATGAAAATAAAAAAAGTACTTTCGATGATGGAGATCGAATCTTTTTGTTCACTGATGGATTGGAAAACTTCCTGGAAGAATTAAAAGATCATGATTACTGTATAAAGAACTATACTTGGGGAAATATCTCCTATTATTTTAGAAATCTATGTACCAAATTGGATGAAAAAACTTGTAAGCAGAAAGACGATGTAAGCTTAATGGTTGTGGAAATTCAATAATAAAAGATTTTATGGTTGTTCCAGATGAAATGCAAGCTCTCATTAATTGGTATGAAAGAGAAACCCAAAAACTACATCCCGTTGAAAGAGCTGCACAGCTACATGGCATTTTTTTGGAGTACATCCTTTTGTAGATGGTAATGGAAGGACAGCAAGACTTTTAATGAATTTAGAGCTTATGAAAAATGGATATCCTGCTACAATTATTAGAGCAGATAATAGATTAGAATATTATAATGCTTTAGACAAAGCACACACAACCAATGACTATGCTGATTTTAGTATATTGATTGCACAAGAGGTTGAGAAAAGCTTGGATGTGTATTTAAAACTTATATAATTGAGCAAAGCCCATGGAAAATTTACATGGGCTTAAATTATGCTGTCAAACTGATAAAAAAATACCCCATAGCCAGTGGCCGGCCTTCATTGGAATATAAGAGAGCAAGTGAAAAGAGAGGTTATTGAACTCCCAGGAACGGAAAAAACGGAAACCCACTTGGCTCCCGTTCCTGTAAAGAATTCTAATACCCGCTCAGATTGCTCCTCAGCATAGCCTTATCCTGTTATTAGAAAAGACAATGTATATTCTTTGCTTTAACTGGGTAATTTATACAGAACCAATTAGTTAGATTACTCATCGACAAGAATCAACATTTCTAATCAAATCTTAAAATTACTCAGTTACTGTCCATAGAAAGAGAATAATCAAAATTATTAATACCGCCTAAGAATACTCCTCGTTTTACCTTTACACGCCATAATGTACACTCCATAATGCCATTTTTTTAATAAATATTATACGATATAGCTTGAATTTAGAATTTTAATTCCCCTACAACCCTTTCCACTGCTGCTATAATAGCACCTTCTTTAATTAAACCTGCAATACATTCCATATCTGGGTGCATATTTCTGTCCTCATTCACAAAGAGAACATCTTTTCTTACCAAGTCGTAGACTGCTTTAGTTGCTGTAGCAGGCTTGAGATCCTTATAAAAATCCTGTGCTTGAACAGAAGTCATTATTTCTATTGCAATTACATACCTAGCAAGCTCCATGCAGTTATAGGCTTTTAGAGCTGCATTGTAGCCCATGGAGACATAGTCTTCTTGGAAGGCACAGGTAGGCACATTATCTACCGTTGCAGGGTGGGTTAGTAATCGGATTTCCCCAACAATTCCAGCTGCAGCATATTGAGGTATCATAAGCCCATTATTTAGCCCAGGATTTGAATTTAAAAATGCTGGTAGATCACTTACGTACCTATTCACCATTCTATCTATTCTACGTTCTGACATTTTTACCATATTGCCAATGGATATACATAGTGTATCTGCAGTAATTCCTACATAAGCAGCATCTGCATTGCAACCCATCACAGCGACTCCATTATCACTGCTGGTTTTGAAAAGATGAGGGTTGTCAACTGAGGAATTAAGCTCAATATCTATTGTAACTTTACCATCCGCTATTGATTTTTTAGCTGCACCATGTAGCTGCGGCATACAGCGGAGAGATAATGCATCCTGTACCCTGTGGCCTTGGTATTTTTCTAGAATTTCGCTATCCTTTAGAATAGTTCTAATATTATATGCTGTAGAACTTTGGTTTGCATGGGGTCGTACCGCCATAAGTCGCTCATCCATAGCCATCAAGGTTCCTTTAAGAACTTCTAAAGACATGGAGCCAGAAATATCGTTTGTTTTGCCAATAATCATGGCATCATATATTGATAAACAAGTTAGGCCTGTTACAGAAGATGTACCAGAAACTAGTGATAAACCCTCCTTACTACTAATCACTGTGGGTTCGATGCGGGCTTCTCTAAGGGCTTCTGCCCCACTAAGAAGCTGACCCTTATAATAGGCTTTGCCTTCACCTATAATTACGAGAGCAATATGGGCTTCTATACCGATATAGCCAACAGAACCATGTCTAGGAGCAAAGGGAGTAACACCTTTATTTAATAATTCTCTTATTTTATCTACCGTTTCTAATCTAATTCCAGTGTAGCCACTTCCAAGCTGTTGTATCATAGCAACCATGATTGCCCTTACACATTCTCGGTTAAGGGGTGCCCCTAGGGAAGTCGCATGGGATCGGAGGTTATTTATTTGAATAATCTCTCTATCTGCTTTATTAATAAATTCTCTACAGTTATCTCCAAGTCCTGTAGTTATTCCATAGACTACTCTTTCTTCATTAGAAAATTTTTCAACTAGTTTTCTAGACTCTAATACTCGATCTATATATTCCTTTGAAAATTCTACTTTCTTGTCATACCTAGCAATAGCCACCACTTCTTCTATAGTAAGGGTGCTCCCAAGTACCACTTTTTCAATAGTTATTGGATTTATCATTTTTATCTCACCCCTATATTAAAAAGTTCTTCTGACATTGCAACCATCTGCAGATATTGGGATATATCTAACTTTAGAGCCTTCTATAAGTTCACCGAAAAAGGCAATGTGATAAGGCCTAAAAACGCTCATTACATCCACTGCATTTATTGTTAGATTCCCACCTATCCTTCTTCTTAAAATTTTCCTAACAAGAATATTACCTTTAGTTATGAGTTTTTCAATATCGTAATCTGACATTTGAATATTATCCGGGTTGACTTCTTTTGTCTCTATATCTATTCCCTTGTCATCATAATAGGAAACACCGCCGGTGGACCCGTTAGCAATTATTCTAATGAGAATTTCTTGCTGTTTATAATTTTTAAAAAGCTTTTTTACAAAAGGGAGAGGAGTAAAGGTAACGTTATAAGTAATAACTTTATTTTCTATGTATAGCTCCTTCATTGTAATTTCATTATGGTTCTTTAACAGAACTTTACCTATGAAATTCCCCTTTTTATTTGCAATATTCTTAGCCTCATCTACATTTAGTTTTATAGGGAAACATTTTATCACCATATTGTACTCCTTTTTAAGGTGCTATAAAGAATTCTATAGCACCTCATTATTTTTGAATAATAGAATTAGATTTTTTTCTGAACACCTTTAGAAAAATGTAATACTTCACTAATGTATTTTAAAAATATCAGAGTTGTAACTGCAGTAACAGTATAAGGAACTACTTTTCCTACAATAAAATCAACATTATTAATAAGGGAGTATCCTATTATAGTGGATATGATGGGGAACAGAATAACTAAAAATCCATCCATCCCCAACCACTCAATCTTATTTTCATTAACTTCATTTTCTATATGTTGCTTATTTGTAGATGACATATGAATCCTCCTTTTTAATATACTTGCAACTTAACATTGTTAGCGTTTTTGTCTTCGCCAATCTGATTACCGATAATCCAGAATAGTAGAGAAGCAGGTAAAGCTATTAAAATAGGTTCTAGTGTACCAAAGGATTCTGATAGTACAAAGGGGTTTGTTTTAAAATATGTAAAGAATACGACACCTGAGATCATGGAAAGTAAACCGGCCATCGGTGTTTTCTTTCCTTTATACATCAAGGCTAAAAGTACTGGTACGAAAGCTGCAGACATCCATAGACTCATGAGGAAGGCGATGGCATCATAGACCATAGTGAATTTGAAGGCTAAAGAAAGTCCAATTAGACCTAATAAAACAGAACCAATTCTACTTAGGAGAATAATCTTTTTGTCTGATAATGGCTCTTTACTGAATACTCTACCATATATATCGTTTGCAAGGGTTGTACCGCCTATCAAATAATAACTATCAAGAGTAGATACCAAGGCACCTACTAGGCCCACAATAAATAGCCCCCTAACACCAACTGGCAAATAACTTAAAACCATTTCTATATATCCAACTTCAGGAATAGCTGTTGGATTAGTTGCCCTTACAATTATACCCGCCAGAACAAGAATCATGTCAAAGCCTAACCATAGAGAGAAACATGTAAGCATGGCTCTTCGTCCTGTTTTAGCAGAGTTACTAGCGGAGAATCTTTGATAGAAACTGGGGTCTGCATAAACATTAAGACATAGTATAATGAGCATCAAGGCTTTTGAAAAGGGCATTCCAGCAATAGGGGCTGTGACCGCCGGGGTAGCTGATAAGGCTTCTCTAATACCAACTAGGCCACCAACATTTGAATATATTGTCGGAAATACGCTACTAACACTACCTACCATAAAGAAAAAGAATATCATATCTGTAACTGCAACACCCATAAGACCACCTAAACAAGTTAAAAGGATGGTAATAAGTACGATTACAACCCCCACTACAACCTTATCGGCACCCCAGGCAGCAACTCCAATATAGCCTGTTGCAGTAATTTCTCCCAATTGTGAACAATAGATGAATAAGAAAATGGAACCCAAGACAGCTACTGATTTACCGTATACACTGTGGAGGACGTCTGGAATAGTAATGTCTGATCTAACATGAATTTTAGGCCCAACCCATAGGGCTAATGGAAACCTAACTGCATGGGCACCAATTGACCATATAAACCAAGAAGCAAGACCGAAGGCAGAGGCATAACCAATTGTACCGACTACTCCAACACCACCATACCAGGAAGCTACTAAGGTACCGACCACCAATGACCATGGCAAACTTCTATTAGCTAAATAATAACTCTCCATATCCTTTACTGATTTTGAAAAATGGTAGCCTATTGCTATAACACCTAATAAAATAATAAATATAACAATGTTATCAATCGATGTTAACATTTTACCCCTCCTATTTATCTAGTTTTATTAATGTAATGGCACTCACTGGGCAGTGTTCTTTGCATATAGTACAGCCCCAGCATTTTTCCTTTTCAAAAGAGATCATTGCCCCCTCTTTATTGAAGGCATTAAAGTTACAAACCTTAGCACATATACCACAACTAATACAACGGTCTTGCTCCCATAATATATTATATCTTTTTTTTGGCCATATACCTTGAGTACCTATCATTTTTGATGCTCTTATTGGGTAACAACAACAACCGTCGCAATTACAGATGGCTTTCTCGGATTCGGAAGTATGCATTAGTCCTTTTTTGTTAGCCATAGTAACAATTTCCTTAGCCTTTTCTTTGCTGATGGGTTCCCCCCAACCCCTATCCCATTCTGAATTAATATCCTTTTCAAACAATATACATACATTCTTGGGTTTGTCACAATTAAGAGCAACGGATTTACAGTTGCATGGAACAATGTACATTTCCTCTTTGAGTTCATCTATAAGATTAAGGGTCTCATCTAAAGTATAAAAGAAAGCGTTTTCGATTAGGTTAGTAGATCCATTCTCAATTTCCTTAAGTCTAGGAATAGCTCCTTCAGCATATTTTTTAACGTACCACCTATCCAGGTCTTCCCGTTCTTTTGGAGCGATACTTTTCCATAAGTCTGATTCATATTGGGCAAAATAAGCTAGTCTAGTGTATAAACTAGCAGATTTATATACTATTGAATCATTTCTTCTTTCTTTATTAATAACCCCTCTTTTATAAGCTTGACTAATAAACTCTTTGGGGTCTAAATCAAAACGAGGTTGAATTAATACCAAGAGTTCTTCGTAAGTATATTTTTTATCTTGCATATACTCTATAAGAGTAATTTCTTCTTCTGTGAGCATAAGCTCAATAGAAGAATAACCTTCTGGTGGAACATCAAAAAATTTAGCTAATTCTTGCTTCATTTTTTCACCTCCTTGAAGAAAATGTTTTATGGCCCTGTCCCTCTAATTATATTGCAAATACCATGCCACTTTTTACTAAGATATTAGGGGGTAAAACACCATAAAATCGGACTATTTAGACTAATCTGAATAATATAAATATAAAAAAGTGCAATAAGATATTGCATGCACTTACTTAATGCATCTCTATACATATGCATTTTTCAATATTTATTAACGTAACAAGAGACCTGGTGAAATAGAATATTGCATTTGGTAGGGGCCTATGGTACCATATATACACTATAATAACAGAAGATACTGAATAGTGGGGGGATTAATATTGCAACTTTATAATATTATAATGGTCTTAGATAGCCTGTATAGAATTGTTTTTATGTCCCAAGGACATTTAGATGGGGATAATCATGTTAATGAGAAATTCATAGGAAAGCATGTACTAAGTTTTATAGATATTGATTTAAATACAAAGAGTGGCACCACATTATATAATAATCTTCCAGTAAAATATACAGTAGTTGATACACCTAGTAAGGATGGGTTTATAGCTCATATCTCCAACGCAGGATATCATAATGTGTTTTATCAAAAGATTCTTGATTTATTAGACTTAGGAATACATATTGTTGATAAAAGTGGGTATATTTTGTTTACTAATCGAGCAGCTGAAAAGGGAGAGTTTTTAAATAGAAGGCTAACTACGGGTAAACATATTTCGGATGTATATCCATTGACAACTGAAACAAGTTGTATACTTAGGGCTTTGAAAAGCAAACAAAAACTGTTAGATATATATGATACTTTTGTAAGTAATTATTCTGATCAAACAATATCTAGCATAAATTCTGGCTATCCTATTTTTATAGATGATGTATTGGTAGGAGGATTAAGTATAGTTAGATTTAATAAATATCTTCAAGGGAGTTGTAAAGAGCTTGCTCAACTCAACAACTTTGTAAAGAAGGGTAATGATCATAAACAAAAGTCCTACTATAAAAATCTATACTACAACTTTGATGACTTAATTGGTGAAGATGAAGAATTCAAGGATTCAGTAAATTTAGCTAAACGAATTGCGAAGACAGATACATCGGTATTAATTTATGGAGAGACAGGAACTGGAAAAGAGCTTTTTGCACAAAGTATTCATAGTGAGAGTAAAAGATGTGAGAATGAGTTTATAGCAATTAATTGTGCTGCACTACCGGAGGGGTTGGTAGAAAGTATACTCTTTGGTACAGAAAAGGGTAGTTTTACTGGGAGCATTAACAAATCAGGTCTTCTGGAGAAAGCAAACAAGGGGACGTTATTTTTAGATGAGATAAACTCCATGAGTCTTACTGTACAATCAAAGTTGCTAAGAGTTCTTCAGGAGAAAAAATATATGAAGGTGGGGGGGACTAAGGAAATTTCATGTGATGTACGGATAATCTCGTCAACCAACGAATCGCCACAAGATATTCTAAATACTGGAAAAATTAGATTAGACTTATATTATAGAATTAA
Source organism: Alkaliphilus hydrothermalis (assembly GCF_016908555.1). GTDB lineage: Bacteria > Bacillota > Clostridia > Peptostreptococcales > Natronincolaceae > Alkaliphilus > Alkaliphilus hydrothermalis. Next base: position 28,003 of record NZ_JAFBEE010000025.1, read on the forward strand.
TACAATTACAATATATATCCCCTCCTTGAGGGAACGAAGGAAGGATATCTCTATACTTTACAATCACTTCATTAATAAGATAGCATACGGAAATAATTTTAAAACAAGTAACTCCGTCCTTAAAATATTAGAGTCTTATGATTGGCCAGGTAATGTTAGAGAGCTTTTACATACAGTTGAGTATTCAATAAATGTCTGTGAAGATTCTTATATCACTACAAGAGACATTCCTCAGAATATTATAAAATATAATAACACTCCTTCCAGTGATAGTCCTTTACCGTCGTCCATAGAAGATTCTAATTTGAGTAGTATTATGAGTAGATATGAAAAAAGTGTAATTCAAAATGCCCTTAAAAAACATAATTATAACATTAGTGAAACTGCCATAGCATTAGGATTATTTCGACAAGGCTTACAGTATAGAATTAGAAAATATAATTTATCATTGGAAAAACCCCAATCACGGCCCCAAAACCCTTAGATTGTCCTCTTTAAACTATTATTTAGATACTGAATAATTATGGCTGTATGATCCTAAGTAGCTATAAATATGAAGGATACCTTTTAAGATGCAATAGTTGATTATGCGACTGATTAAAAGACTAATAATATTGATTAAGTTTAGACTTTATTAATTCATTGTACTTAGTTATGGCAGCATTAAGTATCTGACTGGTGAGATTTTCTTTTTCATCAATGAGATTATTCAAGTTTCTCTTAAGAACCTCTATATCTTAAAGCAATTCTTTTAATTGTAACCGTCTAAGAATCTCTGCCTAGAATATGAACCTTGGGCTTTGCTAAAATACAGATAATTGTCTTCTAAGGAGGAGACTTTATAATGGTTAGCATAGACTAGTAGGATTACTTAGAATTTTTATTGAGAAGAAGAATAGAAGTGTATAAATGTATTTGTAATTAAATTACATACTAGCTTTTTTACGAAAAAACGAGCTACCATATAAGTGCAGCTCGTTTTTCCGATATTTACAGGTTAAAAAGTACATTTACTGTCTTCAACGCTGACAATGCTTTGGGTAGGCCAATAACGGTAGCGCTTTGTAGCATCATTTCAATGATTTCTTGTTTTGTAACCCCAATATTTAGAGCACACTGAGTATGGAAAAGAAGTTGCTCATTATTTCCATCACTGATTAAGAGGGCAATAGTAATTAATTGTCTTGTTCTTAGATCTAGTCCTTCTCTTGAATATAAGTTGCCAAATAAATGTTCAACTATGGTATCTCCTAATCCCTCATAAATACTATCAAGCTTAGAAAGATAGTCGTCCTTTCCTTCCCCTACTAGTTCATCTATAATTTTCATACCTTCTTCATATGCGTTTTTTTTCAAGTTATATTCACTCCATTTCGAATTTTTACTTACCCCATTTAAGTACAGCAGAAGTATGATTTTCACCGGCACCTGGCGAAGCGATTAATATATAATCTCCATCCTTAATCAAACCTTTATCTAGAGCGTGATACAGGTTAGTCGGTATAGAGGTAGAAGCTAGATTTCCATATATACTAAAGGTATGATAAGACTTTTCTTTAGGGATTCCTATAGAATCCCGCCAAGCATCATGAGCCCAAGGGGCTGGTTGATGAGATAAAAAGAAATTTATATCTTCTGGTCTTAACTCAGCCTTTTCTAAAGTTTTAAGCATAACTGGTGTCATTTGCTCTATAGACATTCTTCCCATTTCTTTAACTTTTACAGGATTAGTAGTCATAAGATTACGGATAGGTGATGTTATATTGCTATGTTTTTTTGATGAATGCGCTAGAGGAAACCTTTCTCTAACAGTAAAGGCATCATGGTAGTATCCATCGGAAGTTGCATGGGAAGCAATATAACCCCTATCTTCAGATACTTCTCCAATTACAACTGCACTGGAACCGTCTCCTGCACAAGGTGATAGATAATCATTTTCATCAATGATTTTAGAGTGAAATATTGAGGTTGTTATAAGGATCTTGTTATACGTACCACATGCAATTAAGTTAGAAGCAGTAATAAGCATAGTAACAAAACTGGAGCAACAAGTATCCATGTTCCAGGCGGCAGCATTTTTTAAACCTAACTTATGTTGGATGATGCTCGCATTTCCAGGAATTGTTTCATCTGGTACCATTGCATGGGTTAGGACTAAGTCAATTTCATTGGGGTCTACTCCAGACATTTCTAGTGCTCTTTTTCCGGCCTCAACTTCTGCATCTGAAGGACACATATCTAATGAGAAGTATCTTCTTTCCTTAATACCTATAAAGCAATCCTCAAATGATTTTTTAGCGGGTCGATTAAGAAACTCTTTATCATCCCAGTAATCATTTGTAATAATGTTTTCAGGCATATATATCCCAACTCCTAATATACCTGCATTTCTCAAAGTCTTTCTCATTTAAATCCCCCTGTTATCTTTAAATTTAGAAGCATTTGGAACTTATTTGTTATTCTACATAAATATAGGTTTTCCTCTAATAAAATCTATTGATTAGGGCATTAACGAATCCTATGTATATGTAAGCATAGTTAAGGTTATTCCTTACTATGCTACTACACATATATACCACTGAAAAAAAGGGGGTTTTGAACGTAAAGGGACATAGTTAATAATGCGTAGGGGAAGGTAGACAGGGTAAAGTATATCTTCTACTCTGTAGCAGTCATGGATGTGGAATTAAAGGAGAGACAAGCTGAAAATTTTTCAGAGATTGAACTTTTAATCGAAAAACTTTTAGACTCAGGAATATGCTATGTGGATGAGATGTCAGGGATAATTGGGATAACAGAGGAGCAATTGTAACCGTCAAAGATTTTCTGCCTAGAATGTGAACCTTGGGCTTTGCTAAAATACAGATAATAAACTTCTAAGGAGAAGATCTGTTTGGCAAGTAAAGCGACAGCTATTGACTGGGAGAATATATTACAGAAGTTCACTACCTTTCTTAATATATTTTTTTAAAGAATGTTAAGCTTATCCTATAGCATACAATTAAATGAATGCATAAGGGGGGATAAGATTGAAACAGAGGATGCTAAAAATCTGTATATGCTGTCTTATGATAGCTCTAGTTGTATCAGGTACAGCTACAGTAATAAGCTATTATAAGAAAAATCGTCCTAATGGTGATGTAAGAGGACTTAATGAATACAATCGATGGGAATCCAATATGATCAAGGAAAATCCTGATTACAATAATTTGAGGATTTTAATAGACATTTCAGAAAAAAGACTCTACCTATTAAATGGTAGCGAGTTGATAAAAAAATACCCCATTGCCAGTGGCCGGCCAGGGCACCCATCCCCAATAGGGTCATGGAAGGTTGTTAATAAGGCAAAATGGGGTGGCGGTTTTGGTACTAGATGGATGGGACTGAACGTACCCTGGTCTGTTTATCAACAGGAATACGGTATTGGGTAACCCCATACCCCTTGAAAAGAATGGTTTAGAGAGTTAACAGGGAAATATATTATGGAAAAATAAAATCATGGTTAATATAAAAGCAGGTTGCTATTGGTGATCTGTTTTTTGTTGTTTCAAGTAGTCATTGTGATATAATAATGGTAATAATGAAGGCTTAAAATAATATGGGAAAATATGTTTAGTGAATGCTTGAAAAGAAGTATAATATAAACAAAGTCAAATAGTCAAAGGTGATTATGGTGAAGATAAAAAAATTAATTTATGAGAAAAGAAATGATGTTTTAAGCATAGCAAATCACTATGGAGTAGTAAAAATTCAACTCTTTGGATCTGTTGCCAGAAATGAAGAGGTTACGGATAGTGATATTGACTTTCTTGTTCAATTTGAAGAAGGACGTACATTATTTGACCTAATTGCCTTGAAGAATGAGTTGGAAGGCCTTTTAACATTAAAGGTAGATGTTGTATCCGAGGAATCATTACACTGGAATATAAGCGAACAAGTTAAAAGAGAGGTTATTGAAATATGAAGAGTATGAAGGCCTTAACCATTTAAATTAAAAGAGAGGGGTGAAATTCCAATGAAGGATTTATTTAAAAAAATACAAGAAAAGCAGACACTGTTAGATAGTAAAAGACCTTTACCGACTTATACTGTTAAAAGCATCAGGGAGAATTTATTGCTTGAATGGACATATAATTCTAATGCCATAGAAGGAAATACTTTAACCCTACAGGAAACAAAAGTTGTCTTAGAAGGTATTACAGTAGGTGGGAAGACCTTTAGAGAACACCTAGAGGTAATAAATCATAAGGAAGCTATTTTGTATGTAGAAGAAATAGTAAAGAGTAAAGAAAAACTCAATGAGTGGCAAATACAGAATATTCATAGGTTAGTTTTAAAGGGGATTAGCGATGAATACGCAGGTGTATATAGGAATCAAAATGTAATAATTAGTGGGGCTCAACATACTCCACCAGATTTTATGGTTGTTTCAGATGAAATGAAAGCTCTCATTAATTGGTATGAAAGTGAAGCCCAAAAACTACATCCCGTTGAAAGAGCTGCACAGCTGCATGGCATTTTTGTTGGAGTACATCCTTTTGTAGATGGTAATGGAAGGACAGCAAGACTTTTAATGAATTTAGAGCTTATGAAAAATGGATATCCTGCTTCAATTATTAGGGCAGAAAATAGATTAGAATATTATAATGCTTTAGACAAAGCTCATACAACCAGTGACTATGACGACTTTAGTAAATTAGTTGCACAGGAAGTTGAGAAAAGCTTGGATATGTATTTAAAACTTTTATAATTCAATATAATTGCGCAAAGCCCATGGAACAGTTTTCATGGGTTTAACTTATCCCCTTATTTAAGATATTAAATTATAGTAAATCATCCTTTTTTGATTCTTTATTTACCTAAAATACTGTTGGTGTAAAAAAGAGGAAATTTACTAGTATTTATAGAAAAGAATCAAATAAAAGATAGGTAAATGAGTTTTTACAAATTTTACTTATTGATAGAGTTTGGCCCAATACGAAGATCCTACCACCCAGAACAACCATTTGTGCACCTCACTAACGATGGAATATGGAATTTAAATATCTCTATTGAAAAATCCAATATAAGGGATAAGTGGTTGCTAAATAATAGTGTAGTTGGAGGATTTAATGATGAAGTCTACTCATTATTAATCAGTGATGGAGCGCTTGTTAGGGAAGTGGCGCAAATAATATTAAATAGTCATTTTCCACAAACAATTCACGAAGATATACTTACAGCAGTTGGTTTGGTTTTGATGAGGTAATTAAATCACGAAGAATTATTGAGGAGCTTCGATATTTCTTTTAGGCAATTCTGTTATTATAAGAATATATGCTATGCAACAGAACAAGCCATAAAAGATATACATCAGAAAAAGATTGTAGTGACAAATGAAAACACACCCGTAACAACATTAAATCGTATTAATAATTTCATTCACAGGTTTGGTTTTGATGTAGACGGTAAAGCAATTCAAGAACTCAATGATATGATAACAAGTTTATTTCTGTAAGACTTATTTAAAGAATTTAATAAACCCTGCTATGATAGCAAACACTTACTATCATAGCAGGGTTTTACTATATCAATTCTATAGTTCTATAGCTCTAGGATTACCACTAATATAATACTCCATCTGATCAAGTATATCAACTCCTAGGAGCTTAGAATAAGCTTGTAGTTCAACTATAGCATCTTTACTGTTCAAACCACTTTTCAACACCCTTTTTTCATGTCTAATGTATCGACAATAGCTAAATCGATTTAAGTCAATATCAACAATTAAAAAGGTATTGCCTGCAATATCAATTTTTGCAACCTCCCACTTATTCCAGGTTTGGAAGTTTTCATAGTTATAGTAGGATCCATTCATAATCATATATTGATTTGTATCAATTAAGTAATCATTAAGGATACCATACATGTCATAGATTAAATTTATTTTTTCGGATTTTATAGGATTCAACTTCATTATAATATTCTCCTTTCGATATTAAGCTACCAATTTTGCAACTTGATAGATTTCTGTTATTTCCCCATGGGATATTTCTATAGCTGTCAAACTACCGCCAAACACAACTCCAGTATCTATCCCTATTCTATCTTTCTTAATATAGGGAGCCCATGATCCTGTTATATACTTAGTAGGGGTGTGTCCGAAGATAACTGGCTTTTCGAAGGTTTTAGGTGAGTAAAAGAATTCCTCCCGAATCCATAATAGGTCATCTTCTACTTGATGTTGCATACTCACTCCCGGTCTGATCCCACCATGAACATAGATGAAACTTTCATCTTCATAATACAGTGGAAGGCTATTGAAGAACTCTACATAATTATCCACTGAATCTCTATTCTTGATAAAATGTAAATGGTAAAATAAAATGGAGAGATTTTGGCAAACAAAAACGGAGAATAATTTCCAATATAGTACAATAAGAATACTCCTTCTGATAGAATT
>NZ_JAFBEE010000026.1 GCF_016908555.1 Alkaliphilus hydrothermalis
TTTTAGTAAGTTAAAACATTAAGGCGGTGAAACTGGAAAAATCTCAGGAAAATTATTTGCCAAAATTTCGCCAAAAACACTTGCCAGTTACAACATCGTTTTGACTGCAACTATTCCTATCTTTGTGACAGTGCTAACTGCCGTAATAGGTATTGTAGATTTTGTTCTAAATGCTCTGACGTATGTGCTGATTACAAAGAATATAATTGTCCATTGTCTTTAAAGCCACCTTATGTCTGTAATGGATGTGATAAGCTTAGAAGCTGCACTCTCACTAAATCTCTCTATAGTGCTTCTGCTGCTCAGAAACAATATGAACTGTGTCGTTCTGAGTCCCGTAGTGGAATTAATATTTCAGAAGAAGAAGTTTTTCGTCTTGATCATTTCATCAGTCCTCTTATCGAAAAAGGTCAGTCTATCCATCATATCTGCACTACTCACAGAGATTCTATTATGCACAGCGAAAAATCTATTTACAATTACATTGACTACAACCTTTTTTCTGCTAGAAATATCGATCTTCCTAGGAAAGTCAGATATCGTCCTAGAAAGAAATCTTCCCAGCATTTTAAGGTTGATCGATCTTGCAGGATTGGCCGTACTTATGAAGATTTTTTGAACTTTATTAAAGAGCACCCTGATACTCCCATTGTACAAATGGATAGTGTTGAGGGTACAAAGGGTGGTAAGGTACTCCTAACTATCCACTTTACAAGTTCACAGTATATGCTTGCTTTTATTCGAGATTCCAATACTTCTCGCTCTGTCATTGATATCTTCGAAAATCTTTACTGGGAGCTTAATCCTGATATTTTTTCTGAGCTTTTCCCAGTAATCCTCACTGATAATGGTAGTGAATTTTCAAATCCCTTAGCTATAGAGTTTGATAAAGCGGGTAATCGTAGAACATATATATTTTACTGTAATCCATCTGCCCCTTACGAAAAAGGTTCTGCTGAGAACAATCATGAGTTTATTCGTAGGATTGTTCCAAAGGGTCATAGTTTTAATTCTTATCTACAGGAAGATATCTCATTGATGATGAGTCACATTAACTCGTATGGGAGAAAGAAGCTAAATGACCGGTCACCACACTCAGTATTCAACTTCCTCCATGGAGCTGACACTCTAGAGAAGCTAAATGCAAAATTAATTCCTGCAAAGGATATAGTCTTAAACACTAAGCTACTTAAAAAGTAATCTATATAGATAGGTATTACTTTGGGGTATAAACTGCCATGTCTAACAATAGATACAAGGGTGGAACTTACCTTTGCAAAAAAACGGTTAATTTCCAACCTCTATTTTGCCTGCCCAAAATATAAATAATTTTGCCTACTTTACCCATAATTATACCAAATTTATCTTATATTATTTAGAAATAAACTGTTTTCTGCTTAAAAAATCTTAGAAACATTTGTTCCGATGGACTTTACTTGTACAAAGTGGAAGTTACTTTTTCATTTCACCTATTTTCACAATTCATTATTCCCATACTTAACATTTTACTATAATCCACTAGCTAATAATAGTAGCTTAAAAGGAATTTTATAATATTTATTTGCTACAAATTGAATGAATCCCCATTATCAAGCATTAAAATTTCCGATTCTTTTTTTATAATATTTTTATAGTCTATTTTATAATAGGGCATTATATGTATTAATTTTTTATTATTTGAATCGTAGTCTCCATTAGATACTAAGTTAATAAGTTCTATTTTTTCATTTATTGTTAATCCATTATATAGTTTTTTCCATTGTGCTGTGACTCCAATTTTTTCAAAATACATTCTGTAAGTCACTAGATCTTTAGGCATAGACAGAATTTCATAATATTCTTCAATATTTTTTCCAAAAGCCTTTTCAAAAAAAGATCTATCCCCACCAAATACACCCTTTGAGACATTTAGTATCGCTTTTATAATTTTTAAATAGTGTTTATTCCAATATACTCCTACATACGTACGACTTTTTTGATTTATTGCTTCATATTTCATAGGGAAAGAATAAATATGTTTGTTAAATTCCTCAGACAACTCAAGATTTTTTTCGAGCCGTTTATATAAATCTTCTGGCTTATCATTATAATTATAAAGTATGTAGTTGGAAAACTCAGATGCATCATACTTATGCGCTAATGTTAAAGCTCTAGTGTATATATCTGTGAATGAAATATCGTCATAAGCTATTCTAAAAGGTCTAATTGGAAGTCTAGAAAGTATTTTCATTTTATCCTCAGTTAACTCTCTTGCATCTAGCCCCTGATTAAAATCAACATATCTTTGCACTGGTATTTTATAAGAATATTTTTTTTCGATTTCCCTGATTTTATCATAATTATCTAAAATGCATTGAATTTCATCTTCATATATAGTCCCTATATCTGAAATTATATCTTTAATTATTTTTCTATTACTTTTTGACAATTTTTTTTCTTGAAGTTTATGTAAAAATAGACTAAATTCAGTCATTATATTTATTGGGCTACGACCTTCTTCTATATGCCTATAATACGCTTTCACCAACACATCTACTTTGAGAGGTTTAACATAGTTTGGTTCTTTAACAAATCCTAACTCATTCAAATCATTAACTATTTTCTCTAACTCTTCTTCTTTTAATCCCAGAATATTATTATCAAGTAACAATAAATTACGCTTATCACCATACTTATCTCTTATAGTAGATATTTGCGTTCTAATATCATTTGTAATATCTAATTTTCCTTCTAAAAATGGCACTGCACAAAAACTACACTTATTAACACATCCACGTGAAGTATATGCAAAAAAATTATCACCTGCTGGGTACTTATATTGAATATCATTCAAGATATCATAATCTAGTGGTAGTTGATCGATATTAACATTATCATCAAAACCAATCATTTCTGAATAAGTTAGTCTTCCAACAAGAATATTTTGTAATCCAGTATCATTACTAAGATCTTTATATAAAATTGAAGCCATAATTCCTCCAACATAGATATTATCTAATGAAGTAACTTGAGATTTATAAAAATTTATTGTATCTACAACTTTCTTATAATCAAAAGTAAAAAGAGTAGTAATATATATTCTATCCCATATCCTTGAATTATTAAGTTTTCCTTTATAAAAAAGCACATAATCTCCACGACTTTTATGATAACTACTAATTTTCATTAATCCCATAGGAGGATACTTATTTTTATAATCTGGTTCAACAAGTAAAATATGCATATTAAGCCCCTTTTCTAGTTATAAAATTATCTAGTCTTACTATATCATGGGCCAGTAGATACGTCAATTACTTGTCTAGATTTTTTCCCAAATACGCTTTAACAAAGGACTATAGTTATTATACATTGTTTTTAGCTCCATCTCCGTTGGATGATAATTGCTATTGTGAATTATCACATTCAGATTAGTTACAGAATTAATGTCAACTTTTTTATCTTTAGCTTTATAATTTTCTACAGATCTATATATAGCAGGTATTTCAGAAATCAATTGAGATTTACCAATTTCATTTTCAAGTATATTAATAACTTTTGCCAGTTTTTGAAAAAGTGTGATTTGAGTGTTATGTGACCATTTACTATTTCTTTTGTCTAAAAAACACTCAACACTAAATTCAATCAAACTTCTAAATGCAATTGAAACAGTATTTGTATAAAGAATAACACTAACCATTTTTAATTCTTTATAAAGATCCAATGTCCGCTGATTTTTTATTGGAATATCTTCATCTTTAGGAATAAGTGTTGTTCGTTCAGCTGTTGATTTTAAGTCACTTACATTACTATTTATCGATTTTTTTCCTTTATTATCATTGTGTAAATCATTATCTTTTTCATTTGTTTTTTTATTATCTTGACCAGTTTTATTTTTATCTTCTGATTTTTCATCATTATTGTGCAAGTCATTCTTAGAAGAAGGATCTTCCTTTTTTCTTACTTCTCCATTAGAGCTACTGGAATTTTGAGATTCTTTAGAAACATCTTTGTTTTCTTCATTACTTCTTTTTATTCTGTCGTTTTTAATACCAGTAATTATAAATTGCTTTGCTTCAAAATTAAACTTAACAAGTGTCTCGTTTACTTTTTCCTTATTAGGTTTTTTCTCTACTGGAAAATTCTTAAGATATGCTTCACGTGTATCTTTCGTTTGTGCAATTAAATTTGCTTTTGTTTCATTAAGATCATAAACTAATTGGCTTAATCCTTTAATAACTTCACATTCTTCTAAATATAAAAGTATATTATTATCTTTATCAAAATCAATACCAAAAAAAGAAATATACTTTTTACTTATGAATCGTTTTAGTTTAGAAAGCCACCCCTCTTCATCAAGTATATTTTTTACAGTGAGAGATGTATATTTTGAATAACGTAACATTTCTATTAATGCTAGTCTTTTTGAAGTTTCACCACTTTTGGAGTTATGTCTATCTTGTGCTTGAGGGTCCCACATTACTTGGCCAATTCCAGGTTTTGAAGTATGTAGTTTTTCAATCAAATAGTTGACATCTTCTTCTTTCTCGTATAATACACAGGTTATAGTTTTAATATTACATTGCAAATTTAATAGTTTCTTTTTCTTACTGCTTTCGATTTTCATACTATCTAGTTCTTTTTTGTATTGTGTCATAAGCTTTATACTAGAAATACGTCGATTACCGTCTATCACTAAAAAATGTCCCTCATTATCTGCTGCTGGAATTACAATTGGTAATTCATTTGGATTAAGACCATATGTAGCTATATCCTTTGCAATTCTATCAATATGTGTTTTTTTCATTGATGTAAGTTCTTCTATAGCTGCAACTTCATCTGGCAGCTCCTCAGCATTTATAAATCTAGCATTATCAGGGTTTACATAAAGCTGCTCAATTTTAAATTCTCTGATTATAAAATTCGGTCCCATTTATAAATCAACACCTTTAATAAATTTTTTAAATATATAACTAGTCCTTATTACAATTTAGTTTGTTACATAATTTTAGCTTGCAACAGCATTACTTCATTTTCCACTTTAGTTAGCTAATCCCAATATTATTATACTACAAATCCTTTTCTTTTTCATCAGAATATTAGCTTTTAATAGCAATAACATCTTCATTCTATCTTACCTTGCTATCTTAAGTAAACACTTCACATTAATGTACTTCCATTAATTTATTGTATATGTGCTCTGCTTTATTTATTAAGTTCTTGTTAGCAGCAACGTGTCTTATTCTATTAGCATTTACCCATATTTTCTGTAAACTACTTACTATTTTCATGTCCCAAGTTCCACTTTTATTAACCAATCCTAATGTTACTGATAGATATACTTTATTCCAATCAATATTAGATCTTGAATATAACAGAAGCATTGATAATGATCTATTTTCTCTCTCTATCTCAATTAGACTAAAAATAGTATCATTCATAACTATCTTACCAACTATATACCTTCTTTTAGTTATTCCATCGCTAAGAAAGGCAAACTTCTTTCCTTTTTTCCCTTCTGGAAGAAAGTCTACAACGACTTCAACACTCCTTATATTAGATCTTTGTTGTAACAATCTTAATATCTCTATAAATTCTTCTAATTCTCCTTGTATATTAACATTGTCTATATTTTCATACTCTAATGCCCTAGCCGTATCCATTCCACCTGTATCGGCAGTTGTTCTTAGAGCTTCATTTTGCACTTCAAAGGTTTGTGTATTCTCATCTTCTGTATCTCTTATAAATACTTCACCTTTATTTATTTTATTTACTTTCACATCATTTCTATATGTATGTACTGTTTCCGTTGTATTAATGAAATCTGATTCAATATTTTTAGCTCCATCTATTTTGGAATCTATAGTCTTATCATTTGTCTCCTTTAGTCTTTCATAATTCCTTAACTTAGGCGAATTTATTCTTTTTAATTGTTTATTGTACTTTGAGCTAATATATACTTCTTTAGCATTTATTATTTTATTTTTAAATTCCATTATTTCTAGCACTCTTACAACATTACCTTTTTTATTTATTCTAGCTCGTATCTTAAAGTCTTTAAATAAGAAACTGTACTTTAGATTTCCTTCACTCCATAAGCTTTGTCCTACCTTATTAAACATCCTTAATATATTTTCATTGGTAATCATCCAAGCTATATGTTTTACATATTCTCCCTTTAGCAGTTTTCTTTCATATCCATCAAAGAAATTAATATGCAAGTTATTTTTATTGTCAATTTCATATACAAAATAGTTGCTTAGACTATCCAATTCAACTATTCTATTTAATAAAAATCTACTTCTACAAATTATAGATCGTATTATTTCTATCGCAGGTATTCTATATTCTATTCCATTCCTGTATCCAACAAAAATATTTGTATTTATTTTCTTTTTCAAACCGTCAATCTCTACTTCTAAAAAAGCTTCAATCATATTAAACTTTATATTACTCAAATTAAGTTCTTGATTAGTAGCATCTTTCCTTTTTTGACTGCAATTTAGATTTCCATTCTGATAATATGTTTCTAGCATTAGGAAATGAATGTCCGCCCAATCCATAGTTAGCTTTCGGAAAGAGGATTCTCCTTTAAAGTAAGCATCTAATACCCACTTATTAGATAATTTATACGGATTATCTATCCAATAAAGCTTTGCTTTCTCGCCAGGCTTAAATGGCCAATTCTTAACAAAAACATTGTTTTCCCCCATTCTTTAATGCTTATACCTCCCATCTATATAATTTTCAATCTTTACTGATATATTGTTAAAATATTCTGTTCTAATTCCTGATTTTTTTTGAATCTCCCATAATTTTACTTGTTCTTCATTTTCTAGTTTTTCATCAACTATTATTTTTGTTCTTCTTAATTGAAAGACTTCTACGCTTTCAAGAATTTCTTCTAAATAAGCTTTTGATTTTGGAAGTTTATCTAAGTTTTTTTCAAGCATTGAGAGTAATCCTAATGATTTTCCTAAATTAGACATAGTGATCCTTATAGGTTTTTCTTTAGCTAGTAACTCTAGATATTCATTTTTAACTGCATTTAATACTTCTATATCCCTTTTACTCCAATCCACTCTTTCATTGCTTTTATTATCTATCTGTATTTTATTTAATTTTTTAGGAAGATTCTCTAAAAGCCATTCTCTATCATATTTATAAATATAACTATATTCTTTTTTACAAAGTTCTCTTATACTTGTTCTAGACAAATTCGGATTATTAAAAATAAAATCTAATATAGTATTCTTATATATTTCTATATCTATATTGTGAGCATCATCTGGTTTAAAATTTTCTTTTACTCTATTCATTTTTGAATCTTTAAATCTATCTATCCCCAAGATCTTATCGTATTTCACAACTGTTTTAGGGTCACAATTCATTAATTTTGCTATATCTCTTATGCTATAGTCTTTTAAATTTAAGTATCTAATTAGCTTTTTTTCCCATACATGTCCAAAGTTTTTTATTCTGCCCATCATATATCTATCCTCACAATTAATATCAGGGCCTTTCCTTGAATAAATAAAGCCACAATCGCATGTAAATGTTCCAACAGGTTTTCTAGTTTCATAATCAGCTGTCATTTTTATGTTGTACACTATATCTTTTCTATAATGATCTGCTACAGGATTTAAACATGGCCACGGAGACTTTCCGAACGGATTGTAATGATTATTATCTTTTTTAAAGAACTCTCTTATATCTGATGATAAAAAATTTATAAGTAATACATGTCTTATAGGATGAACTGTTCTATTTGAATTTCTTGTTATAACTTTAAGCCAATTATATTCATTATCTTTATCTATGCTGGATTCCATTATTTCTAAAAACTCTTCACCGTAAAAATTCATAAATTCTTCATATAATTCTCTCTGTTTTATATTTTTATTTATTGATAATAGCTCCTTTTTATCAAGAAGTTCCTTATATTTTTTTGTTATAATATCTTTATTGAATTCAAAAAGATCATTCTCTAATAAATAATAAGCCGCCTTAGAGACTTCTATCAGTCTTGAACTAGTTTTATCATTCTCATATTCTACATTAAAATCTAAATATCTTTCATCTAGCCTTATGAAGGATACTCTACTCGTATTTCTTTTATCTATCTCATATTTTTTTAATTTGGCTTCATTATGAGGACATACAAATACACCTTGTAATTGATGTTCTCTATGTATGTAAGCTTCTCCATAAGTTTCTATATCTCGCTTAGAACATATTGGACAATAGTATATCCCTTCTTTCTTGCATATACTCCCTGCCACCATCCCTATCTCTGTATATAAGCCTTTTCCATGCCCATATTTCATATCATTCAATAGTTCTTGCTTTCTATTCCTTGGTAAAAATGGTGCATAGAAAGGAAATATCGTATGTTTGCTAATAATATCTTCTGATGAATATTTTTTTCCTAAATTATTAGCTAAAATTTCTAGATGACTACTTAATTCTATACTTGGAATTACACTATCTTTTCCAAAAACTTCTCTCAAAGTATCTTTGAAGTCTATATTTCCAATATAATAGTGATATCTAGCAATTGTAGAATATAAGATTTCATCTTTATAAGGATCTGTAAAAAAAGTAAGCATAATTTATTCCACCTTTAAGAATTCATCTACAGGATCTTTAATATACCCATGCCCCTTTAATATTTCATATACATGTAATTTTCTCTTCTTAGCCAATTCGTATATATTCCTCAAATCTGTTTTCTCGTATCTATCAATACATGTCATAGTGCTTTTAACTTCTTTTTTCTTTTCATTTAATTCTAACGCTTTCTTTATGACGTCTCCCTTTATAGTGTTATATTTATCATCTACTCCATATCCACTAACAATTTTTCTTATTAAATCTTCTATATCTTTTTCTGTAAGCTCAGTAAATATCCCCAAAGTACTCACATCTATAACCAAATTTTCTACTATGTTTTTTCTCTTTAATTCCAGCTGTTTTTCCTCATTTTTAGCTATCTCTTTAATTTTGCCTGCTAATTCTAACGTATTTCTATGTCTAAAAATTATGTCATCTAGATTTATAGAGATATCCTCATATTTCTCAATTTCTATTCTGTTATTATTTCTTAAGGCCTTTATCATAGGCTGAATCATATGAAGATCTTCCTTAGATGCCTTACTTATAATACCTTTGGTTATTTTTTCATTATCTGTGTTTAAAGCTCTCTCCTGAGCAAGAATAAATAAGTTTACTGCTACAGAAGTTATTCCTTGGCAATGGTCATACATTAATTCCTTTATTTCATTTGTTAATACCGTATTTTCTTTAAGATACTGAAACTCCCAAAGAGTCTCTATGAAAAAATCCCATTCATCACTATTTTTATTCATTCTATCCCATATGATATTACCTTCACTACCGGCTCTTCTAGCTTGCCTAAAATCTTTTTTAAATATTTGTAGTGCTTTAAAAGTACCTATCAATACAGTGGGTATTCCAACAGTATTAGTTAATGTAACAAAAAAATTAAGCATTTCATCAGGATCATTCTTAGCATTAATTAGATGTTGTATTTCATCTATTACTAAAACTCCGATTCCATACATACTTGCTAAAGATGTCATATGCAACATCATAGAAGATGTTATTCTATTTAGGTATCCATACTTTTCGAGGTATCGTGTCCCAAGCAAATCATCTATTGCTTTAAAAAAGCTCTTACAAAGGGTCGATAGGTTCCCATCATATGGACAATCAATCTTTAACCAAACAATTTGAGTTCTACTTAGTGCCATTTCTTTATATTCTTCATGCTTTATAATCTGAGGATACATAAGAAGTAATCTTTCTATAGCTGTAGTCTTTCCTATACCTGAGATTCCAATTATAGAAAGACTGTCTGCTGAAGATCTTATGTGTGCCATATTTCGTTTAAAGATATCTTCTTTTTCTTCTTCTTTTACTGAATGCAAGTCATTTAGTATTTTTAATCTTTCAAAATAAGTTTTATCCATAGGATTTCTTGATAAATATCCTCTTCTAATCATTGTTGATAACTTTGTTTCTATTGTAAAATGATCTGGAAGTGGCTGTATAAAGTTTTTAATTCTTTTAATCATATGATGTCTTAAATTCTTGTTTTTATTTTTTTCTATATCTTCAATTATAGGATATATAGTAAATTGCTCTAATATATCATCTTCTGTAAATATAGGAGGCAGAGATTCTATAAAAGGATTATTGGAGTATTCAATTAACTCTTGCTCCTTATAAGTCGCCATTTCAATTTTCCCTTTTAGAATAGGAACTATATTATTTCTTTCCAAGACTCTCATCTCTTTTCCTTCTTATTTTATCCATTAAGCTTTTATGTCTTACATCGTTATGTTCTTCATTGTTTTCAGTTGATTTGATAATCTCCTTAACAATACCTTCTTTCTTTTCTTCTTTACTAATATCAAAGGCTTCTTCTAGTCTTCTTATCTCTTTTTCAATTTGTCTATTTTCTTTGATACCTTGTATTCTTTTCGATTTAGAAGTTGTTTCGATTACTGTTTTTTCTTTTTCTTTCTTTGCTTTTTTTACTCTATCCTCTATTTCTTTATCTAAATCTATGCTAAGTTGTGCTTGCTTGGTTGATTCCCATTCAATTAGTTCTTTCTCTAATTCCTTTTGAAATATTATTTCCTCAAGTAAGCAATCTCTGTATTGAATACTTTTCTCTAGAATATAACAGGTTTCAAAATTTCTTCCATCTTCATGAAGAATATATATTTGATTCATATCTCTTGGATCATAAACAATCTCAATCCATCTATATTTGGGTTTCAAAAACCATTGCTCTTCTATTGCCTTTTGAGAGCTATAATATAATCCTTTAAATTTAAATCCTGCTCTCGAAACACTTGCTTTTCCTTTTGGAAGTATATTTAGTCTCATTATATCTCTATCTACAACTCTAAGTCTGCCTTTTTTATTATTAATTCCCCAATTCCAAAGATTGATAGGTGTTGGGGTTAATTCATCCACTATCATTTCTTTTTCCATCTCATATTTACTTATTATTTTATGATTATGATATAAAACCATTTTGATATATATTTCTGTAAATTCTTCTAAAGTAAGCGTTGCATCTAACCTGTAATCCCTATCTCCTCTTTGTCTATATTCTTTTTGAATTGCTCCTGGTGTTTTATGCTTTATTTTTTCATTTGTAGTCCTAAAGCTACGCTCAACTATTCCCTTTAAATCTCCCCTAAAGGGTGGTGTATTTTCTATTTTTATATTTAAGTTATTAATTAAATTTTCAACGGAATATCCTTCGAATTCCCCTCTATCAGCTATAATTATTTCTGGCAAATGATTTGATGTCCATTGTTCCTCAGTAATATTTATTCCATACTTTTTACAGAATTGTACTTTGTTTTCTATCATATTGTCTAATGCCATCATAGCTCCAGTCCAAGATGGTCCTTCTAAACCAACATATATTCCTGTTACTAGTCTAGAAAATACATCTATGATTGCATATAAAACAGGTTTTCCGATAATTCTATTTCTGTTAAAGGTACTTACTAAATAAATATCTCCTGGAGTTGCATCAATTTGAAATCTTGTTCCTGGTCCATTGGTTTCTATTGTGGAATTTTTCAGAAGTGGTCTGTGTTTTAATTCATATTCTTTACTTCCTTCCCTAAAAAATATGTCCTTTTTTACATCTGTTGAGTTTCTAAACCAATAGTAAAATTGTTGATAGGTAGGTATTCTAGATTTATCCCATACTTTATACTCTTCTTGACCTTCTATAAAAAATCTATCTGAAAAGAATTCTCTAAGTATTAAGTTATATGTTTCTGCTAAACTTATCTTTTCTTTTTTTCTATAGAACTTATTAATTGATACTTCAAATATTTTCTTTATATCTTCTGTTACACTTATTCCTTGCTCTGTTTCCCCTATATAGTTTGTTTTTCTGGGTCTTCCTATTTTACTATCTTCTTTTAACTTTTTACTTTTTCCCTTCCCCCCTGAATTAGAATAGTCAGGAAGAAGAGCATTTTTTTTCATTCCTCTTTGCCAAAACCTACTAAGTATTTTTTTTGTTTTATTTAAACTTAAATTATTTTCATCAGCAATATCTTTCAACTTATTTTCTCTTCCATTTTTCTCTAGTAAAGCTTCTTTTTCAGTACTCCAATATTTCTGTATTATTATCCAATCCAAATCTCTTTTTTCTTTTTGTAGCTCAGATAACTCCTCTTCTTTTAGATTTTTTACGAATGGATCCTTAATTGATATTAATATATTGTTGTTTATTTCTGATTCTAATTTATCTACTAATTCTTTCTTAGGCATAGAAGTAGCTGCATCAATATTGACATAATATAAGAATCTCTGATCATTATCTATATAAATTACTCTTATTCTTTCTCTTTTTTCTTTGTCTGTATATTGAAAAGTCATATTCTCATAAATCATGATATATTCAACTCCTCATAAAAACCATTCCTTAAAATATTAATATTTATTATTTTATTTACATCAAGACCTTCATATAAATTAATTTCTACTGCTTTTCTAATAATCAAATGCTTAAATAATGCAATTCCTGTCCCTTTTTCTAAAAATAGATCATTATCAAATTCACTAGATATTTCTCTAATACTAACTTTAGTATCTATAAGCCTTTTCATATATTCTAAAACTAAATCTCTTATATGATTACTGGCTATTGATTTTAAGGAATCTATTTCATCTATGTTATAGTATGTATGTACATAACTTATATTTTGAGCTAATGTCTTATTAATTTCTTTCTCTGTAACTATTCCCCAATCAACTCCTTGTTTTTCCCAGTACCTTCTTTCTATTTCAAACTTTTCTAAAACCCTTTTGTTCATTAAATCATCTTGACATTTTATTGTCCTAGCAACATCTATGCATTTCCCATTTATATTAGTCGTAACTAAAAAATCTGTTGTCATAACTACAGGGTCGTTCGTTTTGGGGTCCACGGGATGTTTTATTCCACTTTCTTTTGCTATTAATAAAGTCTCTTCTACAGGTAATAAAGGGAATTGTTCTCTAATATCAAGTACATTATCAGAATACTCAAGAAAATAAAAATAGTCTCTTTCTATATCTGAAAGAAACTCATGTTGTCTATTAGTCTTTATCCCCTTTAACCTTGTTGCTCGTCCTAAAGAAGGTACATCTTGGATTAATAACCACGGTCTATACTCTTCTCCTGTTCCTTGACCTCTGCCTTCTTTTATTAATTTTTCCATTTTATTTTTAGTTATGGTTCTTTTTCTTTTTGCCATAAAAAATCACCTCTATATGTATATATTACCATATAAAGGTGATTCCAATCCAACTATTATTAAAACAATCTAACTTTTTTTAAAATGATATAACATTTTTTAAAACAATTCAACTTTTTTTAATAACTACAATAACTGTTTTTACTTCTCCCTACCTACTCCACAGTAACACTCTTAGCCAAGTTCTTAGGCTTATCAACATCAGTTCCTCGAGCTACAGCCACATAGTAAGCGAATAACTGTAAAGGAATGATACTTAAAATAGGAGATAATTCATCCATTGTATCTGGAATATAAAGAACCACATCAGCTGTCTTTTCGATTTCCTTGTTCCCTTCCTTTGCAACCGCCACTACATAAGCTCCTCTAGCTCTTACCTCTTGGATATTTGAAAGCATCTTATCATAAAGACGATCTTGAGTCGCTAGAGCTACTACAAGGGTGCCCTTTTCGATTAGAGCGATTGTACCATGCTTTAGTTCCCCTGCTGCAATTGCAAAGGAATTAATATAAGAGATCTCCTTTAGCTTTAAAGAAGCCTCATGGGCAACATGAACATCTACACCTCTACCCATGAAGAATACACTTTCGTTGTTAAAGTGACCTGCTGCTTGATGTTGAATCTCAGCAAAATCCTTTAATAGACTTTGAGCCTTTTCTGGCATTGTCTTAAGTTCTTTTAATATTTGAAGATATTGCTCCCTATCCATATTTCCCTTGATCGTTGCCATATGAAGGGCTAGCATATAGAAGGCTGTCAATTGAGTCGTATATGCCTTTGTTGAAGCAACTGCGATTTCTGGTCCTGCCCAAGTGTAGAATACATCATGGGATTCCCTAGCTACAGAGCTACCAACCACGTTTACGATAGAAAGGATTCTAGCACCCTTACGCTTTGCTTCCCTCAAAGCCGCTAAAGTATCTAAAGTCTCACCAGACTGGCTCACTGCGATAAATAGGGTCTTTTCATCAATGAAGGGATCTCTATATCTGAATTCAGAAGCAACATCTACTTCTACTGGAATCTTAGCAAACTTCTCAATAGCAAATCTTCCAACAAGACCTGCATGATAAGCAGTGCCACAAGCAACGATATAGATTTTATTGATATTTTCTAGGTCTTCGTTAGTCAACTTGATGCCGTCCAATACGATGTTGTCTTCCTTATCAAGTCTTCTCATCAATGTCTCAGAGATTCCCTTTGGTTGTTCGTGGATTTCCTTAATCATGAAATGCTCGTAGCCTTCCTTCTCAGCAGCATCCGCATCCCAAGTTACGTTGAAGACTTCACGGTCCATTTCTTGACCTAGCTCGTTGAAGATTTTAACGCCATCTTTAGTTAATAGAACAACTTCGTCATTTTCAATTAAATGCATTTTTCTAGTATATTTTAATAGGGCTGGAATATCAGAAGCAATGAAGTTTTCTCCTTCTCCTAGACCTACGATTAGTGGACTGTCTTTTCTAACAGCGATTACCTTATCTGGCTCACTCTTGGCGATAACTCCGATGGCATAAGCACCCTCCATCTTTTCAATGGCTTGGTATACAGCCTTCATCAAATCTCCCTCATAGTAATGGTCAATCAGATGGGCGATTACTTCTGTATCCGTATCAGACTTAAATTCGATTCCCTTTTCTTCGATTAACCATTCTTTGATTTTCATATAATTTTCAATAATCCCATTGTGGATTACTGCGATATTTCCCTCTTCATTAGTATGGGGATGAGCATTTCTGTCAGATGGCTCTCCGTGGGTTGCCCATCTTGTATGACCGATTCCGATACTACCTGCTAGGGAATCTTGCTTTAAATGTTCTGCCAATACATTTAATCTTCCCTTATATTTTCTTACATTCACCTCTCCATTGTCATAAACAGCGATACCAGCCGAGTCATATCCTCTATATTCTAATCTTGATAATCCCTCTATTAAAACCTCTGTTGCCTCTCTATTTCCAATATATCCAACGATTCCGCACATAATTTAAATCTCCCTTCAAAATAGATTCTTTTATATTAGTCTTTACTTAAATTCAATATTAAATCAATAATCAATCAATTTTTTGCACACAAAAAAAGCCTCTGAAAAAAGTCAAAAAACCTTCACAGACCTTCACCTAAGCCCTTTTGTCCTACCGATCCCTCAGTAGTTTTGTAGACTTGCTTTCGGTGGTGAATACACCGCAGGGCACCCGCCGATCATTCGATTATAACCCTGTTCCTCGTCAGCTTAGATATTAGGTTCTTAATCCCTCAGATAATCTAAGCTCAGGCGCTTGATAACTTATTTAGTTGTCGCTTTCCTCATTAGCATTCCTCCTTTCAAATAGTTGAGATGGGGTTAGTAAAACATCATCGCCAACCCCATTACTCTATTATATCCTTAACTTAAACGATCTTCAATCATTTTTGCTAAATTTGTTGCCAAAATATTCAATTCCTCTTGATTTTTACCCTCTAACATTACCCTTACCAATGGCTCTGTACCTGATGGACGGATTAATACCCTTCCTTGACCAGCCATACGATCTTCAATATTATTGATTTCCTTCATGATGTCAGCATCATTAAGGTATGCTTCCTTGTTCTCATTCTTTACCTTAGCATTTACAAGAACTTGAGGATAGGAGGTCATCATATTTGATAACTCTGAAAAGGGTTTTCCTTCCTCTGCAATGGTATCAATCAACTGAATAGCTGTCAACAATCCATCACCAGTGGTGTTATAGTCAAGGAATATGATATGACCTGACTGCTCGCCACCTAGGGAGTAGTCATTCTTAATCATTTCCTCCAATACATAACGATCCCCTACTTTTGTTTTAGCAACTTTGCAGCCTAAATCCTTCATACAGATTTCTAGACCGATGTTACTCATTACTGTAGCACAGATGGTATCATTCTTCAGGGCATTATGTTTCTTTAATTTAGCTCCACATATAGCCATTATATGATCCCCATCAACAATTTGACACTCTTCATTTACAGCGATGGCTCTATCAGCGTCTCCATCAAAGGTAATACCTACGTGGGCACCAGTTTCCTTCACTAGCTTTTGCACGACTTCAGGGTGAGTAGACCCACAGTTAAGATTAATATTTAATCCATCTGGTTGGTCATTTACCACCACAACCTCTGCTCCTAATTCCTTAAAGAGTTTTGGAGCTACTTGATAGGCAGCACCATTCCCAGTGTCCATCGCTATTTTAAGACCCTTAAAGTCCCTATTTATAGAAGTTTTTAAGTACTGAATATATTGATCTCCTGCATTTTCATAATGGGTAAGGGTTCCTACATCTCCACCAGTTGGTCGTGGAGAGACATCCTTTTCCCCTAAGATATATCCTTCAATTTCTGCTTCCATTTCATCCGGTAGCTTATATCCCTTGTGGTTGAAGAATTTGATTCCATTGTATTCTGATGGATTGTGGGATGCTGAGATCACAACTCCACAGTCAGCCTTCAGATTTCTAACAAGGTATGCCACGGCTGGAGTTGGTACAACTCCTAGTGAAATGACATTTATCCCCATTGAAAGAAATCCTGAAATCATGGCAGTCTCTAGTAAATCTCCAGATTTTCTTGTATCTTTACCTATCACAACTTTAGCGTCTAGACCTTCTTTTTCTTTTAATAATACATACGCCCCTACTCTTCCAAGCTTGTAGGCTAATTCTGGAGTTAACTCTTTATTCGCTATTCCCCTGACACCGTCAGTTCCAAATAATTTCCCCATCTATATATACTCCCTTCAAATTTCAAATAGATTATCCAACCTATTTTATCATAGTTTATTATTAAACTCAATTCATTGATTTTGACTTATTATTACCTTGGAAAACTAATAATTATTCCTTACACTATCTATATATATACGTAAAAAAGTAGATTTTTGTTCCCCTTCTCCCTAAAAAAGCTCACAAAGTCAATAAACTTTTCCTTTTCAAATGGAAAACTCCCACCTATAGTAGATGGGAGTTTTATATTATAGAATATGAATTACTTTACAGCAGCTGCTCCACGCTCTAAAGCTTGCTTGTTTAATGGTACTAGATGCTCCTTTGCAGGACCAAATACCTTTTTTAAAGCTTCGATAACAGATTCAACGTTAACAATCTTAGTTAATTCTAGGAATGCTCCTAACATAACCATGTTGGCAACCTTGTTGTTTCCTAGCTCGTTAGCAATTTCATTAGCTGGGATATAATAAGCTTCTACATCTTCTCTCTTTGTCTTTTGCTCAATAAGAGAACTGTTGATTAATAACTTGCCATTAGCTTTTAAGTTCTCTTCAAATTTAACAAGAGAAGGAAGATTCATTACGATAGCAGATGTAGCATCTGTTGTAATGATTGGAGAACCAACTGGACTTTCAGAAACGATTACTGCACAGTTAGCTGTACCTCCACGCATTTCTGGACCATAAGATGGTAACCAAGAAACTTGCTTATTTTCAATCATTCCAGCATAAGTTAGTAATTGTCCCATGGACATAACACCTTGACCACCGAATCCGGCCATAATAACTTTCTCTGTCATATTATTTCCCCTCCTCTGGCGTACGGAAGTTTCCTAATGGATAGTAAGGAATCATGTTTTCCTCTAACCACTTTAATGACTCAACTGGTGTAATACCCCAGTTAGTTGGGCAAGTAGAAAGAATCTCAACGATACCAAAACCTTTACCCTCTATTTGCACTTCAAACGCCTTCTTGATGGCTTTCTTAGTCTTTCTAATACCTGCTACGTTATGAACTGTACATCTTTCAACGAATACAGCTCCATCAATTGTTGAAAGCATTTCTGACATTCTTAATGGCATACCAGTTGTGGCTGCATCTCTTCCAAAAGGTGCAGTTGTCGCTTTTTGTCCGATTAATGTAGTTGGAGCCATTTGTCCACCAGTCATTCCGTAGATTGCATTGTTTACGAAGATTGTCGTGAACTTTTCACCTCTGTGGGCAGCATGGATGATTTCAGCAGTACCGATGGAAGCTAAGTCTCCGTCTCCTTGGTATGTGAATACTACGTTGTCTGGTAATACTCTCTTGATACCTGTTGCTACTGCTGGTGCTCTACCGTGGGCAGCTTCGTGCATATCACAGTTGAAGTAATCGTAAGCTAATACAGAACATCCTACTGGTGCAACCCCGATTGCCTTACCTAACACGCCAAGCTCTACTAATACTTCACCTACAAGTCTATGAATAATACCATGGGTACATCCTGGACAGTAGTGGAATTGTTTGTCGGTTAAACCTTCAGTTTTACTAAATACTGTAGACATTACTTCACACCCCCTAAAATTTCCTTAACCTGTTCCATAATTGCTTCTGGAGTTGGGATCATACCACCAGTTCTTCCGTAAAACTCGATTGGTAATCTACCTTTGTTAGCAATTTTAACATCATCGATCATTTGTCCAGTACTCATTTCTACTGTTAAAATAACCTTTGCTGTCTCAGGAATAGCATCAAATGCTTTTTCTGGGAATGGCCATAAAGTAATTGGTCTGATTAGACCAGCCTTGATACCTTCCTTTTGAAGAGCATCAATAGCATTCTTAACGATTCTTGAAGTTGTACCGTAGGCTACTAATACAATCTCAGCGCCTTCCATCTTGTACATTTCATGTCTTACCTCTTTTTCTTCGATTTCTTTATATCTAGCATCTAGCTTGTGACAATGCTTTTCTAACTCAGCTGGGTCTAAAGCTAAAGAGTTGATGATATTTGGTTGACGCTTTCCTTCTGTTCCAGTTGTTGCCCAATCTTTAGCAGGAAGTTCTCTATTTGAAGTTTCCTTGAACTCAACTGGCTCCATCATTTGTCCGATCATACCATCCCCCATTACGATAACAGGAGTTCTGTAGTAGTCAGCAACGTCGAATGCCTCCATTGTTAAATCAACAGCTTCTTGTAATGTAGCTGGTGCATAAACAGGATGTCTGTAGTCCCCGTTTCCTCCACCTCTAGTAGTCATAAAATAGTCCGCTTGAGAAGGCTGAATACCGCCTAGTCCTGGACCTCCTCTACTGATGTTTACGATTACACATGGCAACTCAGCTCCTGCACAATAAGAGATTCCCTCTTGCTTTAAAGCCATACCTGGTGAAGAAGAAGATGTCATAACTCTTGCACCTGTACCTGCAGCTCCGTAAATCATGTTGATAGCAGCTACTTCTGATTCAGCTTGAACAAATACTCCACCGATTTTCGGTAATTCTCTAGACATAAACTCTGGTAATTCATTTTGTGGTGTAATTGGGTATCCGAAGAAATATTTACATCCAGCCTTCATAGCTGCTGCTGCAATAGCTTCATTACCCTTCATTAATACTTTAGCCATCGTTTTCCCTCCTTACAAAATTATCTATTTTTCTTGATCTATTGTTTCGACTTCGATTACTGCATCAGGACAAATTGTTGCACAGTTTGTACAGGCAATACATTTTTCCATTTCATCAACAGTCGCAGGATGATATCCCTTAACGTTGATCTTTTTCTTATTCATTACAACAATGTCAACAGGGCAAACTGTTGTACAAAGTGCACATCCTTTACATCTATTTTCTGTAAACTTAACAATACCTCTTCTTTTAGCCATTTTACAACCCTCCTTAGAAATTTAGGTTTATATTTATAGCCATCATCAGTCGTAACCTCCGGCTAAAAAAACAACTACATCCAATCTTCCCTCATAATCATCTTAATCGGTAGGACTGTTCCCTCCAAATCCTTTGGTAACTGATCCACTAGGGACTCCAGCACGCCAATGTATTTGATAGGAATGTTTAATGCTTCAGAAACTTTTTTACATAGTTCTTGTCCCTTTAATACCTCCTCCACTGTTGTATATCTCAGTAGATGGGTATTATTGACGATACCTGTCACCTTTGCTCTAGCAGACCTTTCAATGGTATCAATGTGATGAAGTACGCCTTCAACATCTTGGGTTTCTGGCCTGTTGGCATTTACCACCATGAACATATCATAGGCTCCAGGAAGAAAATATTCCTTGTATCTTCCTAATGTCCTAGCCCCCATTGAATCTCCACCAACATCTAGTATAATATTACTTTCTGGGTCCTGTAAAGGGGCTAATACATCTGCTGATACAGCTGGCAGGTCAGATCCCGAACCCGTTACATAACTAGAAAGAACTTTTACGCCAAAGGGTAGTAACATTTCTTGCTTCTCTCTGCTTCGGAAATAGGGATTTACCACGTCTAAGTCTGCTATGGAGACATTTTTGACTTCTTTAGCTAAATTAATGGCATAATTTACGGCAAACTCAGTCTTTCCACTACCATAGTGTCCTATGATCATTCTAATTCTGTTGTCATTTAGCATTAGCATCACCTTATTTGTATGATTTCGCTTCCTCTTCACCCCGTAATACCCTTAAGCCACCTTCTGCTAAAGCAATCATTTCGTCTTCTCCTGGATGAATAATCACTTCCCCTAAGAAGGCTACGCTATCTATAATCCACTGGGTGAACATTTTATCATAAGCGATACCACCAGTTAAGATGATAGCATCGATTTGACCCTTTAATACAGCTGCACAAGAACCAATTTCCTTAGCGACTTGATAAGCCATCGCCTTATAAACGATTTCAGCCTTTTCATCACCAGCATCCATCATCTTCTTAACATCTCTACCATCATTTGTACCTAGGTAAGCAACTAGTCCACCAGCACCAGTGATTTTTTTCTTAATTTCAGCATGGGTATATTTCCCTGAAAAACAAAGCTTAGCTAAGTCTCCCACTGGTAGGCCTCCAGCTCTTTCTGGAGAGAAAGGACCTTCTCCATCTAATGCATTGTTTACGTCGATTACTCTACCCTTTTGGTGGGCTCCAACAGAGATTCCTCCCCCAAGGTGAGCTACGATATAATTCATATCTTCATATTTCTTACCTGCTTCTTTAGCAGCTCTTCTAGCAACAGCTTTTTGATTTAGAGCATGGAAAATACTCTTTCTCTCAATCTCAGGCATCCCTGAAATTCTAGCAACATCATGCATTTCGTCAACAACTACTGGGTCAACGATGAAGGATGGAATGTTTAATTGTCCAGCGATTTCATAGGCAATTACTCCTCCTAAATTTGAAGCATGGGCTCCTAATACCCCAACCTTTAGATCCTTCAGCATGTTTTCATCTACTTTGTAGGTACCACCAGCAATTGGCTTTAATAATCCACCACGACCTACAACAGCCGCTAACTTAGTTAAATTGATTCCTTTTTCGTTTAATGTTTCTAAGATAACACCTTTTCTAAACTCATATTGATCAAATATTGTCTCATACTTCTCGATTTCTTCTGTGGAGTGTCTAAGAACCTCCTCAAATACTGGCTTCTCGTTATCAAAAATTGCAATCTTTGTAGATGTAGAACCAGGGTTAATTGTTAAAATACGATAAATTTCGCTCAACTTTCTTCCACCTCTCTATATAATCTGCTTATTAGCTAAATAATTTTGCTGCACTTAATACACCCATTGCGATGGAGTATAATTTTGCTTCTTCACTATCTGCTCTAGAAGTTAAGATAATCGGAGCTTTAGCCCCTACGATTACACCAGCATTTTTCGCTTGAGCAAAGAATACCATTGATTTATATAAAACATTTCCAGCTTCGATATCTCCACACATTAAGATATCTGCATGACCTGCTACTGGATGGTCAATTCCCTTATGCTTTGCAGCCTCTACTGAGATTGCATTGTCTAACGCGAAAGGTCCACCTACTAAGCAACCTTTAATTTCGCCATTTTTGTTCATTTCTTCTAATGCTTGAGCATCCATTGTATCTGGCATCTTTGGGTTTGCCTTTTCTTTAGCACAGATAACCCCAACCTTTGGCTCATCAATATCTAAAGCTTGAGCAACTTGTACTGCATTTTCAATGATTTGCTTCTTTGTTGGTAGGTCTGGTGCAATGTTCATTGCAGCATCAGTCACTAAGAAAAGTCTATCATAACCAGGTACGTCAAATACTGACACGTGGCTTAATACGTTACCAGTTCTTAGACCTACTTCAGCATTTAGTACTGCCTTTAGGATGATGGAAGTATCTACTAATCCCTTCATTACCATGTGGGCTTTACCAGTTGATACTAACTCTACAGCCTTTAAAGATGCCTCTGCTAAGTCTTTGATATCAATGATTTCGAATTGCCCTAAATCAATATTTTGTTCTTTTGCAATTGAAGTAATCTTTTCTTGATCTCCTACTAAGATTGCATCAGCGATTCCCTGTTGCTTAGCTGAGTTTACTGCCATTAATACTTCTGGGTCTTGAGCACAGGCAACAGAGATTACCTTTGGTCCTCTTTCCCTTGCGATTTCCATTACTTCTTGAAAGTTCTTAATCATTAATAGCCACCTCGTTCTCATATATTTTAGCTGTTTCTTCGCCATTAATTACCCTTAAGGCTCCTTCATTTAAAGCCTTCATTTCAAATTCTCCTGGATAAATGATTACAGGAGCGATGAATCCAATCATATCTTTAATGTAGTCAGTTAACATATTTGAATAAGATAAACCACCAGTTAATACGATGGCATCGATTTTTCCTTGTAATACTGTAGCCATAGCACCAATTTCTTTAGCAATTTGGTATCCTAATGCATCAAATACTAGCTTAGCTTTTTCATCTCCGGCTTCGATCATCTTTACTACGTCTCTAGCGTCGTTTGTTCCTAGATAAGCTGTAAGACCACCTTTTCCTCTAAGCTTCTTTTTAAATGAATTAGCATCATATTGACCAGAGAAGCAAAGCTTTGCTACGTCTCCAACTGGAAGTCCGCCAGTTCTTTCTGGAGAAAAAGGTCCCATTTCATTGGCATTGTTGTAGTCTAATAATCTGCCTTTTTGAACTGGCGCTACAGTAATTCCCCCGCCTAGATGAGCAACCACTAAGTTTACTTCGTTAAATTTCTTTCCTAGACTAGCAGCGGCTCTATGTCCACAAGCCTTAATATTCAAAGCATGTCCTAGTGATCTTCTTTGAATTTCTGGTATTCCTGAGATTCTTGCAATATCTGTAAACTCATCAACTGCAACAGGGTCAACGATATAGGCCTCCACTCCTGCTAAATCGGCAATTGCTCTAGAAATTAGGCCTCCTAGATTTGAAGCGTGCTCTCCTTGATAACCAACTCTTAAATCCTTCATCATCGGTTCAGTTACCTTGTAGGTTCCACCAGGCATTGGTCTTAATAGACCACCTCTTCCAACAACAGCAATTAAGCTCTCGATAGAAAAGTTATTTTCCTTCATCCAATTAAGAATGATGTCTTTTCTTAGGTCGAACTGATCAGCCATTTTGGTGAACTTGTCTAACTCTTCTGGAGAATGACTAAGGTCTTTTTGTAAAACGTTTTCATCTCCTTTAAAGATGGCCACCTTGGTGGAAGTAGATCCTGGGTTAATCGTTAATATGTATTCTCTCATTCCTACACCTCTTCTCATTTATTAGGGGATTTATTTATACTTACATAATATACTGTCTAATGGAGTCTAACATATCAGTAAACACCTCTATAGTTTACTATATTTTTAAAGGTTTAATACTAAAATTAACATCACCCTCTATAATATGCAAAGGCTATGCCAAACCCCATAATTTTCTTCTTCTATTTTTTTTATCGGTCTTTTCAATGGGTTCAAGCTTTATTAATAATTTTAGATCCAGTTAATATATATGAAATTATAGTACTACGCAATAATTTGCATGAAAAAAATTGCATAGTATCGTGCAATTTCTTTCATTATAACTCGATGTTATATTTTTCGATTTTATAATAGAGATTTCGTAAGGATACATCCAACGCCTTAGCCGTCAGAGTACGATTCCCATTATTTTTTTTAAGACTAGCTACAATGGTATCCCTTTCAATTTCCTCAACGATTGCCCTTAGAGACTTATCATTACCCTCCTGCAGTTGTATCACAGTCTTTTGCTTTCTATCCTTCATCAAAATCTTGTCATTATCAAAAAACATTGGTAGGCGATCAACAGTAATATATTTTTCGTGGTATCTTAGATTGATAATGGCCCTGCCAATATAGTTTTGAAGCTCCCTTACATTTCCTGGCCAGTCGTAGTCCAACAGTTTCTCCATAGCCTCTGGAGAAATATCTTCTCCATTTCTACCATATTCCTCATTAAACTTTTTTATAAGATGAATAATCAAAGGATAGATATCCTTTTTACGCTCTCTAAGGGGCGGGATAAATATAGGGAAAACATTTAAACGGTAGTATAAATCCTCTCTAAATTCCCCTTCTTCAATTGCCTTTTCTAAGGGTAGATTTGTAGCAGCAATTACCCGAACATCAATATTAATTGGGTTTGTTCCTCCCACCCGGATCACTTCTTTTTCCTGTAATACCCTCAAGAGTTTCGCTTGAGTACTTATGGGAATCTCTCCAATTTCGTCTAAAAAAATGGTTCCTCCATGGGCCTCCTCAAAAAAGCCTATTTTTCCACCCTTTCGAGCACCTGTGAAAGCCCCCTCTTCGTAACCGAAAAGTTCACTTTCCAATAGACTCTGGCTAATCGCAGCACAGTTCACTCTAACAAACTGATTGTATTTACGGTTGGACATATTGTGGATGGCATGGGCGAATAACTCTTTTCCCGTCCCACTCTCACCCCTTAACAATACCGTGACAGGAGTCAAGGATGCCTCCTTCGCTTTCTCGATGGCCGTCAGCATACCTTCATCCTTTGCAATAATATCATCAAAGGTGTATCTAGCCTCTAGCTTCCGAATAATTTGCTTTGCCTTCATCAATTCATTGTTTAATTTTTTAATCTCCGTCAAATCGTGTAATACCCCAACACTACCACGAAGATGTCCGTCTACAATAATAGGGGCTGCATCCGCCACCACCTCTTTACCATGGGGGCCCACCTTTAATCGGGCATTTTTTACAGGTTTTTTTGTACTGATAACCTGCATATGAATACTCTCCCCTCGGGCAATATCCGCGGTTGCTGGTTTTCCAATGATCTCCTGACGAGCTAGCCCCGTCAATCGACTATAGGCAGGATTAACCAATACATGTATTCCTTTCTCATCACACACTGTAATGGCATCCTGAGTAGAATTGAAAATAGCCTCCAACAAACTATGGAACTCTTTTAACTTATATATTTCATCTGTTAGATCCATTATTTCACTGATATCCCGAAATACTGCAACTGCCCCAATTACCTTTCCAGCCTCATCCTTTACCGGTAATCTACTGGTGATGATGACGGTATTTCCCATCGGTTGCTTTTGGTTTAATTCTGGCTCCCCAGAATTAAGAACATAAGGCAGCCGGGTACTAGTAATTACTTCAGCAATAGGTTTGCCTAAAACATCTTCTTCGTTAAAACCTGTAATTACTTCCGCAGCTCGATTAAATAGTGTTATTTTTCCCTCAATATCAACAGCAATCATAGCATCATGGGTGCTATTTAATATAACGTCCAATTCCTTTTTCACTTTTCCACCTCAATCAATCATTGCTATTAGTCGTTATTCCTTTGGATAGGCTCTATTAATTTAACGCTTATTTTTTTGGGAGTCGTCGTAACTTCATCAATTCCCCCCCCTGCTACAGTAGATATACTAGCATTAACTATAACATCATGGGTTCCGCTATTCAAGTTTTTAAGATCTACCATCATTTTAATATCCTCAATATTAATCTGTTGGAGGACACTTTCTTTCCCAACTAGCTTTACCTGTATCTTTTCTAATAATGCATCATAATCCACATCTAGACCCTGTTGAATTCCTGTAAATTCAATATTAACAGTAGGTACATCCAGTATTTTTTCCACTATTGCCTCTACAACAACAGTAATCTTTACTTCCTCTTCATTAAAAAGCTTAATTCCCTCTGGCAAAACTAGAGATGCATCTATTGTTTTATTTTCTGTAAGATTATCTAGTTTAACGGCTTCAGTAGCTACAGAGCTAAGACTACTAATAAGCTCTTCTTGACCTCTTAAAGCAATAGATTCTGGTAACACAGAAATATCTGTTATCCTATACCCCTCTGCCGCCTTAGCCTCAATCTTAGGTTCTATTCGAATAGTTCGAAGTCGGTCTACTGGCAAGTATACATCTATATAGGGAGGCTTTATTTCAACATTCATTACTTCCACGTCCTTATCATCTAAAGCCTTCAGTGGTAAACTAGCCACAATTTCTTCTACCTCACCCTTATTGAGTTCCAATTTTGCCACAACACGGTCAACTGCATTTACAAAGCTTGCCGGACCTTCAATCCATACTACACTTGGTTTGTATCTAGGCTCATTTAATATGTATCCTACTTTAGGGTTACCTGAAATCAATAAATCAACTTCCCTTTGCTTACGTACTATTTCCTCTAATTCGACCTTTAGAAATTTAGGGGAATAATCTACTTCTATATTTCCAAGGGACGCCACATCAACAGGTATATTATTAACACCAGCTTTATATCCATTTAAGTCTGCTGTTGCTTTAACGTCATTTTTATTGATTTTATAGATTTCATCCCGTCTACCTTTAACAGTGACCCGTATTTGGTCGTTGACTTCTCCAACAATCACTAGCCCTTGTTGTCTTAATTCTTCCATATTTAAGAGCTGAACAGGTACATTCGTGATTTCCCTCGTCATTTTGGGGTTTATATCACTCATAACATAAGTCCACATAATTAGCGCAAAGAAGACAGAAATAATTTTAGCTGTTAAATTTCTCTTAAAAAAATTATTCATCATCCTTCTGCCTCCATTTCAACTTCAAGAATTGCCATTGTCTATGTTCATCCGTCTTAAAAGCTTCCTTAAGCAACTGTCGCAAAGATTCAATATCTAGGAATCTATTCAATTTGCCATTCTCAGCCATAGAGATGGCACCTGTTTCTTCTGAAACTACCACAACAATGGCATCTGACCTCTCAGTTATTCCAATGGCCGCCCTATGCCTAGTTCCTAACTCTTTGCTGATATTTTGACTATCTGTCAAAGGTAACAAACATCCTGCTGCCAAAATTTCTGATTTTCTAATCACAGCTGCTCCATCATGTAGTGGGGTGTTTGGTATAAAAATATTAATTAAAAGTCCTCTAGATATTTTGCCATTAATTACAGTGCCTGTTTCCACCACTTCATTTAACCCTGTTTCCCTTTCAAGTACCATCAGGGCACCAATCTTCTGTCGCGAAAGGGAAGCTACAGCTTCAGTGATTTCGTCTGCTGTCATTTGAGCTTCTTCATCTTGAATATCAACGATTGATTTTGTTAAAAACTTTGTTCGTCCGATATATTCAAGGGCCCTCCGAAGTTCTGGTTGAAACACGATCAAGAGGGCAATTAAACCCACCGTCATTGTATTTCGTAGAATCCAATTGATTACATGGAGCTGTAACCATTCGCTCACCTGTGTAGCGATTAGCAGTACCAATATGCCTTTGATAAGCTGTTCAGCCCGTGTTTCATGAATTAACATATATAGTTTATAAAAGACAAAAGCCACAATTGCCATGTCCGCCATATCTTTTATTCCTATATTCCTAAAAAGATCCAACAGTTGATCCATTATTAAACACCTCTATTCCTGTAATTGACATATATATATACAAAGTTTTACTTTTAAATAAAATAAAAACTATTCATCTAACATATTATTAAGTTTAAAACACCATTATAATTTATCATGTTTTAATCATGTATATTACTTCATCTAATATATTTATTTTTCTTTTTTACAACATATCGGTATACTCCCCTTAAAATTATATTTCCATATGTAAAATAAAAAATCCTTTTAATTTTAATAATTTTTTATAGGCAATACACCCTATATTTCAACAAAGCTACGAATATGTATATATATATTGTACTACATTTCTTTCATTACTAAAATGCAAAGAGTTTAAATAATTTTTAATTATAATTAGGCATAAAATGCCTCTATAGAATATCTATCCCATATATTTATTTCCTAACCAAAACATATTTATCGTAATTTGAGAAAAACTAATGATAGATTCTTTTGAAAGGAGACTAACTATGGCCCATAATAAGAAAACCGATTATCGTAATCAAATAGAATCCTATAGAAACCAAATTAATCCTGCACCAGATGATGAAATAACAGCAAACATTCATGAGAAGCTTCACGAAAAAATGCAGGCCAGTGCAATGGATATTAAAGCCTTCAGTCGAAATGGATATGTCCATTTATCAGGTATTGTGGATTTATATTCAGAAAAGAAATACGCTGAAGAAATTGCTATCCATACTGAGGGTGTTAAAGGAATTGAAAATAAAATTACAGTGGCAATGGATAGTAATATCACTGACAAGCACATTGAGAAAGATGTAATTGATAAGTTAAGAGAACAGCCCAATAATTCAATTGCTGGTGTAGGTGTGAAGGTAACTGATGGGGTAGTTAATTTAATGGGTACTTTATCTAATCTTAAAGACTCAAACCAAGCCATGAGAATCGCGTCTAATGCTCGAGGTGTAAAGGACGTAGTGAGTAATATTAACATAGGAACTGTTGGTGAGTATACAGATACTAGTATTAGTAATAAGATTGTACAGGAGCTAAGTAATACAGATTTAAGCTTTAAAGATATTGGAAGAAGTGTCAGTGGTGGAGTAGTAACCCTGTCTGGTTACCTCAATAGTAAAGAAGAGGTTGAAGTAGCTACTGAAATTGCCATGAGTATTGAAGGTGTAAGAAAGGTTAGAAACCACATTAAGATTAGAAGGAAGTAAAAATAAAAAACCAAAAGCCCATGGAGAAATGATTGGTTTTATCAAGCATTTCAGTGGGCTTTTAGATTAAGAGCATAAATCTATATAATAAATTTCCTTCTTATATAAATATACTTTGGGAATCCCATAATTATTGTAGATCTATATTTAATATATTTTGCAATTTTCTCACTTAAGTATTGTTTTCATGCACATCAACTATAAAATTTTATAAATAAGACTACTAGAATCAAATAGAAAAATAAAAGACTAGAGTCATCCTTACTGAATAAGTTGCTCTGCATTAATAAAATTGCTAGGATCAGAAAAAAAAATAATAAATTTGTCTGCTGAGATTTTTCAATAGCCATTTCGTCACGCTCCCTCCCAGTTGTATTCTTTGTATATATTATTCATACTTCTTTTTTCTGTTCCTTTCTTCAGCGTACTAATCTGTTCTATATTCACTATAGCCTAACATCTATATTGATTTATTTTTTCAGTCCATATTTAATGGGGTTGTTATCCCATGTTACAATCTATCGCTTTATCCCTCCTAACCATATTTTAAATTCAATAACTAATAAATTTTCAAAAAAATACGTAGGAAATAATGGAAATATATGATATAATACTTATAGGCAATTAGTTGTCTCTAGAAGATAGATATACCAAAGCGGTATATTGTTTTTGTTTTTTATAAAAAAGCCCACCATTCAGTTGAAATGGTAGGCTTCTTTTAATTTTTTGGGAGGAGTGATTTCATGCATTCGGAAAAGGTAAAAAGAAATGAACGATTAGAGGGAATCTTTAATCGGGTAGCAGCCAATTACGATAGTATTGGTCCTAACTATTTTACTTATTTTGGTCAAAAACTGGTGGAGTATGCGACAATCAAGGAGGAATCAACTTTACTTGATGTAGCCTGCGGTAAAGGAGCATCCTTGTTCCCAGCTAGTCATAGTGTCGGAGAAAAGGGACATATCATAGGAATTGATTTTTCACAAGAAATGATTAATGAAACACAGTTACAGATTCATAAACAAAACTTATGTAATGCTAAACTTATACAAATGGATGCAGAGCTATTAGATTTCCCTGACAATTATTTTGATAATGTTTTATGTGGATTAGCAATTACTTTCTTTTCAAACCCAATATCATCTGTAGAAGAGATGTATAGAGTATTAAAAGATGGAGGCAAATTAGGATTAAGTACATGGAAGCAAAGGGAACAAAGGGGTGTTTTAGATAAAGCTTACTCTAAAGCATTTCCTGAAATTCAACAAAAGAAATCTGTAAATGTTTCTAGTAGACCTGATTTTGGCTCCATTGAAGGAATCGAAAGGATTTTGAAGAATGCTGGATTCAGAAATATTGATATAATCGTAGAAGAAAAAACCTTTTACTATAATAATGAAGAGGAATGGTGGCAGGAGCAATGGACAAATGCTACCCGTGGATTCTTTGAACACATCGATACCATTGGACCAGATGCTCTGAATAAATTTAAAGAAACTGCATTTAATGTGATTAATGAACATAAGGATGCCCAAGGTATACGATTCGACGCAAAGGTTCTAATTAGTTTTGGATATAAGTAAAAATAAACTATATAGTAAACATGCATATAACATTTTAAAATGTGACAATAGCAAGTTTATTAGCTATTAATAAATCCTTATTCTCTTCGTCACTATAAAAGCCAGCATCTTTACGTATTTCTGTATATACGCTTCAGTCGCTGGCTCTTCTTATACACTAATCTCAACCTTTTAACAGGCTCCATTCTATTGTTTATCAGCTTTATCAACAGTCCCAGGTTTCACCGACTTATTCATTCTAATATTTACATACTCAGTCCTAAGCGTTGTCCAACTACTACATCCTCAAACCATAAAAACTATATTTACGGGTTGTTATTAGATTAAAATTATATTCGTAATCAATACTATTAACTTAGATTTTCTAACTTAATAGATCTTTCGATAGCATCTAATACCCCTTGTATATGGGTATCATCAATCACTCTTTCAAAACTCCTGAGTCCAGCTAATCTAAACCCATGTTTATCTGCCAACCTCTTTATTTCATCTACTTTATTGATATCAATTTCTCTACCAAGACTAAAATTTTCATATTTTTTCTCTAATGACAGGATCATCGTCTCTGCCATACAGGCATAGGAGAGTCCATCTGGAAAACCAAAATTAAAGTTGAATTTGACACCCTTTGGGACTTCTATAACCCCACCCTCTATTACTAGCACATCCTTACGCTTTTCTTGAACTGCTTTAGACACATCTCTTGGACGGGCAACATCGCAAACAACTGCACCTGTTTTTATATACTCCGCTTTAATTACATCGTCAATGCTACTGGTGACTGTTACAACAACATCAGCCGAAGAAATACCTAGTTCTATACTTGTGGTCGTCTCGATGATCTTGTTAGGGTAGTCTCCCATTAACGCCTCTTTTAACTGCTCTAATTTTTTTCTATCCCTTCCTACTAATCTTAATCTGCTTACCTCTCTACTGGCTAATTCTGCACAAATCCTCCCTATAGAACCGTTGGCTCCAACCACTGCAACTTCACAATCAGCAAACTCTTTCCCCAAAAGCCTACAGGCTTCTTTTGTTGCATCAAATGCCGCAGCTACTGTATAGGTATTTCCAGTGGTCACCGGGATATTTAATTTTTTTGCTACAGTTATTCCTGCATCACCAACTACTGATGTAAAGGCTCCCAAACCAACTATTCCAGCCCCCAATTCCTCTGCAATTTTACCAGCCTCCACTATTTTCTTCATTACTTTCTCTTCTGGTAGGGTCATCATTTGTTTTGATGTTAGGGGAACACCTATAAACCAACCTTCACCTTGAGAATGATATCCATGTATATTCGTAATGTGGGATACCATTGATGGAGGAATAAACTCAATTAGCTTTTCCACCCAACCTTCTGGTAAATACTTTAGGAACTTATATTTTCGATACACATCGTCAATCTGTATTGGATGGATCAAAAATGCAAACTTCTCCATTTTTATGCCTCCTTTGATTCTTTATATGAGTGGAATAGATTTTTTAGTGTTTTAAAGGCCATTCCCCCTATCCTGTTATTCTTTTTTAGAATTTCCTGTAGCGAGTTTATGAAATAATCTATTTCCTCATATGAAATAGTCAATGGTGGCTCTATTCTAATTACATTTGGATTATTTAATGTATAAGCTGTAATTATTTGATAATCATTAGCCAATTGTGAAGCAATCATCCCTCCCGTATACTCATCTATCATATCCTTTTGTGAATTGGAAACTATTTTGTTTAGTAATGCATAATTTAAATCTCCAAACTCTATTCCAATCATTAATCCTCTACCTCTCACATCCCTTAATAGAGGGTATTTTTCTTTTAGTCCCTGAAGTTTCTTTATAAAATAATCGCCTTTTTCCTTGGCTGCCTCATGCAACTCAGCTTCCTCAATAATATTAATGGTTGTAATTCCAGCAGTGCAGGCCCAAGTATTTCCACCAAATGTAGATGTATGA
Source organism: Alkaliphilus hydrothermalis (assembly GCF_016908555.1). Taxonomy (GTDB): domain Bacteria; phylum Bacillota; class Clostridia; order Peptostreptococcales; family Natronincolaceae; genus Alkaliphilus; species Alkaliphilus hydrothermalis. The sequence goes on from NZ_JAFBEE010000026.1 coordinate 32,603, forward strand.
AGTAAACATTTATCAATACTACCGTAGCCCCGTTTCCATGTGTCTTCATTTGCTATGTAGGCACCTATAGGCATAATTCCTCCCCCAAGGGATTTGGCCATACATAAGATATCAGGGGCAATCCCCTCCTCTTGACACGCAAACCACTTACCAGTTCTTCCAAAGCCTGTTTGAACTTCATCTGCAATAAGTAATATCTGATATTTTTGACAGAGTTCCTTTACCTTTTTTAAATATCCAACTGGAGGTGTCACTATACCAGCTTCCCCCTGTATAGGCTCCATTATAAATGCCGCTATATCATCAAATTGTTTAAAAGTGGCTTCTAAGTTATGAGTATCTCCAAAAGTTACTTCCGTTGCCATTGGTACTAACGGTCCAAAATATTTTTTATACTTTTCTCTTCCTGTAATTGAAAGCGCTCCCATTGATTTTCCATGAAAAGAGCCTCTGCAGTAAATAATTCTTGACTTTCCTGTGGCAATTTTAGCTAATTTTAAAGCCCCCTCTACAGCTTCAGCTCCACTATTGCAAAAGAAAGTATATTTTAAGTCTCCAGGAGTTATCTCTGCTAAATTTTGAGCTAATACAGAAGCCAAAGGATTTACTGCTGTTTGTAATAGATTTGGATACTTCGAAACCTGCTGTAAAGCTGCTATTACTTCCTCATGATTATGCCCTACATTTAATGCTCCATAGGCTCCTAGGAAATCAATATACTCATTGTTTTGGTCATCCCATAACTTTGTACCTTTAGCTTTAATAAATCTTTTATTAAGACCTAACAACTTTAAAAGTACTAAAAATTGTGGATTGACACACTCTTTGTATAGTTTCTCCACCTCTACTTCAGCCATGTTAATGGCGTCCTCAACTGTCAATAATCTCTTTGTCCCCTTCATCGTTTCCCCCATATAATCAACTCCCTAATTGTTATTGTTATATGGATTTTTACCAATTTTGTCGTGTTTATTCTATTTTGAAATAATACTATTAATTTGTCCTAGTAAAAGAGAAATATATTCTCAATAGCTTGGATTAATTCTTTCTCATGACACTTGCAAAAAAATATAAAAAAACCTAAGAGATAATCTCTTAGGTTTTTTTATATAATTTTTTGGCGACCTGGAAGGGACTCGAACCCTCGACCTCCAGCGTGACAGGCTGGCATTCTAACCAACTGAACTACCAGGCCGCGTATTTTAAATGGTGGGCACAACAGGGATCGAACCTGTGACCCCCTGCTTGTAAGGCAGGTGCTCTCCCAGCTGAGCTATGCGCCCATTTCAAAAATGGTGACCCCTAGGGGAATCGAACCCCTGTTACCGCCGTGAAAGGGCGGTGTCTTAACCGCTTGACCAAGGGGCCAAATTTTTAAGTGTATTTTAAATGGTGGGCTTAAGTGGACTCGAACCACCGACCTCACGCTTATCAGGCGTGCGCTCTAACCAGCTGAGCTATAAGCCCCTATCCATGAAAAAAAGTTGTTAATGGCGGAGAGGGTGGGATTCGAACCCACGGCCCCTTTCGGAGTCACTGGTTTTCAAGACCAGCTCCTTAAACCACTCGGACACCTCTCCTTTGAAATGGTGACCCATCCGCGACTCGAACGCGGGACACCCTGATTAAAAGTCAGGTGCTCTACCGACTGAGCTAATGGGTCAATTGGCTGGGATAGC
>NZ_JAFBEE010000027.1 GCF_016908555.1 Alkaliphilus hydrothermalis
TAGTCAGTATATTATGCAAAGTAAGTCATAGAAGAATCTAGACAAAACAATACTTAGCAGGATTTACTTTGCATAATCATCTACTTTGCATAAGGTGGAGTGATTAGTCCGGTTCTTGCCAATCTTTTCTTGCATTATGCATTTGATGATTTTATGGTCAAAGAGTTTCCATCAATACAGTGGGCAAGATATGCTGATGATGGAGTAACCCACTGTGTATCGTTTAAGCAGGCAAAGTATTTGCAACGAAGATTGATTGAAAGATTTGCGGTATTTGGACTGGAATTAAATCTTGAAAAGACGAAAATTGTGTATTGTAAAGATGAAGACCGAAAGGGTAATCATAAACAAACACCATTTGACTTTTTGGGATATACATTTAGACCAAGGCATGCGAAGAATAAGTATGGAAAATTCTTTACGAATTTTCTACCGGCAATGGGAAGAAAAGCGAAGAAAGCCATACGAAAAGAAATTCGAGGTTGGAAGTTACAGTTGAAATCAGATAAAAGTCTGAACGATATTGCCAACATGTTTAATAAGCAGATACAGGGTTGGATTAATTACTATACGCATTTTTACAAGTCAGAAATATATGATGTTCTAAGGTACATTAATAGGTGTCTGATAAAATGGGATCGCAGAAAATACAAGAGACGAAATTCAAGAAAGAGAGCAGAATACTGGCTTGGAGGAATAGCGAAGCGTGATATAAAACTGTTTGCACACTGGAAATTAGGAATATTACCAACGGCTGGATGATGGGAGCCGTATGAGCTGAGAGGTTCACGTACGGTTCTGAGAGAGACTTAGGGGGAGGTTCCCTAGGTCTACTTACTCTGTAATTCACTGCAACTCACTTCGAGAAGCAAAAGAAGTTAAAAATGCATTAACAAAGAGAATGAAGGAAATCAAATTGGAACTACATCCAACAAAGACACAAATTGTATATTGCAGTGACAAAGATAGGAAAGATGATTATCCCGTTAGGGAGTTTGATTTCCTAGGTTATACATTCAAAGCGATGTATATAAAGTGTAGAGATGGACTATTAAGGAATAACTTCATAGCGTATGTCAGCAAGAAATCCACAAAGGGCTTTAGAGATAAGATAAAAGCTATGGAACTCCATAAGAGAACTGGAAGTACTTTAACAATGATTTCAGAAATGGTAAATCCAATAATTAGAGGGTGGATAAATTACTTTGGTAAATATAATCCATCAGCAATGAAATATTCATTGGACTGTATTGACAGAAGATTGGTTAAATGGGCAATGTGTAAATTTAAGCATTTTCGGGGACATAGTGTAGATTCTCAAGTTAAAACAAAAAATATTTTCAAATTAAACCAGTATTATTTCCTTCAATTTTATGTATGTTTCTCAGAATAATTTAGTATATGTTAAAATGATTCGCAGATTAAATTAGCTGTAAAAAAACAACAGTTGCCCTTAAATTAGAACAACTGCATACTAAATTAGAAATTAACCTCATTTTGAGCTTGATATATAGCTTCTTCATCGATAATCCTTGTCTTTTGGCTGTATCCATATAATAAAGCAGCGGTAGCTATGTTATTGACTAGCCTTGGATGTCCCTTTGTTATGCTGTAGAGGGCACGGAGTGCTTCTTCTGTGAAGAGCTTTTCTTTACAACCCACCATTTCTAGTCGGGTATTGCAATAAGCTTCCATTTCTGTCTCTTTTAATCCTTGTAGATTGTATTTCACTGTAATCCTCTGTCGTAAGGGATTATTTATGGTTAGTGCTAGCTTGTTACGAATCAGAGGTTGTCCTGATAGTATCAGTATGTAAGGATTGTCACTATCCATTGAAAAGTTAAAGAGTAGTCTCAAATCTTCCAGTAAGGCATTGGAGGCTAGGTGTATTTCATCTAGTACAATTACTGGGGTAATCCGATTCTGGTTATGTAGGTTGCCTATAGCAGCTTGTATTTGATTAAAGAGGCCTATCTTTTGAAATTTTGGTTCTTCTCCTAATAATAGAGCTAGCCCTCGGTAGAACTCTTTTACGGTTACAGTGGATAATGCAAAATAGCAGGGTTTAAATAATGATGGGTTTAAATGATCTACATATTTTCTAAGGCTTGTGGTTTTGCCCACTCCTGGTTCTCCTACTATTAGACCTATTCTCCGGGTTTGTTCTAGGTATTTTAATCTCGCTGCCACTTCTTGAGATTCTTCACTGGTGTAGAGATGACTACTATCAATTTCTTTACTAAAGGGATTGTACTTCATTCCAAAATATTGGATAAACATTTTTACATACCTTCTTTCTTTTTAATATGGACTTCTTCCATTAAATTCATAAAGGATACACCTGATTTGGACTCTTGAAGTTCTTCTCTTTCTTCATTGATGGGTAATAGTTTGCTCTTAGGGGCTTCACTACTAGTAGATTTCCTTTTGACTCGGGAATTATCATAAAAATTTACTACCCTTGCAATTCCTACTTGTCTATCTTTATCAAACAATAGTAAGGATTTGCTGGAATTTTCTAACCATGTGGGGTCATATCTCACCTCTAGGCTTCGGTTGGCTAAGCCTCTATCTGTTTCGAAGAGGATTGAATCTATGGTTAAAGTAGCATCATGATGTATTTTTCTTTTTACACGGATTAGAAAATGTTCTTCTAATAAAGATGGATTGTTAAAGAGTTTAATCCTATCGGCCTGACTCATGAAAAAATCTAATGGACTCATTCCGATAGAGGAATGGGCTTTACACTGGTAATCTTCTAGAAGCCACTTTGAAAATCGTTGATTGAGGTCTTCTAGATCCGTTATAGAATCTATATCTAGACAGCTTAAGAAACGCATCCTAACGGTATTAAAAAACCTCTCTATTTTCCCTTTTGATGTAGGGGTATAGGGTTTAGCATGTAGAAGACTTATTCCTACGGAGGCACAGATCATTTCTAGTTGATTGCAACGATAAATTTTCCCATTGTCAGTATAGAGGAGCTTTGGAATTCCTCTATGTAAAATGGCTTCCTTGAATGTGGCACGAAGTGCTTGGAAATTTTGCTGTAGGCTAAAGCTAGCATGGGTAATTAATCTTGATGCATCGTCGATATAGGCTACTAAATAGGTTTTTTCTTTCTTATGGCCTGTTTTAATGTAGGGGCCATACATAATATCTGTTTGCCATAGTTCATTGACATAGGCGTGTGAAAAACGCTTAAATTCTTTAGTGCTGTGTTCTCTATTTTCTCCTTCCAACAGATAGGGATTTCCAGAAAGATATCGATAAAATGTAGCTAAAGAGATGTCTTTAGGTGTAAAAATACCATCTTTTATCAGCTCATAATAGAGGAGATGTTTTGTTATTCTTGGAAACTTAGCAATTTTTTTTACAATAGCATCTCCAACTGAAGAATTAATTCTCCTACTTTGACCTTGGTCACTTCTTCCTTTAGGCTTAAGGGCATCTATACCCTCTTTAAGATAAAGTGCATACCAGCACCCTAAGGTTTTAGGTGAGTAATTTTTTACACCATAATGAGGCATGTCAATAGGTTTTGCACACACCTCTTCAAAATATTGCTTATGACTTTGTACCTGCCCATTAAGTACAGGACTGATTAAGGAAAAACGTTTTAGAGCAACTGCTTCCCGGTCCCTTTGAGTAATCATTTGTAAAAAACCTCCATTTCTAAGTTAATAGTACTAGAATAGCCGCTACTCCTAGACTATAACCTTAAAAAACTCTGTTGCTGAATAAAAAATAGAAATGAAGACCATAATGAAATTAAAGGGAAAAAATTAATTTGAAAAGGAAGCTAGAAAAGATCGGTGACAGTGCTCAAAAAACCTTTGGCTGAAGGTGGGGATTGAGAAATTGTCTTTTATGATATCGATCGTATCTCTAGCTTTTTTTCTTTGTTCAAAATCCAGTGAGGGAAGTAGAATTCTACTGGAAATAGATCTGATTCTTAAATGAATCCAAGATATGTTCTTCATAAATCGTCTTAGATAAAAGGAAATATGAGATAAAGAAAGAGCCCTAAGATGAGGAATACAAATAAGAGTTTCTAATATTTTAGAAAAAGAAAGGCCTAGTTTAAGGCTTTTTAACAAAATATCTATTATGATATGTAGGGTATATTGAAAATATGGGATACAAAAGGAAGGTAGATAAGAAAAGGTCATTCCGCAATAGGGGCAATAAAAACGATGAATGTATATATGGGAAGAATAGTCACCACTGATAGAATATCTATTATATCCCCCATGTTTCTTGGGAGGGATTGGAATTAAGCACTTAGAATTAAGACAACGCTGAGGCCTAGGGGGACAAACATCTTTTCCATAATCTTTAGCCAGATAATCATTAATAGAGCAATCAAAGAGCACTTGCATCACGAGAACATCTCCTTATTGTTAGGAGTATGACCAAGAAAGAGAAAGATTAAAATGAGTAAGTTTTATCAGTTTATCTTAGATGAAAAAACCTATCAAATTATTTAATCTGAGAAATATATATAGGTTTATGGAATGTTAATTTGATAATCTACAACATAGACGTTTAGCAGAAAAATGGCTCTCCGAGGTGAAAAATAGAGAGCCAAACTTGTTTGCACATTGGAAGTTTAGGTATAAAAAGAAAGGTTGAATGATAAGAGCCGTATGAAGGGAGACTTTCACGTACGGTTCTGTGAGAAGTTTGAGGTGAAAGTCCTCTTACTTACTCGACTGAGAGGTCGGTAGATAAAATAATTATCTACCTCCTACTCGATTGCTGCCCAGCATGGGTGCGAACTTGTCGGTGAAAGTCAGATACGGGGGCTGGTAGTCCCGCCAACCGTTGCAAGAACAAGGGAAAAGACGGACATTTTAAATCAATAGATAAAAAAAGCGTTAAAACATAAATAAACACCAGCATAAACAAGCTTGTAAAAAAAAAAAAATAGAAAATGGTCATAATCTCATTATTAATGGAAAGATTAGAAATGCAAAGAAAACAAATCGCATAACAAAAAAATAAAGAAATTTTATTGGTAAAAATAACAATGTCGAAATTTGCGGAAAATAAATAATAAAATTTTAGAGGATTTTTGAGTTAATTGTCGAAAAAGTGTTTATATAGTAAAAAAAATTAACTAAAAATACTGAAAGAGGTATTCTAAATGATGAAGGTAAAAAAGGCAGTTATTCCTGCGGCAGGATTAGGGACAAGATTTTTACCTGCTACCAAAGCTCAACCAAAAGAAATGCTCCCTATCGTAGATAAACCCACATTACAATTTATTATTGAAGAAGCAGTAGAATCAGGTGTAGAAGAAATACTCATTATTACAGGAAGAAATAAACAAAGTATAGAAAATCATTTTGATAAATCAATTGAATTGGAGCTAGAATTAGAATCAAAAGGTAATCATGAATTATTGGAGGATATTAGGAAAATATCTAATATGGTTAATATCCATTATATTAGACAAAAAGAGCCAAGAGGACTTGGTCATGCTATTTTATGTGCTAGAAGTTTTATAGGCAATGAGCCATTTGCTGTACTCTTAGGAGATGATATAGTTTATTCAAGGAAACCTTGTTTAAAACAGATGTTAGAAATATTCGAGGTATATCAAACTTCAATTATTGGAGTACAACCAGTAGCAAAAGAAAATGTGAGTAAGTACGGTATTGTAAAAGGGGACAAAGTTGAGGGTAGAGTATATGAAGTTAATGAACTAATCGAAAAGCCAACAATAGAAGAAGCTCCATCCAATATAGCCATACTGGGAAGGTATATTATAACACCTTCTATCTTTGAAATATTGAGTAATTTACCACCTGGAAAAGGCGGAGAAATTCAATTAACGGATGCATTAGATTTATTAGTTTCAAGGGAAAAGATGTATGCGTATCATTTTGAAGGAAAAAGATACGATGTAGGCGATCGATTAGGGTACTTAGAGGCTACGTTAGATTATGCCTTAAGGAGAAAAGATTTAAGTTCAGATATTCTAAGGTACATAAATATGCTTGCTAGTGGAGAAGAGACTATTATTACATTATTAGAGAAGAATGCATAATAAGTATTAATTTAGTTAGGACTGTTAGTAAGGAGGTGTCTCTAATGGAGTGGTATGTTCTTTTTGTAGAATCGGGCAAAGAAGAGATAGTTAAGAATTGGCTAAACTTCTACTTCGACAAACAAAGCTTACACGCACTAATACCTAAGAGAAAGCTAGTTGAAAAAACCTTGTAATGACTTATATAAAAAGATTATTAGATGCAGATGAAACAATAAGACATATTTCAAATAATTTTGAGAATGATTTTGCCTTATCAGAAGGCACTGGAATAGCCATATTTAGATACTTAGTAATTCATAAAATAATTCAAGTAGATATGTTTCAACCAATTAATGTTAATCAAAAGATTAAAATCAATATTAACTCTCTTGGGATTCATAGGGAGCTGAAAATAGTATGATTTTTAATAATTTAATATTTCAATATGCTGACAGCGGTGAACGATTAAGGGTCATACATGCGAATGAAAAGTACGTCTATTATGTAGAGTTGGACAAGGATACATCCATGCTAAAACATATGGAAATAGAGAAGATACAATCAGAAATAGAGAATAATATTTTAGTAAAAATATCAGATATGTTTCTAGGGAATGTTGATGAACACTCTATTCCAGATACTCATAAAGACAAAAGAAATAAAGAATGGGAATATGTAAGCTGTATTTGGCCATCCGAAGTAGAGACATTAATGGTTGAAAATAAAAGAAGTCTTGTTTTACGACTGTCAAAGACCCATGTTGTAACGAGTAAGTGACTTGTTGTTACTAATTATTCATTTTGTATAAAAATTTCATTATTACTATTAATAAAGCACAAAAATGCATTAGCGTTAAACTAAATATAAAATTTTTAAAAAAAGAAAACAAAATGAACAAAAAAGGTTGATTTATATCATGTAATCTTATACAATATATAATATATTCTTAAAAGCCACTTTATTAAGCAAAGAAAAAGTTAATGCAACATAATTCGCTACATACTTTTGAATAATTATGAGTATAATAGTTGAATTAGCGTAATTATTCTCAATACATATAAGTCGCATAACAGCAAATTTATGCAAAATGATTTATAAGCTTTTAAGTGTTTTTTATTGAAGCAATAAGTGAGGTATATAAGATTTTTATTATAAAACGACTTAACTATACTTATAAAGGAAGGTGATAATCAGCTATGGAAGTAATCAATATCGAAGGGTTAAAGAGATCCTATAATACTAAAACGGGTGTTTTAAACAGTAAAACAAAGACAACAGAAGCATTAAAAGGTGTGTCGTTTAATATAAAGAAAGGAGAAATTTTTGGTCTATTAGGTCCTAATGGAGCGGGCAAAACTACGATCATTAAGATTCTTGCAACTCTTTTAGCACCAACATCTGGAACCGCTAAAATACTTGGATTTGACACATATGGACAAGAAAAAAAGGTAAGGCCAAATATTAATTTTATTTTTGGAGGGGAGCGAAATCTTTATTGGAGATTATCCGCTAGAGATAATTTACTATACTTTGCAGATTTATATAAAATCGACAAGGAAACTAGAGAAAAAAGGATAGATTACTTGTTAGATCTTGTTGGTTTAACTGGTAGAGCTGATGAAAAGGTAGAGACCTATTCAAAGGGTATGAAGCAAAAATTACAGATTGCAAGAGGTTTAATTAACAATCCAGAGATACTTTTATTGGATGAACCTACTATAGGCTTAGATCCTGTTTCATCTAGAGAATTAAGAAATATAGTTAGGACTTTGGCTGGAAAGGGTCATACAATTTTGTTAACAACCCATTACATGTATGAAGCTGAAGAATTGTGTGATCGCATTGCTTTCATCAAAAATGGGGAGATTGTTGCACTTAATACAGTTTCGGAATTAAAGAAACAACTTAATCAAAACTCAATAATTGAGGTAAAGGTCTCTGATTTTTCTGATGATGATATATCAAAACTAAAATCCATGAAGGGTGTAGTAGAAGTATCTTCTTATTTAAAAGACGATATTAATAACATTAAAATTGTTTGTGAAACTCCATTGGAAATTATAAAGCTTATGTTAGAGAAATTTGCGGATAAAAAGATTATAAATCTTCAAATAAGAGAGTTTAGTTTAGAAGATATATATATTAACTTAATAGGTGATGGTCATGTATAATATGTATGCTATAAAATCAAGTTGCTTATTGCAAATAGTTCAATCATTTTCCAGAGCAACATTTAAATTTTGTATTCTCGTACAGCCGATATTTTACTCACTTATGATGTATATGATTTATCAGGGGTACAGTCATGAACACATTATTTCATATGTCATTATTGGATCTGGATTATTAAGCTTATGGAGTTCTGTTTGTTTCTCGTCTGCAGGAGACATTCAAAGGGAAAGAGATATGGGGACATTAGAACTTATAATGACTTCGCCAGTGGACTTTAAAGTGATTTTATTTGGAAAAATTATTGGTAATACTTTACTAGGTCTTATACCTCTACTTATAAGCTTTATTTTTATCACGTTATTTTTTAAGATAAGTTTTGATGTTGCACATTTGGAACTGCTAATTCTATCACTTTTGTTAACAGTAATTTCTTTTATTCCAATTTCACTATTGATTGCATGCTGTTTAACACTATCAAGACAAGTAAGAGCACTTATGAACTGTATAGAATATCCGATTTATATACTGTGTGGAATTGTTTTTCCTATAGAATTATTACCAGTTTGGACTAGAGTTTTTTCTTATATTTTAGCTCCTACATGGGGTGCTAAATTAATTAGGAGTAGTGTTTTTGGTATTGATAGTATGCAAATGTTTTGGATGAACGTATTAAGTATAGTGTTAGTAAGTGCATTTTATACAATAATATCCTTGTTATTATTAAAGAAAATAGATAAACTAACGAGGATTAATGCAACATTGGGGGTGCATTAACATGGGAAAAATAGTAGATAGAATTCAATCATTTGTCAGACAATCAATGCTTTCGTTTAAGTCACTATTTGCGTGGTTAGATCCTAAAATATACATATTAGTTAAAGTAATTAACCCAGCGCTGCAATTAATGTTCTTTTGTATTCTTCTATCATATGTTTATAAAACTGATGATTTAACCCCTTGGGTGATAGGGAATGCGTTTATTTTATGTACATTTAATGCAATGTTTGGTGTAGGGATAACATTAATAGCAGAACGTTTTTATGGAACATTAAAAATGGTAATAGTTTCTCCGACGAATAGTTTTGTTATATTCTTCGCAAGGGCATTCTTTCATGTTTTAGATGCGTCGATCACTGTAATTGTTGGACTTGTAGTCGGATTTATATTTTTTAATTTTAGAATACCGATTGAAAACATACCCATCTTTACATTAACGTTACTTTGCTGTATGTATGCAGCTGCCTGTTTGGGTCTACTGGTTGGTAGTTTTGGATTATTAGTAACTGATATTAATATGTTGTTAAATATAGCGTCAATGATGCTCTTATTTTTCAGTGGTGCAAATTTTCCAATTGATCGACTACCAGTTGTTTTACAAAAAATTTCCTATGCACTACCCATGACACGAAGTATCGAAGCAGGGCGGCTAGTAGCAAGTCAAGGGCCAATAGAAGCTATAAGTAAATTAATATTTATGGAGTTTATTGTAGGTACAATATATTTGGTAATAGGCTATGTTGTATTAAAGATATTAGAAAGAGTAGCCTATAAAAATGCCACATTAGAGGTGTATTAAAGTTTAAAAATGGTACTTTGTACTGTTTTTATAAAACAACTTTTAAAGGGAGGGGGTTGGGAATATGAAAAAGTACAGTGCACCAGTAGCAACTGAGCTTCAAATTCCAGCAGCTTTAATGGCTGAAGCAGTTGTTAGCTAATTTTTCAACAAAGTTTCAAGACATTAAGTACAATTTAAGAGAATACTGATTAGAAGTAGGAGTAATTCCTACTTCTAATCCATTCTTTAATTAGCAAATAACATGGATAGATAGTATTAACTTTATTTTTAAACAAGATTTATTATCTAGTATATCATTTTATAAGTCCTAATTGAGTTCACACCAAACCATAGGGAAGACTATCTGCATTTATAGAAAGGAGTGTAAAAATGCTTGAATTAAATATCTTAGATAAACAAATACCAGTAAGTAAACTCCTAGAAGTACTTAAATATAAAGAGGATGATATTGTTTTTGCAGCAGGCTCTCTGATTGAAGGAATCGGAAATAGACATTCAGACTTAGATATTTTCATTTTAACAGAGAGTCTTGAAAGATTTAATGAGATAGAGTGTGAATATGACTTTGATCAATTTAAAGTAACATTTACTAATGCATATGGAATAGGATTTGACATAGAAGTATGGTCTAAAGAATTATTGTTAGAAGTTATTAGTAAAATTAATTTAATTCAATTTGACACATCAACTAGAACATATAATTTACTTGATTTACCTAACAATAATAGGATTGAAGATATCATGTCACTTGTTCATAGATTTATAACTGGTACAGCACTTTATAACCAAGATGGATTTAATAGTTTATTAGAAAAACTAAATTTAGATAATTATTACCGCCTTATGGTTAGAATGAGTATGAATGAGGTGGATAATACTATAGATGACTTAATTGGAAACGTTGATAAAAAAGATTTCACAAATGCTGTTTTGGTTGGTAGAACAGTGTTAGTTGAAACCTTAACAACTTATTTGTTTAGCATGAAAATGTCACTAGATCGACCAAAATGGGTTTATCCGAAATTACGACAACTTGCAGAAACAGATGACGTAGCAAAAAAGTTTATGAAAAAATTTGATGAAATCACTTTTGTTAGTTTAAGTAATGAAAAAGAGTTTGAAAAAAATGCTCATAAAATCTTGGATTTCACAAATTTAGTATTATCTAAAATTGAATTGTAGGAGGTAAAAGAACATGCTGAATGATGTTTTTACAAAAAACTATACTTTTAGGTCACGAAAAATTTCAAATCAAAACATCTTGTTTGCTTCTGGATTTTGTTATGAATTAAATGATACAGGTACTTTTATTTGGGAAAATATATCAGATCAGTCAGTTAATGAAATAATTGAAATGCTTGCAAAAGAATACGAAGTTAACCCAGAAGATATTAAAGATGATGTTATAAACTTTATTAATTTTTTAATTGAAAAGAAAGCAATAATAAAAGATGAATAATCAATTGATGTCATGGAATGAGATGCTTATATGGATCAATGTACTTTTTTTGAGTATATTAGGATTTTTCAATATCAGTGTTAATTTGATTTTAGTTTTATGGGTGATCAGTATTCTTATTAACGGACAAGTAAAAAAGATTGATTCAAAAAAGTTTGTGATTTTATTCATGCTTTTAAGAAGAAGTCTCTACATTCTTCCTTATTTAATTCCTCTTTTATTTAAATATAGAATAAATTTTAATATTTCAATCATTACGTTAGGATATTGTGTGATTGGGTTTTTAAGTGGATTAGGTTTAATAATACCTAAGTTAAAAACCTGGAGATTAGTCTTATCGTATGATTTTATTTCTTTTAGGAATCAAGAAAACAAAGTTCATTACTTAAGCTTCGTTTTTTTATTAATAGCTGCTGCTATTGTTGAAGAATTTTTCTATAGAGAGTTTATTATTTCAATAATAAATACATCTCAAAACTTTATGTACATTTCAATATTTATTAGTATATTCATGTTTATGTTACACCATATAGGTACAAAATGGCACGCTGAGTTTAGTAAGTATGATATTTTAATTCAAGCAATATTTAGTGTAATATCTTGCAGTTTATACTTATTGTCAAATTCTTTATTACCATCTATAGTAACTCATTTAGTTTATAATATGCCTTCAGTAATTTTAAATACAAAAAGTTACTTATATTGGTATGTATTAGATAAAGAAAAATTACATAGTCAAACATCGTAGAGTAAAACAAGTGCAAGGGGAGTTAACGATATGAAGAAAAGTAAAATTACATTAGTATTACCAATCCTAAGGGGCTCGGGAATTAGTATGATGTCTCAAGCTGGGGCTGAGCACTTGGGGTTAGGTTACCTCACAGCAGTACTAAGAGAAAATAATTATGACGTTGATATTAAGAATTTTCAATTATTCACAATGGTTAATCAATGGAAAGATAGAAATGACAGTAGTAAAGTAGATGAAATATCAATAGATGAGTCTGTAAAAGAAATATTAGATTCAAAACCTGATATAGTAGGTATTTCAGTAACTGGCCCCACTATGGATGAATGTCTTGAAATATCCAAAAAAATTAAAGAAGTGTCACCAGAAATCACCATAGTATTTGGTGGACATCAGGTTTCAGTAATGGCAGAAGATATTATAAAAAATGAAAAGAATATTGATTACATCATTATTGGAGATGCAGAATTTACATTCCTTAATTTTATTAAGGCATTGGACGAGGGGACTGACATTAGTAGTATTAAAGGAGTTTGCTATTTACGTGATAATAAAGTAGTCAATACTGGATTTCCTGAAGATGTAAATTTAGACGAGTTACCTTTCCCAGTTAGAGACTCTCTTGATGAACTTAAGAAGTACCTAAATGTAAAGGAAGCAAGACTTTCAACGAGCAGAGGGTGTTATGATGCATGTACATTTTGTATTGATTCAACCTTATATAAAAAGAACAAATGGACAGCCCGCTCTGCCCACTCTGTTGTAGATGAGATGGAATTTCTAAACAAAGAGTATGGTATAGAGGGTTTTTGGATTATTGATGATAATTTCCTCAATTTTACTAATAAAAGTCAAGAAAGAGCAAGGGTAATTGGAGAAGAAATACTTAAACGTAATTTAGATATTTGGTATCGAGCATATTTTAGAGCAGATGGTCTGGACCGTGCAGAAGAATTATTACCGTTGTTAAGAAAAAGTGGATTAAGGGTTGTTCACATTGGGTTTGAGTCAGGTTGTCAAACTAGGCTAGATTACTTTAGAAAAAGAACAAAGGTAAGCCATTATTATCGAATTGTAGAATTACTAAAAGAGAACAATATTGGGTTACAGGTTGGGTTTATTATATTCGATCCTTTCACTAATTTCGAGAATATTAGGGATGATACTAAATTTTTATTTGATATTGGTGAGATGTATTTGTTATTTAATTTTGTTCAAAACTTATTAGTTTTTCCAGGTACAGCTATTTATGATCAGTTAAAAGCTGAAGGATTAATCTTTAAAGAGTTAACATATAACTCTACATTTAAGGTATATGACTATCGAGATAATAAGGTAAAAAGGTTAGCAGAACAGATGGAGTCGATTTACAATTTAGAACTCATTAATGCAGATAAAGAATTACAAAGGCTAAATATCATTACAATTCCAAACATTCTGTACAAGTTGAGATGTGGAGAGAATAGTGGAAATGATAAAGTTAATAACATAGTCAAAAACTTTACTAATAATAAAGACCAATTGCTTGAGACACTAAATCAATTTAATTACGATCTTTTCCTAGATATAGTGGGTATGGCAGAAGGTGAATGGGATCAAAGTTTCTTTGACGCAAAAATAGGTGAGATTACAACTGAAATAGTAAAGACAAAAGACAAATTGGTTATCCTGTGTGATGAGTTTTGTTCTACATTGATTAATAATAAGATATTAAGTGAGAGTGATATCATATGATTAAGAAGGAAGAGTATAAAATAGCGCTAGTATTACCAAGAGGGCCTATGCGTTCCAGTGCCATCAGTCAAGCTGGTTCAGAGCATCTAGGGTTAGGTTACATAGCTTCGACACTACGGGCAAAGGGGTATAATGTAAAAATACTCAACTTTCAAATACAAGACTTTCTTCTATTTGAAGAAGGCATAGATGAAGAGTACGATATTTCACCGAAGGCAATGGCAAAGGAAATTTTTGAATTTAAGCCTAATTTAGTGGGAATCTCCACTACGGGAATTACATTAGATAACAGTCTCTTAATATCAAAACATTTAAAAGAAATAAATAGTGAAATTAGAGTACTTCTAGGAGGACATCAAGCTTCGGTCACCGACCAGGACATTCTAGCAAAAGAGAACTATGTTGATTTTGTAATAAAAGGCGAGGGTGAAAAAAGCTTCTTAGAGCTGGCAGATCAATTACGGATTGGCGAAGTGCAATTCGAAAACATTGAAGGTTTGACATATAGACAAGATGGTGAAGTTCGTTGTAATCCAATGGGTAACCATTTAGAACTTGATGAATTACCTATGCCTGCTAGAGATGATTTAGAAATCATCAAGGAACGTATTAATATCAAACAGGCTAGAATATCCACTAGTAGAGGTTGTTTACATGCATGTACCTTTTGTATAGATCCTTCCCTTTATCGAAAGAGAATATGGTATGCTCATTCAGCTAAAAGAGTAGTAGATGAAATGGAGCTTCTTAATAAAAAATATGATATAGAACACTTCTGGATTAATGATGATAACTTTATAGTTGCTACCAAAGAAAGTAAGCAGAGGGCTTGGGATATTGGTAATGAAATAATGAAAAGAGATTTAAAAATCCATTATAGAGTCTTTTTCAGAAGTGATGTCTTTAAGAATGGCACTGATGATGGATTATTAAAACATCTTTATGATAGTGGTTTGAGAATAGCATTAGTAGGATTTGAGTCAGGAAGTCCAATAAGATTAAAAAGATTTAAGAAGAACACAACTGTTGATTTAAATCTTAAAGTAGCAAAATTGATTAAAGAAAACAATTTGGGGCTTCAGATAGGATTTATAATGTTTGACCCTTTAAGTACTTTTGAAGATTTAAGGAAAGATATTGAGTTTCTCTATAATATAGATGAAATGTATCTTGTATACAATTTCATTCAAAATCTTGATGTTTTTCATGGTAGTGAAATTGCTAATTATTTAGAAGCAGAAGGACTTTTAAATGAACGTATTGATTATAAATCACCCTACAGGGTTTATAGATTCAAGGATGACAGAGTTGGTAAGCTAGCAAAAGCTATGGAAAATATATTTGATAGTGAGACGATAAGAAGAGATAAAATACTTCAAAAAATTAACATTTTTGAATTTCCAAATTTAAGCGAATATGTTATGAGTTCAAATGACACTGACTTAATCAATAAAGTAAATAAATTTGATGATGTTAGAAAAGAAACTGTTAAAAAGCTTAATGATATTAACTATGAATTTATGATAAAAGCTATTGATTTAGCGGAAAATGAATTTGATTTAACTGTATTTGAGAATATGAAAAACAAAGTTATTGAAGAACAAAATTATTTATATTCTAATTTATTAAACCAATACACAGATCTAGAAATGAATACAAAAACAGGAGATGAGGATAATGGAAAAAAATTTTAGAGTCTGTTTAGTATTACCAAGAAGTAAAGTAAGAAGATCAAGTGCTATTTCAATGGCAGGAGCAGAGCATTTAGGGCAAGCATCTCTTGCATCAGTATTAAGACAAGAGGGTTATCCAGTTGAATTAATCAATTATCAACTAGTAGACTTTTTTAATGAATGGGACAATCTGGAAAAAAATGAATTTGATATCCTTGAATCAGCTGAATATATATTAAGATTCAATCCTGATATGGTGGGTTTCTGTGTTACAAGTATGACTTTCGACTCTGCTTCGGAATTAAGCATACAACTTAAGCAGATTAAACCCGACATTAAAATAGTATGGGGAGGTCCACAATCAACCCTTGAAGCGTCTAATATCATTGAAAATGAAGATTATATTGATTGTATAGCAGTTGGAGATGGTGAAGAAACAATAATTGATTTGGCAGATGCCTTTTTACAAAAGAAAAGCATAAGTGATATAGAAGGAATCTGCTACAAGGAATCTGGAAAAGTCATAAATAAAGGACTACGTACTCCACCAGAATTATCGGACAAGCCTTTTGCAGCTAGAGACATTCTTGATAAAATGAAAAGACAAGTTGATCAAATTAAAGAAGCGAGGATGACAACTAGTAGAGGTTGTACACATAAATGCTCATTTTGTATAGATTCCAAAAGATATAATAGAAAATGGTATGCTCGAGATGCTAAACACGTAGTAGATGAAATGGAAATGTTACAAAAAAATTATGGAATAGAAGTATTATGGATTTCTGATGATAATTATTTAACCAGTGCTACTCACACTAAGAAGAGAGCTAGAGCTATAGCTGAAGAAATAATTAAACGTGACTTAAAAGTGGCTTATCGTGTACGTTTCAGAGCTGATGCTTTTGATATCGATAATAAAGATGATCATGAATTATTAGAGATTTTAAGAAAAAGTGGTTTAAGTATGGCATTTATTGGATTTGAATCTGGTAGTGAAACCAGGTTACAACAATACAGTAAAAATGTAACACTAAAGCAATATTACGATATAGTAGAATTGTGTAATCATTATGGAATTGGAATACAAGTAGGTTTTATCATGTTCGATCCATTTACAAGATTCCAATATATTAGAGAGGATATCAATTTTTTATGTGATATAAGAGAGTCATATTTATTCTCAAACTATATTCAAAGTCTTGATGTATTTACTGGTACTCCTATCTTTGAAGAAATGAGAGAAAAAGGACTAGTGACAAAAGATTTTGGATATAAAAGCTCCTACTGTGATTACGTCTTTGAAGATAAAAAGGTTGAAACTCTAGCTAGAAATATGGAGAATCTACATACTTCTGAAGCGATTGTACGTGATAAAATTCTACAGAGACTTAACATTCTTGACATTCCAAATATCGTAATTGAAATGAAGGAAAAAGTAGAACTAAATGAGATTACGCCTGATGTCGTCGAAGAGTTTGTTAAGCAAAAGGATGAAATTTTCTTAAACTTAAACTTAGAAAATAGAGACTTTTTCCTCAAGTGCATAGATCTTGCTGAGAATGAATGGGATGATGTTACTTATGAAAACTATAAAATAGCAATTAATGAGATAGTGGATGCCTATTTAAGTCAATTAATTGATTTATTAGATGAATATAAGGAACGAGTGGGATATACAACTAGTTACACAACATTCTGGGGAGATGGACAAACAGAAGCGAACGTATCCACATCTTGTAATATATAAGGAAGTGAATCAGTGATGAGATTCTCTGATAGTTTGAGGAATCAAGTAGAAGATCAATTAGATGACCTGATCCTTTCGATTGAATTAAATAGTCAACAAGGGAACGTAAATAAAACATTTTTAGTTCAAACAGCAACTAGTAAATATATCTTACAAACTAAAAAAGATATAGATATTAAAGATATTAACCAATATTTAGTTGATTTATATACAACTGCTGGTTTTTATTTAGAAGGTAATAGTTTTAGATTTAGAAATTATAACGAGAAAGCAGAGTTCCACAAGCAATGTAATAATCTAAAACTTAAGGTACCAAAATTATATGGATGTGGAGAGAACTACCTACTGACTGAATATATCGAGGGTACTAACTATATTGAATATAGTGAAATATTGAGTAAAAAGTGTCTATTCAATCTTTTTAGAATGATTCAAAATGCTCACAGTAATAACATAATCCTAGGGGATAGATGGGGAGGTAATACAATGATCTCCCCCCTAGGAGAAGTATATTTTATTGATTTTGATATTCAGTATACATATGATGATATCCAACAGTTAAATAATTGTAAAAACTTTGAGATCGCTGTATTAACATATGACTTAATACTGTATGGAAAAAATAGAATATATACATTGGATATAATTATAAAAATATTTACTAGTTTTTGGTTCGAAAAGAGCTATGATGTTCTAAAAGTTATCGATTATCTATATGGGTATAGTAGATTTTATACCAGTGCTGATAAACCTTTTTCTCCGACTTCATTATCAATCAAAGAGCATATTGATGTTCTAAGATGTGTCGACCTTCTGAAAATAGCAGCACTAGACAATTATAGGAAAATCATTGTTTAGGAGGAAATATAATGACGGAAAAAGTAAATGTATTATTAGTGGTTCCTAGAACAAGTGAAAAACGATCAAGTGCCATTACTCAAGCAGGGGCTGAGCATTTAGGATTAGCTTATTTAGCTAGTTTTTTAAGAAGTTATCAATATAAAGTCAATATTATTAATATGGAGATCGTTGATAATTTGAATGTTTGGCAGGTAACAGATAGTGTGGATAATTTAAGCTATAGCTATGTATTAGATCAAATTGCTAAAGAGAATATAAATTTTGTTGGAATAACAGTTACATTATTAACAATTCATCAAAGTTTAGAACTTACAAAACAAATTAGAGAAAAATATCCTAATATAAAAATATGTTTCGGAGGTCCACATGTTTCGGTCTGCCCAAAGCAAGTAATAGATAATGAGGCAATGGTGGATTTTGTTATAGTGGGTGATGGAGAAGAACCATTACTACAGTTAGTTCAAGCAATTGAAAACAATGAAAGTTACGAAAATATACCTGGTCTTGTTTTCAGAGATGATTCGGGGAAAACGATTATTAATAAACTAACAAGTAGTGTTAATGAAAATATAGATATACTTCCCAGACCTTCTAGAGATGATTTGATTTTTGCCAAGCAGTACGGGAATATATACGAAGCAAGACTATCAACTAGTAGGGGATGTAAAGAACATTGTACATTCTGTTGTGACCCTGCTATTTATCCTGATAGAAAGTGGATTGGTAGATCGGCTAAGCTTGTTGTTGATGAAATTGAATATCTCAACAAGGAGCATGGTATCCAACATTTTTGGATTAATGATGATAACTTTATTCCACCTACGGAAGAAGGACGTAAACGAGCAAAAGAGATTGCCGAGGAAATTATTAAAAGAGATATCAAAATCACTTACAGAGCCTTATTTAGAGCAAACACATTCCACAAAGATGATGAGCTTTTACCACTACTTAGTCAAAGTGGTTTAACGATTGCTTATGTAGGATTTGAGTCAGGAAGTCAAGTGAAGCTTAAAAGATATTGTAAAAAAACCACAGTTGAGCAGTATTATATCCTTGTAGAAGAATTAAGAAAAAATAACATAGGTCTACAAATCGGATTTATAATGTTCGATCCTTTTACTACCTTCCAGGAAATTAAGGATGATGCCTTGTTTTTAAGAAATATTGGAGAGTTATATCTACTATCAAATTTTGTACAAATATTAGATGTGTTTCCAAAAACAGCAATTAGTAGAATGATGATCAAGCACGAATTACTGCTTGATGAGATTGGATATAAGTCTAATTATTGTAATTATAAATTCCAAGATACAAGAGTAGAAGAAATTGCTAGAGAATTAAATAAATGTTATGTGGGAGATATAGTAGATATAGACAAGCAGTTACAAAGGATGAAATTAATTGAGGTGCCTGGTATTGCTACTGAACTTGATAAAAGTCAATTAGAAAAATTTAAGTTTGATTCCAATGAAATGTTTGAGAAGGTTAATAAAAAGAATTACTCCTTCTTAACTATCCTGTCTGCGCGTAGCGAAGAAGGTAAGTGGACTAGAGAAGAGTTCAAGGATGAATTATCATCCGTAGTAGAATTTAGTAGGCAACAACTAGATAATCTAAAACAGCTTTGTAGAGACTACAAAGGTGAAAGATAAATGAAAGTCAATAAAAGTGACCTAATTAGCAAACTTAATGAAGTTGGCATTAGCAAAAACTCTACAATCATAGTCCATAGCTCACTAAGTAGTTTTGGCTATGTTGAAGGGGGGGCCCCGATAGTAGTTGACTCTTTAAAAGAGCTAGTAGGATCAGAGGGAAACATACTAATGCCAACATTTACATACAGTAAAGGTGTTTTTAACCAGGGTAGTTCATCTTTAGTTGGTAAAATTACGGAGGTTTTTAGAAAAGATAAGGATGTCATCAGAAGCAAACATCCTACTCATTCAGTAGCTGTATTTGGTAAAGATCAGAAAAGGTTAGTTAGAAATCATTTTTATAAAGAACCATTTGGTATCGGCTCACCGTGGTGGAATGTCTGGAAGATGGAGGGAAGTATTGTTTTAATTGGTGTAGATAACACAAAAAATAGCTTTATTCATTTTGTTGAAAGATTATTTGAACTTCCCTACAAAAGAACTGTCAATGTTATGTATAAAGATTCTTTTGGAAAAATAGCTAAGCGCACAATAAATGGTTATCCAGGAGATTCTCTAGGGTTTAATAAGTTAAATAATCTATTCGAAGAACAAGGTATTGTTAAGTCGACCAAAATAGGAAATTCCAATGTGTTAGTTATGAATACTGTTGATGTTGTAGAGTGTCTAAGCAAGATCCTTGTAAATGATCTATATTACCTTTTATGTGACAGAGCTGACTGTTATAGATGTGAGAATGCAAAAAATATGATAAGGGAGAGCGGATACAATGAGTATGCTTAAAAAAGGAAGCCTGATAGTTTCTTGTATGGTTCTAGAAAATGACCCAATAGATTTGTACGATAACCACTTCCTAAGTCATATGTGTAAGATGATTGAAATTGGTGGAGCTGGAGGAATTAAGTTAAGTGATGGAGAACTAATAAGAAAAGTGAAGCAGTTAGGGATCAACATTCCAATTATTGGAATTGACAAAGTTTATAAGAATAAGCAAGTTTTAATCACTCCAGATATAGAGGGTGCTAAAAAAGTTATTGATAGTGGAGCAGATATCCTTTCTATGCAGGTTGTAGAAAATAATCCAGATTTTACTCTAGATAAAATAGAAGCTGCAATTAATAAAATAAAATCACTATATAATATAAAAATCATTGGGGCAATATCTACTCTTGAAGAGGGAATCATGGCTGAGAAGTTTGGAGTAGATTATGTAGCCACTACTCTAGCTGGATATACACCCCATTCAAATAAAATAAATGGACCAGACTTTTATTTGGTTGAGGAATTGATTAAAAAACTATCGATTCCTGTTATAGCTGAAGGTAAGTATGATTCGAAAGAGCAAGTTAAAAAAGCTGTAGAAATGGGTGCACACAGTGTTGTTGTAGGAACTGCTATAACTAGACCCCATATAATTACTAAAAACTACTGTAATGCATTAAACGAAATCGAGGTATAAGATGATTAATTTATATATTGATACAATTGTAAAGAAAATTTATGAAATACAAAATAAAGAAAAAGATAAGTTCCAAGAAGTTGCTGATCGAATTTATTCATCTTTAAGTAAAAATGGAGTATTGCATGTTTTTGGAACAGGACATTCTAATCTGCTAGCTCAGGATTTAATATATCGTGCAGGTGGATTAGTACCGATAAATCTGATAAGTAATCCCAGTATAACACTTGAGCATGATCCTGTTCAGGCATCGATGATGGAGAAAGTAGCAGGTATTTCAGAAGTCTTTTTACAAGGCCACAAAATAGAAAAGAATGATGTTTTTCTAATTATATCGACTTCAGGTTGTAATCAAGTTCCAATAGAAATATCAAAATCTATTGCAGAAAGAGGTTTGTTTACTATTGGAATTACTTCCAAAGATTATTCGGAACACATCAAAGTTAAAAAAAATATTACACAGTCTTTATATGATATTGTAGACGTTGTATTTGACAATAGAGTTGGGATAGGCGATTGTTGTTTACAACATGGAACTGATTCATATGGAACTATGTCGACAATATTAGTAAGCTCTATACTTAATAGTATTATTATTCACGTTATAGAAAAATATAATCAAAATAATCAAAATGCTCCTATTTTTGTAAGTAATAATTTATCCGACCAGAGTTCTTTAAGAAATGCACAACTATTAGATTATTACGAGGGCAGGTTACATTATACTTAGTTTAAAGCGGTGTTTTATAAAGAAAAGGTGGTTTGAAGAAAATGAACAATATGACAAAAGTTTCTATAGCTATTCCTGCTAAAAATAGTGGAAGAACAGTTGAAAAAACCCTTAAAAGTCTTATTAACTTAAATTATCCTAAAGAGTTGTTGGAGGTTATAATTGGCGATAATGGGAGTACGGATAATACCCAAAACATCATTTTAGAATACGAGAAGAAACATCCTAATTTGATTAAGTATCTCGATGCTTCCGACTGTCCAGGTGGTGGAAAAACTAGAGAAAAATTGGTAGATCATTGTTCTGGCGAAATAGTAGTGTGTACCGATGCAGATATAGTAGCTCATCCAGACTGGATCAAGGAGTTAGTAAAACCATTTGCTATGGACCCTCAGATTGGGTGTGTTGGTGGGGAAATTTTATCACAAGTCCTAGATGAAAATAATTTGGTAGAGCAGTATTGTAAGCAAAGAGATCTCTTGAAAGTATCTAAAAGAAGAAGGATTAAAACAGAGGGATATATAAGAGGCTTTAGGGACTTAGCCCCCAGTGATATTGTTGGGTGGTATACTCCGTTTTTTGCAACAGCCAACTGTGCGTATAGAAAAGACGTGATTTATGAGGTAGGCAATGATTGGGACGACAATAATGATGACGAACATTTCGGATTTAAAGTAGCTTTAAAAGGTTATAAGCAATATTTTACATCCGCTGCAATTATATATCATTTACATCGAAATAGTGTTGAAGGATTAAAGAAACAATTACACTACTATGGATACAACCATCCAAAATTAATACAACAATTTTCTAAAAATAAATTTGAAATTCTTTTAGGGATGGATAGATACAAATGCAATTATATTAAGATTCCGTTTTTTAAACCAGTTGTCATATTTATAGGTTGGTTTAACTTCATGTTATTAAGTATATTGACCAGTTTTCTAGCCAGTATTAATGTATTAAATCATAATATTTTACCTATAAGTTTAATATTTTCACTGTTTAGCGCTGTAAAATTCTTTCAACCTTGCTTTAAACTGAAACCCTTTAACAAGATTTTTTATTGGATGTACTTAAGGTTTATTATAAATTGGTATTATCTCATTGGAGTAATTAAGGGTAGTTTTAAGTTTAAACGAATATGTATTGAGGAGCCAAATTATTAGGAGGAATTAATTATGAAAATACCAGCTACAAAAATTGTGATTCCAAAAGAAGATCATTCAGATATTTTTGCTTCACTAGAAAATAGTTTTACAACTGGCGTATTAACTAATGGACCAGTGTGTCGAAACTTTGAGAAACAGTTTAAGGAATTAGTGAATAGAAAATATGCAATATCCACTAACTCAGGAACCAGCGCACTTGAAGTAGCCTTTCGTATAATAGGTGTGAAGGGGAAAGAAGTGTTAGTTCCTACAAACACTAATTTCGCTACTGCTGCAGCTGCATTGTACGCAGGAGGGACTGTGAAATTTCTTGATTGTGATAGGGATACCCTTTCCCCATCGCTAAAACATATAAAAGAAATGGTTACTGATGAAACAAAAGTATTGGTGTTGGTACATATTGGAGGAATAATTACTCCTGAGATTGAAGAAATTAGTAGGTTTTGTAAGGAATCTAAAATTAGTCTGTTGGAAGACGCAGCCCATGCTCATGGATCAAAATATAAAAATAAACCAGCTGGTAGTTTCGGTGATTTAGCATGTTTTTCATTCTTTCCTACAAAGGTTATAACATCTGGGGAAGGTGGAATTATTGTAACAGATCAGGAAGAGGTATATCTGGAAGCTCAGAAATACATTGACCAAGGTAAAGAAACAGGAAATCGTAATTACCATACTAGAATGGGAAATAGTTGGAGAATGAGTGAGTTGCATGCAGCTTTGGGAATAAGTCAGTTTAATCGCTTGAATGAATTTATAGAAAACAGAAAGAAAATTGCAGAGATATATGATGAAGGATTAAAGGAAATCGAAAATTCCAATATAAGGGCTCATGCTATACCCCAAGATGTAGATTGTAATTATTACAAATATATTGTAGATATATCGCCTGAAACTGATCGTAAAGTGTTAACTGAAACACTAAAACAAGAAGGTGTTACATTGAGTGGTGGAGTATATGAGATTCCTTGCCATCTTCAACCGATATTTAATGATATATCAGTAAGTAGTCTTCAAGAGGCTGAATATTTTTGTAAAAACCATATCTGTTTACCAATATACCCGACAATGACGAAAGATGAAGCTATTTATGTATTAAAAAAGCTAAGAATACAATTAAGACCATATAGTAGTGATGATTTTTATGGACTTAAAAAATAAATTACGAAAAAAAGAGTGCAAAAAGTTCAAACTATCATATTTTACAAGGAGATATTAAAAATGACAGTAGGGAGAGTAGATTTTTTAAGGAAATTAATGAATAGTAACAATAGAGAGTTTCTCAATCAACTTATTGATAATGGATTTTTGAACGGTCCAAGAATTGTAGAACTAGATATTACCACTACATGTAATTATCAATGTAGTTTTTGTATTGATGATAAAGTAATAAACAATAAAACTAGTTTTAAGCTTGAAAAAATTATCGAATTAATTGATGAAATGGCTTTGATCGGGGTTAAAGGAGTTGTACTTATTGGAGGAGGAGAACCTTTGTTGTATCCCTATTTCCATGAAGTAGTTGAGAGATTATATAATCAAAATATTGTAATCGGACTAACCACGAATGGTAGCCCTATGGATAGCTATATAGATACAATAAAAAAATATGTTACCTGGGTGCGGATTTCAATGGATGCAGGGACTAGCCAAACCCATAAGATTTTAAAAAAACCTCCAAAGGAGGATGACTTTAGCAATATTTTATCAAGCGTAAAGGTATTATCTGATGGCTATAAAGGTGCCATTGGTTATAGCTTTATTGTTAATGATGATAATTATACAGAAATCGAAGAAGCTACTAGAATTGCAAAAGAAACTGGTTTTTCCTACATACAGTTTAAGCCACTAGTTGACCAGTCTCTAAAATCATTATCTTTATTAAAACCAAAAATAATTGACATAGTTTTAAAGTCCATAGAGAAATCAAAACAGTTGGAGACGGAAGATTTTAGAGTTATTATAAATGATAATTTAAAAATAGTCCTTTCAAACAAAAAAGAACTTAATGTAAAAAGTTATGATTATTGCTGGACACAAGAATTTAGAACTTTAATTACTCCTAGTGGATTATATATATGTCCTTATCATAGAGGAAATGAAAATAAAAGATTTGGAAATCTAGAGAATAATACATTGGAAGAAATCTGGGATAGTGAGGAAAGAAAATCATTATTAGAGGTACATAATCCGATGAAACACTGTAATTTTTATTGTATTAGAAACGATATCAATGAATTCTTATTCTCAATTATGAACTTAAAAGAAAAAGGTATCCATGTATTAAACCATATGAAAGAATACAACGCTGAAGATGTAAAAAATTGTATATTTATATAACGGTTAATTAGTAAGTAATAGATAGGGGGAGTAAGTTATGTCTAGAAAAGGAGTTTTAATAGCCATTATTGGACTAGATGGTGCGGGTAAAACAACGCAAGCTGGTCTATTATGTAAATGGCTAGAAGATGCAGGGAATGCAGCATTTGATGTGCCTAGTATACCGTCTTTTGCAGATTGGATATTTGATACTATATCCTTGAGGAAAGGTTATAAAAAGGCCATGGATTTATTTCCTCCAACTATTGTAGATTTTGCTGTAGCTATAGATAAAGTAAGAAGCCTGTCAATCTATACAGAAAAAATGGCATCACAAGGAGCAATTATTATCAGCCAAAGGTATACCTATTGTAAAATTGCTACTGCTATGCAGTGTGGTGTAGAACATATAGATCTTTTAAAGGAAATATATAGTTGGGTTCCTAAACCTGATTTAACCTTTTTTATGGATTTACCAGTAGATATCGCACTAGATAGAGTAATGAAAAGAGGGGTTGATGAAGAGACCTATGAAGGTTTAGGCGGATTTAAGGCGTGTTACGAGGCTTTACCGGAATATAAAGAGTTTATACAAATTGATGCTAATAGATCGGTAGAAGAAATACAAATGGATTTACGTAAGCACGTACAAGAATATCTAGATAAAATAAACTGGAAAGCCCCTACTCCAATTCGCTGAGCAAATTCCATAATTTTTAAACGTTGATTTTTCAATATTTTTTTATAAACAAAAAGGGGTTTCACCCCAATTTGTCGAATAGATTAAGTGCGAACCAAATCACCCGAAAGGAGCGAAATCACTTAATGTAAATTCGACAAATGACTTTAATTTCCTTTGAACAAATCATGGAATTTCAACAAGAAACTAAATTAGAAATGATATTGTCTCAAATCGACGTATCTAAACTAGCTAACTCTCCATCATCATTAATCTTATTTTTAGGCTTTGCAGATTCATAAGAATCTAATTTAGTAGAGTCATCTTTATCTAACCCTTTGGGAGGTGCAACACTTCCCCTTGGATTGTAGGCAATGATAGAAGTAGCATCCAAACCATTTTATGTTATTACCATTAGTATCTCGTTTCATTCCCCAATTAGTGATAGCATTTTTATAAAACTCAATTTCTTTTTTTAAAAAATGCAATTCTAGTGGGCCTATCTCATTATGTTCTGATTTTTTAGTTTGAGAAATTTAATTATGCAATTTCCTCAGCTATCAAAGTAATAAATAAAATAAATAGGTAAAGGAATATTATTATGAAATTGGATGAAGATTGCAAAAAAAATAGTCTAAAAAAATTAAATACTATTTTAGAAAATGGTTTTGATTTTTCAGGTACAGTAATTTCTTTTGTAGGTGAGGAAAATTGTAGAAGAGATAAACTAGTAAAATGGTTAGAAGAATTATTAGTAGAATTAAGTGTCCCAGTAGTTTCAGTAGAATATCAACTAGATCCAAACTGGATACTTTATCAATACTATAAAGAGCTTCCATATAAAATTACAAAAGCGGATGAAGAACAATTTTATTTACTAAGAGAATTTACACTAGCATGTGACTTGATAAGTTTTTATGACCATTTTGTTAAAACAAAATCAGAAGAGGGTTACTGTATAATTTGGAAAAATAGTCCAGTATACAATCAGATACTAGCATTGAAATTCCAAATAGATATGGAATGGATCATTAATTCATACAATATAATACCAAATAGTGATATTTCTTTTATTATAAGCAATTCTACGGGAAACTCTGATTGTTCAGATATAATGAGCCATTATGAACAATTAGGAAAAATAAGTACATGTAAGGCAATTCAGAATGTACATTATTTAAATCAAAGTTCAAATGAATCTTTATTTTTAGATATAATAGATTTACTATCTAAAATCAGAAAGCCTAATAAATGAAAAATAAATATATTGGGAGAAAGGGTTCTTATGAATGATATTAAAAGTTTAATTAAATTATACAAAGAAAAATATAAAAAAAATTTATTAATAGGATATTCGGGAATTGATGGATCTGGGAAATCAACACAAATTGATATGTTAAATGAATGGTTTCATAATAATGAAATTGAATCTCATATTGAGAAAACTGTATTAACTAAAACAAAATCATGTTTTCGGCTATCGGAAAAGTTATTCAATGACCCCAATGCGTATGACCCTGGTATTCCTGCTAATTTAAGGGAGTTTGCAATTTCTTGTGATGTACTTGATACATATAAAAACATTGTTAAACCTAAACTGGATGACGGATATGTTGTATTGTTGGATCGCAACATCTTATGCTATAAAGTATATGCTAAATGCTTTAATGGACTAACTAAATGGGCAGAGTACAATTATAGTTTGATAGATGAGCCCGATATTATTATTTATGTAGACATATCGATAGAAACTTCAAATAAAAGATTAAGACAACGGGTTGAAGTACCTATAAAGACAGATGAAAATCCACTATTTTTATCCAAAGTAAAAGATTTATATCTCAAAGAGATTGAACTAAAGAATTCTGATAAATATATAATTGTAGATGGAGAGAAATCCTCCATAAAGGTTCACGAAGATATTAAGGGAAAAATTATAAATTTTTTAATGAATATAGTTAGTTGAGCAAATTTCATAATTTTTAAGCATTGATTTTTCAATATTTTTTTATAAACAAAAAGGGGTTTCACCCCAATTTGTCGAATAGATTAAGTGTCCACAAAATCACACGAAAGGAGCGAAACCACTTAATGTATATTCGACAAATGACCTTAATTTCCTTTGAACAAATCATGGAATCTCAGCAAGAAACCAAATTAGAAATGATACTATCTCAAATCGACGTAGCAAAGTTAACTAGTTCTTTAAAGAAGTGTACTTATTCTAAGGGTCCTAAAGACTACGAGCCTTCATTTTTAATCTATGCTTTAATTGCTATACAAGTGGAAAAAATCCAAACCATAAAAGATTTAGTTCTAAACCTTAAGCAAAACCCAGTCTTAAGATATTGTTGTTGTTTTGATGTTCTTTCCCAAGTTCCATTTGAATCTACTTTTAGTAGATTTTAGAAAGGTTAACTCAAAATAAAGAACTAGAATCTTTATTCTATGACCTAGTTTTAAGAGCAAAAGAACTTAACTTCATTGATAGAGATCATATTTCTATTGATTCTACAAAGTTAGATTCTTATGAAGCTTCAAAGCCAAAAAGCAAAATCAATGATGATGGTACTAACCATAACTGGAGCATGAAACGAGATACCAACGGAAATACATAAGATAGTTTGGTTGGAAACTTCATATCTTAGGGGATTCTAAAAGTGAATTGCCTTTAGATATCCTAGTAACCCTTGCTAGTTTTCATGACAGCTCTGTTTCCATAAAGATAATAGAGAACTTTTTAGAAAAGTATCATTCCGTATTTAATCCTAGTTATTATGCTTTGGACTCTGGTTATGATGTTAAAGATATTTATTAATCTATTATTACCGACTTCAATGCCGCTCCTATCTCCACCTACAACCCAAGGGGAAGTGTTGCTCCTCCCGAGGGGTTAGATAAAGATTTAGACCCTGTTTGTTCAGCTGGTTACAAACTAGTCTATTGGGGTAAAGCTGGAAACTATTTAAAATTTAGGTGTCCTCATGCAGTAGGAAGATGTGATTGTCCCCATGGAATGAGTTGGTGTTCATCATCTAACTATGGTTACATTCTTAAAATTAATTATAAAACGAATCCTCGACGATTAGGTTATCCGTTAAGATCTTCAAGTGAATGGAAAAAGCTCTATGATAAAAGAACTTCTGTCGAGAGATGTAATAGTAGACTAAAAAAGTATCTTAATTTAGATAAGAATAGATTTAAAGGTATTCAAAAAGTTAAGATTCATGCATTATTTAACTGTATAGCTTTAATTGCAGGAACTACAGCAGTAAATTCTACAAAATCTTTAAAGAATACAGCTTAATAAAACATAGGAGGTCTTTGCATTTTATAAAACTGAATTTCTTTTTTAAAAAATTCACATCAAGTGGGCTATCCCATTATGTTTTGATTTTTTTAGTTTAAGAAATTTAATTATGCAGTTTCCTCAGTTAATCTTTGATGTATATTAATGAAACATTTAAGGAAATATTATTATAGACGGAGGGCTCAAATATGCAAGAATTAATACCTTGTCAATCAAGATATCTAGTTTCCCCTACTCCAGTTGCATTAATTACTACCCGTGATGGCGATAAGACGAATGTAGCTACAGTAGGAAATTATATGATTTTATCAAAAGATCCTGTATTAATTGGAGTTCCAATAGCACCTAAAAGACATACATTTTCTTTAATACAAAAAAATAAAGAATTTGTTATAAATATACCTCATCAAGGAATGGAGGAAGTTGTAAAGTATTGTGGTTCAGTATCTGGGAAAGAAATAAATAAAGTTGATGAATTAGGATTAGAACTAGAGGCTAGCAAATCTATTACTACCAATGGACTCAAGGATTGTATAGGTCGATTGGAGTGTGAATTGTATCACGAAGTTACTCTGGGGAGCCATACTTTATTTGTAGGGGAAGTTAAATCTGCTTGGGCATGTGAAGAAAGTTTTGCTGAAACTTGGAAGTTTGCTGAGAAATCGCCATTATTATTCGACTTCAAGAATTACCTAAGTATTAATGAAGTTTCAAGTAATAGGAAGAAGTTGTATGAGGATATGGTGTGGACAGATATCAAAGAGATGTTAGAAGAAAATAAAGACTTAACTGCAATTATCCCCATTGGATCTATTGAACAACATGGTTATGGATTACCACTTAAAACTGATAGTTATCTAGTCACTGAAGTTGCTAGAAGAGCAGCAATAAAAACCAATGATTTGGTTCTACCTACTGTATATTATGGATATAATGAAAAAGAGCTTAAATTTCCAGGTACAGTCTCTGTTAAAGCAAAGACACTTATTAATTATTTAGAAGATATTTGTTTAAGCTTAATTAAGGTAGGTTTTAAGAAAATTGTTTTAATTAATGGTCATGGTTGGAATGGCCCAATCGTAAAGTTAGTGGGACATCTAGTAAATGAAAATGAAGGAGTTACCTGTGCCACATTAGATTACTGGAATTTATGTTCTAGCATGATTAAAGAAGTAAGACAGGCTACCGACTTTGGTGGAATGGCCCACGCATGCGAATTTGAAACTTCACTGATGTTGGCTTTAGATGATACTTGTGTAACGAAAGAGCGATTAAGTAAAGAAATCAGTTATAAGAACATAGATGATTTAGTTTGGCATGATTTATTTATTAAATCTCCCATACATATAGCACAGAAATTTGAGGAGTTGTCTGAAAGTGGCGTTATTGGTGACCCTACTGTTGCCACAAAAGAAAAAGGAGAAATTATACTTAGCGAGTTAGTGGCGAAGTTTGAAACTTTTTTAGGTAAATTTAAAGAGTTTTAGTTAAGTTTTGAATTTTATGTATTGAAAGACCATTTATAATACAGTATAATGACAATGAAACAAATAATATTATGATGGAGGGCAAAAAAATGTGCGGAATAGTAGGTTATATAGGTCAAAAGCAAGCAATTAATATACTAACTCGGGGACTGAAACACTTAGAATATCGTGGCTATGATTCTGTTGGAGTAGCAGTTTTGGATAATGGTAAAGTTACCTCTTATAAAACAAAAGGCAAAGTAGATATGCTGATTGATCAAGTTAATAAAGAAAATATCTATGGTACAATCGGGATCGGTCATACCAGGTGGGCTACCCATGGAGTTCCTTCAGATAAAAATGCTCATCCACATTCCGACAACGCTGAAAGATTTTTTGTAGTTCACAACGGTATTATTGAAAACTATGTTGAATTAAAAAATATGCTAAAAGAAAAAGGTCATGTATTTACTTCAGAAACCGACACTGAAGTTGTTCCTCATTTAATTGATGATTTTTTTGATAAGGATTTAGAAACAACTATTTTAAATATAATAAAGAAAATTAAGGGTTCTTATGCTATGGCAATAGTTGATAAGACGAATCCTGACAAAATTATTGTTGTAAGAAAAGACAGTCCATTAATCATTGGACTTGGAAAAGAAGAGAACTATGTTGCTTCTGATATCCCAGCATTGCTTGAATACACTAAAAATATGTACATTTTAGAAGATGGAGAAATTGCAGTTATTACTCAATCAGATGTAAAAGTATTAGATATAAACGGAAAAGCTATCGATAAAGAAGTATTTACTGCTAATTGGGATGCAGAACAGATCGGAAAAAATGGTTATGAGGATTATATGATTAAAGAAATTTTTGAGCAACCTCAGGCTATTAGGCAAACACTTGGAAGTTACTTAAAGGGAGATGAAGTTAGCCTTCCTTTCATAATTTCAAAAGAAGAATTAGATAAAATTGACAGTATTACTATTATAGCTTGTGGAACTGCCTCCTATGCGGGAAGAGTAGGAGAATATCTACTAGAAAAATTAACAAGAATTCCTGTTAAAGTCGAAGTAGGTTCTGAATACAGATATAAGGATCCTATTATTGATGATAAGAAATTAATTATTATTCTAAGTCAATCTGGTGAGACCGCTGATACTATTGCTGGAATGAGAGAAGCAATCAAACGAGGTGCTAAAGTAATAGGGGTAACGAATGTTAAAGGTAGTACGGTAAGCAGAGAATTAGAATATGTAATTCATACCTTAGCAGGACCAGAGGTTTCAGTTGCATCAACAAAAGCTTTTACAACACAACTTTTAAGCCTATATTTAATTGGACTCTACATAGGAAAAGAAAGAGATCAAATTGATGCTGAAAAATATAAGCAGTCTATTGACACCTTGAGGATTTTACCTGAAAAAATTTCTGGCATTTTAAATAACAAAAAAGCAGTAGAAGAAGTTGCTTCAAAACTTAGTAAATATGAAAATATGTTCTATATTGGAAGAAACTCAGATTTCCCTATCTGTCTAGAAGGTTCTCATAAATTAAAGGAAATTTCTTATATTCATGCAGAAGCCTATGAAGCAGGGGAATTAAAGCATGGAGCTTTGGCATTAGTTACAGAAGATGTACCAGTAATTTGTCTTTCAACTATTGAACATGTTTTTGATAAGATGGTAAGTAATATTACAGAAGTACAAGCGAGGAAAGCTATCATTATCAACATAAGACATGAAAATATTCCAAGCATAGATAATGTTGATAGTGAAATTATAATACCAGCTATAGACGATTTATTTACACCTATATTAGCGATTATCCCACTACAGTTATTAGCTTACTATACAGCTAAATTTAGAGGGTGCGATATAGACCAACCAAGGAATTTAGCAAAGAGCGTTACAGTTGAATAATTTTTACTTCTATGTCAATAGTTGATGTAGATGTGTAAAGAAGACGTTCAATATGAAAAATGTCGTATAGTAAATAAAAAACTCGTATAATTTTAGCAGATAAGTGGAAAACTAACGAAAAGTTTAAACGTGGCAGTTTTGTGAGTAAATATAATCTTTCGTGGGACCAGAAAAAGTATGAAAAGTATCTGAAGGATGGGCGTGGGGCATGAAGCTTTAACGATTATAAACCTTGGATTACTACTCATGACTTTCCATCGAAAGGTGTATCTTCAAGGACACCCGGTTGGAAATCTAACCGGGTGTATAACTTTTTGTGGCTCTTTGTCAAGTGGTGTTGGTGAAAAATTTCGGTTCTATGTCAATAGTGTAACCGCCAAAGAATCGACGTATAGAAACTAAATCCAATAGTTGATACAATAAATCCAGTAGAGGTTAGTTGTTGCCTGCTCTACTGGATTGT
>NZ_JAFBEE010000028.1 GCF_016908555.1 Alkaliphilus hydrothermalis
AAATTAAAAAGGGGGATTTATTCATGAAAAAGTTTTTAGTATTAATGCTGTCGATCTTTTTAGTCATGTCTTTAATGGTAGGTTGTACTAGCACAAGTGAAGACACATCTGGTACAGATAACCCACCAGCAGTAGAGGATAATAAGGAAGAAACTAACGATAAAGTAAAAGTTGGTCTTGGTACTATTAATTCAATTGCAAAGTCCAAAAGTTACAGTCTTGAAGGATCTAAAGAGACCCTTCCAGTAGGTCAAGTGGACACTATTATGGCTGCTGCTGCATTTGATGCTGATGGTAAAGTAATCAGTGTAATCATTGACACAGCTCAAACAAAAGTTAATTTTGACAAAGAATTAAAGCTTACTTCTGACAAAGCAGCTGAAATTAAAACTAAGTTTGAAAAAGGAGACGAATATGGTATGCGTAAAGCGTCTCCAATTCAAAAAGAATGGTTTGAGCAAATTGCTGAGTTGGAAAAGTGGATGGTTGGTAAAACAATTGATGAAATTACAGGCATGCAGCTTAAGGATGATGCACCAGATGTTCCTGAGTTAACTTCAACTGTAACAATGGGAGTAGATGGCTACATTGCAGCTGTTGAAAAAGCTTACGCTAATGCTATCGAAGTAGAGAACTTTGAGAAGTTAGGCCTGGGTCAAAATGTATCAATTGCTAAATCTAAAGAATTAGGTGAAAAGGATGGCAAAGAAGTTTTACCAGTGGCACAAGTTGATACAACTATAGCTGCTACTGCATTTGATGCTGATGGTAAAGTTGTAGGTACTTCAATTGACGTAGCTCAAGTAAAAATAAATTTTGATGCTGAAGGTCAAGTAACCACTGACCAAGCTGAAGCGATTAAAACTAAGAAGGAAAAAGGCGAAGACTATGGCATGAGAAAAGCTTCTCCTATCAAGAAAGAATGGTTTGAGCAAATTGCAGATTTAGAAAACTGGATGGTTGGTAAAACAACTGATGAAATCAAAGGAATGCAACTTAAAGACGAAGCTCCAGACGTTCCAGAATTAACTTCTTCTGTAACGATTGGCGTAACTAGCTATATTGAAGCTGTAGTAGAATCTTTTGCCAACGCTAGATAGGCTAAAATAATATAACAATCTTATATATAATCACTCCTCATTTGAGGAGTGATTTAAATTATCCACAATTTTAATTACTAGATTTATATAAAGGAGAATTTTTATGAAGAAGAAAGTATCTGTTTTATTGATGTGCTGCTTATTATTCTCCCTCATAGGCTGTAAAACAGAAACAAAAATAGAATATAATAAATTCAGTGATAGCTTTTTCGACACCTTCGATACTTTAATAACCGTTGTGGGATATACAGAAGATGAAGAAGAATTTAACACATATTTTAGTGTAATTCAAGAGGGCTTTAGAAGATATCACCAGCTATTTGACCGTTACAATGAATATGAGGGCATTAATAATATTAAAACCATTAATGACAATGCAGGAATAAGTCCTGTTAAGGTGGAGCAGGAAATTATTGATCTCATCCTCTTTTCTAAGGAATGGCATACCCGTACCAATAGTGTAACCAATATTGCCTTTGGTCCTGTTTTGGAAATCTGGCATGATTATCGAACGGAAGGTATAGATGATCCTAAAAATGCTCAAATCCCTCCTATGGAGGAGCTACAGGCGGCCGTCCAATATACGAATTTAAATCAAATCATTGTGGATACTGATAATAGTACCGTCTTTCTCCCAGATAAAAATATGCTACTGGACGTAGGGGCTGTTGCAAAGGGCTATGCTACTGAAATGGTAGTAAGGAATGTGTCCAAAAAAGGTATGAACTCAGGCATCATCAGTGCAGGTGGAAATGTCCGTACGATAGGCAATCCTCCTAAGGATAAAGGTGAATATTGGGTGATTGGACTTCAAAACCCAGATAAGACTCTTTTTTCAGACCAACAGCATTTAGATGCAATTTTTATAAAGGAAGCATCGGTAGTCAGCAGTGGAGATTATCAAAGATATTATTATGTAGGAGATCAATTACTTCACCATTTAATTGATGCCAAAACCTTAATGCCTGCCTCCTATTATCGAGCTGTAACTGTAACTGCCAAGGATTCAGGTGTGGCAGACTTTTTATCAACGTCTTTATTTCTGCTTCCCTTTGAGGAAAGTCTTTCTTTGGTGGAAAGTATTGAAGGGGCAGAAGCCCTATGGGTAATGCCCGACGGTGAGGTAAGGACTACAGAAGGTATGAAAAAAATGCTTAAAAGTCATGGTGCCACCAATCAGAAGTAGTTTTTTTTACTTTATACAATTAACCCCCCACTCATGGAGTTTATTTCCATTTCGTGGGGGGTTAATTAAATATGGTATTATATTTTGCTTGTATTTTGACTTATTTACTTTTAGGATCCTCTTGTTTTCTGTTGAATAATGATAAAGTCAACACATCCTTTTCCCTTAGATTTAACTTAGCAGATACCTCTTCTCCATTGACCTTTACCAGTCCCATTCTGATTAATTCAACAACTTGGTTTCTACTATAATCTTTGATTTTAGATGCCAATAGCTTATCCAGCCTTTCTTTTTTTTCTAATATGGTCAAGTGAATATCCACTTCTTTGATTCCCTCTTCCATCAGCTTAGTCAAGTAAATCTCTTCAGCTTCAGTTGCGTTTGATTGTACTTGCTCCTGGAGGTTTTCTAAGCCTGGCACTGATTTAAAGCTCCCTAAAACTTTATTCCATGTATGGTTCTTTGGACATTTATAGATGGCAAAATGATATATGTTTTTTCCATTAGCATTTTGCCTTCTCTTTAATGTATCGGTAAAATCCACCTTTTTCCCACAACTTGAGCAATATCTTTCCTCTACCTCAACACCACTGTTGTATATTTCCCAATTTATACTTAATTTTTTTTCCATATTCCCTACCTCCGATTATTATGATAATAATACGATAAGGAATATAGTCCATTTTAAAGTTTGTTTCAGGTAATGTACAAATCATAAACTTACTATACTCCTCTCGTTTATTGAATTTGAGACATCACCATAATAAAAGGCGTCATATAATCACCACCAATCCTAGTATTTGGGGATTTGTGTACTTATATGGACAGCAATTTGCTTGTACTGTACTTCTCTTCTCTATATTTAACTCCAATAAAAAAAGGTCATAGGAAGATTAACTTTTCCTACAACCTTAATAGCTTAATTATTGTAATGCAAAAATAGAATTAGATCCAGACTAATGTATTCCTATATGCAGCATATATACGATAGTCTATATCCTTAAATTCTATGAAAATAATCAAGTTATGGTGAAGTAAGCTTCCACTAAATTGCTATTCCAAAAGAGTACAACAAATAAACCTAAAAAATTTAGGCAAAAACTCTTTTTAAAAAAATATATTAATTTTGGTAAATTAATATTAGCAATTAGCTGGCGTCATAGCTTGCTTCCCTCCTTAACTGTCTAAAAATATTTGAATACATTTCCATTATATACAAACATACTGATTTTGTAAACAAATATTTAGATGAGGTATCGTTTTCAGCAATACATCTCCTTGAGTAAATCTGCAAATAAATTACTTCTCTTATTACTCCAGAAAAATTAAAAACCAGTTCTTCCACCCTATAGTAACAGGTGAGAAAAACTGGTTTTAGTTTGCATGAATGTTTAGTTATTATAATATAGGTTTTCTGTTGAATATTGTGGATCACAGGTAATATCAATCCCCAACTTTCTAAATATTTCTTCATCATGAATACTTAAAATGGTAGTAGAGTGAGCCTGACAGCCCTTCAGTTCACTTAGCTTTTCCATAGCAACTTGAGCCATTGGGTTAGTAGCGGCACATATACTTAAAGCAATTAATATTTCTTCACAATCTAAAGCAGAGCTTTTACTTCCTAAGTTCTTTGATTTAAGGTTTCTAATTGGCTCTAGAATGACTGGAGAAATCAAGTGTATGTCATCTGCGATATTGGCAAAGTACTTAACAGAGTTTAAAATAACCGCTGCTGTGGAATCCATTATATCGGAGCTTTTACCAGTTAGAATTGTACCATCTTCTAACTCTATGGCCACTGCTGGACACACTTCATTTTTAGCCGATATTTCTTTTAACTTTGCAGAGCGTTCCCTCGCTGGTATGACTACACTTCTATCGCTTTCTTGTAATTTAAGCTCTTCCATAATCAACTTGCTTCGTTCTAAAGTTTCTTTGTCTGCATGACCTTTTTTATATTCTATGCCTGTCTTAAAATATCTTCTAATAATTTCTTGTCTAGCAGCTTCTTTAACAGAGTCATCATTAAAGATTCCATATCCAACTCGATTAACCCCCATATCGGTTGGAGATTTAAAGTTAGATTCTTGCCCTGTAATTTTTTCTATAATTCTCTTTAGTACGGGGAAGGTTTC
Organism: Alkaliphilus hydrothermalis; assembly: GCF_016908555.1. Lineage (GTDB taxonomy): Bacteria > Bacillota > Clostridia > Peptostreptococcales > Natronincolaceae > Alkaliphilus > Alkaliphilus hydrothermalis. The sequence goes on from NZ_JAFBEE010000028.1 coordinate 4,425, forward strand.
TATGTCACGATTATAGTTTATGGCAACGTCACCATAAGCATCTAAGTGGAAGGAATCAATCATGTTTACATCCTTCAGGTCTACTGTTGCAGCCTCATAAGCTATATTTACAGGATGCTTTAAAGGAAGATTCCATACTGGGAAAGTTTCGAATTTTGAATAGCCAGCAACTCTACCTTGTCTATATTCATGGTAAAGCTGACTAAGACAAGTAGCTAACTTACCACTACCTGGTCCTGGAGCAGTGACTACCACTATAGGCTTTGTTGTTTCAATATAGGGATTTTGCCCATATCCTTCATCACTAACGATGGTATCTACATCTATCGGATATCCTTTAGTTGTTCTATGGGTATATACCTTAATACCTCTTCTTTCAAGTTTGTTAATGAAGACAGTTGTAGCAGGTTGTCCATCATAGCGGGTAATAACAACGCTATTAACATCAAGGTCATAACTTCTCAAATCGTCAATTAATCTTAGGGTATCTAAGTCATAAGTGATCCCAAAGTCCCCTCGAATCTTATTTCTTTCAATATCCCCAGCATAAACACAAATAACTACTTCAACTTTTTCTTTCAATTTCTGTAATAATTTAATTTTAGCATTTTCATCAAACCCTGGAAGCACCCTTTTTGCATGAAGATCAAATAAAAGTTTTCCACCAAATTCTAGATACAGCTTATCATAATGATTAACCCTTTCTAGAATGTACTTCGATTGTTCTTCTAAGTATTTTTCGTGATCAAATCCTCTTTTCATATTTTATTTACTCCTCACCTTTTCACTTCTTTTGTATTCTTTATTATTAAGTTTACACAATCTTCCACAGAAGATTTCACCGTTAATTCATCGACTCTTTATTATCTCATATTTTCCACTTAAAATAAACACCTATATATGATTTTTTTATTTTTTCGACTTCAAATAATTGGAATACCTCTACCTATCTGAATTTTACCCTTAAGGAATAATTCATCCTTTTTTCTGGGAAAATTATTATAAGACTTTTTAGCTTCAATTAGGTTGTCGAAAAGCCTTTAGATTCAAGGAACAAGAAAGTTTAACAAAAGCTTTACCTTAACCTTATTTATTTTTAAAACATTTATTCTAATATGAAATTAGCAATGGAGAGGGGGATTTTTATGAATATAGCTATTGTTACTGCTTCTATTGGACATGGGCACAATTCTGTAGCTTTAGCGTTGGAGGAGAAAGTTAAAAGTGAGGGGCGTCATAATGTAGCAGTTTTTGATATCCTAGAGGATAGTCGAGTTTCACAAATTTTAAAAAGTGTTTATCTTGAAATGATTACAAAAACCCCTTACTTGTACAGCAAAATGTACCAATGGAGCCAACGGCATAGAAAAGTCAGCTCCTTGACTAGTTATTTTAATTTTATATGCCTAAAAAATCTAAAAAACATAATCAGTGATTTTAAACCTGATGTGTTTATCTTTACTCATCCATTTCCTGCCTTAAGTTATCGTCAATCTCTGAAAATTCCTGCTTGGACAGTAATTACTGACTACTCCTATCATCCGATTTGGTATAGTTCTCAAATTAATGGCTATTTTGTTGCCAATACAGATATTAAGGATTATTTGACCCAAAGTGGATTCCCACAAGATTTCATTTACGAAACTGGTATACCCATAAAAGATAGCTTTTTCAAACCAGAAATAACAGAATTCCCCAATAAAACTGTTAAAAATACTCCCTTGATTTTAATTATGGGGGGAGGGCTGGGATTAGGTGCTTTGAGTGAGATTGTGGAAAAACTTGAATCCTTAGATTCTCCTTTTGAATCCATTGTCTTAACCGGTAAAAACCAAGAACTATACAACCAATTGAATGCTACTTTTAAAAACAAGAGATCAAATAGATGGAAGGCTATGTCCTTCACCAATGATGTACCAAACCTGATGAGGCAGGCAGATCTCCTTATTTCTAAAGGAGGCGCCATCACCCTTACAGAGGCCATGGCTTCAAAATTGCCAACTGTAATTTACAAACCTATTACTGGTCATGAAGAAGAAAACACCAGATTTGTCTGTAATCAAGAGTGGGCTAAATGGGCAGAAACACCTAATGACCTTTTACAGATTACTCAACGGCTTTTAACTACACCCGAAGAACTTGCAACGATGAAATTGAAGGCGGCAGAATCCTGTATCCCCTCATCTACAGAAGATATTCTGGAGACTATTGTTAATGACTACCAAAAACCATTAAGGAGGATTTCCCTATGAATGCGAATGTACTCCATCAAAAAGAAATATCCATCTGTCCTGTTCATTCATATTGTACATCTCAAGGAATTAAAATTTTGAAAAATGACCAATCATTAGGTATTGCAGATCATCTTGATTCCTTTCTTCTATTACTTCACAAAGGAAATTCATGGTGTGATGAAGGTTTTAAAAATATACATCACTTTTACCATCATCGTACCGGTAAAGGGGTGATGGGACTAACGGGAGCCGATACCCAGCTGTACGAGAACATAGAAAGGGCAAAAAAAGCCTATAAGTCCTATTCATTAAAGGAATGTTATTTCTATATAGGTGCAGCCCTTCACCTACTTCAAGATTTGTGTGTTCCCCACCATTCTTTGGGTCATTTATTAAAGGGCCATAGTGATTACGAAAACTGGGTTCAAAAACACTATAGCTCCTTTTCTGTGTCGGAGGGTGGTCTGTATGATTTTAAACATCCTATGGAAATCCTAGACCATAATGCTGGTATTTCAGCTAGTTATTCAGAATTAATTACCAACCCCACCGAGAATAATAAAATAGAAGCAACTAAAGAGCTACTTGCCTTAGCCCAAAGGTCCTCTGCTGGATTTCTGTACTTGGTTCTGAAATATATTCTACCAATGGATGTTGGAACACTGAAGATTGCAATTTAATAATCGTTTTTCTTATCTGCTCTTCATAGTCTCATAATATTGCAAGCAAAAAAACCAGCAACTTAAAGTATAGTCATACGAGGTTATTGGTTTTTTCTGTGGTGAAGGTGTCTGTTTTTTTAATAGACTTATTAAATAGACTAATAACGCTTCTTAGCCTTCATCTTTTTAATTTGATTTTGTAAATATTTTAAATCAAAGTCATCAAAATCCCTCTTACCATTTACAAGGATGGCAGTATCATCAACGTTATTTTTAATATAGAAGAATTTTTTCTCTGAAGCTTCTATTGATTCTATGTTAGTATTATCATATAGCTCATATTTCCACTGTCGGCCTACCTGATAGATGACAAAACTGTGGCTACCCGCTTCTAAATCCTGCTGTATCTCTTCGACTAACTCTGGTAATTTCATCGTAATCCTCCTTATCTACCTACTTCTATTAGTTATAGTATATCTTAACCCAATTCAGCAACTCCTAAAAATACTTCCTATAACTATAGTTAAGAGGGCAAAGAGGGTTAAGAATTTTTTATTTTATTAGTTTATCAATAAAGCTATCAACATTCAATATTTAATATTTATATCCTCACTAAAAAGTCTCCTCAGCTTTTTTATGTTAAGTTCGTATTAATAAATTTAATCTAGACACAATAACTGTATAATCTATTGATGAGAGGATGATTAGAAATGGAGTTGCATCAAGCAATCCAGTGCCCCCAATGCTCCAATGAAAACTTTTTAGCTAAATACGAATCTACCTACGTGTATTCATATAAGATTGAATCTGATGATACAAAAAATGCCGTGGACAACACCCTTCCCTTTATGTTTGATAATCGAGAACAAAAAAACGCCAAGCAATATATTGAATGTAGAGATTGTGGTGCCCAATACCCCTGCCACTTTACTCTAGATTCCGAACAGGTAGACTTTACCATAGTTCAAAAGGCTCTACGGGGAGATTATGCTGAAAACCCTGAGTTTTTTGGATAATAAAAAAATAATCATAACCCACACTGTGGCAGTACTATTAAAGAAATCATCTTGTACAACAGGGTGCTGAGGGTATTTACTACTTTCTCTTCACCCTATACCTCAATACTGTCTTCAATTTTGCTGCCTCCACCTTCCTTGCGTCGGATAAATAGATTTCCCGATGGGCTAAAGTGATTATCTCAAGGTTATTTTCTTCGATGTATTGCTTCATTAACTCAAAGGATTTCGGCTCGTCATCATAGGAGCCCACATGGAGCATCTGGACTGCCAAACCGTCCTCTAAAGTATCAAATACTACTTCATCTAAAAGTGGGTGAGGCTTCTTCTTTCTTACAATTTCAAAGGCTTTTTCTACTACTTCCTTATTTACAAAATCGGGTTGTCTAATCATGATGTTATATACAAGCTCATCTTTGTTTAAGTAATCTAATTTCTTGCCTTCCTCCGTCAAGTCCCAAACCCCTTCAAGGGGATATACGGTATATTCGAAATAACCTTCTGGGGTATATCCTTGTTTAGGCATCATTCTAATGGCATAGGCCAAGGAATAAAGAACTTCTATCTTGTCAGAAAACGATTTGTCATTGGGATTTCCTGTCCCCTTTATCATTAAGAATTTTTGATTTGATACGGTGATCAGCTCTGGTTTTTCCTTTGGCACATATAAGTTCTTTTCATGCTTTCTCCATTCATGTTTCATTTACTTGTCCCCTTCTTTCAGTAAATTCCTTTTACAGTGATACTTATTTACATTATATCCTATACATTAAATTAATTCTTCCTCTAAATTATCTAAAAAAAGTCCCATATCAAAAATTAATTTGACGGGACTATGCAAACACTTAATTGAACAAATACTTAATTTAACTAGATCAAGCTATTTTATCCTTTTCATCTAATTTTTCTAGGAATAATTTTTTCTTATCTCCTTCTAAGACACCATGAATATAACCCTCTATGCAATGATATTTAGTAGGTATTTTTTGTTGTAGTTCTTTCTTTATCCTTTCATATTTATTAATTTCATTTGTAAGATAAAAGTAGTCCCCATTTTCCATAAAAATATGAAGAACATTATGAATCTTTAACCGCTGCTTATGATTGACATTAAAAATATATTGAATCTCCTCTGTTTGATATTGTCTAATATCTTGATTGTTGTTGAAGGCAAATTCAATCCCATCACTGCTGATTTTGATATACTTAGACCTATAATACTGAAATTTACTCCAGTACCAATCTATCAATAAGTAACAGATGGCCATATAGCCTATTCCAAATTTCCATCCTGCACCTATATCGTAAATGAACCAACCACCCCATATGGATATCATTAGAAAGAAAATCATCCCCCCTGCCCACTCCTTATAGGGATAAACATACTTCATGCCACCACACCCTCTCCATAATTTACTCTATTCTTGTCTTTGTCTCAAGGAATCCTTATTTGTATTCTTTACAAAAAGCAAAAGGAACTATACTTGTTAATAACAAATATAGCTCCTTTATTTTTCCTCAAGGGAATTACGCCCCAGACCCTTGAGATTTCTGATAAATAAAAGACTATCAAACTGATCATCAATTACCGTCATATGTTTACAGTCTACATTCTTTAGCTCACCGCTGATGATCGCTCGATAATCTAATTGTGATTTTTCACTCTTAATATCATAAGCGCTTTCTTCTAAACGCCTGCCTTCATTTAAGAAACCCTCGATAAACTTACTAGATAATCTTTTATATTTTTTCTTATGAATGATTCTATCATTTGATATATAAAAAATTTTATAGCCTTCTAGGATTTTCTCCCCCAACAAAATTCGTCGGTTGATTAAGTGTGAGTGGTCTCCTTCAGATTTGGAAGTAAACAAGTATTTCATATTAGGAATGATATCTCTATAAATAGAAGCGATTTCATACTGTTCTTCTTTTGCAGCTATCTTCATTTTTTCTTCAATTACTAAAATAAAGAGTTGTAGAATTTCTTTTTTAGACAAGATTTCTACAAGACATTCCCTATTTTGTACAAAGAAATCTTTTGTTATGGCCTTGGGCAAAACATTGTAATTGAATTCATAGGCTGCTGCACATTTGGTTATAGGATAGATATGGTGGAAAAAATTAATAATATTTAGAAGGATATTTTTACTTCTATAGGGCCCAAAACAGTTTGCTTCCTCTCTTTCATCCACCATTGATAGGATTTTACATGGATTGTAGCCCTCCACTTTTATATATTTATATTTCTGTTCATTTTTAAATTGAGCATTATATATGGGTTTTAGGCTTTTAATCAGACTACACTCTAACATTTGAGCCTCTAAATGGGTATCCGTCACAATATAGTCAATATCATGGATATGAAAGACCATTCGTTTAATTTTATTCCAATCATGTTCCCTATTAAAATAGGATTTTACCCTTGATTTTAAGTTTTTGCTTTTCCCAATGTATATGATATTTCCTTGGAAATCCTTCATTTGATATACTCCTGGTGCGACAGGGATAGCGTTAATCTTCTCAACTAAATCGTACGGTACTTTTCGCAAATTAAACACCTGCTCTACTTTGATCTTTAAATGAATATTATTATCTTTATCCTACAGTCTTCAACAATCTATGCAACACCACCACAATCTCTGCCCGAGTTGCCTTATGCTTAGGTTTGATTCCGCCACCAGAGCCAGCGATTAGACCTCCCTTTGTCAGTCTTGCCACTGAATCCCTAGCGTAGTTGCTGATGAGGTGGGCATCATGATAGACCTCTAGGGTTTCATCCCCTGCTGACTGGAGCTTCATACCAGAAAGATCGATTGCCCTCGCCATAATCACCATCATATCTTCCCTTGTGATATTGCCATTAGGGTTAAATTTGTCTCCATAACCACCTGCAAGCCCCAATTCCCTTGCCACCCCTATTGCATGATAGTAATAAGTAGCTTTTGAGACATCACTGAAGTTATCCTTAAAATCAGCCTTTAGGTTTAAAGCCCTTACCACCATGAGGATAAAATCTCCCCTTTTAGTATTTAAGGATGGCCCAAACATCCCTGTGTTGACTCCAAATATAATTTTGTTTTCATAGAAATAATCTATAGCGTCTACTGCCCATCCATAGTTCCTTCCAATGTCATTAAAGTACTTAGACAAAGTAATCCCAATAGTAAGTCCTGTACTTTCATTGTGGAGCCGATCAAGGGCTGTAACAACATAAGCCGTTTTCAATGGGTCAACCTCTGCTTTATCTATAAAAGCTTGTAGTCCATTGGCTTCTTTTCTTTGGGTTGTGACTAGTTTTAAAGAACTATCATCAGCATTTACATCCAGCTTTTCATTTTTATTTATCCTATAGATGGCATAATAGGCGGTATTAGGGTCTTGATCTACCCATGACACCTGAATACCCTTTGAGCTAACCGCCATTCTCCCTTGGGTCGGGTTATTGGGAGCCTTACCCCCCTTCCAAGGCATTACCGGTACTAGGGCTTTTGCTCTCCAAGCATTTCCTTTTATCCCATCGACCACCGATTGCTTATTATTATCAAAGAGGTTCTTACATCGAAACATAATACTGCCTTTTACTTCAGGGTTTGAGATATTATATTTCAATTGTCTATCCATCTCTTCTACGGCTTCAGTGCCTTTAAAGTACTGATCTGAATCATCATTGACCTTGTAGAGCCCTTGACCTACATAGAGGTGCACCTTCTTGCCCTTCACGAGCTTTGTCCACCATTGGGAAATCTCCCCATAGGGTGCTCGCGGGTTTCCAAAGCTAAAATAGATTTGTGGAGCAATATAGTCAATGATTTCTTCCTCCACCCACTTTTTAGTATCGGCATAGCTTCTGTTGTAGTGGGGTAGCCCAGCACTGGTATTTGATCCATCTGGATGTCCATCTTTTTGATTTGCCCACACCCCAGATGGACTGATTCCAAATTTCACCCAAGGCTTTGATACCCTAATCTTCTCGGAAAGCTCCTTCACCAACAGATAGGTATTATTTCTTCTCCAGTCCCCTTTGTTGGCAAACTGACCTAGATTGTATTTTTCATAGGTATCTACATCCTGCAGTTCTCCGTCTTCTTTCTCATAGTAGAAATAATCATCAAAGTGTATACCATCTACATCATACTTATCTACAACTTCCATTACTCTATTGATGACCCATTGCCTTGCTTCTGGTATCCCTGGATCTACAACAAATCTGTTGTTTGCTGTTCTAATCCAATCTGGGTGTTCTTTGTAGACACTCTTCTCAATATTTAGGGAATCTATTGTGGCTTCATTTGTATACATGGAAACTCTATAAGGATTAAACCACGCATGTACTTCTAGATTCCGCTTGTGGGCTTCTTCAATTGCAAAGGCTAAGGGGTCAAATCCTGGGTCTTTTCCGTAGGTCCCCGTTAAATAACGGGACCAATTGACCATATCAGATTTATAAAAAGCATCCCCTTCAGCACTTACTTGAAAGAATACAGCATTCATATTCATCTCTACAGATTTATCTAATATTGCAATTAATTCTTCCATGCTCTTTTGTACCCGTTCCTTAGTATTTGATATTTTACTGGTTTCTGATGATGGCCAATCAAGATTGATGACCGTAGAAATCCATGTTGCCCTCAAATCCCTTTTGACAGCAGGAGTCTCTTGAGGTAAGTATTGGCTAAATTCATCCCAAGGTTCCGTCGCTGCAAAGGCAAAGATGGGTAAAGCTGTAAACAACAAAATATTGACCATAAAAATAGTCATAATCCTTCTAAAACTGTTTTTTCCTAACATATTGCTCCCCCTTTTAAACTACAGACAATCCTACTTAAATATTATCATTTATTTAACCTGTAGGATAGGGGGAATTGATTTCCACTGTTTTAAAAAACCTAGCATTTGCAATTCTTTACGGCCTTATGACTTTATTACCTTATATCCTAAGGCTTTCCAAGTATAATTTGATTTCTTCCGCACTACCCAAGGATAGTACTTTTTCTGTAACTTTCTCACATTCAGCAACACTTAATTCTCGCATCTGTTTTCTAGCAGGTAAAATGGATATAGGACTCATACTAAATTTATCCAGTCCCATCCCTATAAGAATTGGAATCATTCGCTTATCTCCTGCTATTTCACCACACATCCCAACCCAGATTCCTGCTTTGTGTCCATTATCAATCACTGTTTTAATTAACCTTAAGACTGCTGGATTAAAGGGTTGATATAGATGATGGATTTTTTCGTTCAATCGGTCTACAGCACAGGTATACTGAATCAGATCATTTGTTCCGATACTAAAGAAATCCACATGCTTTGCCAGTAGATCACTGATAATAGCTGCTGAAGGTACCTCAATCATGATTCCTACTTCCACATCGGAAGCATATTTCATGCCTTCTTGGTCTAAATCGCCCTTAACCTGATTTAGTACCTCTTTGGCTTGAAGCAATTCTTCTATGCTGGAAATCATGGGGAACATGATTTTAAGATTTCCATACACACTTGCCCTTAATATTGCCCTTAACTGCGTTTTAAAAAATTCTTGCTCCACTAGGCAGAGGCGTATAGCTCTGTAACCTAAAAAAGGATTCATTTCTTTATCTATTTTTAAGTAGGATAAGTTTTTATCACCACCGATATCCAATGTTCTAATAACGATGGGCTTTGGATTCATGGTTTCCAGTACCTTTTTGTAGGCTTGGAATTGCTCCTCTTCACTGGGCATAGTATCTCTATTCATATATAGGAATTCTGTCCTAAATAGCCCAACACCCTCAGCGTCGTTCTCCTGCAATCCTGCAAGATCATTTGGTGTACCAATATTTCCTGCCAGTTGTACCCTTTGGCCGTCTTTAGTAACGCTTTCTTTTCCCTTCATTTTCTCAAGGGCTTTACGTTCTTCTTTATAGGCATTTTTTTTCTGTTGATACAGCTTAACTATTTCCTCCGTTGGGTTTAGAATAACTTTACCACCTTCACCATCTAGGATTACAAAATCATCTGTCTTTAGATTTTCAGTAATATCAACTAAACCCACCACAGCAGGGATTTCCAAAGACCTTGCCATAATGGCAGTATGGGATGTTTTTCCACCAATATTGGTGAGAAAACCAATTACCCTTTCCTTATCCATCGTAGCTGTTTCAGAAGGGGTTAAATCATGGGCAACTAAGATTACCTCTTCTTCTAAGACAGATAAATCAACAGTCTTTACGCCTTTAATATTTCTGATTACACGGTCGGTTACATCACGAATATCAGCTACTCTTTCCCTCATATACTCATTATCCATGGCTTCAAAGATATTGATAAACTCCTCTGCTGTCCTTCTCAAACCATAGGCTGCATCTACTCTGTCTTGCTTAATCTTGTTTGTTGTTCCACTGATCAGCTCTGGATCTTCTAGAATCATCAGATGGGCGTCAAATATCTCTGCCTTTTTAGCTCCGAATTCCACATGCGCCTTTTCCTTAATCTTCTCGATCTCTTCCTTTGAAGTGGCTACTGCTTTCAGGAGCTTTTGTTCTTCTACCTCGATATCTTCTATAGTTTGCTTTTCAACTGTTAGTGGTTCGTTGTCGAGAATCAATACCTTTCCTAGGGCAAGTCCTGGGGATGCCCCTATACCTTGTAGCATCCTCTATACCTCCTCATCAAAGTTAATCTTATAATTTTAAAGCTCTATCCAATATCTCTGAAGCATTTCTCCATCTTCTTGAAGAACTTCATTTTCTAAAATCCCACCATTTTTCATGATTGTTTTGGCAGAACCTACATTTTCTTTATCGCAAGTGATCAATGCTCTATCAATCCCAAATTCCTTTGCTATAGGTAGAGCCATGGCCAACATCTTGGCTGCATAGCCTTTTTGACGCTCCGATGGACGTACTCCATAGCCAATATGACCACCATAATTTAGTAGGAATTCATTCAACTCATGTCTGATATTGATGGCTCCAAGAACTCTTTTTCCATCCTCCATTAAGAAAAATGTGTGGGCAGGTACAAGGTTCTCAGGACAAGTCTCCCTCTTTTCAATTTCATATGTCTTTTGTAACCATGTGTCAAAATCCATATTCCTTAATTGGACTGACATAGGTACAATGGATTGTCCATTCTTTTCCCACTCTTTTATAAATTCATAGTAGGCTTCTTCTATTTCCTTACTGGCTCTTACTAGTTCTAGTTTCATGTTTATTCCCCCATTTTATTATTTTCCCCTGTTGAACAAAACATTTGAATACAAGTATAATTCTTGAAAAAGTTTAGATATCCTTTATCGAAATGCTATTTCTAATGTGAAAAAATCCTACAAGTAGTAGGACTTTATAGGATTTATTTCATAAACACTTATTTGGTTTTTGTTTTATCATCGATTTCCTTTAATTCATCTTCATTATATTCTTTGAAAAAGGCTCCTAATTTTTCCCTCGCTTTTCTTTTTACATCCTCATCAATATAGACTGCTGCCGTCGCCAGTGCTATTGCCAAAATTCCTAAGTCATCACCGTAGCCCATTAAAGGGATAATATCAGGAACAGCATCAAAGGGAAAAATAAAATAACCTAATGAGCCAAGGATGGATGTTTTCACCCATTTAGGTGTATTGGGCTTTTTTAGAACATAGTATAGCAACAGTGCTGCATAGGAAACTTTCACTCCAGCTTTTTTTGCAAATTTAAATAATTTATACCAAAAGGAATCCTCTGAGTATTGTTTTGAATAATCTTCTTGTTCCTTATCCTCCATGTGATTTCCTCCTCCAGTTGTTTAATTACCTCCGTTAGTCGTATCTAACTATAGTATGCCATCATCAAGACAATATAGTCCCACTTAAAATCCTCTCGAATCTTACCTAAGCAATAACTATTATTCTTTATTATATCAGATAATGTGGATAGTTTTGTACCAAAGCAACAATATCCTTATGGTTTCTTTTTAGTAACTCTATTTTAATAAAGTACGTACTTCTCTTTGATGTTAGTGTATTATATAATATTTCCCATAAGATTGATTCAAATTATAAATTATATAATGTAAACGGCTACTATCTTACAAGGAGGGTTATAATGAAGGAATTTTTAGGTACCAAAGTAATTGATTTTACTTTCCAGGATTTAGACGGCAATACAATCTCCATTAAAGATTATATGGGAAAAAAGCTTCTTATTTTCATGTGGGCATCCTGGTGACGTTGTAGAAACCAAATGCCAGGTTGGCAAAAATTCTATGAAGAACATAAAGATAAAAATTTTGAGGTGTTAAGTATTGCAGTAGATATTAATGGAGCTGATGTGGTAAAACCCTATGCCAATGATTTTAATTTTAAGACCCTAATAGATTCAGAAAATATTTTGGCTGATCATTATGGGTTTAAAATAGTCCCCAATGCAATCTTCATTAATGAAGAAGGAAAGCTTAGTTTGATCAAACAAGGTTTTTCCATAGAACAAAGAGCCCATAGGGAAGCAATTGTTAAGCTATTAGATAATGAAGTTCCTTGTATCGAATTAGAGGACACATACTATATCCCTAGTGGTTCTAATGGTTTAGAGGTGAAGTTAGCAGAGACGAAATATAAACTTGCTAAGGAATATCTCAAGAATAATTTAAAAGAAAAAGCGCTAAAAGAATTAGACGAGGCTATTCTGTTGGATGGTGATAATTTCTTAATCCGAAAACAAAGATGGTATATACGTCATCCTGAAAAGTTCGAAGGAGACATTGATGTTGAATGGCAACAACAGCAATTGAAAAATGAAAAAGAAGAAGAAGCAAAAATAATGAATCCAGAAAACTGTAGTAGCAATGGTTGTGTGATTCCAGGGACAACGAAAGCATAATTAGTAATATAAAGAAGCTCTAACAGGATTATAATCTCTATCCATAGAGCTTTTTTTATGCAAATCATTAATTGTGATCCATTTAGCTTAGGTTTCCCAGCAGTGATAGCCACAAGTGCCTATTAAGACTCCATCTTCTTTTCTAACGATCCCCCAACGATTATGATTCTTTCCTTCTGGATTTTTGTACCAGCTAATTAATCCAACTGCCTCTTCTTTTGATGAGAAGGGTTCTTCGTCATATAAGTATCTACAGATGTCTTCGTCTGAAAAATGGGCAAATACAAAGTCTACATCCTCCATCGTTAACTCCCGTAATTTTAACCTTTCTGTTTCTATTTCAGGAAATTGCTTTATTCTAGTCAAGTTGGCTCCCCCTTTTATTTGATTCATTCTCTTAACAACTAATAATCCACTATTCCATTATTCTCTATTTTTTTGTATTTACCTGTTACTGAACTGTATTCTAAATCACCCATAAGACATATCGTCACCATTGTAATATTGCATTCTTTATTCGGATTTTAATAGAATATTATTAATCTACGTGGTTAATACGGCCCAATTTCAACCATTAAAAAACCCCTTAAATAGAGTCTATTTAAGGGGTAAAATATTTGCTAATTAGATAGCTGTAATATTTTCTGCTTGTGGTCCTTTTGGTCCTTGAACTACGTCAAAAGTAACTTTTTGACCTTCTTCAAGAGTCTTGAAACCATTTGAGTTGATTTGAGAGAAATGAGCGAAAACGTCTTTTCCGTCTTCTGCTGTAATAAATCCAAATCCTTTTTCTGCGTTAAACCATTTTACTGTACCATTCATCATATAATGTACCTCCGAAATTTTATTCTTAAATTAAATGCTTGTAATAACTCTCACTAAATAAAATCTCCATATCGACATACTTATATACATGAAATAGCAAAATAAATTTAGCTTTTTAAGTACTAAGTGAAATATTTATTTGGGACATTATTTACTTTTAATTTAAGTCTCACTAAGTATAACATTATTTGTAAGTAATAACAAGGCTTTTTTTAAAAAAAATAAAAAAATTAATCAACATAATTTCTTTTTTATTTTTTTCGTTCAAAGGAATGATATCTTGTTCCTTGAAAGGTCAATAATCCAACGTCTCCCTCCACTAATAATCCATATTCCTGAGGCTTTATTTGAAACTCCATACGATCTCCACTTTCTACTTGAAAGGTGACAAAATAACTTGTATTGGTACGTTGGTGATGTCCAACCCCATCATTAGCACCATGGGCTCTTCTACTTACATCAGCTCTTTTGGCTACAATACTAGTAGCTACCGTTAGTACAGGTTGAGCATTGTTATCATTCCATTGCTTTATCCCCTTAATTGCAATGAAAATAAACATTCCTATTACAAGAATAAAAATCGTCATACCAAAAAAAGGTAATGCTGAAAACATAAAAGACTCAAAAGGACTTTGATGAAAACCATTGGAAAATCCATTGGGAAAATCCTTTGGAAAGCCATTAGAGAGCTCTTTTGGTAAAACCTGCTGAAATAACTTCTCAAACTCCGTACCACCTATATTCAACTTAACCTCCACTTCTATCATCTCCCCCTTTATTTATTAAAGTACCGAGATTGCCCATAAGTATAAGGATGCAGTAGACCCATAGGGTGAATATCTCTTTCTATATATATTGAACTGCTCCTTTGAAAGTTCCTCTAATCCATATAAATTCATCATCCCTCTACGGATCGCTAAGTCTCCATAGCTTACCACATCAGGTCTATTTAACGAGAAAATCAATAGCATTTCCGCCGTCCAAACACCTACCCCCTGTAGAGCCGATAGTTTTTTGATAATCTCCTCATCCGATAGCAAGTGAAGGGTCTTAAAATCCACTTCACCATTTAGGGCGGCCTCTGCAATTCCCTTTATATATCCTGCTTTCCTCGTAGACATCCCACAGCTTTGAATATCTGCTACGTCAGCCTTTCCGATGCTGTCTGGTGTAATCTCCCCCAGTATGTCTGTCAACCTATTCCACACAGTCTTAGCAGCCTTACTGGAGATTTGTTGACCAACTATACTTGATGCTAAAGCTGTGAAAGGGTCTGGGGTAATCCCTCGGTTTATTTTTCCTATCTTGTCAATGGCTTCCCCTAGTTTTTTATCCTTTTTCTTTAAATACTCTATTTCCTTTGTTCCATATTGAAAATATCTACAGCTATCTTCCTCAGGTTCTAGGTTATTATTTTGTTGGATTAAAACATTTTGTTCAATATCAAGCAATTTTTTCTTTAAGTCTAACCCTCCACGATAGCCAGTTAACTTACCATTACTACCAATCACACGATGACAGGGGATAAAAATAGGAATAGGGTTACGATTATTGGCAAGTCCAATTGCACGACATGCCTTTGGTTTGTCAGTAATGATGGCGATATCCTTATAGGTAGCCGTCTTTCCATAGGGTATTTCTTGAAGAGCTTTCCATGCCGCCTTCATAAAGTCGGTTCCCTCAGGTGCTAGGGGTAAAGCGAAGTCCTTCATCTCCCCTGCTAAAAAACGATTTAGCTGTTGGGCAGCCTCCTTCAATATTGCTGTTTCATTGATTTCTATATTTTGAGGCACTTCATCATTTTCAAAATACAAGTTGGTAATATATCCATCCTTTTCAGCAATTCCAATCCTACCGATGGCAGTTTCATAAAAATACATGGGCATTATATTGTCACCTCTATCTCTCAAAATTTCACTCTTATGATTTCACCCTTCACCCTTAAAGACTAATTCTACTAAAAAAGTATAATTCTCTTAAATTTCTTTGTCGTAACATCATTTCCCACCTTCTTCATACTACTTATCATTTCTAT
This sequence comes from Alkaliphilus hydrothermalis, assembly GCF_016908555.1. Taxonomy (GTDB): domain Bacteria; phylum Bacillota; class Clostridia; order Peptostreptococcales; family Natronincolaceae; genus Alkaliphilus; species Alkaliphilus hydrothermalis. Next base: position 20,040 of record NZ_JAFBEE010000028.1, read on the forward strand.
ACTTAAATTCAGATTACAAATATTAATAATTCTAACCTCATCACTACTTTCCTAGCAATTCCAGTGTGTGGCGAACCAACTGGATACTCCCCCATTTCCCATGGCCTGGTATAACGACTTCAGCATCTCCATATTTACCAAGTACCTTTTCTACTGAAGAGGGCCACTGTTGCAAATTTGCATCTTCTATGCTACCAAGATTCTCTGACTCTAAGGATTTTATTAAACATCCTCCAAACAAAATCTTATATTTAGGAAACCATACTGTTATATTGTCGACTGAATGTCCTTCTCCTGGATAAAAAATATCCATGTCAAGATCACCTACTGTAATAACCGACTCTTCATCAAGGGTCGGTTCTGGCTTTTCAAAGCCATTTTTCTCAGCTTCCAAAGCCGTCATACTGGTGCTTCGAACCTCAATATTATTTTCCAGTAACGTTCTAATCCCACCAATTCTATCAGCATGGGCATGGGTAATGATGGCTATCGTAATGTCTTTATTAAATATACTTTTAGTGAGCTTTATCAATTCTTTAGTTTGCTCATTGTTCCAAGGTGTATCTATCAATACTAAACCTTTGGATGTCACTGCAACAACACCATTTGAGGCCGCCTTATAACCATTGTAGTTTTCATAGGTTGTATGTACCCAAATATGATCATTTATTTTCGTTAGTTCTACATAATGATCATCCTCTATCGTGCCACTTTTGTAGTAATCTAGTTGTTTTTTTACGTTGGTGGAAGTAAAACCTACACATGCAGACAAAACCATAGCCACTGAAATAATCAAAGTCATCAATAAGGTAACTCTTTTCATAATTCCATCAATCCTCCTTGAATGTATACACTGATTTCTCCGTATCCCCTAATTAATAATGTAATCTATGAAATGATAAAGTTTATAGATCCCATACATTACAACCAGTACCCCTAGACCTTTAATAACACTTTGGAAGGATTTATTACTTTGCTTTTTAAACATTTTTGCTATATCCTGAGGTTTGACTAAAAAGTAAATCCCAGCTGCTAATGTGGTTAGAAAATCGAAAAAATAGTACACTGCTGTACCCATTTAATGTTCCCCCTTTGCTATATAGTAATGATTATATAATTATAAATATTCTCCATAAGTTACCAATAACCTTTTATTTAGAACAAAGTCTTCCTTCGGAAGATTTAATTGATGACTTATGTTGAAACTCATTTACGAAAAAGTTCTCTTTTTATATTAATTTAATGTAGAACTTTCCTATTCGTTATAAAAAACACCCTTCTAAATTATCGTTTAGTAGGGTGCTTTTCTTTTTTCACTATCTCTATATCTATATCTAGACTAAGTTATTCCTTAATCGGGGCTCTGAATAATAGTCCATAGGTCAATGTCAAGATACCTATCGCTGCTATTATAAAGCTTAAAACGGCTATATAAGGGTTCTGCCCCCCCTCTAGCCCTAATACCTTTCCTATAAAATCAATCATTGCCTCTGATGACGCCCCATTAGTTTTTCTAGTTAAAATGCCAAAAAGGATTAGACAAATCGCAGGTATTAATGAAACAAGGGTCTTTACAATTTTGCTTGCCCTATAGTATAGCACAGTGATCATAAAACCTACACTAGTGGCGAAGCAGAGTAAGGCAACATTCCAAGAAAGTTTTGCCAACATCCCCTCTCCAGAAGCATAGATGTATATTTGTTCATAGAATCCTTTATATTTAAATGTAGCTGTAAAAATCCGCTCTAAAAGGGAATCAGCAAAACTCATAAATATAGAAACTGCAACTATAGCTCCAATATTCCCCCAAAAGTAACTTTTTCTTGAAACATTATTCGCCTGCATAAATTTAAAACTACTCTTAAAAGAATTCAGACCTAAAACAAAGATAAAAATAAATGTTGCCCCACTAAAACTTGATTCACCACTTGGAGCCGCCATCAAGACGATTAGTCCTAGAGCTAATATAACTAAATAGTAAATTATTACTGCTTTTTTAAAATCCATTAACTGATATTTAGTGACCTTTAATATATTATTCATGACCAATTACCTCCTATGAATTTGTTAGACTGATAAACAGCTTTTGAAGTTCTGCTTTATTGAACTCTAGGTCCATTTCCTTCGCAAGCGCTTCATTTCTTTGGTCATTCAAAACCGTTACTGATTTATATTTTCCTATGGTTTCTTCCCCTAAGCAAGTCCTTCCTTTGATGTAGATATCCACCTTTGAAGCTTCTCCAGAAACGCGATAGGCCGATGAAAGTAATGTTTCCACCGAATCCTTTAGGACCAGCTTCCCCTCTTTTATAATGATGACCTCTTCTAAGATATCTGAAATTTCCTCAATTAAATGGGTAGAGATAATGATTGTTTTAGGTTCTTGTATATAATTTGATAGAATCTCTTTGTAAAGTAAATCCCTATGATAGGCATCTAACCCCAGTACTGGCTCATCTAAAATGAGGATTTTTGCATTTGATGATAGGGCTAAAATTGCCTTAAAAATAGAGGTATACCCTGTTGATAATTCCTTAATTTTCTTATTCACCTTTAGTTCAAATTTATTGGCTAGGCCGTTGGCATACTCCATATCAAACAAAGGATAAATTTTCTTCGTCCACTTAAAGATTTCCTTTACCTTTAGCCCTTCTGGATAAAGGTTTCGTTCCATCATATAAAAAATTTTTCCCAATACTTCATCATTTTCCACTACACTCTTACCTTCTACTGTGATCGCTCCATTTGTTGGGAAAATTTTATTGGTCAATAGATTTAACAAGGTGGTCTTTCCTGCTCCGTTCCGACCTAAAAGCCCATAGATTTTGTTAGCCTCTATGGTTATATTTACATTCTCCAGTGCCGTTGTAGTACCATATTGTTTTGTGATTCCCTTTACCACGATTACACTCATCTGCCATTGCTCCCTTCTATCATTTTTATAATTTCATTTTTCGATATTTGTAGCTTTTCAGCTTCTTCTAACAGTGCTACGATAAAGCCTTCATAGAACTTTTCTTTTCTCTTTGTAATGATTTTTTCTTTTGCCCCTTCACATACAAACATACCAACACCTCTTTTTTTGAATAGGATTCCTTCATCCACCAATAGGTTGACGCCCTTTCCTGCTGTGGCTGGATTGATTTTAAAATTCACCGATATTTCTGTGGTGGAAATAATTTGATTCCCTTCTTCAAATATCCCCCTCAAAATATCATCTTCTATGGCTTCTGCTAACTGAATATATATGGGTTTTTCGCTATCAAAATTTAGATTCAATAACAAGCACCTCCTTACTTGTTTAGTTAGTTACTTATGTAATTAACTATATATCTAGTTAGTCTTTTTGTCAATAGGATTTTTGTAAAAAATTTCTTTTATCCATAATAATAACCCCATCAGTTTTCGCCACCTGATAAGGGTTGCCTGTAGCCTAAGCACTCAAATACACTAAATATAGTCAGCCTTAGCATTGTTTTAAAGGTCAAAGTATTCTTAAAGATATGATTTTCAAGTATTATCGATGCTAGGGAAATGATGACTTACCTTTTTAACTTATTATAATTTATTACGGTAACACTAATCAAAAGCTAATATTTGTAAATCAATATAAGGAACAACAAAATAAAAAGACTGTAAAATAAAATTCTACAGTCTTAATTACATACTACTTCCTATTCTTAATATTTAGTTTGCTAATGTTTTTCCAAAATTCTTGAATGTATTAAATACGATGCAACCCGTTTACGATTTTTTACATATGCCTTGCATTTATAAATTTCTTCCTTAAAGGTTTGAATATAACTATGCTGTAGGATGTTACTTAAAGTAACTTTACAATAGTTTATTCCGTACTCTAGGACATCTACGTCATCAATCTCCACATAGGGTTGGTTATTAATATATTTATAGATACTTTCTATATTTCGTCTGTAGCTAAAGGATACATGATTTATAATGCTTGCTTTATGGGAAATATGGTTAATCATTGCCTTCATGGTTTTTCTACTATAAGGGATTTCAAAGGTATGGCAGTCTAGATCTACTATTGGTACTAAACTTTTATTATCTGTCCTATCAAAAATGATTTTCTCTTCAATAAAATTAATATCAAAGTAGCATTTGATTATTTTGTTGTAGACCAAAGAGATATTGCCTTTGCTATTGATACCAGCTTCCTCTAATCTTAATAAGATTTGTTTTGAACTATTAATTTTGGTTGGCATAAAATCATGAACAACAAAGACCTTCTCTGCAATATTAAAAATTTCACTTTGGTCATAGACAGTATTACAATCAGCATTTAGAAGTACATAATCATACATATCGCTTATTCTCTTTATGTATTGATAAAAGTCCTTTTCTTCAGAGATATTTTTTATGCTTGTAAATCTATAGGTATAAACATCCACAACCGCTTCTTTAGTCCTCTTCATTTTTTCCTTTAGAGCATTCCCTTGTAGATTGATATTCTCCAAAGGATAGATGTTGGAAAAATAATTAATAAGCTTGTTGTTATCTGAGAGGTCTATTAATGCAACGGCATGACCCTTGTCCTTGCAGAATTCGCCTAATGCCGAGATAAGGGATGTCTTTCCTGTATTCCCTGCCCCTGTGAAAAAGAAGGTGTTTTTTATTTTTTGAAGCCAAGAGCTACATTCCTTTTCCTTTGGTAATTCTGAGGATCTATAGATTATTTCTAAGTCAATCAAGTTGTGTTTCTCTAATCGATTAAGTAACGTCATGGAATCATCAATGTTTTTGCTTGATAAATTTTCATTATATATCAACTTTATATCAATTTCTACGTTAAGGGATAAGAGATAATTTAAGAGTTCAAATATAATTTCTTTTATATTATTGTCACTGAAATCGATGATGATTTTATAGTGAGGAACCTTAGCTATATTCTCAATACTACCGACTCCCATATAATTATATACTAAAGAATTACCAAATGAGTGCAGCTGCTCATTGTAGTAATTTAATGAGGATACGCCTGTTGTTATTACACAGCTTTCTAAACAATCTTTTTGTCCAATCGTATTAACATCCATAACCCATCCTCCTCTACTTTATATTACTAAAAATATCATTTTATTTTCTTAATTTCAACATTATTTACCAAGTTCATACCATAGGCCTATAGGATTGGAGGGCTTTATTACGATATATTTTATTTAAGATAAAGTTTTAGCAAATGATGTCAGGAGGTAACATAATGAAAAACAAAGTTCGTGTTTATGTTGACGGCGGTAATAGGCTAACAAAAGTAATGGAGGAGGCTAAGAAGCCCTTTAGTTTCCCAACCATTATATCGGAACCAGGAGTGGAGTTGGATTATGGGACTAGCTTCGACTTATTTGATCTACAGTCAGATACAAAGGAATTAGATATGGATCATCTATTGGTGGAAATCATTAAGGATGGAGAGTCGCTAGGTAAAAAACTAGTTGGAAAAGCTGCTGAAAACAAAGGGGTATTAATACGGGATCGTAACCGATATGAGAAAAAATATAATGATGATGTGATTAAGTTCTGTACTCTATCTGGTATTGCAACAAACTTTGCTAAATATGATAAAAATCAGCAATCGGTGGATATCACAATCAATCAACCTTTAGTTGAGTATGTTTCTAATAAAAAAGATTTTTCAAATGGTCATGGAGAGCATCTCAAAGGGCATATTAAGGCATTGTACTACAATCCCAATAATACTTCTGAAGTGATTAAGGAAGTTATCTTTGATGTTGAAAATGTTACCTTCTGTCCAGAGGGGATAGCTACCTTTTTCCATTACTCAGTGAATGAAAACGGAAGTATAAAGGATGAATATGCCAATAGCAAGAAAACAATTGTTTTTGACATTGGCTCTGGACAAATCAACGTTGCTGCCTTCAATGGACTAAGAACAGTTGGAGTCAATACTTTCGAAAAGGGAATGTTGGACTGCTATGAAAAAGTGTCTATGATCCTTTACAACAACTATCGAGAAAAATTAGATAGAAAGCCCTACTCTTATGATATAGATAATGTAATTCGCTACAACAATAAAGTCCTTAAAGCTAAGAAGGGTGAAACAATTGATACTACTGCCATCGTTGAGGATGTATTTGATGGCTTTGCCTATGAGCTTAGTAAAGATTTTAGAGAATTTGTTAAAACAAAGTTTATCGGAAACTGTGATCAGGTAATCTTCTCTGGTGGAGGGAGTGAACTATTATTCAATTATCTGAATCATTATCTAGGCAATGATTTTTATTGCGTCAAACCAGATACTGCTGAATATCATAATATCATTGGTAGCATGTATTTCAGAATATACAAAGATGCAGCTCAATAAATTATGAAAAGTAGGTGAAAATTTTGTTAATTAGATTATCGGAAAAACCTGTTATCTCAATGGATACAGGTAAGGCGTTGGGAATTTTGAAGGGATTAATCTATAAAGAAAAAAGAATCACTTTCCTGTATTGTCAATTTTCCAATCAATATGCTTATATCCCAATTCAAAATACCTCCATTGGATCTGATGCTATTATGCTAACTGTCACCGAGGATATTGAAATACTACCCACTGATACGCCCGCTAAGGTATATACTGAGAACGGAAAAGAGTTAGGTACTGTGGCATCTATTGAGATGGATACTGCCTTTAATATAACTGGAATCCTATTGGATAAAGACAGCCTTTTTGTGAAAATTAGTAATGTATTACATATGGGCAATATCATCATCATAAAAAATACCGTTGGAGATGATGCCGAGGGAAATGTAGATTCTTTAGATCCTTTTGAAAACACAAATTGTGTGGAGATTGAAGATGTAGAAATCAATACTGAAGAAGCAAAACATCAAAAAACAGATGAGCAAGCTCCTTACGAAGATGAACAGCAAAATCAAACTGATATGGTAAATCAGAAGTTATTCAAAGAGGAGTTTAGTACTGCTGTTATTCCTCAATCAGCGGAAGAGCCCAACGAAATCGTAATGTTTAATGCCAATAGAGATGCTGTCGAGTCTATATGTCACTCCCATCAAGAAGGTACCGAGATCAATGAAAAAGTTACAACTCTTCCTTCTGACGGATATGAGGTGCTTGATGAGATTGTAGAAGAAACTGCTACCGCGGAGAAAGCTGCTCCATTTGAAGGGCCAATAGACAGTGTTGTGGAGAATATCAAAGAAGACACTGATGAAGAATTTACTATAGATATTGATCCTAGATACAAGCACTTATGTGGCAAAAAACTTCTAGCAGACATCACAATTCTTAAGGAAACTTTTCAGAAGGATACGCTAATTGATGCAGCCCTCATTCAATTTGCTATTATCAACAATGCCATTGTCAAGGTGATTATGAATACTGATGATTAAATAAAACCACAGGGTATAGGGATTCCCCCCTACATTCTGTGGTTTTTTACGATGCATGTATTTTAGTTCTTTTTATTACTCAATGGTTTACTGCTCTAATAATTTATTTATTAATAAAATCCTTAACCTTCAAATGCCAGGCCATATGATCGGCATCCTCACCCCAATAATCCTTCAAATGGTATTGGGGCTTACCAAATTTTTTTACCCATAAGTTTTGAGCACTTTTATAGCCACTATCAAAACAAAACTCCTCTATGCCCCTTTTCTCTAACTCAATAAATAATTCATTTAATAGCCGATTACCTAACCCCTTCTCTTGATAAGCAGGATGTACAAAGCCCGTGCCAATCTCAACTACATCCTTTACAGCTCCATCGGTACATGAATTAATTAAATCACTGGAGGGCCCATATTCAATAGAACCTACCACCTTTTCCCCATCCTTTGCTATGAGAAAAAATCTGGACTCACCATTACATTCAAAGTCTTCATTTAATTTTTTCCTTTTATCAATGATTTCTCCATTTAAGGCTTCTAACAAATCCCCAATGTCATTTCTGTCAAAGGTATGTTTGAGGACAGTAACAAAAAATTGATTAATTATCTCAATGTCCTCGAATTTTGGTCTACTAATTTCTATGTTTTTCATAAACGAATCCCCTTACCCCAATCAGATTTATACACTTTTGATATTTCTCTACAAATTTTTATTTTCCTGCCATTTCAACATAAAAAAAGCAAGTCACCCTATCGCAACTTGCTTTTTTCAAAATATATTTTTTATAATCACATTCTATGCAACTTTAGACAATTTTACTTCAGGTTTTTTAAAGATTCCCATTGGCTTACCAACTGGTAAGAATACTCTTCCGAAATGTGCATTTAGCATTGCTGCTGCGGATCCGTAGAATCCTAAAACAGAAATTACAAGCTCCGTATAGGCAGCCAAAGGATGGAAAAACCCTGATAAAACCCCAAAACTATCCATAGCTAAACCAATGAACAATACGTCAATAAGGCAAAGGATTGCAAATAAAACTTTGTTTGTTTCTGTTGCTGCAATAGTCATGTAGATAGAGAAAATTAGATACCCGATAAATGCTACTCCTAATTGCTTACCATCAATGTTTGCTGCAATGGCTTCACCAAAGAAACCAAGTTTCATTAACCATGAAGCTGCTACAGCAACCCAGAATAATCCGTATGCACCAAAAGCAGTAGTACCAAATAAATTATGACGCTTTGAATCTTCTACACAGGCAAACAACTGTGCAAATCCACCTAAAAATAATGCCCAAGGAATTAAAAAAGATAAGCCTTCAGTAAAACCTAATTTCTGAGATGATGCAACTAACGTTACCATCGCAAGTCCAAATAGCCCTAAAGCTGAAGGATCTGCATTTGTAATTTTTACACTTTTTATTTCATTTGTGCTCATATACACCCTCCTAATTAATATCAGTCCTAATACAAAATATCATAGATTTCGACAGTCGTCAATCAGATAATTTTAACTAAAATAACCCGATAGTTTGTATATTTAGAATAATGAAGGAAGGGGTCATCAGATATGTAATAATCCCTTGATAAACATGACAAATTAGATACAACTACTTGATACCTAAAGACAATATTTATTTCTTATGGCTTATTTACTGAAATCATCTACACTTCCTGTCCCCCACTGACTTCTGTAACCTTTTCCTTCATGATCATCACCATCACCGCCCCACTTAAGACAGCAATTCCTCCAACCAACTGTAGAAAAGATAGGGTTTCTTTAAAAATAAGCATTGAAAACACGACAGCAAAGACAGGTTCAAACATACTAATAATGGTGGATTTCGTTGCACCTAATACTTCTACTCCCTTTAAGAAAAACACTAAGGCAAAGATGGTGGAACAAAACACTAATCCCACCAAAGGAATCCCCACAGTAGTATCAAAGTTTAAACTTAGATTTCCTTGAGCCAACCCTAATCCCACCAGTCCCCCAAAGGCAGATATGGAAATATAGGCAGTAGCCACAAGGGAAGGTACTTTTTTAATGATCCGACTACTGATAAAAATATATAAAGAGTAGGAAATTGCCGTTGCTAGTGCTAATAGTATCCCAAAGGTATTTACCTTTAACACTAACGAGTCTCCCAAAATCATAGATAACCCCATAAATGCCACTGTCATAGACATTAACACCTGTACGGTCAGTCGCTCTCTATCAAAAATATTTGACAGCAGTGCCACCATCATAGGGTGGGTATACATAATTAACACTGAAAGGGCTGTAGATATATAACGTATAGAGTAAAAATAAAAAATTGCAGTGGCGGAATACAACACTCCCCCCAGTAAAAAAAGATACATCAGATCTCTTTTAGTTACCTTAATAGACACCTTTGAAAGCCTTAAGTAAATAAATAGTATAATACCTGATAAGATAAACCTTAAACTTAGTAAGGTTTCAGGAGTTATGCCCCCCTTGTAGGCTATCTTTGCAAAGATTGGCATGATACCAAAACCCATTGCAGATAGTACAATACAGATTAGTCCCTTGTGCTGTGCTTCTATAAAAATCCCCCCATTCAATTTCATTATAAGCCATTGATAATTGATAAGCTATAAAAATTTTAATGAGATTTTATTATTTTTATAGAGGGATTTTGCACACTTCACTTCTATTTTTTAGTCTTAAGTAAATAAAACACCCCCACATAATCTCTGTCCAGATATCAACAGATTTGGGAGTGTTTTTAAATATTCTTATATGTTTTTATATTAAGGAGTCACTGTAGCTCTTTGTTGATTTCGATTCGGCACTGGTCTTCCATCTGCATTGAGGATTAGGTCAGAGGTAATCCTTCCCGATTCAAAGATGGTTGGGAGTCCACTACCTGGATGGGTGCCTCCCCCTACCAGATAACAGTTGTCAAACTCTTGGAAGCGATTATGGGGTCTAAAATAAAGCATCTGTCCTATGTTATGACCTAGATTAAATACGGCTCCTTTATAAACCGCCATCTCATTCTCCCAATCCAGTGGTGTAATCATCCTTTCTACCTCAATATGTTGACGTAGGTTTTCTAACCCTGCCTTTTCTTCTAAGATATCCAGTATCTTTTCCCTAAAGGCCTCCTTTTCCTCCCCCCAATTGATGTTACTTGTATTGTTTGGAACTGGAACAAGTACATACAGGGTAGATTTATCCTTAGGCGCTAAACTTCCATCTGTAATCACTGCATTTTGAATATATACTGATGGATCTTGAGAAACCACTTTTTTGTGGGCAATCTCCTCTACATTATTTTTATAATCACTGGAAAATATGATATTATGATGGGGAATGTCGTAAACTTTATCCACACCAAGGTACAGCATAAAGGTGGAACATGAATACCTGCTGTTTTCAATTTTCTTTCGAGTATACTTTCGCTTATGTTCATCCTTCACTAGGTTATTCAAGGCATGGGCAAAGTCTGCATTAATAATAGTATAGTCACTATAGCATTTTGAGCCATTCTCCAAACAGACCCCCAGCACTTTTTGATCTTCAATAATTAGTTCCTTTACGGGACTATCTAAATGAATAGATCCACCCTCTTCTTGTATGACCTTCGCCATAGCTTCACAGATTTCTCCAAAGCCCCCCATCACATGATGAATGCCCCCTGCATGTTCAATATAGGAGATAATGCTATACCCTCCTGGACAATCCCAAGGAGACATTCCGAGATACTTTGCTTGGAAGGTAAAGGCCATCTTTAGGTCATCCTCATTGTAGTATTTTCCTAGCACATCAAATAGGCTTTCTGTCGCCCCCAAGTGGGGAATTGCCCTGATAAACTCCTTCTTAAGAAAATCTTTTGGAGACAGGTAGGTTTCCTTTAAACAATCGAAGAGGGTGTCAAATTTCTTCTTTTCATTCTTCATAAATCGTCGATATCCATTAATATTCCCGGGAAATAATCCCTCCAATTCTTTTTCCATTTCTATAGGATCGCTAGAGGGATAAAACTCCCTACCATCTCCATATACAATTCGATAAAGGGGATTAATTGATTCAATCGTAAGGTAGTCTTCTACATTTCTCCCAGTACGGATAAACATGTCTTCAAGAACATCCTTCATCATTAAGAAGGTAGGTCCTAAATCAAATTTGAAGCCATCTACTGTAAAGCTGGAAGTCCTTCCTCCGATGAATCCTTGTTTTTCAAATATAGTCACCTCATATCCTTCATTAGCCAAAATCATTCCTGCTGTCAGTCCACCGGGTCCTGCTCCAATAATCGTAACACTTTTTTTCATTTTTAATCCCCCTTACTCATTCA
>NZ_JAFBEE010000029.1 GCF_016908555.1 Alkaliphilus hydrothermalis
CCAAGACTCGCTATGAGTGATTTGCTAAATCTTTCTCAGCGGGGTTCCCACCCACTATATGGTGCGCCCTTTGCTTGGCGCACGAACCGTCCCCTCTGACTTATTTATGCAAACATCAACAAACTCACTGCCATTACTGCCATACCTGCGATTAATCCATAGATGGCGGTATGATGATGCCCATATTTTTCTGCTGTTGGCAATAATTCATCCAGTGATATATAAACCATGATTCCTGCGACTCCTGCAAATACGATCCCAAACATTGACTCAGTGAAGAATCGCATTAAAAGGAAATATCCTAGCATCGCTCCTAATGGTTCCGATAGGCCAGATGCGAAGGAGTACAGAAAGGCTTTCTTCCTATCACCAGTAGCAAAATAAATCGGTACAGAAACAGCAATTCCTTCTGGAATGTTGTGAATAGCCACAGCTACAGCTATACTGATCCCTAAGGTCGGGTCTTGAATTGCGCTGGCAAAGGTGGCCAATCCCTCAGGAAAGTTATGGATAGCAATTGCTAATGCAGAGAATAATCCCATTCTTAGCAATTCCGATTCTTCGTTCTTTTTATTCATTTCGTTTACTTCCCGAAGATGATGGGGGTTTTCCCCACTGGGAACAAACTTATCTATTAGTGCAATAACTAGAATCCCTCCGAAAAAAGCAATAGTAGTAATCCAGTATCCCTTAGTGGCTCCATATACTGATTCTAATGAAGCCCTTGCCTTCACAAATATTTCAACTAAAGAAACGTAGATCATTACTCCAGCTGAGAACCCTAAAGCCCCTGAAAGGAATTTTTTATTTGTCTGCTTTGTATAAAAGGCTAATGCACTACCAATCCCCGTTGATAGTCCTGCAAATAGCGTCAGCCCAAAAGCAAATAAGACGGTTTTCATACTTAAGTCCATACTAATCCTCCCCTTTGAAATATACTATCTAAGTTTAATTTTACCCTTTAATATGCAATCAAAACAATAGGTTTTAAATGATCTTTCTATTTTTTGTTTTCTACGAACTAAGGGGCCATCTCAAAAGATAGCCCCCTAAAATCTTTGCTCACCTATACGCTTCGGTTTCTATTTTTTATAATGGTTTATCCACTAATTTGTACAACAACAACTACCCATAATGACTTTACACTTTCCTTTGGTGATGGCAGCTTCTCTAATAACGTCTTCTATATTATAATACTTCTTATTTCTATTTGTGACTACTGCTATTGATAAAGATAATAAGGGGAAGGTTTCGACAACACCTCTTCTGTTTTGACAAAAAACATAACCTCTTCTTAGGTCCGTTTCATTATAGAACCCTTTAACCTTTTCATTAAATTCATCAAGAATGCCTTGGCATAAAATATCAAATTCATAATGATCTAGGATTGCAACAAAATCATCTCCACCAATATGCCCTACAAAGTCAGTTGGTCTACCAAACCTCTGAACATTTCTAGTAATAATGTTGGCAGTCTCTTGAATCACACCATCCCCCTCATTAAATCCATAAATGTCATTATAGGGTTTGAAATTATCTAAATCAAAATATAAAACTGAGAATTGATTTTTTTGTATTAGGGCTTTTAGTTTTTCTTCAATCATTAAATTTCCTGGAAGCCCTGTTAGGGGACTTTGGAACTTAGCAATTGAGACTTGGATTTCCAACAGCTTTAACAGAAGATTTTTAATACTCACAGCACCATAATATTCATCATCCTTCGTCACAATGATGTAATCATAGAGTTTTTCCTGTTGTCTTGCCATAGCCAAAGTACTGACCATGTCAATGGTGGTATAATAATCCACTGTCAGCGGCTGGTCATCCATAATCAAATTGATACCCCTTTGTATGTATAAATCATAACCATATTGTCTTCCCAAACTCTGATAAAATTGGGTACGGGTAATTAAGCCTACTGGCTTTAAATCATCTGAAACTACAACAATTCCTTCAATCTTCGGATCATTTTGGAAAAATTCATTAGCTTCTTTGCCACTATTGTTTTGATTTAGTACTTGTACCCTCTGTGATATCTCTCCTATATATAATTCCACATTTATCCCCTCTTCAGTATAATATTTATACTCATCTTACATATAATGATGGAATAATTAAGCTATAACACTGCAAAAGTCCTATATTTATTAGATTTATTTTAGATACATTTACCTAGTTTCATTATACATTTAAATAGAGACTTAATAATTATGTTAATGTTAAATTTCTACTTTCTTTACAGATAATTAATCTTGCCCATTAGCCTATTTTTACTTCTCCCTCCCTTAAATTTTATCCTATATTGTTATTAATTTTTTTTAAATTAAATCCCCTTCTAGGGGCCTAGAAGGGGATTTATATTTAAAACTATTCCTTTTTACTTGTTATTCAGCCTGTTATAAATCTCGTTAACCGCAAAACTTGCAACATCATCGGCATACTTTCCAGGACCAAAGCCAGCATCATAGCCCAGCTCCTTAGCTAGTTCGTGGGAAATCCTTGCACCTCCACATACTAGAACCACCTTGTCTCGGATGCCTTCCGCTTCTAAAAGCTCTACTAAGTGGGTTAAGTTTTGGATATGCACATTCTTTTGAGTTACTGTCTGCGATACTAAGAGGACATCCGCCTTTAACTCAATAGCTTTACGGACAAATTCTTCATTCTCCACCTGACTACCCAGGTTGTAGGCATCTATCATTTCATATCTTTCTAAGCCATAGTGGCCAGCATAGCCCTTCATATTCATAATGGCATCAATCCCTACAGTATGGGCATCGGTACCAGTACTGGCTCCTACAACAACGATTTTTCGCTTGATATTTTCCTTAATGTAGGCATCTGTTTCCTTCATGTCCATTACATCTGTCGTAACCGTCTCCACATGAATTTCCTCATAATTGACTGAATGTACTAGAGTACCAAAGACAACATAAAAAGTAAAGTTGACATCCAGTGCTTCATGGTGGGCTACATTGATTTCTGTTAGCCCCATCTTTTTAGCTAATTCCTTAGCTGCCTCGATTCCCTTATCGTCATCCTTTACCGGTAAAGTCAAACTCACCTGTACCTTACCATCATTCATTGTATCTCCATAGGGTCTTAGTTTCGTTAAATCCAGCGTTTTATCGTAATCCTTTTTTTCCATTGAATATAATCCACCCGACATGTTGATCCTCCCTTCTATCTAAACTACCCCTCCAGCATCATGGAGATAAATGGGTTGTAGTAGTCTTGATCCTTAACGAATACACCATCTAGCCCCTTACCCATATCGATCGGTCGCTTGATGCCTGCAAAGGTTCCTTTTTCAAGGTTATTGAATAAACCTTCTTTTTCTATTTTAAGAATTAATTCATGGGCATTTTCCAATACTTCCTTAGCTCGACTTTGGATAATACCACCCTGCTTAAATTCGATTTCCTCACCAAAATCCTCCATGTTGTTGAAGATGTACTTTGCATTTTCAATAGCTAATGCACGATCTGACATTAATGGCGTATGGATAGCTTCTGTCATCATTCCTAACAAATGAAGCTTTTGACCCGTCATAATGGTCACCATATTAAATAGGGCATCTTGAATATGACCTTTAAAGATATTTCCTGTCATAAACTTAGTAGGCGGCATATACTTCAAAGGGGCTTTAGGGAAGATTTCCCTTGCCATTTGAGCCTGTGCCAACTCGTAAAGGAATCCATTCTTCATAGTAGGCTCCATTTCAAAGGCATGGCCAAGTCCCATTTGTTCCTCTGGGATTCCTGCCTTTAAGGCAAATTGCTCATTGATGAACTGAGAGGCCAGGACTGTATGGGCTTCCTCGTAGGCATCGGCGGTTGTTAAATAGTTATCTTCACCGGTGTTGATGATTACTCCTGCAAAACCATTGATTACCCTTGAAAAATATTGGTCTACCATTGTACGCTTCATATTGATATCTCTGAATAGTATCCCATAAAGGGCATCATTCAGCATTACATCTAGCCTTTCTAAAGCTCCTATTGCAGCGATTTCTGGCATGCAAAGACCTGAGCAGTAATTGCATAGACGAATATATCTCCCTAGCTCTTCTCCTACCTCATCTAGAGCTTTTCTCATTAGCCTAAAGTTTTCTTGAGTCGCATAGGTACCACCGAAGCCCTCAGTCGTCGCTCCATAAGGAACATAATCCAATAAGCTTTGACCTGTTGTTCTGATTACTGCAATCACGTCGGCACCTTGCTTTGCTGCCGCCACGGCTTGAACGATATCTTCGTAAATATTACCAGTTGCAACGATTACATATAGATATGGTCCTTCTTTGTCCCCATATTTTTCGAGATAACTTACCCTTTCACCTCGGTTGTTTTTAATTCTTTCCACAGTTTGTGCAGCTACTTTATCTATTGTCATTTTGATTTCGAACAAATCCCCCATTGGCAGACTTGTTAAATCCAACTCTCCCTTTGTCACCTGTTCTGCTATTTGTTGAGGAGTTAAACCTGTCTGTAGGATGGCATTTCCAATATAGATGGCAATACCATTTCCAAGCCCCTTCCCCCTTCTGATATGGTCTACAATCACATTTGGCAGGGGTACTTGAAATTCGTCTACTCCGTCGATTCCCAGTAGTCGGGCAACAGTTCTTTCAACAGCAACTGTTGTATGTTGATCAATAAACACCTGCGTATCCTCTGCGATTTTAGTTGCAGAGTTTCTTACCTTCTCCACCATTTCAACATCTAAATTAAGCATCTTTTTCGGTTTCTTTACCACAGAACTGCACCTCCTTAAGATAATGGGCCTTTGCTATTTCAATAATTTCTGAATCTAAGCCCAATAACGTCGCTATATTTAGTCCATCCTTAGGGACATTTTCTTCATTTTCTACAGGCTCCAGCCTATAATCCATCAAACTCTGGATGAGTTTTAATCTATATTTTGAGTCGTTATTGCCCTGATCAATCAATTCATTAAAGTTCACATGCTTTAATCCAATAACCCGATAATGATTGACTCCAGCTCCGACAACCCCATCAAAATGGGTGATGAAAACACTAATTGTATTAAATCTCTGTAGATACTCCATAAGGGATTTAACCAGTAGTTTCCCCTCGTAGGGATTTGTCCCACTGGCAAACTCATCAATTAAAACCAAACCCCTACTCCTCTTGATATCCTTCATATATTCATTGAACTTCACAATCTCTCCCCCAAAGGTGCTGAGACCTCCCTTAATGGATTCCAAATGATCAGCTAGCAAATGAATAAAATCAAAACATGAAAGTCGTAGGGTATCGGCAAAGACGAAAAAGCCCATATGGGCTAAGAGGGCATTCAAGGCAATGGTCCTTAAGGTGACACTCTTCCCCCCCATATTAGGACCTGTAATGGCGTTGGTTCCTGCCTTTAGGTCTATATTAATGGGGGTAATTGTCTTTCCCTCCTCTTGAAGTAAATCTTCTATGTAGGGATGTCGTCCCCTTACCATCTCCAGTTGTATCCCCTCTTGAAATAAGGGCTTGCTGCAGCCTTTTTCTATTGCTAAACGGGCTTTTGCAGTATATAAATCCAACAGGCCTATAGAAATTACATTTTCCTCCAACCGTTCCCCATATTGTTGTAGCTGTTGGGATAAGTGTATCCGAATCTCTCCCTCCAGTTGTTCCTCTTCCTCCACTAGTTTAGAACGTTCCTGCTTTAACTCCTCGCTTCTTTCTGAATCGTTCTCATTGTATAGGAGTTTTTCGATATCCCGTTTCTTTTCCCTAGCTTTCTTTAATTCGTCGGAATAGGCATCATATATACTGAAGGTGGCAAATCGTTTTTTCTCTGGGTCTAATAAATCAATCACTGGTTCTAAATCTTGAAAACAGACATCCTCAATGCTGAGATCAAGACTCTCATAATGTTTTCTAATGTTTTCGCCGTAGATGGCAAAGAGCTTTATTTCAAAAAGCTCTATGTCATCCAAAACCCCCTGGTTCTTACAACGTTTTATACTCCCCTTTATATCTTTGATTCTACAGAATTCCCTTTCGATGTGATCATATATCTGGGGAGAGGCTGAAAGACTTGAAATCATAAGCTCCTGGTCCTCTAGGACTCTTTTGAGATTTGATAGTCGATCAATAGAATAGGGCTTTACAGCCTGTAGTTGTTCTCTACCATAGGGTGTCATTATCCTTAATTGATCTAATACATGATTTAATCCGATATCCTTCATCCCTCAACACCAACTCCTATTTTACTGATTACATCAAACACTGGTAGTTGAATCCTTTCATGCAGTAGCTGACAAAGCTCACTTGAATCAAAGAAATATCCCTCTGGAGAATAGGGATTAACCGTCACCAGTTGAATATTAATAGGATTTAGTCCCAATACTTTAGCCCCCTTCAACTGTAACCTCCTATAGTTTTCTTCCTTTAAAAAAAGTTTTGTACCGTCCTCAACGTAAATCACTTTTCCCTCTAAAGCTACCCTTTGACTTACGAGGTACTCTATCAATCGATCCCCCACTACACCTCCAATAATTACCCCTTCGGCTCCAGCCTCTAACCCTGTCTTTATAGTGGATTCTGCACCAATAGCAGTGACTTCATCTGTGACCTGTAGCTCATCTCCTTGAATGAAACAGACCTTTCCCTGTCCAAGACCCGACTTCACTAATTCAACCTTTTCTTGATTCTTTTCGTAATCTATCTGTAAAAGGTCTATCCTGTGGGCAGTTTCTACCACAACCTCCTGCATGTCTCTAGATACAGCAGCTCCAGTTGCTAAAATTACCCCATCGGCAATAGCAGGGGATGCCATAGTCCTTCTACTGAGGGCTCCGTCCACAATTACCAAACGAGAGCCTAGCACTTTTAACTTCTGAATCACAAGTTTTAAATATTTATTGATAGATGGTCCCATCAGTTCTACAAAGCCATCACTCAAGGCTTCAAAGATGACTACTTCCCCCATTGGGGTTTGAAGCCCTGTGGTGGCTAGTACCCCTTTAGTTAAATCTGAGGAAAGATAGGCTGATTTGGCGGTGGCAATCAAAGTCCCCTTCTCAACATAAACCATAGGTTTATCTGTACCAGTTACTTGATCTTCCTTTTCCCCATCAATCCCTATAGAGGTAAGTCCAAGGAGATGCTTTCCCCATGCATTTTCTATGATGTAATTCATTGTCGTTGTCTTACCTACATTCTTCTCCATGCCTACTATCGCTAAGGAATTCAATTGAAAAATTTTGTCTAATAATTCCTTCATTAAAATCCCCTTCTCGATCTACCTATTGATGGCTTCTTTGTTTTCTTGCAAGGTTAGCTGGTTCTAAAGCAACCTTATCTGTTTGTAATAACTCTGCTACACCAGTTGTATTAACAACTCCAGCTTTACAGTCTGGACAATGACACTCATGCTTGTATGGCTCTGGTTGAGTATATGAGGCGATTACTCCTTCATAATTTCTAAGGATTACTGTATCATGGTTTTGAGAGATCATGTAATTTGGCATGACAGGAATCTTTCCACCCCCGCCTGGCGCATCCACTACAAAGGTAGGAATACAGTAGCCAGATGTGTGACCCCTTAAGCCTTCAATGATTCCAATTCCTTCTGCTACAGTTGTTCTTAAATGCTCAAGGCCAAGGGATAAGTCACATTGATAAATATAGTAAGGTCTTACACGGATCTTTACCAATTGATTAACCAGCTTCTTCATTACATGAACACAGTTGTTTACTCCCCGCAGTAGTACCGATTGGTTTCCTAATGGAACACCAGCATCTGCAAGTCTAGCACAGGCTGCTGCTGCCTCTGGAGTAATCTCATTTGGATGATTAAAGTGGGTATTCAACCAAACTGGATGATACTTCTTCAACATGTTGCATAGGTCTTCTGTAATTCTTTGGGGCATAACTACTGGAGTTCTGCTTCCAATTCTGATTACTTCAACATGCTCAATCTCCCTAAGCTTGGAGATAACATACTCTAGTTTCTCGTCCGACATTAAAAGTGCATCGCCACCGGATAATAAAACGTCCCGGATTTGAGGCGCATTTCTAATATACTCTAACCCCTTATCAATTCTTGTTTGACCTACCTCTGCATCCGTCTGTCCAGCAAATCTTCTTCGGGTACAGTGTCTACAGTACATAGCACATTGGTCAGTCACTAGGAATAATGCTCTATCTGTATATCTATGGGTAATTCCTGGTACTGGAGAGTCCACATCCTCATGGAGAGGGTCCTCTAGGTCACAGGAGCTTCTATAGGTCTCAAAGATTGTTGGAACTGCTTGTTTTCTGATGGGATCATGCTCATCAGTTGGGTCTATCAAAGTCAAATAGTAAGGAGTGATTGCCATTCTTAGCTCACTAAGACACTTTTCAATTCCCGTTTCTTCTTCTTTTGTTAAGCTAATGTACTTTTTTAAATCCTCTAATGTTTGGATTCTATTGCGATTTTGCCATTTCCAATCATTCCAATCTGCATCGGAAACATTCTTAAAAAGTTCATAACGTCTGTTATTCAATGCAAAATTCCTCCTTTAATTTATTTTAAAGCTAATCTGTAAAAATCTTATCTAATAGTTCTTATTAAATAAAAATGCTAATTATGATGTTAGAAACCTACACACTAATCTTTAGTAATAACAAACCATTGGGATTAGTATTTCGGTTTGTAACGAAGTCCTTTATACCATTTAAGGTAGACTTCGTTGAAATACATTACGGGAAATTATGTCTTTACAAATTGCAATGTCCATAATTCCCTATGTATTATAACAAAGCGACTGCCACGAAATCATAGATTTCGGCCATCTGAATAAGGATGTTAAAAACCTACATACTAATCTTTAGTAATAGCAAACCATTGGGATTAGTATTTCGGTTTGTAACAAAGCGACTGCCACGAAATCATAGATTTCGGCCATCTGAATAAGGATGTTAAAAACCTACACACTAATCTTTGATAATATCAAACCATTGAGATTAGTATTTCGGTTTATAACAAAGCGACTGCCACGAAATCATAGATTTCGGCCATCTGCTTTTATACGTATAGTTCTTCGTATATCTTACGTAATTCTTGATTTTCCCTTAATTCAGCAAGTGTCAAATCTGCGTGACCTTTTGTATAACCATTTCCAATGATCATATTTACGTCTTTGCCTACTCCCTCAGCTCCCAAAGCCGCTTTTGTAAAACTCGTGGCCATTGAAAAGAAGTATACTGTTCCGTCATCTCTTACAGGAAGGATTGTAGACATCTCTGTGTCGGTAACATTTACACAGTTGATGGAGATATCTATTTCTTTACCGTTGTTTACTTCCAATACTTTGTTTAACACATCCACTGGATTTCTTGCATCTCCCATAATTACGTTGTGGCAGAAACCTAACTCATTTAATAAATCAGCATCTTTTTGACTTCTTACTAATCCGATTACGTTACCATTCTTACCTACTTTTTTCATGGCTTCATAGCAACACATTAATCCTGACTTACCTGCAGCTCCAAGGATGAGTACACTATCGTTTTCTTTACAGAGCTTTGCTGTTTGAGCAGGTGCTCCAGCTACGTCTAGGGCTGCCAATGCAAGAGTCTCCTCCATATCAGTTGGTAATTTAGCGTAGATACCACTCTCAAAAAGGATTGCTTTCCCTTTGATTTCTACTCTATCGATATTTACCTTTACATCAGTAATTTCTTCAATCTTTAAAGGTGTTAAAGACAAAGATACTAAAGTAGCGATTTTGTCTCCTTCTTGTAGGTCAATTTTCCCCTCTAGGTCTGATCCGATTTTTTCGATTGTTCCGATTAACATTCCACCAGAACCAGTTACAGGATTTTGCATCTTACCTCTTTCGCCAACGATTTCTAAGATTCTTTCTTTAATCTTTTCTACGTCGCCTCCAACAGATTCTTTTATTTGAGTAAAGCTGGCGGAGTCAACGTTTAGTGCCTTTACGTCTATTAGAATTTCATTTGAGTATAATTCCATATCATTTGAGATTTTTTTTGCCCCCTGTGGTAAAATACCTACTGGCTCAATTACCCTATGGGTTCCGTATTTACATCCCTTTTTCATTGTTCATTCCCCCCAAGTTTTTCTATATATCCATCACTTTTAAGTTTTCATCGATGATTAATTCTGCATCTGTTAGTTGAATCACTTCTTCTACAGTGGTATCCTTATGGATCTCCTTTAAAACTAATCCCTTTTCAGTTACTACCATTACTCCAAGCTCAGTGACCACCATATCCACTTGACCCTTTGCAGTAAGGGGTAGTTCACATTTTTTCTTAATCTTTAAATCGCCCTTTGCTGTATGTTGCATAGCCACGATTACCTTCTTAGCTCCTGTCACCAAATCCATAGCTCCACCCATTCCTGGAACTAATTTACCTGGAATTATCCAATTCGAAAGATTTCCCTCTTGATCTACTTCTAGGGCTCCTAGTACAGTTACATCCACATGACCTCCTCGGATCAAGCTAAAGGACAAGGCAGTATCAAAAAACATGCCATTTTTATTGATGGTTACATATTGTCCACCGGCATTGGTAATGTTTTTATCTTCCTTACCTTCCTCTGGCGTTGGTCCCATCCCCACCATTCCATTTTCTGATTGTAGGGTTACTTCTATATTTTCAGGTATGTAGTTGGCAACCATTGTCGGTAGACCGATGCCTAGATTTACTAACTGACCATTTTCCAACTCCATTGCTACCCTTTTGGCTATGATTTTCTTAGCTGTTTTTGAATCTACCGCCATTTAATCTTCCCCCTTTACGATGTAGTCAACTAATACACCAGGAGTCATAACTACCTCTGGGTCGATTTTCCCTACTTCAACAAGCTCCTCAGCCTCTACAACCACTTTGTCACCGGCTAAAGCGATTATTGGATTGAAGTTTCTAGTTGTTCCCTTGTAGTAGGCATTTCCAAAGGAATCTACTGTACTGGCAAACACCAGTGCTAAATCGGCCTTTAGAGGCATTTCAATTAAGTAATCCTTACCGTTTAGTTGGATTTTTTGTTTTCCGTCTTCAACCATGGTTCCTACTCCTGTTGGGGTAAGGACTCCACCTAATCCACTTCCTGCTGCTCGGATTCTCTCAATTAACGTCCCCTGTGGAGATAATTCCACCTCAAGGGTTCCTTCATTCATTCTTCTACCGCTTTCAGGATTAGTTCCTATATGGGATGTAATTACTTTCTTAACATTCCCATTGGCCACTAGTCTTCCAATCCCCTTATCTACAAAGCTAGTGTCATTACAGATAATCGTTAAATCCTTTAAATCCATCTCTATGATTAAGCTAATCAGCCCTTCTGGTGTTCCACAGCCTAAGAATCCACCTATCATCAAGGACATTCCATCCTTTAGCAAAGGTTTGACGGCTGAATAATCCACAACTTTACTCATCATTATCCCCTCATTCCTAGAATCTCTCTTGCTTCTTGAGGTGTAGCGATAGCCCTCCCCAATTCATTAGCAATTCTAACAACCTTTTCAACTAACTCTCCATTGGACTTTGCAGGTATTCCCTTAGCAATATATACGTTATCTTCAAAACCAACCCTTACATGCCCCCCCATAGCAATGGCAGTTGCCGCCATTGGGAATTGCGCTCTTCCGATTCCTGATACAGTAAAGGTGGCATTTGACGGAATAGACCCTGCCATGTAGGATAGATCCCTAACGGTGGCCGAGATCCCACCATTTACACCAAGAACAAAGTTAAAGTGCATTGGTTCTCTGATATATCCCTTTTTAGCCAACCTGATGGCTGAATCGATCATTCCCTTATCGAAAACCTCCACCTCTGGCTTGATACCTAGCTCAATCATTCTTTGACCAAACTCAATGATGGTATTTTCAGAGTTAACGAATATTTCATCTCCACCAAAATTAACAGTACCACAATCTAGAGTAGCCATTTCTGGGTTTAGTCCTAATGGTTGCATTCTTTCTTCATTACTCATCCCCACTGCTCCACCTGTGGAGGGTTGAATAATGGCATCTGGACATCTTCTTTTAACTTCTTCAATACACGCTCTAAATCTTTCACGGTCTTGAGTAGGTGTCCCATCATCGTTTCTTACATGAAGATGGATAATACTAGCCCCTGCTTTGTAGGCTGCCTCTGCTTCCCTTCCAATTTCTTCAACGGTGTAGGGTACAGCAGGATTATGATCTTTAGTTACCTCTGCCCCACAAATGGCAGCAGTTATAATTAATTTTTCCATATTCTCACCCCTATTTCTCTATTTGGCATGTGGGAATGCTTTTTGGGTTGCTTTTAATGCTTCTTCCATCGCTCCTAGAGCATTCTTTAAATCTTCATCTGTATGTCTATGGCAGATATATCCATGGTGATAAGGTTGAATAAACAGTCCTCGTCTAATGGTTTCAGTGTAGAAGAAGGTTCTTCTTTCCTTGTATTGACTATCCACCTTATCAAAAGTAATGTAAGGCATAGGTGGGATACCTGATACAGAAGCTGGAACATTGGATTCTTCAACAATCTTGTTCATCTTGTTTAAGAAATCTTCTCCTCTAGTCCAGATGTCCTCCAATACATTGTCTCTTTGTAAAATTTCGATACACTTTAGAGATGCTGCCATCTCTAAGCTATTTGGGAAGAAGGTAGAGCTGATGAATACTTGGCTTTCCATTACCTTCATAATTTCTTCTTTACCTACACAGGCACTCACTGGATATCCGTTTGCCATCGCTTTTCCAAATACGGCTAAGTCTGGTGTAACACCGTATCTTTCCTGTGCACCCCCTAGGGATACTCTAAATCCTGTTCTGATTTCATCAAAGATTAATACTACGTTGTATTTATCTGCTAACTCTCTAACTCCCTGTAGGTAACCCGCTGGTGGTTCTACTACTGGTAATGCCAATGGATGCCCTACTGGCGTAATGATAATACATGCAGCATCGTCTCCATGCTCCTTCAAAGTTGCTTCTAATACATCAAGGTCCCCATAGTGGAATTCAACTGTTAATTCGCTGATTTGCTTTGGCACGCCACCCTTTACCTCAACACACCAGTCATGCCATCCATGATAACCGCATCTTAAAATTTTGTTCTTACCTGTATATCCACGGGCAACTCTTACAGCAATCCCTGTAACATCTGAACCCGTCTTTGCCAACACTGCCATTTCAGCACATGGAATCAAATCAATTAGTTTTTGAGCTAAGGTATTTTGGATTTCCTGTACTAAAGAGAAACAAAATCCTTTTTCCATTTGCTTCACAACTTCTTGATTAATTTCTGGCTCATGATAGCCTAGGATGATGGGTCCGTATCCACAAAGCATATCTATGTAATCATTACCATCCACGTCTACAATATGACCCCCATAACCCCTTTCAATAAAGATTGGGTATTCCCCCTCAACGAAATTATAGGGTCTTCTGATTCCCATTAATCCGCCTGGAGAAAGTCTTTTCGCTTCCTCATACATTTTCATGGAATTCTCAAGGTTTAATTTTGGTACACTGTTCATTTTGATAGCCACCCTTCTTAGATTTATTTTATATTCTTTTTTAAAAGCCATTTACTTATTCTAAAAATTAGCTTACCCAATATCTTTAATTTGATCTTGAATCAGAGACTTAATGACTGTAGGCAATAAAAAAAGACTATCTATGTAACGAATTAACATTACATAAATAGCCCTCCATGCTTTTCAGACATGACAACAGGTAAGGTCTGACCTTATCCGTCAAGAAAAAGTCAATATCACTAACTTTCCCTTTCGGCAATCATAGCCTTTACTGAAAACATCGAAGGTGAATCCTCTTATCATTTTTCAGCTACCCTATGGTTGCTCCTCTATTTATCATTTTCAAATTATATAGTTTTAAATTGGTGAAAAAATTAGAAGTTTACGAATTCATTATATGTAATTAGCAAATTATTGTCAATCACTTTTTATAAAATTTTATCACTCACCCGCTACTGATAACTTTTTAATCTTAAGGGTTGGTGATCCGATATAACTTGCACCTGGTAAAGTAAACTTTAAGTCATTTCCTATTTCTTCAATATCCTTTAATAAATCGTAGAAGTTGCCTGCCAAAGTTATTTGATTGATAGGAGCTTTAACTTTTCCTTCTTTAACTAAAAACCCCTCTGCTTCTAATGAAAAGTCACCAGATATAGTATTTACACCTGAGTGAAGTCCATTTAGTCCTGTAATCATGATTCCATCTTTTAGCCCTTCAACTAGCTTTTGATAGCTATCATCTCCTGGAGCAATGTAAAAATTTGAAGGCGCTACTGTAATCGTCCCCTTGTAGGATGACTTGTAGGCATGCCCAGTAGTGGCTACTCCGTCTTTTTGAGCAGTTTTTAAGTTGTGGAGATAAGTTTTTAAACAACCCTCCTCTACTAATACATGCTTCTTGCTGGCAACCCCCTCACTGTCAAAGGACCGACTGGCAACCCCATCCTTCATTAATGGATCATCTATGATGGTCACCTTGTTACTGGCAATTACTTCTCCTAGCTTATCCTTTAATTGAGACTTGCCTTTTTGAACATCAGTCGCTGAAAAAATGGTACTATACGCCTCTAATAAGCCCGCTGCTGCTGTATTTCTTAAAAGGATTGGGTATTCTTTGCTCTTTATTGATTTAGCTCCTAATTTTACTAGTGCCTCATCTACTACCTTCTTTGCTGTTTCTTTAGCGTCAAATTTTTTAAAGTCCCGTCCTATTACAAGCTCCATATTGCTTTTTACATCTTCCGACTCTTTAACTGCCACCATTACATAGTATAGGGCTGAGTTGCTTTTCTCCTGTTTAATAAGGCCTTTTGTATTAAATATCCCACCTTCAACAGTGGTTTCCTGATACATGCAGTAGTTGACATTATCCACCCGCTTATCATAGTCATAACAAGCTTGCTCCACCGTCTTTAGGAAATTAATCTTTTCATCAATAGAAACCTTCTCTAATTCCTCTGAGTAACTATCTATTTTTTCATAAAGGGGTGATCCCTCGAAAATGATTTCCTCTTCATCATCTTCGATTACTTTAGCATTCCCTATTGCTTGTTTTAAAAGTGTTTCAATTGAAGTCTCGTCTATCTTTTCTGTATAGGCATACCCCATTTTCCCATCATAAATTCCCCTAAGGGCTAAGCCGCCATCTATGGCGATGTTATAGCTATCGATTTCTTGCTTGAATACTTTACAGCTAAAATTTCTTCTATTAACATAACTTATTTCCATATCATCAAAACCAAGCTCTTTACCCTTTGCAAAAATGAGTTTTCGTAAATTTTCTAATTCCATTATTCTGCCCCCTTTCTTCCGCCAACAGTAATTTCTGTTACTCTAATCATAGGCTGACCAACATTAGTAGGTATCGAACCACTGGAGGAACCACACATTCCTTGTCCATGGTCTAAATTACTTCCTACCATATCAATTTTGTGAAGAATTTTAGGACCATTACCAATCAAGGTTGCGCCCCTTAAAGGTTTAGTAATCTTTCCATTTTCAATTAGATACGCTTCTCGAACTGCAAAGTTAAAATCTCCTGTAACTGGATTAACTGATCCTCCACCTAAATTTTTAGCATAGATTCCCTTCTCTGTATTAGAAATGATCTCTTCAGGAGTTGAATCTCCAGCCGCAATATAGGTATTGGTCATCCGGGAGGTTGGAGCAAACTTGTAGGATTGTCTTCTACCAGAACCTGTAGACTCCATTCCCATTCTACGTCCATTCAGTTTATCAATCATATACCCCTTAAGGACACCATTTTCAATTAACACATTTTTTCTTGTCGCCTCACCCTCATCATCTATATTAGAGGATCCCCAATGATTTGCTATTGTACCATCGTCAATGGCTGTTACAATCTTTGAAGCCACCTGTTCACCAATTTTATCAGTAAAAACAGAGCTTTTCTTTGCAACAGAGGTTGCTTCTAATCCATGTCCGCAGGCTTCATGGAAGATTACTCCCCCAAAGTTGTTTTCAATCACTACTGGGAACTTACCCGATGGACAATCTTCAGCATGTAGCATTGTTACTGCTATTCTAGCTGCTTCTTTTCCATATTCTATAGGCTCAATATCCTTAAATATTTCAAATCCTTTATGGGCTCCGTAGATAAATCCCCCTGACTGCATTTGCGTACCCTTCGATGCAATGGCATTAATTGCTAGTCTAGTCCTTACTCTTTGGTCTTCTACAAACTTCCCCTTTGAGTTTGCAACTAATATTTTTTGGTCCTCATCAATATAGCTTACTGTTACTTGGCTAATTTCATTGTTATAGCCTTTAGCACCTTCATGGGCCTGCCTCATTACATCAATTTTCTGTCTCGATGAAATGTTATTAGGATTTTTTTTGATTTTATGTTGATTGATAATTTTTTCAGTCATAAAATTTAGTGTATGATCTCTTGGAGTTTGATTGATTGCTTTTGACGCCTCGATTGCCATTTTTATTAGTTGCTCTTTTGTATGTTGATTTGTATAGGCATATACACTGTTCAGCCCATCAAAAATCCGTATCCCAACACCAAAATCTCTTCCAGAAATACTTTTCTCAACCTTTCCTCCTTGCAGCATTAGTTGAGTATTACTCTTGTCTTCCACAAAAACCTCAGCAAAATCTCCTCCAGTGGATAGCGCAGCTAAGATTATTTCTTCAATCAATTTTCTATCTAGCATATTTCCCCTCCTTCAATATCTAATCTAGTTATTATTTTTTTTATATGTATAATATGTATAATTTAAATTTCTATATTTTATGTATTAACCCTTTAAATTCCTTCTTCTTTTTTAAATTTTCATCTGATTCAATCGATTTCACCGTATTTTCTTGGGAGTTTAAGATCCTCCAGAGGGTCTTTTCCGATGTAATGCCGTATTGTAGGGGATCTTTAATCACTTCATAAGTGGGTATAATCTCAAAGACAGCTTTTCCCTCCACAAAATATCGATGAACCCATGTAGGAACATAGCTTATTTCCTGCATTTCAATCTTGTCATTTAAGAGGTTTTTTCTCATTTTTATATTAACAATTATTCCATCTTCAGTCTTTCGATTGTTTAAAATCTCATACCTTTGGTTTGATAGAAAATTGCCAAGAGAATAGATTACGACTGTCTGCTTATCTTCTGCTTTAGAGTTAATCACTTCCATCGACTGAATTTGATGGGGATGACTACCAAAAATAATATCCACTCCATAATCAGATAGAGCTTGAGCAATTTGTCTTTGATAGTTGTTAGGCTTTCCTTTGTATTCATTCCCCCAGTGCATATAGAATACAACTAATTCTGCCCCTTCCTTCTTAATTTCCTTTACCCTCTCTTTGATGGCCACTAAATCCTCCTCTAGGAACTCATAGCAAAAGCTGTCAATTAGCCCCTCTACCTCCTTTGGAATTCTGATGGCATTAATTGTTTTAAATTCTCCCCAACGGGGTGTTTCAAAGGTATAGGCAGATAATCCAACCTTGATCCCCTTAATATCTAAAATGCTATAACTCTTCCCCTTTGTATTCTTTCTAGTACCAAAGGTCTTTAGTCCTTCCTTTTGTAAAACATCTAATGTTCTAATTATGCCTTCATGTCCTGTGTCATAACTATGGTTATTAGCTGTGGCTAAAGCATCAAATCCTGCCTTTTTCAAAGCATTTGCCAATTCATCTGGGGTATTAAAATAAGGAAAACTTGAATAACCCTTGTCGGCACCTCCAAAAGTAGTTTCCAGATTTCCTAGCATTAAATCTGAATTCTTTAGATATTCCTGTACATGTTTGAAGTTATTTTCAAAGTTATATTTTTGAGTGTCAGATTGAAACTGGGCTCTAATCTGGGGACCGTGGACCATTATATCTCCTACGCCACTGATTACTATTTCAGTGTATTCTGGTGCTGGTTTCTGGAAGTTTTCCTCCCCCATAGTGACCCTCACCGGAGTTTCCTCTTTTATAAGTACAACCTCCTTCTCTTGTTTGTGGCACCCCTCCAGTATTAACACCAGTACAATGAGAAGTATGCTGCCTATCTTTCTTTTCATATGTATTCTTGTTCCCATTTTTCCCTCCCCCTTACTATATATTTTGGTATATATTTCTATTTAATTATACCAAAAAATCCTAAACTATTAATTTAGGATTTTAAAATTTGTTCATTCATCTATTCATAAACTCATCATTAGCTCAAAGTTGATAAACAAATGCTATATAATCCGCGCCCTCGTCTTTCTCATATAGCTAAGGGTATCCATTAGTAGCTGACCCACTGCTTGCTGCTGAGGTTCTTCCCTCAGAGCCTCAATATCCTTTTCAAGATACTTCAAAGCCCTTTGATGAATCAGCTCCATTTCTTCCTTGATTAAGTCCTGTATTTCAAAATGATTTTTCCTTATATACCCCCAGAGCCCCTTAACTAGGTGATAGGTGGTGAAGGCAGTTAAAATAGTAACCCCTAAGCCTATTGCTGCTGAATAGCGTTTTGTTCGTTTTCTCAAGCCTATTTCTTCTAAGCCGGATAAAACCCCCAGCGTACCCATTCCCCAGTAGTAACCGCTAAAATATACTAATGAAAGGGGGATACCTAGTGCCAATGCTGTAGCTACAGTTTCTTTTTGAAGTTCATTATTAAGCTTTGCTTTTTCTTCGTCTTTGTAGAAGCTTCTATCTTTTTTGTATTCCTCTTCAAGAAATTTTTTTTGGTCCTTTGATATTTCCAATATTCCCTCTATTTCCTCCAAGAATTCCTTTTCTCGATCCGAATCAGTGGAATTTACGCCTTCAATAATCATCAAATCTTTGGCTAAGGAAAATCTAAGGATGTTTCTCTCCTGCGGATTTACGTCCTCCATCATGGACTTACATAATATTTCACTTTCCTGCTGCCCCTCCAACAAAAAAGAAATGACTTCCTTTCGATTTCTGAGGGGTATACGGATATTGGCCATCAATCTATATAATTCCATGATTTTCAGTTTATCTAAGGGTTGCTCCAGTTTTACCATCATGGTCAATAGTTGACAGTAGGCCACCTTATTTTTCATTGGCATCTTTTGTAATGATCTTACGCTTTCCCTTTCCATTTTGACTCCCTCCAATACCTTATTTTTTAGTAGGCTTTAGCTTCCTTATGTAGACCTATTCATGTTTAATTAGCTCCTAAGTAAATCTATGTAACATCGCCAGTTATCATTAGGGTACCCAGTTTAGGGGTAGATTTATTAGTAAATTGTACCCCCTGTTACTTTAATATCCTCCTTTAGCTCTGCCATAGCCCCAATAGCAAGCTCCAGTCCTTTAGCAATGTCCTCCAACTCCATGGCTGGTACATTTTCTTTATCCTTCACCTGTTCAGTGATAAAAGGAATGTGGACAAAGCCCCCTTGAAGATTGCGGTTATTTTTATTGATATAATATAATAACCCATACATCAAATGATTACATACATAGGTTCCTGCACTGTTGGATACCATTGCTGGGATATCCTGTCTTTTCATTGCCTCCACCATAGCTTTAATAGGTAATTTTGCAAAATAAGCATTTTCCCCATCCTCAAAGATTTTTTCATCAATAGGTTGATTATCTTCATTATCAGGAATACGGGCATCATCTACATTGATCCCTACTCTTTCAACGGTGATTTCTTTTCTTCCTCCAGCTTGTCCCACACATAATACTGCATCTGGTTTTTCTTTTTCTATTGCTGCATACAATACCTCTAGTGATTTTCCGAATACTACTGGAAGCTGTTGGGTAATCACTTCAAAATCTTTTATTTTCTTCGGTAATAATTTTAGCACCTCCAAGGATGGATTTATTGCTTCTCCTCCAAAGGGTTCAAATCCTGTCACTAATATTCTCTTCAATTACAGCACCTCTTCCTATTCTTCTAGAACTTTTTATTTTTTTTATACATGTTCTTATTAATAATTGTAATGGTATACTAAAGTTATAACATCTCTTTTCTAAATAAATGATATAATTTGTTTAGAAAAGAAGTTAGAATCAAGACAAAAAAGAAAATACGAACCAGAATTCAAAAATAAAATCCTCCGCCTTCATCTGGAAGAAGGACGAACGCTATTAAGCCTTTCAGATGAGTATGGTGTACACAAAGCTACTATCTCAAACTGGGTTAAATCCTACCGTGAAGAATGCGAAACCAATCCTACAATTCAAGAGGAACGTGATCACTTTAAAAGAAAACCTAAACTTCGTAAACAACTGGAAGAACTTGAAAAGGAGAATAGCTTTCTTAAAAAAGCAGCGGCATTGTTTGCGAAAGAGATAGATTAACGGTTTACCATTTTATCAAAAATAATTATAAAGGTTTTGGAGTCCGATGGCTTTTAAATAAGTTCAATATTGGCCCAAATGCATATTACAACTTTCTGAAAGATTGAAAGGCTTCTTATCATGCAAAAAGACAAGTAGTACTAGATATAATAAAGCCTATTTATCATTCAAATAAACAGGACTCTCGGACATCGTAATATGAAAGTTTTCCTTTCTAGAAAAGGCTGAAATCACAGTAAATTCACCGTTCACAAGTACATGAACAAAGAGCTAGGCTTAAAATCTATAATAATGAAGAAAAAGCCAGCATATTTATGAGGAACTAGCCATAAGGTATTTCCTGATCTTCTTAAACGTGAAATTAAAGCCCAGATACCCAAATCAGTTTAGTGTACTGACTTTACCTATATGAATCTAAGTAATGGAAACAACCGTTATAATTGCACTATCTTAGACCTGTATGATAGGTCGTCGTCTGAAATAGCAACCCTCAATGGTAAGGAGATAACATCAGATTTAGCTATTAGAGCATTAGAACTAGCAATAAAAAATCATAAACCAGCTGCCGGTTTAATATTGCATAGAGAGAGATTACGGAAGTCAATATACCTCTAAAAAATTTACAGAATACTGCCAAAATAAAAAGATTACCCAAAGTATGAGTAAGGCAGGTTATTCTTATGACAATTCTCCAATGGAGAGGTATTTCAATACATTCAAGAATGAATCAATATATCCTCTTCAATTTTAAGAACGAAGATGTGCTAAATAGATTATGCCTATGCCTAAGTTGGAACAATCATGTTAAACCTTCCTTCAATGGAGGAGCAATCTTTTTTGAAGCTAGCCTAGATACAGATCATAAAAACATTAGACTAAAGTGTTATAACTTTGCTTGACCAGAACAAATTAATGTGTAGTATATTAAATAGAATTATATTTATAATAGCAAAAATAAACACAAAATACACCCTAAAAGAGAGGTGTATTTTGCTTGATAAGCTTATGTCTTGCTAAACTTTCTTGTAATAACTACTATACCTAATAAAATGTATACATCTGCTAAATTAAAAGCTATCCTACTACCTAAGTTTATCCAATCTATTACAAAACCTATTAAAAGTAAATCTATTAAATTAGAACTAACGCCGGCAAATATAATAAAAATTCCTATGTTAATAAAGTTATAATTATTCATTATTGCAATTAGAATAGTAATACTACTAAACAACATTAAAGCTATACCTAGGCTCATTTTTCCATTTCCGTATATATCTATAGATAATATATTTTTTATAATTACTATTTGGTCACAATTTTTTAGTGTCATCTTTATGATTTGATCTAGGCTAATAAGGCCTAAACAAATTAATAAATTTTTATACTTTAGCATGCCTTTTTTTCCCTACAATATAATATATGTCTCCTAAGAAAAAACCTAAAATATGTATTAGAATTGTAATATTTACGGAGTAAAATAAATTATATAACGCTTTAAATCCAAATACCTTATGTAGAATTGGTCCTAATCCACCTAAATGTAAAAAAGTATATCCTAAAAAGTCGAAAATAGTCTGTTTGTAAACTTGATTATCTATCTTGTTTGCAATTAACACCAATGCTATGAAAGGCATTATCAATATTAACGATGTAATAATGCCGTTAAAATTTGAATTTAATGATTTATTTAATCTAATAGTTAAGTAGCTTGAAATTATTATAAAGCTAATTGATAATACTGTACAAGCAACCTGCATTAAATAATAATTGTTGTAGGAAAAATAAAAATATCTAATAGGTAAACTTGTTAGAATCTGCATTAATAATACCGTAATAATAAATTTTAAAGACCTTTTTTCCATATAAACCTTCCTTTTCTTTCATTTTTAACCTACTATCCCATTAAATACTTAATTTAATAGAATAGTAGGTAAGTAAACTTAATATTTGTCTTACTTTATCTTTTTATTTAATTTTACTTTTATATAATCACTATCTTCTTCTATATTAACTTCAGGTTCTTCACTAACACCAAAATATAATACCATCATTGCATCATCTGGTGGATACGCTATCTTAACATTATTCAATAGTCTATTTGATTTATCTTCTGCTGTTTGTAAATCTTTAGATAGTTTCTCCATCTGATTTTTACCATTTTTCTGTATCCAAGTATCAGTAAAAGTAAGTTCAATTATATAGTTTCCTAATGTATCATCCTTAACTTTTTTTTCTCCAAAATAAACCAAATCGTCTCCTTTTAAGACTTTAATAGTAGGTTTAAGTTTGTCTTTACTTGAATGAGTCAAATCTAATTGAATTTCAGCATAATCTTCACTATTATTAGTTATTTTGTGACTCTTAATTTGATGTTTACCACCCAAATCTTTTTCAAAATCAGTATTCGTAGCATTAATAAAATATATACTTGCTAGTGCAACGCAAATAACTATAGGTAACATTATTATTTTTTTCATATTTTCACTCCTTAATTTTTCTTCATGCTCTGACTTAAATTTCCTGCAAGTGAATCATAAATCCATGCTTCCATATTTCTTCCAGGGCATGCTGTATCAGCAAAATCATTATGATTTTTTACAAATGTCAGATCTAGTGAATCTCTATAGCCCAGATACCTAGATAATGAAACCATCGCATTGTATGATGCAGTTGTAACTGAGTTAGCCCCAATCCCCCATACGCCTTCATAGTCACCTAAATTTACTATTCCAATATTGTTATTATATCCCGAAGTATGCGCACCCATTTTCGTATCTGCTCTACCCGTCCATATCCTACCAGCTGGATCTATTATATAATGATATGCTATATCATCCCAATTCTTGTTATCCATGTGGTAGTCTTGAATTTTTTTAATCTCAGCAGCTGCATCTGCTTGACTAGTGCTACTAAATTTCCATCCTGTATGATGGAAAATTAAATAAGTTCCAGCTCCTCTATTATCTAATACTGTCTTAGGGGCTCTAGTCGTCCAACTTGATCTTGATAAAATTGTAGGTTTGGGCTGGTACTGCCAACTAGTAGCGGCAAAAGCAGAAACCTCTAAAGCTACTAGTGTACACACGATACAAAATACTAATAACATCTTTTTCGTTAGTTTTTTATTTAACATTCGTATTCCTCCATAATTTAAGATTAACAGTACCGTCTTAATTGAGCTCAGTTAATTATACCTAAATTGCAAAATAATGTAAATGATTTTTTTAAATTATTAACATTTTTCAATAATAAGTAGTCATAAATACCTATTTTATTACAGACTTCCTTGTATTATTCATCAAAACGACTTCTATTAAATAGCTAATCCCATCCTCTTCATTACTCTTAGTTACCCAATCGGCAACTTCTAATACTTCAGCCTCACTATTTTCCATTGCTACCCCCAATCCAGCAAAAGTAATCATAGATAAATCATTATGATTATCCCCTACTGTAATGGTTTCTTCCTTCGATACACCCAGTTCGGCTAAAACTTTCTTCAACGCCCGTCCCTTAGTGGCATTTGTATCTAATATTTCAATATTGAATTTTCCAGAGCTAGTAACGTGAACACCCTCTACAGATTCTAAGGGGGCTCTTAATTTCTTGAGTCCTTCAATATCCTTTGAATAAACAAAGATACTTGAAAGCGCGCCCCCATCCCCTACGTACCTAGATAAATCCACCCGCTTGTGGGTGCCAGATAAATATACCATCCAAAGGGCCTGCACCCAACTATTGAACTTAGATACATTTTTCTTCTGCCCAATAAAGTGTTGGATAACTTTTACTCTTTCCCAGTAGGATTGTACATAACTATAATGGAGGCCCGTGGCATGATAATAAATCCCAGATTCTTCAAGAATTCTTAGTGCCTCTATAGTAGGCTTCTTTTCTAAATTCGTCACCTGTACCACCTCTAGGGCTTTATTTCGAACTACAGCCCCATTGTTAGTCACTACCCAACATGGGAATCCCAGTTGTTTTAGATAAGGTTCTAACATGCCAAAGGGTCTGCCCGTACAAATAACGATCTCCATTCCCATTTCTTTAGCTTTTCTCAAAGCTAATAAATCCTCGTTTGATATACTCTTGTTATTTTTTAATAGGGTTCCATCCATATCCGTAGCCAAAACTTTATATTTCATCGATTGCCTCCTTAGAACTTTCAATTTTCTTTAATTCTATTATATCGTCTATTTCCCTTCAACAAAACATATAATCTATAATTGTTTCGCGAACTCCTATGTGGGTATAATCGTTATGAGTTGACAAATTGGTTAGCTTATTTTACCATATAACTTATATAACAACTATTTTATAGTATTACTATAAAATAGTTTGTCATAATAATAAAGAAAACAAATTGGAGGGGATTATATGTTATCACAAAAATTATTAGATGCATTAAACCAACAGGTAAAATTTGAGTTTTCTTCTGCTAACTATTACTTAGCTATGGCTGCTTATTGTAAATCTGAGGATTTAGATGGTTTTGCTAATTTCTTTGTAGTTCAAGCCGAAGAAGAAAAATTCCATGCAATGAAAATGTTCAACTTCATCAATGAATTAGGTGGAAGAGCTTTAATCTATGGATTTGAAGATCCAAAGAATGACTTTACATCTGTGGAAGAGGTTTTTCAAACAGCTTTAGACCATGAAAAAATTGTTACCGACAGAATCAATCAGTTAATGGATATTGCAGTAAATGAAAAAAACTATGCATGTGTGAGCTTCCTTAACTGGTATGTAGATGAGCAAGTTGAAGAAATGTCTATGATGACAGGATTACTAAACAAGATTAAACGTATAGGTGAAAGCAGCCATGCAATTTATATGTTAGATGCTGAATTAGCAACTAGAACATTTACACCACCTGCTGCTGAATAAAATTTATTGTAGATTTTATTATCTAATCTAATAAAACAGCCCATCCTTATTAGGAATGGGCTGTTTTATTATTTCTTCTTGAATCTGAGTGTTTTTTGAATATGAATTTTAATTGATTACTATTCCGTCCTAGGCTTTGTTGGATCACCGGCAGGTTCCATTACCTCCGTCACCATAGATACCTTTTTCAAATAATACCACTCTTCCCTCGCCATATGATCTAATATTAACGGCGATAATGTACCCAAAAGCTGTTCCTCCAACTCTAGCTTTTCCAGATCTCGTATGTACTCTTTAAATAAATTAATTTCATAGGCTACATCTGAGTTGAACCTTTCAAAAGCAGGAAAATTGGTAAGACTACTCCTCATAAACCCACACATCTCTACTGCCTTAATATATAAATCTTGAAAACGCCCGTGAAAGCCCCTACTGATTTCTTTAAATCGCACCTCCACATCATCTAAAGAAGCATCTATGGCACTGGCATGACCGCCTGCATCCAATAGCCAAACCAAATGTTCATATATGGCTGTCGTAACAGGTATTTGTTTAGATAATAAATACCCCAGTATCATCATGTAGTGTTCTACTTCATTTACCATATGATTAATAAAGGTTGGTGGTAGTCCAATGGAAATATCATTGGTCAGTTGCTTTTTTATAATCTCTAGTTTATATAATCTTAAATCCTGTACATGGCTATACCCCCGATGGGACAGCTCAAGTACCTCTTTTTCTGTTAAATCTTTTCTAGCTTCCTGTAATAAGTCATCAAAAACATCAATGAAATAATATGCTCGATCAATCATGATTGTTTCCTTTGGTGAAAGCTCTGATAAAATAAATCTAGCATGATCTCCTAAAATCTGATACCAAAATTGATTTTCAAAGAGTGCAGCACTCCGATAGCAGCTATAATCCAATAGGATCCCTCCTTTTAATAAAGCATCTACCCTTTATTATTATGCTTATCAAATAATAGCTAGAATAAAAAAAGTACCAATCACCCCAGGATCAGTACTTTTGCTTTATTTATCTCGTTCTGCTACGGTTTTTAGCAACCTCGATATTGATTCTTCTACCTTTAATACGATTCTTATCCATTGCCTTCAATACTTTTTTCTCGTATTTTTCTGGGACTTCTACAAAGGTGAACTTGTCATACATATCGATTACACCCACCATGCTACCCTTAATGCCAGCCTCTGCTGCAATAGTTCCCAAGATATTACTTGGTTTTACCCCATGGTCTTTACCGATATTAATGAACATTCTCACCATTCCTGGGTCTTTTGCTGTGTCTCTAGTCTCTCTTGCAGAAACTTCAATAGCCGATTCAAGGGTTTCAACTTCATTTAGATTTACTGCCATCTTCAGTAGAGCAGCACCAATATCTATAGAACTGTAGGTTTCTGCCATCTTCTCGATGAAGTTAGTGTATTCTGCTAACCCGCCTTTTTCAATAGTAGAAGTGATTTGCTTGCCAATGTATTCTTTTTGCTTATCCATTATATCACTAACGGTTGGCAGTTTTTTTCTTTGGATTTTAGATTTAGTATAATTCTCTAATGCCTTTAGAGTCCTAATCTGTCTTGGGACAACCAAGGTATAGGCTAAACCTACTCTACCCGCTCTACCCGTTCTACCGATTCTATGAACATAATATTCAAAGTTATCTGGTAAGTCATAGTTAAAGACAAGGGCTACATTATCAACATCAATACCTCTAGCAGCTACATCTGTTGCTACCAACAGGTCTATCGTACCATCTCTAAACTTCTTCATTACGCGATCTCTTTGAGTCTGCTTTAGATCTCCATGAATACCCTCTACAGAATATCCTCTACTTTGAAGTTTCTCTACAAGGTCATCTACACCTTTTTTAGTATTACAGAAGATGATTCCTAGCTCTACCTTCTCCATGTCTAAAATACGAGATGTAGCCTCCACTTTTTCATGGGGCTTCACTTCAAAATAGTATTGATCAATATGGGGTACTGTCAACTCCTTATGTACCACTTTAACCTTTTCAGGCTTCTTCATATGCTTCTTAGCAATCATTTCAATTTCTTTTGGTATTGTTGCTGAAAACATAAGTGTCTGACGATCTTCTGGCGTTTCATTTAATATCATTTCAATATCTTCTAAGAAACCCATATCTAACATTTGGTCAGCTTCGTCTAGAACTAGCCCCTTTATGTGGTCAAGTCGAAGAGTTTTTCTTTTAATATGATCAATAACTCTTCCTGGGGTTCCAACGACCACTTGAACACCTTGTTTTAGAGCCTTTATTTGCCGCTCGATAGGTTGACCTCCATAGATTGCTAAAGATCGCATCCCTTTGAGGTACTTTGAGAATCGACGAATCTCATCAGCTACTTGAATGGCTAACTCTCTTGTTGGGGTTAATATTAATATTTGTACCCCTTTCTGACCCATATCTACTTTTTCAATTAGTGGAATACTAAAGGCTGCCGTTTTTCCCGTACCTGTTTGGGCTTGACCTATAATATCTTTACCCTCCGCTACTAAAGGTATTGCTTGGGCCTGTATTGGTGTAGGGGCCTCAAACCCTAGTTCTTCTATTACTTTTAAAATCTCCTTGCCAATATTAAGTTGTTCAAATTCATTTGTTTTCATTTAATCGCTCCTATTCCTTTTATACTGAACTATTATATCTTTTTTAATTCCTTATGTAAACATATTTAATTAAAGCAAATAAAAAACGGCAAATAAAATGAGAAATACATATTAAGTATTTCCCACTTTTATGATTTTTATAATTTTGTTGCTCTACTCTTTAAAGAATATTACCATTGACACTCCCCATACCTGAAGGAAGGGGATTCTTGAATGATTAAACACCAGTCTATTTCTAGTAGGCGAGTATGACCTCAAGTTCGGGGTA
>NZ_JAFBEE010000030.1 GCF_016908555.1 Alkaliphilus hydrothermalis
TGTTCCTTGAATCTAATAACTTTTGAGCAGTCTACGTCTGTTGAAAAGTCATCATCTTCGGCGTCACTGCAAAGAACTAGCAT
The DNA here is from genome assembly GCF_016908555.1 of Alkaliphilus hydrothermalis. Lineage (GTDB taxonomy): Bacteria > Bacillota > Clostridia > Peptostreptococcales > Natronincolaceae > Alkaliphilus > Alkaliphilus hydrothermalis. The sequence goes on from NZ_JAFBEE010000030.1 coordinate 84, forward strand.
CCTTGCGTATTATTACATACGTTCAATAACCTTAACAGTATCGATTGATGTGGTTTTTGTTTTGCAAAGAATCCAATAATTTATAGAAATTTGGTCAATAATATTCAATGGAAGTGACAATATCAATAGCTAATGATGCCACAGTTATCCCCAAAATACTTATTAATATTAATTAGATAATAAGAAAATGAAATGATTTAATATCTAAAATGAATATTGAAATGGTTAAAGGTAATAATCTAAAGATAGTATTATTTTGGAAGGAGCTAGTTATGAATAATGAAAATGAAACTAGGCTAATCATAATTGGTGGGGGAGAAGATAAAAAAGCGGATAAGGAAATCTTGAAGGAAGTTGTTAAACGTTCAGGAGGCAAGAATGCAGAAATAGCCGTCATTACCACGGCTACAAACTATCCCTTGGAAGTTGGAGAAGAGTATAAACAAATCTTTTATGATTTGGGAGTTGAAAAGGTCGATACAATAAACATAATGAATCGGCAGGAAGCCAATAGAAAACAAATCATACGTAGCCTAGAGGGCATCACCTGTATATTTTTTGTCGGTGGAGATCAATTGCGGATTTCAAGTATTCTAGGGGGAACAAATTTTCATAAATTTATCCATGAAGCTGTAAACCAGGGTGTGATTATAGCAGGAACCAGTGCTGGAGCATCGATGATGAGTGAAGTAATGGTGGTTTCAGGGGAAGAAGAAGGGGCTCCAAAGAAGAGTGCCATTAGTTTAGCTTCGGGTATGGGTTTTTTAAAGGGAGTAATTATTGATCAACATTTCAATCAGAGGGGGAGGATTGGGAGACTATTAGGAGCAGTTGCACAGAATCCACAGCCACTAGGGATGGGAATAGATGAAGATACGGCGATTATTGTTAATGATATCGATGAAATCGAGGTTATAGGTTCTGGGGTTGTTACCATAGTAGATGGAAAAGAAATTGAATATACAAATATATCAGAGCAATATCCCGATGAACCTTTAGTGATCACCAATGTAAAGGTCCATACTTTACCAAGTGGCTATGGATTTAAATTGAGGGATCGTAAGGCTATCATTCAAGAAAAGAAATCCAAACATTAAGACAAATATATTTGTAGAAAATTGAGGAGGATCTTTGATGAATTTAAAGAATATTCGGGTATATTCTGGTAGGAATATCTACAGTCATTGGCCTGTTGTTAGGGTTGATATAGACTTAGAAGAATACGTAGGTATACCTTCCTGCGATATTAACGGATTTAATGAAAAATTATTATTTCTATTACCGGGCCTACAAAGACATAAATGTAGTTTAGGATATGAAGGTGGGTTTTGTGAAAGGTTAGAGCGGGGAACATACCTTGCCCATATTTTAGAACACGTTGCCCTAGAAATACAGTATTTATTAGGATATGACCTAAAGTTTGGAAAGGCAAGATATCTAGAAAATGAGACTGTCTATTGTGTAGTCTATTCCTTTATAGATGAAGTAGCGGGATATGAATCTGGTAAGTTAGCCTTCGATTTGCTTATGAGTATTATAGAAGGCACTGAATTGAATCTACAGCATCGTCTGCAGTTAATTCAATCACAAATAAAAGCCAGCAAACTAGGCCCCAGTACTGCTGCTATTGTAGAAGAGGCAAGAAAGAAAAATATTCCTGTCAGTCGATTGGATGATTGTAGTTTAGTTCAGTTGGGATATGGAAAACATGCTAGAAAAATAGAGGCTACCATCACAGATCGCACAAGTTGTATAGCTGTCGATATAGCTTGTGATAAAGAACTAACAAAGAAAATTTTAAGTAATTTTAACATCCCAGTGCCAGAGGGTAGGGTAGTAATGGAAAGGGAGGAGGCAATCCAGGCTGCTGAATGGGTTGGTTATCCTGTTGTGATAAAGCCCCATAATGGCAATCAAGGAAAGGGAGTATCTTTAGATTTAAGGACATCGGAAGAAGTAGACAAAGCCTTTAAGATTGCAAAGGGTTATAGCGAAAAGGTCATCGTTGAGAGATATATTGAAGGAAAGCACTACAGGATAGCTGTTGTAGGAGAAAAGGTTGTTGCTGTGGCGGAACGATTAGCAGCCCATGTTATTGGAAATGGCGGTAATACAATCAAGGAATTAATTAGTCTGGAGAATCAAAATCCTTTGAGGGGAGATGGACATGAGAAACCCCTTACAAAGCTAAAAATAGATGATGTTACAAGATTAATCTTAGAAAAACAAAGTATTAATATTGATTATGTACCTAAGAAGGATGAAGTTGTATACTTAAGGGAAAACGCCAACTTAAGTACTGGTGGAATCGCAATCGATGTAACAGATGATTTGCATCCTGATAATGCCCGATTGGCCATCAATGCAGCAAGAATAATTGGGTTAGATGTAGCAGGATTGGATTTAACCATCAAGGACTTATCGTTTCCCATCAGTGATGCAAATCCTGGAGCGATCATAGAAATAAATGCTTGCCCAGGAATAAGGATGCACCATTATCCATCAGTGGGAAAGAGCCGAAATGTCGCTAAAGAGATTGTGAACTTGCTTTTTCCAGAGGGTTCTGAATATACAATACCAATTATATCGGTTACAGGCACCAATGGTAAAACCACCACCAGTAGAATGTTAAGTAAAATACTACAGGAAAAGGACCTAGTGGTGGGGATGACCAGTACTGGGGGAGTATATGTTCAGGATGAACTTATTATGCCGGGAGATACAACAGGACCAAAGAGTGCCCAAACGGTTTTGTTGGACAATCGTGTTGAGGCGGCGGTATTAGAAACTGCTAGAGGGGGTATCGTTAATAGGGGATTAGGATATGACCTAGCGGATATAGGCATCGTGACTAATATAGGAGACGATCATCTAGGTGTAGATGGAATAAACACCCTCGAAGATATGGCAGACGTAAAGGCTTTAGTCGTAGAGGCTATCAAAGATGATGGTTATGCAGTATTAAATGCCGATGATCCCTACACTCCTCGAATAGCAGAACGGATAATGTGTAGCACCATTTACTTTGCAAATGACTTCATGAATGAGACAATACAACAACATATAAAAGCTGGAGGCAAAGCAGTATACTTAAAGAGCAACCATATATACATTTATGATGGTGCAAAGGAGTTTAAGGTGATGGATATTAAAAAAATACCAGCCACCTTTAATGGAGCCCTAATGCATAATGTGGAAAACAGTATGGCAGCTGTGGCTGGTGCCTTTGGAATAGGGGTTGAGGTATCAGTTATTAAAAGTGCACTAGAGAAATTTAAAACAGATATCGAAACAAACCCAGGTAGGTTTAATGTATTTGACTTTGCTCAATATAGGGTAATTATAGATTATGGGCACAATATAGATGGATATACAAAAGTATTGGAAGGTCTCAAGGAAATGAGTATTGGACGACTGGTGGGTGTCATTGGTGTTCCGGGGGATCGTAGTGATATTAGTATTTTAAAGGTGGGAGAAATTGCCGGAAAGTACTTTGACTATGTATACATTAAAGAAGACCAAGACCTCCGTGGAAGAATGCCAGAAGAAGTAGCAAAACTCATGAAAAAAGGATGTCAGATGGCAGGTTTGACTGAAGATAAAATGATTATAAAACTCTGGGAAGTAGATGCCCTTAGACTAGCCATGGAAAATGCCCAAGAAGGTGATACAATCATTGTATTCTATGAAGAGTATGCTCCTTTGGTGGAACTAATTAAGGATTTCCAGGAAAACTGCAAAAAAGGATTTGAACCGATAGAGCTGCCAGTGGCTAGGGCTGTAGGTGTAGGTAAGGCATAGTTAGCCTGTTGAAAAGACCTCATCTTCTGCTTCACTGTAATAGACCAGCATTCTTGCGTATTAGTTGTACGCGACGACCGCTGGTCTTTCTTGTTCCTTCAACAAAACCCTGCATAACAATACAACAAACTTTAAAAACTATTTAAATTATAAATAGGCGTCACAAAATACATATTTCATTAATAAGATAGTAGAAACTATTATTTAAAAGAAAGTATTAAATGCAAAAGATGAAATAGTTCTTATAGGGGGTTAGCTTACATATAGATGATTTGATATGATGGGTTGATTAATTACTTAAAATAAGTGTAGAAATAATATAATAGGTATTTATATCTAAAATAGGGGGAGGGAAAGTGATGAAGCACTTAGGCGTTTTTATAGATCTAGATGGAACCCTATACAGAAACTCCTTAATGCTGGAGCATTTTAAAAAACTGCTGAAGTATGAAATTATTGACCCAGCAATCTGGCACAATATCGTAAAGGATGTATATCAAGATTGGGATAAGAGACGGGGAAATTTTGAGGATTATCTATTGGAAGTGGCAGAGATTTATCTTAAATCTATGAAGGGATTAAACAAACAAGAAATGGAGTTTATTAATACGCAAATTATTGAACTAAAGGGTGATCGGGTTTATCGATATACCAGAGATCGAATTGAATGGCATAAAAAGATGGGCCATAAAGTATTCTTCATTTCTGGAAGTCCCGACTACTTAGTATCTAAAATGGCTGAAAAATATGGGGCCACCGATTATAGGGCAACAACTTATATTGTAGATGATGAGGGTAATTTTACGGGGGAAATATCTCCTATGTGGGATTCAGAGAATAAGCATAAATCTATCAAAGACTTGGTAGAAAAATATGATATAGATTTAAAGGAGAGTTATGCGTATGGGGATACTCAAGGGGACTTTGCTATGCTGAAACAAGTAGGGAATCCTGTAGCCATTAATCCCGCCAGCGAACTGTTGTTTAATATTAAGAGGGATGAAGAATTAGCTAAAATAGCCACCATCATTATCGAAAGAAAAGATGTTATTTACAAGTTGACAGCAAATGTAGAAGTGATTAATTAATTTGAATTCAAAATTAATTCCTTATTGAAGAAAATGCTGGAGGCATATAACCTATGAAGGGTTAGAAGGCTTCCAGTTATTTTATTATTGTCCTTTTGAAGGTATTTAAGGTTATTAGTCAGCCGGTTGGTAGGTCTTATCCAATATCTCCACCATGTCATTAGCACCTGATGAGATATATACAGTATTGTCTTTAGTAATGACTACGGCATCAACACCCTCCAGCTCCTCAACTAATTCCATACCCTTCTCATGCCCCAGAATGAATACTGCAGTAGATAGAGCATCTCCATCAATTGCAGAATCAGATATGATTGTTACACTGACGACGCCACTGTCCGATGGATATCCAGTAGCTGGATCAATAATATGATGGTAGCGAATACCTTTATCAACAAAATAACGTTCGTAATTTCCTGAAGATACAATAGATTGATTTTCTAATAATACTTTTGCCACTACCCCATTAGAATTAACTAGAGGCTTTTGGATTCCGATGGCCCATTTGCTTTCATCAGGCTTTTGACCAAAAGCATAAACGTCGCCACCTAAATTGACAAAACCACTCTTAATGCCATTAGCTTTTAATACTTTGACAGCCTCATCGACAGAATATCCCTTAGCAATTCCACCGAGATCCATAAGCATTTCAGGGTCTTTAATCATTATTTTATTACCATCAATTTGAAGATTGATAATTTCAATATGCTCTTTTGAATCTTGAATATCTGCTGGAGAAGGTACTTTCTGCCACTCCTTGCCAATGCCCCATAGTTCAATTAAGGAACCAAGAGTAATGTTAAAAGCACCACTGGTTAAACCTTCATATTTAATACCTTCTTTGATAACTTTAAGGGTATCATCACTAACTTGAACAGATGTCTTACCAGCATTTGCATTTATATTGTAAACATCACTGCCGACTAGGGAAGGACCCATTGCGTTTTCAAGCTCAGTTATTCTTTTAAAAGCAACTGCTATTGCCTTAAGACCCTCCTCTTCAGAAGGAGCATACACACGAATTTGGCCGAAGGTGCCTAGAACAAAGGCATCATTTTCAACTGCTACAAGAGACTGGCTTTGGCAGCCTAGCATATTTGTTATTAATATAGATATGCTGAATAACCCCAATAGGGCTGTTAGGTATTTTTTCATAAAATAGCACTCCTCACTTAAAACTAGTATTTAAACATTATATTGGATGTTACAAGTGCAGATCCTTTGGCGGAGGAGTAAGGGATTTAAAAATAATCCTTAGCATAGACAAACTCTTTTTCTCCAACTACGCGATGGTCTTTAAGGTCTGTTAGAATATAAAAACCATGCTTTTTGTAAATATTTCTACCAGGGAGATTTGTTTCGTTGATGGTAATAAAGATTCGTCTTAAATGAAAATTCTTTGCAATATAGAAGTTTTCTATATCCTCTAGACATTTTTTCACTAATTGACTTCCATAACCTTTGCCCCTGTGTTCTTTTTTTGCAATAGACATTTGAAAAATCACCACAAGTCCAGCCTCAATGCCTTCTCTGATGGACCATGTCACACTACCAATTATTTCATCTTCTTTATGTAGGACAATAGAGCGATCTATTTCTGTACAAACAGTGGCATGTTTTTCTGCTAGTTCTTTGTCTTGGCCATATCGCTTTAAATAATCTTTTATAAAATAATCCCGATCGTTAGGATTAGCTAATCGCGCTTGCATAGTATTCCCTCCAGAAGCATTAGTTTTTTATTATATATTGATTATAATATATCACAAAAAAATGTAAACCATTCAATCCAACATTATACTATGTAAATTTTAAACAACTATAAGGCTTAGAGGACGCTATCTAGAATGAAGTTTCTTAAAAAAATGTTAATGTGAGAAAGAGTGATTAAAGAAGTTGTATATACTTTTAAATTGCCCAATGAGCTGTTTTTTTCCTCCCCTTAAAATTAAAAGATTGAATTAAACACTATATTAATAGGATAACTAGAAGAAGAAACATATATGTTTCTAGAAAAATTAATGTAGAAGATTTAGGATAGGAACCTTTTAATGGGATCTACGTAAAATATAGTAAGGAGGGGTACGATATGATTTTAGCCAGTAGATATTTAAGATTATTAGATCCCTATATGGAGGGACCTGACGTAAAGCATGTACAGGAAAGATTAACGGAATTAGGTTATTATAATGGACCAATAGACAGTATATATGATGAGGAAGTTTTTGAAGCAGTTAGAACGTATCAAGCTGATTTTGGTTTGAGTCCTGATGGGATTATGGGGCCTGATACATGGAATTCAATAGGCTTAAGTCCTGATGAATATTATCCTCTACCCCCAGAGGGATACTCAATAGAAATTGATTTATCAAAGAAGATACTTGTATTAAAAAAATTTTCTGAAGTAATTACATCATATCCAGTAGCTGTGGGAAAACCTGCAACGCCAACACCTAAAGGGGACTGGAAGATTATACAGAAAACCTTAAATCCCGGTGGGCCCTTTGGGACTCGATGGATGCGTTTGAACGTACCTTGGGGCGGTTATGGGATTCATGGGACTGATACGCCTACTTCCATTGGCACAGCAGCCAGTAATGGGTGTATACGGATGTTTAATGAGGATGTAGAGGCTCTGTATGACATTGTACCATTAGGAACACCAGTAAAAATCATAGGCAATGGACCTGTGGGAAGAATTCTAAGTGTAGGAGTAGAACCAGGTTCAGATATCTTTGAAGTTAAGGCGAATTTAACTGAACTAGGCTACTACGATGGAGAAATAAATGGGGTATTTGGAGAAGACCTTAGGGAAGCAGTGATTGCTTTTCAAAGGGACTTCAATCTAGCAGCTGACGGTATAGTCGGAGCAGATACCTATGACAAAATACAATTGGCAGTGGATCAATTATCTGATAGTAGAGAACCATAGAGGGTAGTCTGTAATAGACCTCTAGTTAGTCCATAGCTGGAGGTCTTTAGTATGCATAATACCAGAAAAAGTTATGAATTATACTATTCGTAGGTATTGACAATAAAAAAGCATAATAGTAAAATTAATATTATTGAATTTTTATTCATATCAATGAATAAAAATATGTTTTTAATTCAAATGATATAGATGATAAGATGATGAAGGGAGAGTATTAAATGGGACAGGAAAAAAAGAAAGAAAAAGCAAATAATCAATTAAAGACCAGTAGAGAGGCAGAAGAAATAGAAAGAGCCTATAGGGTTTTGATGGAGAATAGACAAAAGAAAAAGGATTCATGGAAAACATACTAGGTGGCAGGAGTCACCTATTTTTATGCAACAAACAACCCGAAACGACAAAAAACGTAGCTAAGTGAAAACTTACTCTAAAATAAGAGGAATTTAATAAGTCGAATGGAATATAATAAGTATAAATTTTTGTGAAAGGTGAAACGGTTATGGACAATTATTCCTCAAGGCTACAAATTATTGATGATAGTGTGTTAGATGAACAATCTACTTTAGTTAACTTTATATTTGATAATGTTAGTAATATGATTTTTACTGTTGATCAAGACAAGAAATTTGTCAAAGTTAATCAACCAGCTAAACAATTTCTCCAAAAATGCAATGCAACAAACTTAGATGAACTATATGATGAGTTATACATAACTGATTTTAAAGGTGAAAGAGTTTTGGTTGACAAGGACCCTGTCTATAGTGTCTTTCAAGCTGGAAGTTCCAATAATACAGAGATGTGCATCCACTGGAAAAATGGAAAAAAGGAATACTACTATATGGATGCCATGCTCTTTCAAGATAGTGAAGGCAGGAATTTTGCAATTGGGATACTGAAGGATGTTACAGATTATATCAACTTAAAAGAACTCAATAATAAATATCAAAAAAAAGCTGATGAGCTAATAAATATTATTAATACGATTTCAGAAGGGGTCGCCATCGTAGATTCTGAGAGGAATTATATGCTACTGAATCCAGCCTGTGATGATATTTTCCGTTATAAGACTCATTTAACCCAGAAAACGGATTTCAAGGTTGGTATGACTTTTGATTATGCTAAAGTAATGGACACAGATGGGACTCCTATGAAACCCAAGGAGCTTCCGGTTTTCAAAGTGTTAGAAGGTGAAACTCTAAAAAATAGAATATATAGGATTCAAATTGATGGGGTGATGAAATATATTTCCTTCAGCGGTGTCCCGATATTTGATTCCGAGGGTAAAGTAGAATATGGGGTTATGACGTTTAGTGATGTATCAGAGATTCAAAGACATCAGCAACGTGTTAATCAGCAGAAACATTTTATACAAAGTATTCTTGATGGATTAGGAACCCCAGTGGCTACTATAAGTTATCCTCAATATAGATATGAGCTAGTAAATGACCAGTATTGCAAGTTCATAGGAGATTTATTAGGAAAAGAAATTCAAAAGGAAGAATTAATTGGAAAGTCATTTGAAGAGGCTGTCCCCAATCATTATGCCAAAGCTTTTATGTTAGACGCAGATAGGATGCTGATAAAAGATAAAGACAAAGTGCGTCAAGTACTTGAATATAAAGACTTTAATAATGAGGAACGATGCTATCAAATTGTTCAATCCCCTATCACGGATGAAGATGGAAAAGTAATATACATTACTGCAGTGGGAATTGAGGTAACCGAACAAGTTAAAGCCAAAAAAGAGACGGAAGCTTTAGCTAAGATGAAGGAAGAGTACTTTACTGTTATTTCCCATGAATTAAGATCTCCTATTGCTGTAGTACATTCAGCTATTCAAATGCTCATTAGTGATGCATATGGAAGTGAGTTTAATGGCAGTACACAGAAAATGCTTAGTAGAATTGAGAAAAATACTGATAGGTTATTGGTTTTGGTAAATAACTTCCTAGATATTACAAAGGCGGAAGCTGGATTTATGAACATAAATTATAGTCCTGTACAGGTGGGAGGATTTACAGAAGTACTATTGGAATCCCTTCAGCCATCTGCATTAAAAAAATCAATTAAGTTAGAGTTAGTTAATGAATGCAAAACAGAGATAGTTAAGTTGGATTGTGAAAAATATGAAAGGGTTTTAGTTAATCTTGTAAGTAATGCTATTAAATTTACAGGTAATAATGGACTAATACAGTTGATTCTAGCAGAAGATAATAGAAACTTAATCATAAAAGTAAAAGATAATGGAATAGGTATTCCTGCTGAAAAGATAAATAAAATATTTGATCGTTTTTATGTTGTAGATGATTATTTGAGTAGAGGTAATATTGGCACAGGAATAGGATTGTCACTGGTTAAAAAACTCGTGGAAATTCTGAAGGGACAAATTAATGTAGTCAGTCAAGTGGGAGTAGGTAGTGAATTTATTTTGCAACTTCCAAAGGATCCGGATCTAAACTAAAGTGCTATATAAGCAGAAAAAAGTGCCAATTATTCGATTAAGGTACTTTTTTATAACGAATAGGAAACCCACATGATCATTAAATCTTCAGAAGGAAGACTTTGTTTTTGAGGTAAAGTTTAACCTAAATTTCTACAATTATGGAGTCTAAATCGAGTTCACCAATTAAATCTAATTAAAATGTTTAGAATATAAGAAAAAAAATTTCTGAATTTTTTACTTATGTATTGTAATAATGTAAATTGTCCTGTAAAATAGTAAATAATTAGAATAAAATCAATAATATTTCAATATGGCGAATTCACAAAATAAAAAGTCTGAAATATCAGAATTTTTTCGTAAGTTCAGCAGGAAGGGAGGGGTGAAATGGAGCTAATAAGTCCAGGGGAAAAAATTAAAAAATTAAGGCAGGAATTGGGACTAAAGCAACAGGAAATTACAAATGGAAAAGTTTCAAAAAGCTTAATTAGCATGATCGAAAAGAATAAAAGAGGTTTAACTTGGAGTACTGCCATTATTATTGCAGAATGTCTAAATAAATACTACGAAATCATGGGCAAAAATATCACTGCCGAGTTTCTAATGGAAACTGAGATGGATTGTGCTAAGAAAGAGGTTAAGGAAGAAATTAATTTAATTCAAAATTTAATGGATTCTGGTGATGTTAATGCTAAGCTAGTAACACTATCCTTTGAAAAAGCAATGGATCTCGTTAAAAAGTGGGACATGAAGCAGGAACTGATGGAGATTCAATTATTGAGAGGTAAGTTCTATTATCATACCTATCAATACAATAAGGCATTGGAGGAAGCCTCTCATGTATTGGAGTATTTCTTAGAAGCACGGGACTACAATCAAGTGGCCTTCACTTATAATTTGATGGGTGCCAGCTATTATATGAATATGATGATGGAGCAAGCCCTAACCTATTATACAAGGTTCTATAATACTGTTATTGAGCATAATATTACTAATAAAGCTAAGTTGAAATTAGAGGCGATTTTTAATCTAGTAATTTGTTATCGTAAAATTCATAGATATGATATGGCCCTGCAATATATAAATATGTTCAAAGAAGTAGATTGGAATGATTCTATTTTCCATAGCTATCAAAACCAACTAATGCTTGTAGAGGCCAACACTTATCGTGACTTAAAGAATTATGAGAAGGCAGAAAGGCTATATGATAAGCTACTAAAAAAAGTAGAAGGCTTAGATAAGAATACCTCTTTTTTAGTTTATGATAACCTTACAATTCTTCACATGGAACAAGGCAAGATCGATAAAGCTTTAGAATTTGTCAAGATGGCTTTTCTTATTAAGGATGGTGTTAGAACTGACTACATACCATGGATATTTATAACTAAGGCGAAGTGCTTGATAATGTTAGGTAAATTTAATGAGGCATTAGATATACTGAAGGATGGACTCCAGTTGGCGGAGGGTATATCCGAAAATGAGATGAGTATTGATTTCCAATTTACTTTAGCCCAAGCCTATATAACAGTTAAGGACTATGGTAGTGCATTGCAACATCTACAAGAAGTTGAAAAAATCATTATAGATAACGACATTAAGCTTAAAAAGAATGATCTTTACGGTTTTTACATCGAGGTTTATTTAGGATTAGACGAAAAAGAAAAAAGCGTTGCATACGCAATTAAAATGAGAAGAGATTATTTAGCTGTACAGTAGTAGAGTCAGTATAAAAAATAAGGAGGAGAAAAACGATGAAAAAATCTAAACATGCTTTAGTTACTCTAATGATTTTTACTTTATTGGTGGGTAGTATTGGGGGGATTCTTGCTGTTGGGGATGTAGTTAGGGATACTATTGCCATTGAAAACGGCACTACTAACCATGATCCAAAGCCTATAGGGGTATCGACTGTAATACCATATATTCCATAAATGTTTTATAATTAAATAAAGAGGATAATAAAAACCCGCTTCTAGTAAAGTACTGGAGGTGGGTTTTTTTACTTAAATATCAAAAAAGCATAGATTTTCTAAGATATCGGTAGGAATTCAATCCTTAAGTGCAGAATATAAGTATTATTGACGTATATTATACTAGAAGAAGTAACCTTAGTAATGATATACTACAATAAAATCATTTAATAGGGGACTACTTAAGGAGACAGATGAATTTGATGTCGTGATAAGCATTATGGTATATATTTTATTATTTCGATGTAGATAGATAGGAGAAAATTCATGATACCAAATAAAATACTGATATTAAAGCCGCAGACCAGTACTAGTTGCCTTTTAAAAAGCTTATTGAGGCGTCATGGTTATGAAGTTGTGGAGAAGGCCATAATAAAGGAATATATTGTGGAGACGGTCCTAGAAAGCAAGGCCAATGTTATTATTATGAATAGCTTTCAACAGGAAACCGATTCCTTAAAAGCCTGTAAAGTCATAAAAAATCATTCCGACACTAAGAATATACCAATGATTATTCAGATGCATGATTGTACAGACAAGCAAAAACTTGATTTTATAAATCTAGGGATTGAAGATTATATTAGGCCCCCTTTCCATGAAAGTGAAATAATTCTAAAAATTAAGAATCAGTTTAAAACAGTAAAATTAAGAAATAACCTAATTTCGTCTAAAAAAGCTTTAGAGGAAAGCTTGTCCATGATTGAAAATCAAAAATCAGAACTAGATAGGAATTTATCCATGGCAGCAAAAATACAAGAAGCATTGATTCCAAAAACCTTAGGTAACATACCTAATTGTTCTTTCTTGTGGCATTTTCAGCCTTCAGGAAAGGTGGGGGGGGATATTTTCGATGCTTTTATGCTGGACGACGACCATATGGGTATGTATATGATTGACGTGATGGGGCATGGTATAGCTTCTTCCATGTTGGCTGTGGCCTTATCGGAGTCACTAATACTTGACATAGAAAGAGGTTCTCCCTTGAAACGTAAAATTAACAATTATCCATACTACGAAATTGTATCTCCTATTGAAGTGATTCACTATTTGAACAAACGTTTTCCTTATTCTAAGTACAAACATTATTTTACGATATTTTATATGGTGTTAAATGTAAAGACGGGAGTATTAAAATATGTGAGGGCTGCCCACCCAGCTCCATTATTAATAACAAGTGATGGCGAAATTAAAGAATTAGATGGCTATGGAACTCCCATTGGGTTTGAGTTTGCTGTGGACTATGAAGAAAAGACCGTATGCTTAGATTCGGGGAATACAATTATAATTTATACTGATGGACTGATGGAGATTGAAAACGAAGAGGGGCAAAAAATGGAGTATGATGGTTTGATGAATTACTTTAGAAAAGAAGTTCAAAATGAAAACCATCATTTTACACTAAATATAAAAAGACTCTCTAGAAATCAACCTAAATTAAAGGATGATCTATCAATATTTGAGATGAAATGGATTAAATTTGTATAAAGAAAGTTAAGACCCTAATTCATAAAAAGAAAAGAATAAAGAGATTATTACGAAATAAGAGGGAGGAGTTGGGAGATGCTGGAACAGGTAGTGGTAATAAGAAATGAAATAGGTTTACATGCTAGACCAGCTAGTTTTCTTGTAAAGGAAGCTACAAAGTTTAAGTCTGAAATATTTATGGTAAAGAACGGAAATGAATACAATTGCAAAAGTATTATGAATGTTATAAGCATGGGAGCTAAAAAAGGAGATGCAATTCTCCTAAAGATAGACGGGGTAGACGAAGACAAGGCAATACAGGCGATTGTGCACTTGATTGAACATTCTCTATTGGAGTATGAATAAAGATTAAAACTATGCGTAAGAATAAAAACAGTTCCTTGGTTATTGACGGGAACTGTTTTTTATTATGTAAAACCTATGTTAAAAAGTGGTATTAGCTTCAATGAATACGAACATTATGTAGGTTGAAAGCATAAAATGTAGAGTTACGAATTGTTTTATATTGATGCATAAATAAAACAATGTTGAATCGAAACGTTTTCATAGCAAAAAAGATAGACTCTTGTCCTTTCAATAGTTATAGTGAATATGTGTCGATTAATAAATATAAATTATTTTACATTTTTACTATTTACTTTCCTTAATAAGTGCTGTATAATCATTTATAAAAAACCAGTGTTAGTATTAAAACATACGGTGTATATACGAACTATATATATTTTTTTTAAAAAAATGTTCGAATAATTACATATCCGTATAGTAGGAGGGATATATATGACAAAGAAGCTCGAAGAATTATTAACGCAACCCATGATATACTCTTTACCACCCTGGACTCACCAACAGGAGACTCTAAAAAACATTCTTGAGAGTCATCCCACTATTAAATTTGTTTCTTTAGTTGGGGTTGACCTAGGAGGAAATAATACAGACGAGAAAATTCCTATTTCATTGTTTCTTGAAGATATTGAAGGTTTTCTAAAGACAGGGGTACAGACCGACGGTTCTAGTGTTATGCTTCATGAAATAGCAACCTTAAATAATGCTAAGGTTGATATTATTCCTGACCTAGAGGTAAATTGGTTTGTTGATTACAATTATGAGTTATTAGATGAGGATACTGGATTGCCTATCGGAACGTTAAAAATACCTGCCTTTCTAGAACATAATAGAAAATTGGTGGACTCTAGGGCAATTCTAAAACGGACTGTAGATTATTTTAATCAGGAAATATTTGGGTTGCTTAAAAATTACCCCCATGCCCTGGAGGAGTTGGGTGTAGCTTCAATAGATGATATTGAAGGCGTGAATCTAACAACTGCTACAGAATTGGAGTTTTGGGTAAAAACACCAGAAGACTCTGCTGATGAAGAAAAACTATCGACTTCCCAAATGTTGAAGGAACAATACTGGAAACGGACTAAGGGTTCCGTCAGATCTGCTCTAGAAGAAACAATGATGTTGCTGGAGAAGTATGGAGTAGAACCAGAAATGGGGCATAAGGAAGTTGGTGGAGTTCGTGCTACAATTGCTGGGACAGGAAAGTTAAATCATGTAATGGAACAGCTTGAAATAGACTGGAAATATAGTGAAGCACTACAATGTTGTGATAATGACTTGTTTATTAGAGAGTTTGTAGAGGAAACTTTTGAGAGATATGGTCTTGAGGTTACTTTCATGGCAAAGCCAATAGAAGGGGTAGCTGGTAGTGGTAAGCATACCCATATGGGGGCTAGTTTGAAACTAAAGAATGGTAAATACATTAATCTATTCTCCCCTAAAGATATGAAGGTAGACTATGTAAATTCTATTGGTTGGGGAGCTTTAATGGGTATATTGAAGAATTACGAAGTCATTAATCCTTTTGTAACCTCAACCAATGATGCTTTTAATCGATTGAAGCCAGGATTTGAAGCACCTGTTTGTATCGTTGGATCTGTGGGGCACAATGTTGAATCTCCATCTCGAAATCGAACTGTGCTAATTGGCTTAGTAAGAGATATCTATAATACAATGGCAACACGATATGAGCTAAGGGCGCCAAATCCAACCTCTAACACGTACCTTTTAGTTAGTGCCTGCTATTTAGCAATGATGGATGGAATAAAATATGCTATAGAAAATAAGCTAACCAGTAAAACATTGGAGTTAGAAATTACTAAAGCTGCTGGAGAAGATAAGCATTATTTAGAGAAAAATCGGGCTTATAGAAGTGAAGAAGATGTATTCGAAGACTATACTGACGAGGAAAGAGATAGATTGTTTGGAAAACCTCCAGCGACAGTATGGGAAAATCTTCGAGGATTTACTAACTCCGACAAAAAAGAAATTCTTTTTAAAGGTGATACCTTTGATGCTCAGTTATTAAATTCCTATGAAATAGCAACTTTAGATCATTGGGTTACGGAGTTACAAGGCAGAATTATTCAAAACAACATGGATATCGTGAGAAATTGTAAAAAAGCCCATGTTGGTGATCATGCTACTGACCTAGATGTGGTGAATTGGGAAAAGATTAACAATCTTAGGATCTTTATGATGAAGGATAGTCTGGAAAGAAAATCCCTCTTTACTAGATTAAGAGAAGCACTGGAAAACGAGGAATATGAACTAGCATCTCAGTTGCAGATTGAAATGACTGAGAAAATTTCTGAATTGAAGGGTTTGTATAGTGTATACAAGAGGAATTTGATGGAGGAAATATAGAATATAGATTTACTACGTTACAAAGAAAAGTACCCTATCGTATTCAAAATATGGTAGGGTGCTTTTTTGCTTTTCTTCATTTGAATTTATTTGAAGATATTCTAAATTTATATGGGAATAGGTTGTTTTGTTAGAGTAACATAGGGTATAATTACCATAAATACTATTGTCTAAAGTAAGGGGGAAATTTAATGAACAGAAAAGATATCAAGCAGAGGGTGGATTATATAAAGAGTCTTTTAGATCCAGAGACAGCTAAAAGACAAAAACGTAAAGAGAGAAGTCGAGGCTTAGCAAAGGGACTAGCGGTGGGAACCTTGCTAGGTGGTATTGCAGGAGTTTTCTTTGCCCCTGATAAAGGAGAAAACACTAGAATGAAGGCAAAGGGAGAATTAGATAAGGCTAAGGATGTTCTAGAGACAAATTTCCAAGAGGGTAAAAGTAAGCTTTCTAATATTGTAGAGAGCAAAAAAGGTTTTTTAAAGGATGGAATTGTGGTAGTAAAGGATAAAAATAATTCCCATAATATCTTTGTTGAGGAAGAGGATTTGTTAGATGAAGAATTAGAAAAGGAAGAGGCTTAGAATATTGCTACTCAAAATGTAATGCTAAAAATAATCACTAAAGATAATCATTAAAGATATAAGGGGGTAAGGGCTAGATGACAATTACAATGGAACATCTACAGGTTGTTTTGGTTCTAGTGGGGATTGGTGTACTAGGCGCTTTATTGGTGGTGCTTTTAAAAGTCAATGATATACTAAAACAAGCTAAGTCTATATTGGTAAAAAACGATGGAAATATAAATCAATCTATCGAATCACTTCCTAAGGTAATCAATAATGTTGAAATCCTTTCTAATAGCTTAAACAATGAAATGGTACATGTTGGTGGAGCCATAAAAAATATAGAAGAAATTACAGTAGGGGTAAACGAAGAAATAAAACACCTCAAAGGTACCGTAAGAAATATTGAAGAAACTGTAGAGTATGCTGCGGCCACTGCGCAAACTTTGACAGATGACATTTTATTACCTATAGGCGATATACTAAACTTATTGACTATTTTAAAGGGAATTTTCGTAAAGGAAAAGAAGAAAGGCATATTTCGTAAGTAAAAGACGGTGAGTAACATAAAATACTTTTAATAACTTACGATTAAAAACCAGTAGCTCAGACGTTTTGTTAACGTTGAGATACTGGTTTTTTTATAACGAATAAGAAAGTTCTACATTAAATTAATATAAATAGAACTTTTTCGTAAATGATTTTCAACATAAGTCATCAATTAAATCTTCCGAAGGAAGACTTTATTCTAATGATTGACAAATGTTTTGTTAAAAAAATATCAAATTACATCAAAAAAATTTAATCCATATAAGAGCTTAATTTATTGAGGAAAAATAACTGATCTAAAATTCAGTTAATGGTTATATATTGAATAAGTTTGTAACCTTATGACGTTTAAATGGAAAGTTTCCAATTATTCTTCCGAATGCATCCTGTTGCAATTCTTCAGTATGTTCCACAGGACAATAGCCTAATCCCTTCAGATACCTGCTAAATAGAAGGACTTCCCCCATGAGTTTGTATTTTGTATAGAAGGTTTTTTTCTTCATATTAATACAGGCGACTAAATAATGACCTTCATAGATTTCTTTGATATCCCCCTCTACAAACACTAAAAATTTATGAATTTTTGATGTTGTAACGCATTTTTCTAGATCTTTATAAATGCATTCCATATAATTCATAAGGTAACCTCCCTTTAATATTTTGTTAAATTATTAACTACAACTTGATTATAACAAAAATTGTAATTAGCGGCAATATAATTTTTTATATAACTTTGTTAAGAAATAATAATAAATGACTAGCATTATGGAGTAAAGGCGGAAAGGACAGTTGGTAAAAATCACAAATGTAGCAGGAATTATGATGGATTACTAGAAATACTTTAAATAAGTGAGGAAATCATTAAATATACTTAAATATGCTTTAGTTATACATCAACTGGGGTGAGATAGGAATTTAGCAAAGAGTACCCTAAGTTAATGAGATTGGGGCGGGTAAAGGGAGGAGATAAAATGTCAGTCGAAGAATTAAGGATAGACATAGCAAAAAGAAACAAAAGTGGAATTGCTTTTATATTAGCATCTATTATCATATGGACAGGAATATTGGTGGTTTGGCGGTTACCAATAGATAATATCGTAACTCAAAATTTACTGACTTTTATGTTGACAACGCCTATGATGCCATTAGCATTTGTTATATCAAAAATAATCAAAGCCGAGTTTTCAGCAAAGAATAACCCTCTCCATAATCTTGGCTTTTTATTTTCCATGAATCAAATGCTATATGTATTAATTGCTATGTGGGCTTACAATGCAGCTCCAGAAAACATGGTGATGATTTTAGCGATTATTTTTGGTGCCCATCTGATGCCCTTTGGGTGGCTCTACAAATCAAAGGCTTACACGGTGATGTCTGTGATTATTCCATTGGGGATACTAATAGTAGGATTTAATTTAAAACAAGACCAAATTTATGTTATTCCCTGTGTTATGTTGGGTCTTGAAATTATTTTCTCATTATGGTTGGCCATTGAAAATAAAAAACTTGCTTCAATGAAGACAACGCTGGAGAATGTATAAAAGAAAGTGAGCGGGTACAAATGATTATAATGCTTTAGAGGAAACATAAGAGAATGTCGGCGAAAGATCTAAAATAAAAGCACCATATCTATAAGGGATATGGTGCTTTTATTACGGTATTTATAGCTTTTATCTCCACTTCACAAAGCGACTCTCCAGCTTACTAATCAACTGATACATGATAGCTGTAGCAAGGGCTAGAATAATCACTCCAGCCATAACAATATCGAGACGGAATACCTGACCTCCGTAGACAATTAAATAGCCTAATCCTGCCTTTGATACCAAGAATTCGCCAACGATTACCCCAATCCAAGACATACCTATGTTAATTTTCATAGTATTAATCATATTAGGAATGCTTGCAGGGAAGACAACCTTTTGGAGAATTTGTAGTTTGGTAGCACCAAATGTTTGAAGCATTTTTACTTTTTCAGAATCCACCTCTTTAAAACCATTATAGGTAGATAGGATAGTTACCACTAAAGAAATCGTGAGGGCAGTTACGATGATCCCCCTCATGCCGGCGCCAGCCCATATTATAATAATTGGACCTAGTGCAATTTTTGGCAGTGCGTTTAGTACTACTAGATAAGGGTCAAATACCTTAGCAAAAAATTCTGACCACCATAGGAGGATAGCTATAGAGGTGCCTAGAATAGTGCCAATGACAAAACCAACAATCGCTTCAAAAACAGAAATACCAGTATGCTTAAATATAGAGCCATCCCTGGATAAGTCTTGAATTAACAACAGTATAGAGGAGGGCTTACTGGTAAAGAAGGTGTCGATCCAAGCCAGTCTAGCAGCAATTTCCCAAAGTAATAAAAACCCTACTAAAATACCGATTTGAGATAGGGTGATTTTTAATTTATACTGACGGACAGACTTTAAAAATTCTAAGTGACTTGGGGAGAAGTTTGAATGCTCCACTTCCTTATTTTTACTTAACATAGACATCCAACTCCTTCCAAATTTTATTGAAGTAATGCCTAAATTCAGGAGCTTCCCGACACTTTATTGGAGAGAACTCATCAGCTCCTTCACAGGTTAGCTGGATATCATATATACATTTAGTAGTCGCAGGACGTTTAGATAGAAGAATAACTCTGTCGGACATACTAATAGCTTCTGCTATGTCATGGGTTACCATGATAGCTGTCTTTTCTTCGCTTTTGATAATTTTTGCAATGTCATCACTTACTGCCAAACGGCTCTGGTAATCTAATGCAGAGAAGGGTTCATCCAGCAGCAATAAATCTGGTTCTGTAGCAAGAGTTCTAATAAGAGCAACCCTTTGACGCATTCCTCCTGATAGTTGGTGGGGGTAATGGGCTTTAAAATCTCCAAGACCATAGGTATCTAGAAGCTTAGATACTCTAGCAATACTTTCTTCGCTTAGCTTTTTTTGAATTTCTAAACCAATTAAAACATTTGCCATAATATTTCGCCATGGGAATAGATGGTCACTCTGAAACATGTAACCCACCTTTTTATTGGTACCATCCACCTCTTTGTTATCTATAAAGACCTCGCCAGAAGTAGGCTTTAGTAGTCCAGCAATAATGGATAGGATAGTAGATTTACCACAACCACTAGGACCAACAATAGATACGATTTCACCCTTTTTTACATCAAATGAAAGCTGATCTAGGGCCTTGGTTTCTCCTGAAATCGTATGATAAATCATAGAAATTTCATTAACGTCAACAAACTTATGTTCCTTCATAGAAAACCTCCTTTCCTATGTATAAGTAGTGAATAGCAAACTATATGGTATATACTATGATGGTGAAGAAAAATATGTGAGTTTTATCTATAAGTGATTGACTGGATTACCTTATTTAATTTATAAATAAATTTGTTGAAAAATGTCGCAAAGTTGTGTATTATATATAATAATAACAAAATAAACTGAAAATTCACAATTTTAAAATTGATAAAAATGAGTATTGTTAACTTATGGCCAACACATAGTTTGGTTCGAAAGGGGTCAATGAATGAAGAAGATACTATCCTCGGGTGAGAAAATTAAGCAGTTACGTACAGATATTGGGTTGAAGCAAGAGAATCTCAGCAATGAAGCAGTTTCTAAGAGCCTAATCAGTATGATTGAACAGGGAAAAAGGAGCCTAACCCTCCAGGCAGCTAAGGTTATCGCAGAAGGTCTGAATAAATACTACAAGGAAGTAGGAGAAGAAGTTACACCTGAATACCTTATGGAGTCTGAATTGGATCAAGTTAAAAAAGAAGTTCGTAAGAATATTGAGCACCTTGATAAAGCCATTAAGTCGAGTCGAGTTGAGGAAGAACTGATACGTAATACTTTTGACAAGGTTATTGAGTTAGTGGATGCCTGGAAACTAGAAGGAGAAAAAATTGAGTTACAGATACTTAGAGGAAATTTTTATTATAATAATTATCAATATAAAGAGGCCCTAAAGGACTATCTTGATGTTCTGGATCAGTCGATTAAGTCCAGAGATTATGGTCAAATTGCAAGCATGTATATTTCAATAGGTACAACATATCAAATGCAGAAGATGATGGACTCAGCCATAGTCCATTTCGTAAAGGCTAGTGATATAGCCATCGCTAATAATACTGCAAACAAAAATCAAGTTTTGGCTTATTCACTTTACAATCAAATATTATGTTATAAAAAAATGAAAAGGTATGATTTAATCCTTAGTCATATTACTATTTTTAAGGACATAAAATGGGAGGAACAACTGCATAAAGTATTTTATAACCAAGTACTATTGATAGAAGCGGTAACTTATCGGGAATTAAAAAACTATGAGAAGGCAATTAAAATATTTGAAAAGTTAAAAGAGGAAAAACAACTTGATTTTAAAACGCAATTTTTGTTATATAAAAATTACGCCCTTCTATTTAGAGACAAAGGGAAAATAGAGAATGCCCTACAATGCATACAAAAGGCTTTTGATATAAAGGAATTTGTAGATTTAAACTACACACCAGCCCTTTATTTACATCAAGCTACCTGTTATAGCCTTTTAGGAGAACAAGATAAGGTTATTAATCTGTTGGAAAACGGATTAAAATTGGCTGAAATGGTATCTAAAAAACATTTTGCAATAGATCTAAGATTTGCCTTTGTAGAATTGTATCTTGAAAAGAAAGATTATTTTAATGCCCTTATTCATGCAAAAGAAGCAGAAAAGAGTATCAATGAAAACGAAGTAAAATCAAAATTACAGGACCTATATGGCTATTACATTGAAATATATAATAAATTAGGAGAGGTAGAAAGGGTGAATGAGTTTTCTATACAAATGAGACGAAAAAATTATTTTGCCAGTGTAGGGATGTAGTATTTTACTAATCTATGTCTGCCACAGTACTATAGTAGATTCTGAGGTGTAGTGGGTTAAAATTAGTGACAAGAAAGTGGGTAAATGAAATGATTAGGGGTATAATACTATTAGCGAATCATAGTAATAAGTATTAAATGATTGAGAGGGGGATTTTTATGAAAGAAGTGACCTTGTATACCAAAGACTTTTGTCCATTTTGCCATAAGGCTATAGCCCTTTTAGAGAAAAAAGGAGTTAAATTCACTAATATCGATGTTACCCATGATGAGGAAACATTCCAAAAGGTAATGAAAAAGACAGGCTGGGATTCAGTACCCCAGATATTTATTGAAGATGAATTCATTGGTGGGTGTGATGATATGCACCTATTGGATAAAAATGAAGAATTGAATAAAAAACTTGGAATCTAGTAGACAACCTCTGTGGAGATAAAAAAGCTTGTCATTAAAAAAATGAAAAACCAACAACCATTGCCTATTTATTTATGCAATGGTTGTTGGTTTTTATTGTATAAACTAAGATAAAGCAGATGACTTTTAATATCGAAGATATATTAGAGGAGAACAATATATCCAACAAATCAATCATACATTTAAAGATTTAAGAATACTTCTATTTTATCCTTATCCAAGGCTTCAACTAGATCAAAGTTCCTCCAATTGATTAGACTTTTTCGTTGTTTTCTCCACTTAAATAAATCATGATAGGCTTTAATAAAAACAATTTCATTGTTATGATAATTAGAACTTGTGAAGACTAATTCTCCAGCGTCTGCGTCTGTTCCGAGGGTGGAGATTCTAATCAGAATGCTTCGTTCATTTCGGACTGCTGATTTAAGGTATTTCAGAAGGTTTTGGTTTTCCTCTTTATGCAAATCAATTTCCCAATAGATATAATTTTCTAGGTAATGATATTCTTGGGATAACTGTAACTCTCTTGTTCGAACCTCATCATTATAGATGAAGAGTTCTAGAATGCGATTAACATTTACTAAGGGACGACCTTTGTTTCCAATACGGATGGACAAGCAAAATTTATGCTGTTCCTCCTTATATCTAATGTATAGGTTATTAGATAATAGGATGTTTTTTGGCCGTTTAACTAAATAGTACAGGAATAAACCTGTAAATACAGAGTTAATTAAAACCCCCGAAAAACCTTGCAAAACTGCTAGGAATTGTCCGATGCCGTTGACCGTTTTAAAGTCGCCGTATCCAATGGTTAGGTAAGTAATACCGCTAAAATATAATACATCTCTTGTGGAGACCCTTTGGTATCCATTCACATCCTTATTGAGGGAGTTAGGATCTACTATGGAGTGATTAAAATCATATAAATAAGCAAAAAAAACAATATTTACACAAACGATGAAAATATAAATTACCATTAAAGGAAGAATTCTTTTAAATTTATCCATGCTTCCCTTCCTTCCTTATCGCAACTTAATAATAGTATCTCTATGTTCCGAATATACATACCTAAAAGATGAAGCTACAGCGATAACATAAAAAAGCCATAAGTCTAGTATAAATTTTTAATTATTGCAAATGATATTACTAAATCTACATCTAAAAAAACTTCTATGCTAAGGAGGAATTTTAGTGAGAGAAGGTATGATACCAACCCTATTAGGAACTGGCGTTACAGCTACAGGCGTTGTATTGAAGGGGATGGCAGCAAAACGTGAATCTCATGACCATATAATGCCAATGGTTGCAGCAGGAATAATTGGATTTGGATTGGCCCATGTCTTACTAGGAACCATAGACTTGGTAGATGAAGACCATCATAGATGAGATTTAATAGAGTAAGGGATCTCCCTTACTCTTTTTAGCTGTTGAAAACACTTTATCTTTTACAGCACTTCAAAAGACCAGCATTTTGACGTATTACCGTTACACCATAGCCGCTGGTCTCTTTCGTGCCATGACAGAAGTATAATTAATTTTAATTTGGGTACTTTAAAAATATAAGTCTGGAGTAGTATTAAAAATGATATGGTTAAAATATGATAAAATTAAAATTGAGAATATTTTCAAACTATATTGACAGATATGTCCAGACATGGTAATTTAGAGTGGTAAAAAACAAACATTTATTTTTTTTAGGAGGAAATCAGAATGAAAACAGGTACAGTAAAATGGTTTAATGGTGAAAAAGGCTTCGGTTTTATCTCTGTAGAAGGCGAAGATGATGTATTCGTACATTTCTCAGCTATTCAGACAGATGGTTACAAAACACTAGATGAAGGACAACAAGTTCAGTTTGAAGTTGTTGATGGCCCAAGAGGTTTTCAAGCTGCCAACGTGTCTAAGTTATAATCGCAAATTAATAAAGGTTAACATAGAAGTTAATTATTGAATTTCGATTATAAAATCTCCCTTGTAGAGGGAGATTTTTTATGTCTTTTATACTTTTTCATCAATTTTCTAAAAGATTAGGAAATATTTCAAACTACCTTAATAAACTATATAGGGGTGGTTTTCTTTTTTTATTTCCACTAAAGGAAGGTTGATGATATGAAGAATTTTGTTTCAACTGTTTTGGTTTTTTTGTTGATGCTGACTCCTGTCTACGGAGGAAATGGATTGGGAGAAATTGAAGTGCCGTCATTTCAAACAGAGATGGAAGCATTAAAACAACTAGAAATTCAACAATTTAGGGAATTACATGAACTAAAAAAGTTAGAAAAACTGAATCAAATTAGAGAAATACGACAGAGACTAGAGGCTTTGCAAGTAACAAATACTGAAGAGTTTGGTGAGGAAGTAGATGAGTATACTTCGATTCTCAAAGAATTAGGATACTATAAGCAAGATGATGATTCAGCGGAGGAAATAAACAACAGAAATGCTCTTATTAGATTCCAGAGTGACCATAATCTTATTGTAGACGGTCTTTTTGGTTCTAAATCAAATGAGACACTACTTAAGCGCTTAAAGGATGATGATTTTAAGCATAGAGATACAATTAATGAAGCTCCCACTGAAGAAAAATGGATTGTCGTAAATAAAACTAAACGGATTCTCACCCTCTATAGGGGGAGTCAAGTAATAAAAAAATATCCAATAGCCCAAGGGAAGCTTTCCAACTTAACACCTGAAGGAAAATTCAGTATTGTAAGCAAAGTAATCAATCCCATGTGGGGTGGTGCGGGTATTGCTCAGCCAGTGGCAGGGGGGTCCCCCAAAAACCCATTAGGATATCGATGGATGGGGCTTTCGATTGATGGTGGAAGTAGTTATGGAATACATGGAAATAATAGTCCCGAGTCTATTGGAACTAATGCATCGATGGGATGTATTAGAATGATAAATTCAGATGTAGAGGAACTATATAATTTGGTATCTATGAAAACCATTGTCTGGATTGGAACAGATGAACAGCTAAAAGAATGGGGAATTGATCAAACAAGCTACATAAAAAGATAAAAAAATAAACCACCTAAACTATTTACCACAATTGGGCGTAAAGCCCCTAGTTTTTAACTATGGGGATATAAGCCCTCTTTTAATTTTTCTTTAAGAAAAGCACTTGTATTATACAAGGTATAGATATATAATACAAGTATGGAATATAAATCTAACAATAATATAGTTTTTTCATGTAAATATCATGTGGTATGGTGTCCAAAATATCGACGAAAAGTCCTTCATGGAGCTGTTGAAGCAAGATTAAAGGAGTTGATTGTTCAAACTTGTTCAAACATTAAGGTCGATATAATTGAAAT
>NZ_JAFBEE010000031.1 GCF_016908555.1 Alkaliphilus hydrothermalis
TCAGACTTTAGAAGAACTAGAGTTACAGCTAGCTGATTATGTTAATTGGTTTAATAAATTTAGAATACATTCAACACTAGGCTATTTAAGCCCTAGCAATTTAAAGAGCATAACCTTATAAAATCTGTCTAATTTAGTGTTGACAATCCACTCTTTCCACCTCAAGGAAAGTGCCAGACTGCGAGTATATTCATAAGGAGATGGCTAAAAGTGGTGTTACTTTAAGTCTCCTATGGAATGAATATTGCGAGCAGTGTAGGCTTAGCAATGAAATTCCCCTTATGTACAGTCAATTCTGTAGGTATTACCGCAAGTACGCCAGTACCCAGAAAGCTACCATGCATATCCGGCGTAAGCCCGGAGAACAGATGGAAGTTGATTGGGCTGGACAAACTGCCCAGATTATTGACCGTAATACAGGAGAAGCCATACAGGCATCTATATTTGTAGCAGTATTATCCTGTAGTCAATATGCTTATGTAGAGGCATTTACATCTCAGAATCAAGAAAGCTGGATTCAAGCTCATGTCAATACATATAAGTTCTTCGGTGGTGTAACAAGAATATTAATTCCGGACAACTTGAAGACTGGAGTAGACAAAGTATCTTGGTATACACCTACTATTAATAAGACCTATCATGAAATGGCTGAACATTATTCCACTGCCGTTATCCCAGCCCGCGTTCGTAAGCCTAAGGACGAGCCTAATGTTGAAGGTGTTGTAGGAATCATCTCAACTTGGATTATCGCAGCATTAAGAAATCAACAATTCTTCTCTTTAAGAGAGCTCAATGAAGCTATTCAAGACAAACTCTACGAGTTCAATAGTAAACCTTTCCAGAAAAAAACGGGAAGCAGGTTGAGCCTATTCCTTGAAGAAGAAAAGTCTGCTCTCATGCCACTACCTGCCACCCCATACGAGTTAGCCTTTTGGAAGACAGCTACCGTACAGTTCAATTATCACATATCAGTAGAAAAAATGCACTACTCAGTTCCCTATGAATATATCAAGCATAAAGTTGATGTACGTATGACCCGAAATGTAGTCGAAGTCTTTTTTAATAGCCATCGTATTGCCTCCCATGTAAGACGTTACGGTAAAGTTGGTCAGTACAGTACCGTAGTTGAGCACATGCCAGAATACCATAGAAGTTATACTACTTGGAATTCTGAGAGATTCATTTCTTGGGCTAATGGGATCGGTCCCAATACAGCTATCGCTGTTAAAGCGATATTATCTTCACATAAGATAGAACAACAGGGATATAAATCCTGTATGGGATTATTGAAGCTAGCAGATAAGTATTCTGTTACCCGTGTAGAAGCCGCCTGCAAGAAGGCTCTGTCTTACACACCACGCCCCGGTTACAAAAGCATCCAGACAATACTTAAGACTGGTCAGGATAAAGTAACTGAAGAAAAAGATCCTATCTCAAATACGAATGAAAATACTGCAACCTTTGGCTTCACCAGAGGTGCAAGATATTATGGAGGTAATGAATAATGGTAAATGAAATGACGATTACAAAACTTAATGAAATGCGCTTAACTGCCATGGCTGATTCCTACAGAGATCAACTTAAAGATCAGAGATTTCAAGAACTAAGCTTTGAAGAACGCTTTGGGCTCATAGTAGATTTAGAATGGTCCAGACGAAAAAATAATAAATTAGCAAGATTAATAAAAAAGGCTGACTTTAGATACAGCAATGCCTGCGTTGAGGATATTGAGTATCATAGTGATAGAAAGTTAGATAAGACACAAATCACTCGTCTAGCTACCTGTAATTATGTTCAAGAAAAGCATAACATCATCATTATGGGTGCATCAGGCAATGGCAAGTCATATATTGGTTGTGCATTAGGAATGGCTGCCTGCCGTAATTACTACACCGTTAAATATGTTCGCCTTCCTGATTTACTCGATGAATTAGCTATCGCTAGAGGCGAAGGTATATTTAAAAAAGTCATCAAGCAGTATAAAAGCGTAAGCTTATTAATCCTCGATGAGTGGCTATTAGTACCTCTTAAAGGAGCGGAAGCTCGTGATCTCCTTGAGATCATTGAGTCAAGACATCAAAACGGATCTACCATCTTTTGTTCACAGTTTTCTCCAGGAGGTTGGCATGAGAAGATAGGCGAAGATACGCTTGCTGATGCAATTCTTGATCGGATCGTTCACGACTCCTATACAATTCACATCGATGGAAAGGTTTCTATGCGAGAGCGTCATGGTTTACAGGATAAATAAAAATTAAATAATATATATGTGGGGCCATCAATAATAGACAGGGGTGGCTCCTATATGAACATGATGGCTCTATTAGATGCACAAAGTGGCTCTAAAAAAGTACACTCGTGGTTCTAATCCATCATAATATTCAGACAACCTTAGAATTTTAAAATAGGTAGGCAATTAGTCTATCACGGTATACCGTGATAGACTAATTGCCTACTTCTTTAAACAAAACAAAAAAGACAACCCCCTACAAATTAGGAGGTTGTCATAAAAAGGTCGCTATTAGGGTTCAGAGTTATATCAATTAATATCTGACTAGTAGGGGAGGGGTCTACCTTAGTAATAAGGATGCTATCTACTAATGAATGGATAATCATCCGTTTATTATAAACATCTAGAGTGTTTAGGTTATTAAAAAGGTCATCAAATGCTTTTATAAAGCCCTGTAGATCTTGATGGAAGCCTTGCAGTTGCTTTTGTTTGTCTTCAATAGTATCTTCATAATGACTTATTTCTTTCTCAATTATAGTAAGTAATTGTTTTACTTCAAGCTTGATAGACTGATCGAAATTTAGATCAAGGGCATCTTTGATTTGTATAAGTTTTTCATCTAGTGAGTCAATTTTATCAAAGTAGCCATCAATAGATGCCTTTAGTTCATTAATTTTACATTGCTTATTTTGTTCATAGAGCTCCCACAGCTGATTAATGTTTTCTACAGTTATTAAGCTAAGGAGCTTGCTGATAACTTTCTTTTCAAGTAGGCTACTGGGGATTATCATGTGGGACTTTTCTTTATTCTTTAGCTCTGGAGTGCATCTATAGACACTAGTCTTACCTGAACCATAATTTTTAGGTTTAATTTCCTGTCCGCAACTGCATTTAAGTTTCCCTTGTAATAAAAATGGAGTAGAAAAATGTTTGCTACTATTAATTTGAGATTTTTGACTTTTAATTATATTAGCTAGATCCCAAAGTGCCTTATCAATAATACACATTTCTTAATTAAAACCTGATTTTATAGGCTTATCTTTAGGTCCTGGATTTCTCCTACCCCCTCGCCTCCCCCAAATTATATAGCCTTTATAGACTTCATTTCTTAAGATAGATTCAATACTACCTTTACTCCATGTCTTGAAGGGATATTTTTTATTCATTTTATCGGCTAATTCACGATAACTATATCCGCAATTAGTATACAGTTCATATATCTCCCTGACTATTTCCGAATCATAAGGGATTGGCTTAAGTATTGAATTAACTCTCTTTCTACCTTTCATTTTCTTGTCTTCTGTCATATAACCAAAGGGAATTTTACCACCGGGCCAAAGGCTTTTCTCAGCACAGGTTTTATTACCCAGTTTAACCCTGGAAGATATAATGCTTGATTCAAGCTCGGATATACTAGCCAAAACAATTTCAATTAGATTTTCGATGTAGTTCTCAGGTTTAGAATCACCCTTTTCATCAGAAAAGTCAG
Organism: Alkaliphilus hydrothermalis; assembly: GCF_016908555.1. Lineage (GTDB taxonomy): Bacteria > Bacillota > Clostridia > Peptostreptococcales > Natronincolaceae > Alkaliphilus > Alkaliphilus hydrothermalis. Next base: position 3,720 of record NZ_JAFBEE010000031.1, read on the forward strand.
GGTCATTAGTAGAATATTCTCCAGGCTTACTATAACAGAGGGTTATTTTATTTTGTCTAAAGAGTTGCTTAATAGCAAAATGCTCATAGACATTTCTAGTAAGTCGATCTCTAGAGTAGACAATAAAGTATTTAAACTTTTTATCCTTTGCCAATTGCATTATTTTCTTAAATACAGGTCATTTATCATATTCAAGATTGATGTCAAATTTATCATCAGAAGATTTTGAGGCAGGCTTTGCCTCTACAAAGATACATTCATCTTTTAAGTCCAGGCCATGTTGTTCAGCATATAGTTTAGCAAAATCCCTTTGGGAATCAATAGAAGAGCCCTTTTCACTTTGTTTCTCTGTTGAAACTCTAAGGTATGCAATTGCAATATTATCGCCCATAACCGATTTCCTTTGTATTATATTGTTTTGTAGAACCACAAAGCTCAATCTGTTCGATGAAGCTATGTAGACGTTCTTGTAGAGAATCTAATGGTAATTCATTTATTAGATAATTTATTATTATGTATTGATTACTCCCGAGCTCTCTAATTTTAGCGGTTTCTACTAATACATTATCAAGATTAGATAATCTATCTTCTAAGTTACTTATTTCCTCAATAATTCTTTTCTCATTATCAATTAATTCCTTCAAAATTTCTGATATGGTTGTATTTCTTGGATCAGTTATCAGTCCTAATAGATTGCTTTCTTTATCCTTCTGGTTCTTATAAAGTTTAGACCTTTTAGTCTTTATATCCTTTTCTAGATTTTTTTTAAGGTCTGAAATGATAAGTTTGATCCGTTCTTCATCTAGAATATCTTCCAGTAATCTTCTGAGTAAAGCATTGATTAATACTTCTTTTTTAATTCTAGTACATTTATTGGTACTACAGGAATAGTAGTTGCCTGATAAATATATAGATTTATTTTTATCTTCACAGGAACTACATTTAAGAAGTCCTTTGAAGGGATAATTACTAATTCTGGTACTATAACTCCTTTTGTATTGAGGTATTTCAAAGCAGCTGTAGCCCAAAGATCGATACTGATAAATCCTTTTACATTATCTAGGTACTTAACCTTTTCTTCATTGATTTTAAACAGCTTTTTTGAGGGGGCCTTCATAAATAGTTCGTTTTTTCCATCGGGCCTTTGAATTCCAGCGTATATTGGATTTAGAAGCATATATGTTATTTTACTTGAAGTAAGCTTTTTCTTAGAATTGTTAATTGTACTAACATAATTAACAAAGTCACTCATAGTTTCGAAGTTATTAGCTACATATTCTGAAAAGATTTGCTGGACAATCTTACTTTCGCTAGGATTAGGGAAAAGCTCATATTTGGCTTGATCTTCTTTTTCTAATGCATCAAATAGCCCAGTATCATCAACAGATGCAAAACCAAAGGGAATTTTGCCAGAGCGGGAATACTCACCCCTCTCTTTCTTAATTCTAATTCCATTAGAAGTCCTATCCTTAAGAATCTTAGGCTCCAGCTCACTTATTCCCATAATTATATTTTCGATAAAGTCGGAATAACAATCATCCTTATCGGGCTGAAATTCTCCAAGGGCCGAGTAGATGACCTTGATATCATGTTCTTTAAACTTATTTTTTATTTCCAGCAGTTCATCAAATTTCCGTGAGAGGCGATCTCGCTTTAAGACAATAACAGTTTTGAATTTATTGCTTTCTAAGTCTCTAAGTAATTCAGTAAAACCTTTTCTCTTATCATAGGTAAACCTAGAAGCAGATTCACTATCAAAATAGGTGTTATATAATACTAGCCCCTCTTCATTTAGGACCTCTTTTCCTCTAGTTATTTGAGATGCAATAGAGTGACTCTCTGTTTTGATAGATTTTCTTGCATAGATGGCAGCATAATCATAGGGGGTAAGAAAATCTCTATTATTCTCTTCGACTGAGGGCGTTTCTTTTTCAATTGCAGTATTTGAATGCTCACCTTTCATCAATACCATCCTTTTTGATTAGATTGTGATTAATTATATAGCTGACAATAAGACTTACAAAATCCTTCGTTGCCTTATCATTATTTTTGTATTGGATTGAGGTTATATTTAATTTATATTTATCTTCCATATTTACCTCCTTATCTATATATTCAGTTTCTATAGTGTAAATCACCATTTAAAAGAGAATTTAAAAATCATTAAACTGGATGTATCAAAGAAAGCTATTAAATTATAAAAGTTATGGAAATGGCTAGTCCAAATCATCTTTTATTTTAAAAGCTTAAGGAAATGGGCAATAAATTCTAGAGTTAGACAAGTAGTTTTTAAAATCTACAAATAGGACAAGTTAGGGTTTTAAAATAAGGCGTAGGTTTTAAAATGTAATATGTGATCTCTAGAAGAGGGAATTACTTAAACTGCTAGGGTCCTTCTCTAATAGTGAATTTACAATAATCAAGTTACTGTCCTTGGCTTCAGGACAATCTGCAAAGTATTCGCAGTTGTTACTACAGTAGGGGGAGGGACTACAGGGATATTTTCTTTCACTAATGATTTCTTCACTGATCTCCCAAAGGAAGTCTATGGACTCCTTAATATAAGACTCATTTACATCTTGGGTTATCTTTTCTCCATGGGCCAGGAAATAATAGCTGACAGTATCGGGGAAACAGCCAAGCTTAGACTTAGTGAGTAGAAGATAAATGGGCATCTGTAAAGTATCAATAGCCTCAATGTTTTTACCTGTTTTGTAATCGGTAGTCTCAATTGAATCGTCATTCCTTAGATAGGACTTGTCCAATTTGCCACAGAGGGTAAACTTGCCATCTATATCTAAATAGATCATTTCCTCCACCAATAAATTCTTCTTCCCTTGATCTAGGGGGTTGCTATGGTAGTTACTTAGCATGTCTAATGCTCTTAGCCCAAAGTCCCGTTCTTCCTCAATAGATTCATAACCCTGTCGGATCCAATTCTTTCGTAAAAGCTTATGTAAATTTTCAACTGTTCTGTAGGTTTCATCAGTGAGTAGGTTGTATTTAGCTAGGGCAGTATGAACACTTTGACCAAAGGACAAATACTTATTAGCAAGGTTTTCCTTAGGCTTAATCCTATCAATATGTTTATATTTAAACCTACGTTTGCATGTATGGAAGACTTGAATACTGGAATGGCTGAGGTATAAGTTGTTGTTAGCCATTATGACACCTCCTGGTTGATTTATTGTAATAGTAGGATGTGTAATATTCAGAGCATTATTCATTTATTTGAACATATTCAATAATAAAATTTATAAAAAAATAAAGTTCCTAAAAAATAGGAACTCTATAGATCTGTTGATAATATATTATTTATTAATTTAAGTAAACGTATATGTTAATTATTGCGAAGTAAGGAGGCGATCCCTAGTTTAATTAATTTAATTATGTTTGCCGTTTTTATTGTATATGCCTAGCAAAAGCATATACAATAAAGTCTTTAAATTAATTAAACCTTAGATAAAATCAGTACGATAAATGGAATTCCTAATACGGGAAAAACCAAAACGCTTACATCGTATCCATTAAATCTCATGGGATCGCTTCCTCCTTATTAAGTTTTTATAGTTCTAATACTTTTAAAGTATAGAATAAAAACAACTATTAGTCAACTAGAAAAATTCTTTAAATTTCAATGTTTTTTCTTTAATTTTATTATGTTAAATAACGAACAATGGACGAAGTGTGAAGGAGGCGAACAGATGAAGCTTACAATTGGTAATAAAGACAGAAACCATGATTAATGGGAATATCATGAACTTAATTTTGTATTGCTTGTATGTAAACAAGGAGACAAGTCTTAATAAAATTTGACCGTCTCCTTACTATTTTAGATATAATATTCTAGGAACTTTTGTAGATTTGCTGATGATATTTTTTTATGAATTCCAGCTCTTGTATTAAGTGATTTGAGATGGACTCAATATTTTCTACAGAACAGCTTAGTTGAGAAATAGTATAATAAAAGGCTTTGATTATTTCAGTAGAATAATCTTGAAGGCTATCAATATTTAATGAGTCACTATATTGGTTAATGTAGATTTTATCAAGGTCTAGCTGCATTTCTTTGATCTCATAGGCTTTAATATCCAGTAGCTCATTTAAGGAAATTTCTAATTCACCAGTGATTTTGTTAAGGAGCTCTAAGTTAAAGACATCATTTCGGGCATTTTCTATATTGTTGATGAGTCCTGCTGAAACATTAAGCCTGTTGGCAAATTCAGCAGTAGATAGATTTTTATTTTTTCGATATTTCTTGATTTTTATTCCTAAGCTTTCGCAGGCATTGTTCATAGCCATACCCCCTTGTAGTAGGAGTATTGACTAAAATATTGAATATATACATTTGTGTATATTAAACCGGACACAGAAGAACCATGATAGTTCTAGAAGATAGAGGAAATTTTAAATATTTATAGAACTGATGATTATAATGCTTTTCGATCAGGCTAATTTTGGTTACTTATTTTTAATGAGAATACATTGTGTTCATAAAATAAGGAACTAGTGAATAATATCGTTAGTCATTTATGAAGTATGAAGTACATTTTATAAGAAATACTGTCAGGGGGGTATTTATGAAAAATAATATTAATTTATTTATTGAAAGTTATCCCGATTATACTAGCCTTCAAGGACTAAACATGATGCTATCTCGTTTAAACAAGAAATTATCTGATTTATCTACTAATGAAACTAAAGAGATACTACATAAATTTTTATCGAAAGAAAATTCTTCAATTGGTACAGTTAAGTCCTTAGAAACCTTCACAACTCATCTTATATCGTATCTAAACTGGGCAAGGGCAGAAAGAAGGGAAAAGAAATAAAAAAATTCCTACAAAGTAACGATATTATAACAATAATAGAATCAAAAAATATTGAAAATTTTATTAGATTGCAAGATGTAAATTATGTAGTTGATAATATTAATAAAAATCCTCAAGATGTTGCTTTGTTACTATTATTATTTTATGGGGTCAAAGGAAAAGCTTTCAAGGAAATAAGGGGACTTTTAGATAGTGATTGCAATTATTTTAACAACGTAATTACTTTACAACGTAATAAAGAGAAAGTAATGTTTAAACTACCTTCAAGCGTTATGAATATCCTTAAATTAGCTACTGAACAAAATGATGTATATTATAAGAGAAATGGTTATTATGACTCTGAAAGCAGGAGAAATTCAACATGGCCAATTTTTCAATCTAATTATGTCATTAAACAAGTCATGGCAGGTAATGCAAAAACACCACAAGCTACACCACAAGCTATAAGAAATAGGATTAGTAAGCTACTAGATGTATACAGAGAAATTTCCGGTTCTAAAATAAAAGCCAGTTGCACAGAAGATGTGTTTCAATCGGGTACGATTTATTACATGCTTTTATTTGAAAAATATTTAGGAGGTTCATTAGAACCTATAGATTATAAGCGGATTTGTCAACGTTGTGGAGATAAACCGTCTAATTACTCTGTATACAAAATAAGATACACTATGTATAAAAAACATTACCCAGAAGCACTCTCTGAAATAGAATTAACACCAGAACTTCGATTGTTATGCAGAGAGATATCCTCGATTAAAGTTGACTGTGAAATAAGTGAAAATAAAAAGAGACCAAAACTTGTAAAAAAAGCACCTTATATTGAAGGAAGAGAAAAGATTAGGTACCATAAGACTAAAGAGAGAAAACCGCAATTAATGAGAGAAGCCAAAAGGCTTTTTAAAGAAAAAAATGAAAGAATCTATTGTGAAGGATGTGGTTTTGATTTTTATAAAACGTATGGGATATTAGGTGAAGACTATATAGAGGGTCATCATATAAAAGAGATTAACAGTCTAACGGAAGAAACAGAGATGGTGCCAGAAGATATTGCAATGGTTTGTTCAAATTGTCATAGTATGATCCATCGTTCAAACCCTTCTTTAACAATAGAACAATTAAAACACATTTTAATGGAGCCTTCGAAAAGTAAAAAATATAAATTAAAGTTTAAAAAGTATATATGGAATTGGTTTTAAATAGATATAAGTTCAACCTCTTTTATGTTAATTATAGCCCTTAAGAAAAGCGAATCAGAGGCATTATAAAAAAGGTCTTTCTCTTAACTAAAAGACATGAAGAAGCTTACTTATTTTCCCTAGTAATATCCCAGCACCTTCAGCTCATAATAATAACCATCAAGTAAATTGAATGAAGGTGATATATGGATGAACATCTGTATTTATCTACGAAAGTCTAGAAGTGAGGAAAATATGTCTATTGAAGAAGTCCTCAATAGACATAGAACCACTCTTCTTGCCTATGCAAAGAAACACAAGCTAAACGTCTTAGAAATCAAAGAAGAAGTTCTCTCAGGGGAATCCATCACTAGAAGACCTAAGATGTTAGAGCTCTTGGAAGAAGTTGAAGAAGGCAAGTATGATGCAGTCCTGGTAATGGATATAGACAGGCTTGGTAGAGGTAATATGAGGGAACAAGGTCTAATTCTAGAAACCTTCAAAGAATACAATACCAAGATCATCACTCCCAATAAAGTCTACGACTTAGACAATGAATTTGATGAGGAATATTCAGAGTTTGAGGCATTTATGTCTAGAAGAGAATTAAAGATCATTAAGAAACGCCTTATGCGGGGCAGGCTAAAAAGTCTAGAAGAAGGAAACTATATCGGGGCCATTGCACCCTTTGGATATGAAAAGAAGGGCAAAACACTAGCCATCAATAAGAAACAAGCTAAGGTTGTGAAGTTAATCTTCCAACTATACATCAAAGAAAACTATGGGGACAGTAAAATTGCCAGCTACCTAATCGATAAAAAAATACCTACCGCCAGTGAAAATCTCAATTGGGATAAAACCACCATCAGAACCATCCTAAAAAACCCCGTCTATACAGGCAAGGTCATTTGGGGTAAAAAGAGATTTAAGTATGATAAAGAAGGTAATAAACACTACAGATTACAGAATGAAGAAGATTGGCTGATCTATGAAGGGAAACATGAGGCCATCATCGACCCAGAAACCTTTCAGGAAGCCCAGAAGATAGCTAAGAAAAGGCATAACCCTACTAAGACCCATAAGACTAAGGAATTAAGAAATCCTTTAGCAGGCCTGTTAAAATGTGGCTCCTGCGGCAGCACAATGACCATCAGAACACAAAAAAATAAGCCCGACAGCATTAGATGTTATAAAAACTGTGGAGGCGTAAAATCCAGCTACATTCATCTCATCGAAAAAAGACTACTAGAAAATTTATTGGCAGAGTTAAATAAACTGAAGTTCACCTTCAGCTATAAAAAAAGAACAATCAACGAAATAGAGATCCAAGTAATTGAAAACACCCTTCTAGAAAAAGAAAAAAATAGCGAAACCCTAATGGAACAACGAGATAAACTATACGATTTCCTAGAACAAGGCATATACGATAACGATACCTTTCTTGAAAGAATGAATATTCTTACCCAAAAGATTAATGCTGTAGATAGTGCAATACAGCAACTTCAAACAAACCTATCTAAAATACTCCAGTTAAAAAATCAAAAAGAAAAACTCATTCCCCAGATAAACATTTCCATTGATTTTATAGAAGAAACCTATTTTGATGCCAATACAAAACAGCGAAATGACTTCCTTAAATCAATTATTTCAGAAGTCATTTACACCAAAGATAAAAAGGCTGCTGAAACTGAATTTAGTCTTAAAATTAAACTAAAAATGTAATTGAGGAAATTGGAACTCTATCAAACAATTGGAAACATACTCATAATATGAAACAAATAAACCTGATTCGTGCATTGTGAAAAGCAGATGGCCAAAATATTAGTATTTTGAGGCAGTCGCTTTGTTATAAACTTGAATACTAATAACATACTGTTGTTATTTAAAGAATTCAGTATGAAAGTTTCTAACATCATTAGATTAGTCATTGAACACTAAACAGGGAAGGTTTATTTTTTCATAACACTAAACTTAGGATGAAATCCAACCTTTCCTCAATTATTACCCACGGTGGTATCATGTTGATGTCTATGTATAGTCACCTTCTCCACCACTAAAGGCACCAGCCATAACTCCGTATTGAATATCTGTTCTAACGTTGATATCCTTTCCAGGGATAACGCCATTATTCTTAAGGACATATTCCAGCACCATATTAGGCATACCACCTTTACGGCCACCAAGGATCTCTTTACCCTTCATTTCTTTAAAGTCAAAGTTAGAATTAGGCTCTCTAGCAACGATAAAAGAACCATCTCTTTGGGTCAATTGGGCGAAGTTAATTGCATAGTCATCTTTACCTTGGTTGTAGACATAGATGGAAGCCTCAGGTCCCATAAAACCAATTTCAGCCTCTTTACTCAATAGAGCAGCCATAACCTTATCAGCACCCTTAGCATCAATGATCTCTACGTCTAATCCCTCTTCCTCAAAGAAGCCCTCTGAGAGTGCCACATATTGTGGAGCATAGAAGACGGAGTGGGTTACCTCCATTACAGTGATTTCTGTTAGTTCATTTTTGGATTGGCATCCAGCTAAAAATAGAGAACTAAGTAAGAGGACAATAACCATTAGTGAAAAAATTTTAAGTCTCAATGTAATCCCTCCTGTAATTGAATTTTAAATATACAGTTTAATTCATTATATTCCTGTCTATGTTAAGTGTTCCTGTAAACATGAATAGGAAATAAATAATTGGCATAGAATTAAAATAACAGGAATTAGGGTTGGAGGGGATGGAATGTCTTGGAATATAAAAATTTCCAATAGTAGGAATAGATATGGCTATATTAAGGGAGAGATCGACCATTTTAGTTGGTATGCTTTAGTCCATAAGGATGTTGTAGATTATGGTATCAATCCTTATACTTTAGAAGAGGGGCAGGGACGAATTTCCAGACTCTGTATCTACAAGGATATACCCATGTCTGCCTACACAAAGAGGCTTATTTATGCAAACTATAAAAGAAAATGGGAAGTGTTTAACAACAGTTATGAGGTAATGATTAGGGAACTGGTTGAATATCTCGATAGGATTTATTCAATAAAATTAGTAAAATAGTGGTTGGAATAATGACAAAGATGTTGTGAATGACAAATCTAGTATGTTTTAGTTGCTGAACAAGGGGTATCATCGTATTAAGAAAACCTAGAACATCATTAACCGACGAAAAAAAAATAGGTGAGTGAAAAGAGGGATCTTATGAATGTACCAAATTTCTTAACAGTTGCTAGATTCTTTTTAATACCATGTTTTGTAATGGTATTTTTTTCTCAATCCCCCAATAGCTTACTCTATGCAGTGGGTATATTTGTAGTGGCGGGACTTACAGATCTATTAGACGGCTTTATAGCCCGTAAATACGGACTGATAACTAAATGGGGTCAGGCAATGGACCCGTTAGCTGATAAAATGATGTTGCTTACGGTATTGATTTGTTTTACAATAGCTGGATATATTCCCCTATGGATTATAACAATAGTAGGGATGAAGGAGGCTCTGTTGGTCATAGGTGGACTCATCCTCTACACAAAGAAGGATAAAGTGGTGGTGCCAGCCAATAAATATGGTAAATTAGCAACTATAGCCTTCTACATAGCCATCATCTGGATGGGGTTTGATAGAGTTTATGGAGGGGTTATGCTTACGGTGGCAGTGATTATTACCGCCTATGCATTTATAAGATATTTGATGATTGGTGTAAAGCTTGTCAAATATAAGGAAGCGGAGCAAGGTGAAGAAAAAGAAAATGTTGTAGAATTACAAGAAGCAAAACTAAATGTAGAAAAGAATACAACGGAAAAAATATCTTGACAAATTTTCTAAAAAAGATATAATATTTTTTAAATTAGTGTGCAAAATAGCCATATTAGTATATAATAAAACAAGTAGCAATTAAATATATCATCCGCTATGAAGAAGAGGAGTAGGTAACACATTCCCTAAAGAGAGAAGAACCCATAGGCTGAAAGGTTCTTTGGTGAAATGGTTATTGAAGGTAGCTTTGGAGCTTCTGTATTGAACTAGAGTAGATACAGACGGGGGACCGTTAATCCATATGAGAGTCTATTTTCTATAAATTCAGTAGATACTGGGTTATATAGGAGATGGAAATTAAGGTGGTACCGCGAACATACCCTTCGTCCTTATTTTGGATGGAGGGTTTTTTAGTTTTTGTATTTCAAAACGCATTTGAAAACAAACCTTACAAAAGGGAGGGATTACCTAGTGTTTTATATAGGCCTATTGTTGATGATTATAGGGGCTATAATGGTATATGGAAATGAAAAATTACCCATTAAGGGTGGAGGGCTAATCATTGCAATCATTGGTATAATGCTATTACTTTTCAATGAATTCCCGAATGAACTTGAATTTTTGAAGATTATAAATTTAAAATATTTTAGGAGGGATTAACAATGGAAAATAATTTACCCAAAAATTACAACCCAGCAGAGTTTGAAGACAGAATTTATCAAGAATGGATGGATAATGACTACTTTAAAGCAAATGTAAACCCAGATAAAAAACCTTTCAGTATCGTGTTACCGCCCCCAAATATCACAGGGCAGCTGCACATGGGACATGCAGTAGACCATACCCTACAGGATGTACTGATCCGATGGAAAAGAATGCAGGGATATGAAGCCCTATGGCAACCAGGAACAGACCATGCCAGTATTGCAACAGAGGTGAAAGTTCTAGAGAAAATTAGAGAAGAAGAAGGGCTGTCAAAACTTGACTTAGGTCGTGACGCCTTCCTAGAAAAAGCATGGAAGTGGAAGGAAGAGTACGGTGGCAGAATCGTAGAGCAAATGAAAAAGCTTGGAGACTCCTGCGACTGGTCTAGAGAACGCTTTACAATGGATGAAACCCTAAGCAAGGCAGTACAAGAAGTATTCATCAACCTATATGAAAAAGGACTCATCTATAGAAGTAACAGAATCATCAACTGGTGTCCAGAGTGTAAGACTTCAATTTCTGATGCAGAGGTGGACCACGAAGAAAAGGCAGGACATTTCTGGCACATCAAATACCCCGTAAAGGATAGCGATGAATTTGTTGAAATCGCCACTACCCGACCAGAGACTATGTTGGGGGATACGGCAGTTGCAGTAAATCCAGATGACGAAAGATACCAACACCTAATTGGAAAAACATTAATCTTGCCATTAGTAAACAGAGAAATACCAGTGATCGCCGATGAATACGTAGAGAAGGACTTTGGTACAGGGGCAGTGAAAATTACACCATCCCACGACCCAAATGACTTTGAAGTAGGATTAAGACATGATCTGCCTCAAATCGTAGTAATGAAGGATGATGCCTCCATCAACGAAAAAGGTGGCAAATACCAAGGCATGGGTAGATACGAAGCCAGAAAAGCCATCATTAAGGATTTAGAGGAATTAGGATTATTAGTTAAAATCAAGGAGCATACCCACAATGTAGGTCAATGCTACCGTTGTAGTACAGTTGTAGAGCCAATCACATCGCTACAATGGTTCGTAAGAATGGAGCCATTGGCACAGCCTGCAATAGATGCAGTAAAGGATGGAAGCATTAAATTCGTACCAGATCGTTTTACAAAGATTTACCTTCACTGGCTAGAAAATATTAAAGATTGGTGTATTTCAAGGCAGTTATGGTGGGGACATAGAATTCCGGCTTACTACTGTCAAGACTGTGGAGAAGTAATCGTATCTAAAGAAGCACCAAATTTCTGTGATAAGTGTAGCTCAAGCTCCATCAAGCAGGATGAAGACGTATTGGATACTTGGTTTAGTTCCGCATTATGGCCTTTCTCAACGCTAGGATGGCCTGAGGAAACAAAGGAGCTAGAGTACTTCTATCCAACAGATGTATTGGTAACTGGATATGACATTATTTTCTTCTGGGTAGTACGGATGGCCTTCTCGGGACTGGAATTTATGAAGGAGGTTCCATTTAAGCACGTATTCATCCATGGGATGGTAAGGGATGCTGAAGGAAGAAAAATGAGTAAATCCTTAGGAAATGGTATTGATCCATTGGAGATCATTGACCAATATGGAGCCGATGCCTTAAGATTTACCCTATTGACAGGTAATACTCCAGGTAATGATATGCGTTTCCATATTGAAAAGCTAGAGTCCAGCAGAAACTTCGCCAATAAGTTATGGAATGCTACTAGATTCGTACTGATGAACCTAGACGAAAATCCACCAGCTTTAGAGGAGGTAAAAGACCATTTCACCATGGCAGACCACTGGATAATGAATAAGCTGAACCACCTAATTAAAGATATTAATGATAATATGGAGAAGTTTGAATTAGGGTTAGCGGCAGCAAAGCTATACGATTTCATCTGGGGAGACTATTGTGATTGGTATATCGAGCTAGTAAAGCCTAGCCTATATGGTGAAGATGTATCAAAGCGTAGGGGGGCTCAATACACTTTAACTTTTGTATTAAAAAATATCTTAAAGCTATTACATCCATTTATGCCCTTCATCACAGAGGAAATTTGGAGTAGCATTCCAACGACAGAAGAAAAGCATGTAATCGTAGCAGCATGGCCAGAGCATGATGAGACTTACTATCAAGAAGAAGCAGAAGAGAAAATGATCATGATCATGAGTGCCATCAAAAACATTAGAAATATCAGGGCTGAAATGAATGTAGTTCCTTCAAGAAAAGCAAAACTACAGGTGGTTGCTACAAATAGTATGGTGGTAGACACCATCAACGAAGGAGAGCAATACTTCAAGACCTTAGCTGGTATTTCTGAAATCACTATCTTATCGGATAAAGATGAAATTCCTTCTGATGCAGTATCTATCGTAGTAGAGGGGGCAGAGTTATTTATTCCACTGGACGATCTTCTTGACTTTGAAAAAGAAATCGAACGTCTAGAAAAGGAAAAGAAGAAGATAGAAGGGGAAATCAAAAGGGTAAATGGAAAACTTTCCAACGAAGGTTTCTTATCTAAAGCTCCAGAAAGCTTAATCGAAGAAGAAAAGCAAAAGAAGGTTAAGTTTGAGCAAATGTTAAAGACGGTTCTAGAAAGATTGATTGCATTACAAAATAGATAGTTAAATTATGGCAGTTGGGGATGTATTGTACCTCAACTGCTTTTTATATAGTATATAACTGAGAAAATGAAGGTTGACTAAAGAATCAATTTTGATATGATAAAAGAGTAGGAGTAACATTCTAAAATTTCTTTAACAAACCTATAGAGTATATTCTAAATTTCATGTATATATAAGAATGGAGTGTGAAAAATGAACTATCAAGAGGCATTAGATTTTATCCATGGTACATATAAATTTGGTAGCAAGTTAGGTTTAGAAAACATCAATTACCTATTACAGCTACTAGGCAATCCCCATGAAAAAGTAAAGGTAATCCATGTGGCAGGAACAAACGGAAAAGGCTCCACATCCTCTATGATTCACAGTATTCTAAAGGAAGAGGGCTACAAGGTGGGGCTATACACCTCCCCTTATCTAGAAACCTTTACAGAAAGAATACAAATCAATGGTGTAAATATCCCAGAGGAAAGACTAGCAGAGATTACTAATCTAGTAAAGGAAAAAATTCAACAAATGGTAGCAGAGGGGAAAAATCATCCTACAGAATTTGAAGTAGTTACTGCAATAGGATTCTATTACTTTGCTACAGAGGCTGTAGATTACCTTGTACTTGAGGTAGGACTAGGGGGCAGATTAGACGCAACAAATGTAGTGGGTAATCCTCTGGTTTCCGCTATTACACCCATTGGCTTTGACCATATGCAATTCTTAGGAAATACCCTTGACAAGATTGCTGCTGAAAAGGGTGGAATCATTAAAGAAAATAGCCAAGTTATCCTTTACCCTCAAGGGGAGGAAGTGGTGAAGGTTATTAGAGAAATATGTGATGAAAAGAATAGCCCAATGTCAATGGTGGACTTTGGGGATATTGAAATTCATTCTACTAGTATAGAAGGTCAAAAATATTCCACTAAAATCTTTGGAAAAGAGTTTAAAAACGTAGAAATCCATATGGCAGGTATCCATCAGATCTACAACAGTACTACGGCATTAGCAGTGGTGGAGACCCTTAGAAGAAAATATGGTGTTAAAATCAGTGACGAATCCATCTATAGAGGATTAAAGGCAGCCAGATGGCCAGGAAGACTAGAAGTCCTTAGAAAAAATCCTCTGACCATTATAGATGGAGCCCACAATACCCATGGGGCAGAGGCATTGAAAAAGAGTATGGAGACCCTTTTGCAGGATTACCCCATTACATTACTTATTGGGATGCTGGCCGATAAGGATGTGGAGGGATACTTAGAGTTAATCATCCCCCATGTGGAAAAAGTAGTCGTGACAGAACCAGATAATCCAAGGGCAATGAAGGCAGAAGAATTGGCAGAAAAAATGATTCAATATAATAAAGACATTCATATAGAAAGCTCCATCCCTGAAGCTGTAAAGAAGGCAATGGAGATCACAGAAGATGCTGGAGCTGTCGTATGTGCTGGTTCCCTATATATGATTGGAGAAGTAAGAAAGAATGTTAGATTGTTAGACTAAAGGCTGTATAACATAGTAATGTAGTCAAATTTACATGAAATGTATAGAACCTCCCTATTTGAAATATACTTTAGAAGAAATCTATTGTATATATTTGTACTAGGGAGGTTTTTTTATGCAGATCCTTCAATTTAGACCTTATAAAAAATTTAATAAAGAAGAATTATTATCTGAAATAGATCGTATGCGTCAACAAATGAATCCTATGGAGACAACAGACCCAACCATGTTGGATTATTTAAATAAATTATTCTCAGAAGCAAAACTAAGAGAATTATCGTTAAATGAAAAAGATATTTGTGATAGGATATTGTACACTATTAATAATGAAGAATGAAGCCCGTTGAAAAGCCATTATCAAAAAACATCAGTTATCACACATCTGAAAAGTCATCATAAAATATGTATATAGATTATGCTTACGGATTGACTATGGGAGTGATCAAAAATGATAATGGGGTGATGGAATGAATTATCTTTCTCAGGGAAATTTAATAGTCTCAAATTTTTCTGATGATTCCATTTCTATTGTTGATGTGACAATAGGAAAGGAAGTAAGGCGGATCTCTTTGAAAACGATAGGAAAATTCATTCCTTCTCAGCCACTTGGACCTCACCACATTGCCCTAGATTCAAACTTAAAGTATTTGTATGTGGTAAACTCTTTTGACAACAGTCTCAGTAAGATAGACCTGATTAAGGAAGAGATAATCAATACTGTCATGGTGGGAAGTTGCCCTAGTCAAGTAATTCTTTGCAAGAAATATGGATGTATTTATGTAGCAAATTCTGACTCCAACAGTATTACCGTATTGGACTTAAACGAATTATCTATACAACTACAAATACCAACCGATGAAATGCCCCATGGCATGGCAATGACAAAAGACCAAGAAAGGATTTTTGTGGCGAATCGTGAGGAGAAAACGCTGACGGAAATCTGCACAAGTCTCAACGAAAAGAAGGAGACTCATCGGGTGGCTTGTAATCCATGGCATTTGCGTTTAAGTGGCGATGGAGATTTGCTGTTTGTGGTGAACTACAGTCATCAGGAGGGGGAGCAGGGTAAGGTGGAAATCTATGATATCCATGGAATGGAGTTAGTAGATGAAATCACTCTAGGAAAAATGCCTGTTGAGGTAGCCAGTGACTGGGGGAATGAACACTTATACGTGACGGACTCGGACCTAGACCAGCTATATGTCTATAGCCTAAAAGAAAAAAGATTGTTAAAATCAATCAAACTCAATAAAATGCCCCACGGGATTGAGATTGATTATAATAAAAACCTATTGTTTGTTAGTAGTATTCAAAATAATGTAATCGATATAGTCAGCTGTAGAAGCAAAAGAGTAATAAGAAGTATTGAGGTGGGTAAAGAGCCCACCAGTGTGGTCATTATTTAGATTATATTACATTCAAAAAACAAAAAGAAACCTGCACTCAACAGCTGTCTACTGTTGATGCGGGTTTTTTGAAGATTATTTTTAACAATAAGGTTTTTTAATTAAGAAAAAATTATTTTTGATTTTCTTCTTTGGGAGTTTCAATTAATTGATTAATCAGAGTACCATAGATATCTTGAACGTTCCCTTGCCAGTTTTCACATACCTGCTTTGCATGTTTATTAGAAGCTACATTTAAGCTAATGCTAATAATCGTCACATCTCCTTCTACTACCTTTAAATTAACTAAATATTCCCCTTCCTTCACTTTAACATAATCTGCAGTTACTTGGGATTTTTTTACGATTTCATGCTTTTTTTCCTTTAACAACTCATTTACCCGATCCAATTGACGTTGAGGAATTCTATTAATAAAATAACGTAGGGTATCTTTACCCTTATCGGTGACGGTAAAAAGCTGTTTTTGGTCTTTTATCTCCTCCACGATAAATTTAGAGTCTTTTAATTCTCCAATAAACTGTTGAAAGATAAAGTAATTTAATAAATCA
Organism: Alkaliphilus hydrothermalis; assembly: GCF_016908555.1. Lineage (GTDB taxonomy): Bacteria > Bacillota > Clostridia > Peptostreptococcales > Natronincolaceae > Alkaliphilus > Alkaliphilus hydrothermalis. The sequence continues at coordinate 20,246 of NZ_JAFBEE010000031.1, forward strand.
TTCTCTAAAACAAAGTCTGTTACCTGAGAATGGCTCACTGTACCATCAAATTGTTTAAAAATATATAATAAAAGTAACTTTTTTTCTGCCAATTGTTGGGAAGAATTGACAAACATTTCTCCACCCTCTTTCCGCTTCTCCTATATTATATATTAATCCATTTTCATCATTTTTAAAAGAGGGATATAAAAAAATAAAAAAAAGACACTGAACTAGATCTAACTAGAACAGTGTCTTTTTTTTAAAATCTTTTTCATATGAGCTACTTATTACTCATATTTTGTTCTGCATACTCAACCATTCTTTTAACCATATATCCGCCAACATATCCATTTTGACGGGAAGTTAAGTTTCCTTTATCGGTGTGTTGATAATCAGACATACCTAACTCATTGGCAATCTCATATTTCATTTGATCAAGAGCTTGACGAGCTTCTGGAACAACTATTCGGTTTCGATTTCTAGCCATTTATTCCGCCTCCTTCAAGTTTTATCAAACTAGTTTAATTGATTTTCCGGTGAGTAAATACAACAATTTAAGTTGTATTAATCATAATTTGCCCTGTTTCGCAAATAATTATGTTAGAAGGTTTTAGTCAAAAAATAAAAAAATGGAAGGAAGTTTTTTAAACTGTAACAGAAGGAAATTTGATATAATGGATTAATGAGGTGAATAGTATGATAAAACAAGAAGAACTAAAAAAAGCTTTATTAGATTTAGGTGTTGCTAAAGTAGGATTTTGCAAACTAGAGGATCAACTACCAGAAAAATTTAAGCATTTAAAAAGTGGGATATCCATTGTGATTAGGCTTTCTGATCAGATTATTAGTGATATACATCCAGAGGATGGACCTACCCATACCTATTTCCATCACTACCGAACAGTTAATTTTTTGATAGATCAAGTAACCTTAAAAGCCACCACACTACTTCAAGAATGGGGTTATTTGGCCATGGCAATCCCTGCATCCCAGTCAGTAAATGAAGAGGGATGGGAATTTAAAGGATTGTTCCCCCATCGAACTGCCGCCACAAGAGCTGGTCATGGGTGGATAGGAAAAAATTGTTGCCTAGTAACTGAAGATTTTGGACCAAGGGTTCGACTGGGGACTGTATTAACTAATATGGAATTTGAATATAATCAACCATTAGAAGAATCCCAATGTGGAGAATGTAATGCTTGTGTCAAAGCTTGCCCAGCTATAGCTCTAAAGGGAACGAAGTGGATTCCAGGAATGGAACGGAGTGAAATATTTGACCCTAGGGCCTGTAGTTCCCATATGCATCAGCAATATCAAAAAATTGGACGAGGATCTGTATGTGGCATTTGCATAAAAGTGTGTCCAAAGGGTAATAAAGTACTAAGAAGGTAAACGCTGATTGAAAAAAATAGGGTAGTAAAAATACTACCCTAAGACAGTCGGTGCTTTATTGGAGTTTTTACATCTTTTCTAAAACCATGCTGATGTTCACTCTGCAATTGAGCTTTTTGAGAGTGGGATTCCCTATGAAAGTGTCTATCTTCACGTTTGAAAGTCCTTGCACTTAATTCAACTCGATGACCTTGAATGTTGGTCCATTGACTTTTACGGATTGACATATGACCACCTCTTTCATGGGATTAGACAAATGTTTGTCTAATGATATTGTTCTACTGGCCAGAAGAATTTATGACATGTATTAAAAGCCTTAATTAACAAAAAACAACAAACAATTTATTAGGGGGACATAAAATGAAAAAGTATCTAGTGATACCAATTATTGCATCTGTTTTATTAACAGGATGCTTTTCTGAAATAGCTGCTGATAAAGGTGCAGCAGAACAACCTCAACAGCAGGGAACTGTTGAAGAAAAAGAAAATCAAAAAGAGGAAGAAGAGCCACAAGAGTCGGAAGAAAAACCCGTAGAAGAGGAAAAAGAAGTAGTTGAAATAAATCTTCAGGAAGTTCAACCAAATGAAGCCGGTGAAGTGATGGTGTTAATGTATCACCAGATTCGAGAACCAGAATCAGAATGGTCAAGAACACCCGATAACTTTAGAAAGGACTTGCAAGCTCTTTATGACAATGGCTTTAGACCTATTAGTTTATACGATTATGCCACTGGAAACATCACCACTGAGGCTGGATACACACCTGTGGTAATCACCTTTGATGACGGAAATCAAAATAACTTTAATATGATTCAAGATGCCAAAGGTGAATGGGTGATTGATCCTGATTCGGCTGTTGGGATGTTGGTGGATTTCCATGAAAAACACCCAGATTTTCCATTGGAGGCAACCTTCTTTATTAATGGCGGAACTCCCTTTGGACAAAAAGAGTTTGTAGAATATAAACTTAAGTATCTAGTTGAAAAGGGAATGGATGTCGGAAACCACACCAATACCCATATTAATTTTACCAGTGCTTCAAAGGAAAAAATCCAAGAGGAGTTAGGAAAGCTTCAACGGTTAATCAATAAATACTTACCAGATTACGAGGTAAATACCCTTGCCCTTCCTTTTGGTTCAAAGCCAAAAGATAAAGCGTTGTTCAAATACGTAGAATCAGGGGAATATGAAGGAAAGAAATATAATCATTTGGCTATTTTAGAGGTGGGCTGGGATCCCTACCATTCAGCTTTTAATAAGAACTTTAACCCATCAAAAATAAGAAGGGTTAGAGCCAGCGAAACAAAGGTGGATGGGGTAGGTATGTATGATTGGATAAAAGCCTTTGAAAATGGCAGCAGAACCCGTTATATTAGTGATGGAGATCCAAACACCATTACGGTACAGGAAAATCATAAGGATTTATTGTCGGAGGATTTAAAGGGGAGGACTATTAGAACTTATACTTTAGAATAAAACTAGCCTGTTGAAAAGCCATCATCTTCTGCGTCACTGCGACAGACCAGCACTCTCGCGTATTATATATACGCCACGACCGCTTATCTGTCTTGTTCCTTGAAT
>NZ_JAFBEE010000032.1 GCF_016908555.1 Alkaliphilus hydrothermalis
ATTATTTATACGCGGCGTTCGCTGGGTTTTCTTGTTCCTTGAATATAAGGTATTTTGAACAGCCTAGTCGCCTGTTGAAAAGCCATCATCTTCTGTGTCACTGCGAAACCCCAGCACACTATCGGACTACTTGTACGCGACTGCCGCTGGCATTACTTGCACCTTAAATCTAAAGGTTTTAAAAAGTCTAGACAAAGAAGTAATTTATTGGTACTGGCTTCTATGCTATAATAAAAGTAGAAGGTCATTAAAAATACATATATTAGAGGAGCTCCTATGAGAAATAAATTAGCTATTATAATGATGGCAGTATTCATTTTTCTAAATACAGGTTTTGCAACAGCAACTGTTAATATAATCAATTTAACAGATATTGAAAAGCATTGGATTAAGAATGATAAGGAAGATTTATATCTATTACAACATCTAGGAATATTCCAAGGATACTCCGATGGTACCTTTAAGCCTGCTAATCAAATCACAAGGGAAGAGTTCACCAAAATCTTAGTAGTGGCATTGGGGGAAGAACTTACAGTACCTGAAAAAGCAGATAGCTTTAAAGATGTACCATCAAACCGTTGGTCTCATGGGTTTATAGAAAAGGCTGTGGAGGAGGGGATTATTTCTCCAAAAGAATACAGCGGGTATTTTAATCCTAAAGCCCCTATCACCCGCCAAGAGATGGCAATCATGATAGTTCGTGCATTAGGACTAGCCCCCCAAATCATTACTAATAAAGAAAAAACCATATTTTTAGATGATGCTAAGATTCCTTTGTGGGCAAAGCCTTATATTAACTTTGCAAGTGAAAAGGGAATTATAACAGGGTATACCACTTCAAAGGGATCTGAGTTTAAGCCTTCTCAGACAGCGGCTAGGGCAGAGGCAGCCTTGATGTTGGTTAGATTCTTAGACCAGAAGACAAAATTGAAGGAAACTGCCTTTTATGCTATAGATTCCTATAAGCAAATGGAGTACACTGAATATTTCAATGAGACTATTTTTGGATGGAGTGCGTTGGAATTAGGGGAAGATGGCAAGATTAAATTTACCATGAATAGTAAAGAGAGTCGTCATAGATTACCTCAAGACTATACCGAGCCTTTGGAATTTGCTAAAGAAAAAAATGTAGATCAGAAATTAATGCTGACAGATACACGAACCCACTTGATTTATCCACTTTTAGAAGATAAGGAAAATCAAGGGGAGGTCATAAATAGTGTTGTTAATAGTCTTCAACAATATGGCTTTACTGGAATCGTGATGGACTTAGAAAACATTCGTAATGGTGAAAAGGGGTATCAAAGTGCATACACCAGCTTTTTAAAGGATTTAAAGGTAGCCCTTACCCCCTATGGATATACTTTGTCGGTGGCGGTACAACCCAAAAATGTAATTGGATATTTTGATGGTTATGATTATGAAGGGATTGGCAATTTTGCTGATGAAATCATCTTAATGGCCCATGATTACCATGATTCTAAGGATACAACAATTTTAACGGATCACGCTCCTTTTATTAGGGTTCATGGGGCTTTAAAGGTGATGTTAGATGAAGGAGTTGACCCTAATAAGATTATCCTTGGGTTGCAAATGGCTGGAGGAACCCAAATCAGGCAGACTGTTTATGGTAGTAGAAGCTTTTATACACCTCCTTTTAGCTCCATCTATCGGGCCTTAGACGAAAAGGAGGGTGTAGTAACTTTTGATTATATTACAATGACTCCAAACTTCTATTACAAAGATCCAGACCAGAATGAAAACTGGATTAAATATGAAAATCAAAAGAGTATTCAAAGTAAGTTGAGGCTTGCGAAGTTTTATGGAATAAAGGGTGTGTCTGTCTGGCGTATTGGTGAAATGCCAGTGGAGATTTTAGAATTATTTCAGTAGGTAAACATTAAAATCAATTAATAAGTCAAGTTAGAATAATTATTATGTAGAGATCCTTTTGGAAGACTATAACAGAAAAAACGATAGTATAATGATACTGGTGATAAAACAGTGCTACTGGGGATATGACAGTAAAAGATTTAGGACATACAGAAGGAGGCCCTAAATATGAAGAATATAAAGCATACAATGGTATGTGTTACACAACAGAAAACCTGTGAACGATTAATTAAAGTGGGGGTAGAATTGAGGGAAAAGCATGGTGGTGAGCTCTATGTTGTCCATGTTGCCCCAGAAGGATACAACATCTTAGGCAATTCCCATGAGGGGGAGGCGTTGGAGTACTTATTTGAGATTTCCAAAGAGTTTGATGCGGAAATGACGGTTTTGCGATCTTCTAATGTTGAGAAAACCATCTATGATTATTGTGATAAAAAGAATATTGGCAGAGTCGTGATGGGAGAGTCCCAAGAAGTAGTAGAAGAAAACAGTATGACGTTAAGAATCCGTAAAAAATTTGAGGAAAAAGTAAATATGACAATTATACCAACATAATTTCAAACCCATGAAGGAAATATGGTTGAAATAAAATCGGAGGGCGGAGATTTCTTTATACTCACTATAGAAATCTCCCTTCTTGTGTAAATATAAGAGTAATTAAAGCAATTATTTTAATAGGGGGATTAAAATGGACAAGAACTATCATCGTAGGAAATGGAGCATCTGGGGGATTTTAGTATTATCCTTTGTGGCGGTGTTTTTCCATCGTTTGTCAATTGGGGTGGTTTCTGATGACTTAATCAGGGATTTGGGATTGAATGGTAAATCATTAGGGAATTTAACAGCAATGAATTTTTATGCTTATGCTCTCATGCAAATTCCCGTTGGGATTATGGTGGATACCATAGGTGTAAGAAAAATCTGTAGTTGGGGTACACTACTAACTGGGATAGGTAGTATCTTATTTGGTTTAGCAGATAGCCTATTACTGGCTTATGCTGCAAGATTCTTAGTGGGTATAGGTACATCGGTTATTATTGTGTCGATTATGAAGGTACAAAGTCTTTGGTTTAAGCCAGAAAAATTTTCCACAGTAAGCGGATACACATCCTTTATCGGTAATTTGGGGGCTTTTTTAGCAACAGTTCCATTAGCATATTTAGTACTGAGTATTGGATGGAGAAATAGTTTCTTGCTAATGGGGGCTTCTTCTGTCGTAATCGCAGTGGCGATATGGGTAATTGTCAGGGATCATCCAAGTGATTTAGGATTTGATGTTTTGGAAAAGCCAACGGTGAAGAAGGATATTAAAAAGGGATTAAAGTCAGTTATTCTAAACCCACACACTTGGCCACCATTTATGATTATGTTCTTTATGGTGGGGGCAACTACTGCCATCATTGGATTATGGGGAATGCCATACTTGATGCAGGTTTATTCAATTACAAAAACCCAAGCGGCTGGTTATTTATCCTTCGTATCCATAGGTTTCGTTGTGGGGGCACCTTTTGTGGGACGGATATCTGAATATTTAAATGGGGAAATTAAGAAAATCCTTAATGTAGCCACCATTTTCTATATGATGATTTGGGTCTATTTGGCAGTCATGGGGGGGAAACCACCAATCCAACAAATCCCTATAATCTTCTTGCTAATCGGTATAAGTACCATTTTCCATATCTTATCTTTTACGAATGTTAAAGAAGTAAACGACCCTGATTTTTCCGGTAGTGCCGCTGCCATTATCAATGTTGGAGAATTTGTTGGTGGTTCAGTGCTAAGCTTTGGGATGGGTGTATTACTTGATTTCGGCTGGAGGGGAAACTTAGTGAATGGCGCAAGAATATATGAAGTTCATCAATATCAACTGATTTTTGTCATTATGGCAGTGATGGCATTTATTAGCTTCATGGCAACCTTGGCTATGAAGGGAAAATCAGCAAAAAGGAATGATTTAAGTGAAGGAAACAGTGTTGCCCTATAGGGCATATTCAGAATATTTGAAGGAAAAATACGGAGAAAAGGTATATAAGCTCCCTGTAAATCTACCCGTCACCTGTCCAAATCGAGATGGTAAAGCAGGGACTGGCGGATGTACCTTTTGTGGAGAAATAGGAACAGGGTTTGAGAGCCTATCCAATAGATTATCCCCAAAGGAACAACTTCAACAAAATATGGAGTATATTCGTAAGCGATACAAGGCCAACAAGTTTATTGCTTATTTCCAAAATTATAGCAATACCTATTTAGATGTAGAGTTATTCGAAGCCTATCTACGGGAGGCAATCTTAGAAGACATTGTAGAACTCTGTATTTCCACTAGACCCGACTGCATTTCACGGGAGCATCTTTTGGTATTAGATCGGATTAGAAAAGAAACTTCCGTGGAGATCACTATAGAACTAGGTCTTCAAACAGTAAATTACCATACATTGAAGAAAATTAATCGAGGACATACTTTAGGCGAATTTATCAATGGGGTATTGGAGATCAAAAAATTTGGCTTTGAAATCTGTACTCACCTAATCCTCAATCTCCCTTGGGACGATCGAGATGATGTTATCGAAAATGCTAAAATATTATCGGCTTTGGAAATCAGCAGTATCAAGCTTCATGCCCTCTATCTAATGGAGGATACAGCAATGGGGAAAATGTATCAAAATAAAGAGTTTGAAATGATTGGACTTCAGGAATATCAAGAAAGGGTAATCACCTTCCTACAATATTTAAGCCCCGATATTGTTGTTCAGAGGTTAATCGGACGAGCTCCAGAAGAAAATGCCCTCTTCGTCAACTGGAACACCAGCTGGTGGAAGATAAGGGATGAGATTCATGGAATAATGGAGCAACGAAATACTAGACAAGGGGATAAATTCAATTATCTACATGGAAAAGTTTTTAGATAAAAATAGATACTTAGTTAAAGAGCCCAGTTCCTTAATAGGGAGGAACTGGGCTTTCTATATTAAAATACCCTATAGTAGGGCATTGATCACCTCAAACGTTGGGTAGCGATCTCCATTAGAGTTTTTCAGAGTTATTTTGTCCAAAAGGGATATTAATAAAGATGGAATAAATAAACATAAAAAGTAAATAGGTATTGAGATGAGTGTACAAATAAAGAATTGTTGAAAATAAAGTGCAATAAGGAATGAAGTCTAGTAAGCGGCTTAAGGGGAGGGTAAGATGATGGTTATAGTGAATAATGGGTATAAATCCGTTAAATAATCAATTATGCTATATAAAAAGACTGAAAAGCAAATTACTACAAAAATATCATAAAAAAATATAAAAAAAGTATGTTATAAAAGTTGATTGTGTTATATAATTATTTACGAATTCAGTATTAAGGAGGATTAATATGAAGACAAAAATAGGTATTAATGGATTTGGTAGAATTGGTAAAGCTGTTTTAAAAGCTTCCCTTGAGAGGGATTTAGGGGTTGAAGTAGTAGCAATCAATAGTACGAGTGGACCAGAAAATCATGCTCATATTTTTAAATATGATTCACTATATGGTACAATGACTCAAGAGGTTAAAGGAACTGAAGACGCTTTAATCATTGGAGATAAAGAAATTAAATTTACTGCCCACAGAGACCCAGCTGAAATACCATGGGGAGAAATGGGAGTTGAGATTGTCATTGAATCAACGGGTAAATTTTTAACTAAAGAAGATGCTTCCAAACACCTTGTAGGAGGAGCAAAGAAGGTAATTATTTCAGCTCCAGCTAAATCTGGTGAAGACCTAACGGTGGTAATGGGGGTTAATGAAAAGGATTACAATCCTCAGGAGCACCATATTTTATCAAATGCTTCCTGTACAACAAACTGTTTAGCTCCTGTAGCAAAGGTTCTAGAAGATAACTTTGGTATTGTGTCTGGTTTAATGACTACAGTTCATGCCTACACAAACGATCAAAGAATATTAGATTTACCCCATAAGGATTTAAGAAGAGCTAGAGCGGCGGCGGAGTCAATTATTCCAACAACGACTGGTGCAGCAAAGGCAGTTGCAAAGGTTATTCCATCCCTTAAAGGAAAATTAAATGGTATGGCTATGAGGGTTCCAATCCCAGTAGTATCAGTAGTAGACTTAGTAGTAGAATTAAAGAAGGATGCTACTGTAGAAGAAATTAACCAAAAGTTAAAGGAAGCAGCTGAAGGATCAATGAAGGGTGTCCTTGGCTACTCAGAAGAGCCATTAGTTTCTATCGATTACAAGAAGGATTCAAGATCTTCTATCGTAGATGCATTATCAACTATGATGGTGGGAGACAAAATGGTGAAGGTCGTTTCTTGGTATGATAACGAGTGGGGTTATTCCAATAGAATCCTTGACTTAGCAGATTACATATCAAAATAAAACCAAATAAAACTAATATAAATCATTAAACTACTGTTGCATCCTACAGTAGTTTTCTTTTTTGATTGTGATACTTACGAAGTATAAAAGAAGTGGATTTAATAGATATTAATAGCAAGTAAAATATGAAATTTATAAATAACAATCCATTACCCAGTATGAAAATTAATGGTATAATATATAAGGGAAAGAAAAGACAACCAATATTTAGGTAATCGGGTAGCGGGGTGATTTAATGCATAAACATATTGAATGGAAAAAAGTTTTGATACCATATGAGCATGCAGTTGAAGAATTAAAGGTAAAGTTTAAAAGTATCAGAAAAGAGTTAACTAAGCTAGGTGAATACTCCCCAATAGAATTTGTAACAGGTAGGGTAAAAAAGATTTCCAGTATTCTTGAAAAGGCAAAGAAGCTGGATATTAATATGGAAGAATTTGAAGAGAAAATAGAAGATATAGCTGGAATCAGGATTATGTGTCAGTTTGTTGAGGATATCTATACAGTAGTTGATTATATTAGAGAAAGGGATGGGCTTGATTTAGAGATTCATTCTGAAAAGGACTACATCACAAACTACAAGGAAAGTGGCTACAGAAGTTACCATGTTATCATTTGGTATCCTATCCAAACAGCAATGGGACCTAAAAGAATACTAGTGGAAATTCAAATTAGAACCTTAGCTATGAATTTCTGGGGAACAATTGAACATTCTCTAAAATATAAGTATAAACATAACATACCAGAACACATCAACGATCGTTTGATTAAAGCAGCCGATGCTGCTTTTCAACTAGACCAAGAGATGTCTGAAATTAGACATGAAATCCGTCAGGCCCAAAAGATGTTTGAAGTAAAATCAAATACTGTATCAAACATATTGCAAAATATTCAAAAGCTGTACCTAATGGGTAAAGCTAAGGAAGCATTGGAGTTTCAAGAAAGATTCAATCAGCTTTGGGATAAGGGGGAGGTTCAGTCCTTAAAGAAACTCTCTCAAGAAATTGGACATTATAGTGAAAAATACGAGTTGTTTGAATAAATATATAGGAGAAGAAATATGGCACTATATGCAATAGCAGACCTACACTTGAGTGGAAGCGTTGATAAGCCAATGGATGTTTTTGGAGAACATTGGTATATGCACCACCAAAAAATTCGAGAAAAATGGCTGGAGAAAATCCAAGATATGGACACCGTATTAATCGCAGGGGATATTTCTTGGGGAATGAAATTGGAGGAGGCCTTGGTGGATTTGTCGTGGATCCATCAGTTGCCCGGTAGAAAGATCCTCATTAGAGGAAATCACGATTATTGGTGGGCTTCAATTACAAAATTAAATCAGCTATTTGATGGAATGGATTTTATCCAAAATAATTTTTTTACCTATGGAGATTATGCCATCTGTGGTACTAGGGGTTGGACATGCCCAAATCCCTACAAGTATACTGAGCAGGATGAAAAAATCTATATTAGGGAGGGCTTAAGATTAGAGGCATCAATAGAGAAAGCAAGGAAGGCTGGTTTTAGGAAATTTATCGTCATGCTCCATTATCCCCCCACAAACGATCATTTTGAGCCATCAATATTTACAGAAATACTGGAAAAGTATCAGGTGGAAAAGGTGGTATATGGTCATCTTCATGGAGAAGATTCCTATGAAGCTGGTATTCAAGGACTTCACAGGGATGTTGAATACAATTTAGTATCCTGCGATTACTTGAACTTTGACTTGGTAAAATTATTGTAGAATGGGTACTTAGATGAGTTCTTCAATGGATTGTGGGTATCTCGAATAACTTGTTGATAAATTAATGAAATTCTGAAAATTAATGTGGATAATTTATAGAAAAAGCGAAATTCTAGAAAAAAGGAATGAAATTGGAAATGAAAAAGCAAAGTCTTATGAAGTTGAAGCTCTTCTTATCAGGTTTAGAGGAAAGGCTTAAAGAGAATTACATATTATTTAAAGACATTAACTTTATCTGTACTTCAGGTCTAAAGAAATTTAAAGGAAAGGGAGTTCCAGAAGCTGAAGGGATTTCTTTAAACTTTAATGGTGTGACTAAAGTATATAAAATTGACCAAATTATTGACGAAATAGCTAATATTGCCGAACAATATGATGAGATGGTAATCCACTACAAAGAGAGGGGAACCACCATTGTGATCGAGGCTGATCAGAAGAATGTAAAGATTAAATATGAGGATGAACAGATTAAAGAGCCGACAGAAGGAATTAAAACTACCCATATTGGAAATCGAGATTACTTAATCAAGGTTGGACCAGCTAATGCTTTATTAAAGGAAATAGGAGTACTGAGCAAAGAAGGCAAAGTGAAGAATGACATGATTCGTAAATACAATCAAATTGACCACTTTGTTGAGTTGATAGAAGATCTTCTAAAGGAATTAGAAGATTTAGAGGAGATTACCATTTTAGACTGTGGTTGTGGAAAGTCTTATTTAAGTTTTGTTCTGAACTATTACTTAACTGAGGTATTAAAAAAGAAATGCCACTTTATTGGTTTGGACTATTCTGAGACGGTAATAGAATCCTCTAGGAAAATGGCACAAAATCTAGGCTATAGAAATATGTCCTTCCACAAGGAAGATATTAAAAACTATATTCCCGACCGAGATATTCATCTAGTCATTAGTCTTCATGCCTGCGATACTGCTACCGATATGGCTTTGGCATTAGGTGTAAGGGTAAATGCTAGAGCAATTGTATCAGTCCCATGTTGTCAAAAGGAAATCTTAAGCCAATATGAATATGGGCCACTACAACCGATTCTGAAACATGGTATATTAAAGGCAAGAATGGCAGACGTATTGACAGATGGTTTAAGGGCATTGCTACTGGAGGCAAAGGGTTACAAAGTATCTATAGTAGAATATATATCACCGTTGGAGACCCCAAAAAACCTGTTGTTAAGGGCTGAAAAGGTCAGCTATGGTAATAGACAGGCTATGGAACAATATAATGAATTGAAGAAGGCTCTAAATGTGAAGCCCACCTTCGAAAAATTGATTTACTAAATAGTAAAAGAGACAGTTCTTATTAAAAAGGATACTGCCTCTTTTTTTAGTGGAAATTGATGCTATTTTGTTGTTCTAAAACCAGTAGAGGTACTAAAGGGGCCATGGATTTTTCTAATATAGAGGATGCTTAATCCTATAATCATTAGGCAATTTATAAAATAGGGGGAATATGCTTGGGCGCCGAAGGTGTTGGTAATGAACAACCCTCCAATATACGATGTCAGTGCAGCGCTATGAAAAAAACCTAATAATACTCCTAAACTGGAGTTATTAAACTTTTCTACCACGCCTCCATAGATGCAGGAGCTCAAGATTCCTATACCGATTCCCAATAGGGGAAGGGTGATCAAGATCAAACGAGATCCGTAAAGTAGAGGAAAAATGGACAAGCTAAGCGCTATCAACAATAGAGACATCAATATGCCTTTAGTATCTCCAATACGATCTCCAATAGCTCCTACCCCTGTGGTAAAGGCTAGGGCCATGGTTAAAAGTAGAGTAGCAAAACCGACAAAGGAAATTTTAAAGGGGGATTGAAAAATGGTCCCTAAAGTAAAGCTACCTAGTATTACAGCTAAATAATAATAAACTAAGTTAGAGTTAGTAAGAGTAGATTTAAAATCCTTTGTAGAAAGTCCCATGGACCTTCGGGGAATCTCTGCTAAGTATTCTGTAAGCATTAGACTAAGGACACTGAAGAAGATATAGGAGAATAGAAAAACGAAAGTAGTCCAATAGCTTTCTATCTCAGGAAAAATGCCTTGATCAAGAACAAGAAAAAGCAATGTAAATAAAGGAACTGGGATTAAAAGTAGACCGATTTGTCTTCTAAAATATCCTCTGTCTAGTAGTTGCCCATACCAACATAAAACAACAGTCAAACTGGAGGCGACTAAAAAGCCATGGCTAAATCTTAAGAAAATATACAAATCTAGGGTTGGGGTAGAGGTATATACTCCGTGGATAATTCCGATTAAAAACAACCCTACGCTAATAAGGGAGAAGTAAGAATAGTGCTCTAATAGTAGTCCCGCCATGATCCCCCCAATAATAAAGGCTACAGGATAGCTCCAGTATGCTATTGAGCTATCTGTGACTTCTGGGCTAAGCAATAGGCCGAGGGTACTATTAGGAATTAATTGAGAATATATATCAGTAAATAGGATTGTAATAATACCTCCCAATAAAGATTTTCTTAATATGTTCATTTAACTACCTCCTTGGTTGCATATTTATTATTACTAAGGATTGACATATTATTTATAATTCATTCCCTCACCTTCTGAAAAAGTGTGCTGCTTTTTCTTGTGCATTAAACATCAACAGGCTAAGGGTGACTGAACAACCATCACCTTCTTTAACACTAAGGAAATTCAACACTCTAAAAAACCCCTCTACTAAAGTAGAGGGGTTTCGCATAGATTATTAGTGATATTAAATTGTATTGCTACTTCCTAACACGTTAGCAATTTTGTGTTTTACCATATCCTTGATGGCAGTTCTTCCTGCACCTAAGTATTTTCTTGGGTCGAAGTTTTTAGGATCTTCGATTATTGACTTTCTGATAGCTGCTGTCATTGCTAGCCTTAAGTCAGTATCAATGTTGATTTTACAGACTCCCTGCTGAGCAGCTCTTCTAAGCATATCCTCTGGTACACCTTTAGCACCGGGGATATCTCCACCATATTGATTACATAAGTCAACGAACTCAGGAAGTACAGTTGATGCTCCGTGTAATACCAATGGGAAGTTTGGTAAAAGTTTTGATATAGTTTCTAATCTTTCGAAGTCAAGATTTGGCTCACCCTTAAACTTGTAAGCACCGTGGCTGGTTCCGATGGCTATAGCTAGAGAGTCGACACCTGTTCTTTCTACAAATTCTGCTGCTTCATCTGGATTAGTAAAGGTAGCATCCTTGTCACTTACGTTAACAGCGTCTTCAATACCAGCTAATCTCCCTAACTCGGCTTCAACAACAACACCCTTATCATGGGCATATTCTACAACTTTTTTAACAATTGAGATGTTTTCTTCGAACGGATGATGGGAAGCATCAATCATCACAGAAGTAAATCCATCATCAATACATTGTTTACAGATTTCAAAGCTATCTCCATGGTCTAAGTGTAAAACGATTGGTAAATTAGTGTCTAAGATTGCTGCTTCTACTAATTTTTTCAAATAATGAGGGTTAGCATATTTTCTAGCTCCAGCAGATACTTGAAGGATCAAAGGAGAGGATTCTTCTTTAGCTGCATCAACTATACCTTGAATAATCTCCATGTTATTAACGTTAAAAGCTCCTATGGCATATTTACCATCATAGGCTTTTTGGAAAATCTCTTTACTTGTAACTAATGGCATCTTTTAACTCCTCCTAAAATTAATTTATCTTAGAGATAATGGATAACAAATGTTTTATGGAAATAATTGTAGCTTTTATGTAGCGATTCATCTTATAAATTTTATCACTATATATTTTATTTTTCAACAATTATAGTTATTTATACCCTGTAGATTTTTTAAAAATAATAAATCAAATATAAATTTATGACTATGAATTTAGGGTAAAATGAAGTAAAATAAAATGGAGTGGTTTTATTTTTATTAATATTTAATGAAGCACTGGTAAAGACTAAAAAATAATTATAAAAATAGAAATAAGGGGTGATGGAAGATGAGAGTAAAAGCACACATACCCAACATGTTTACTTACCTAAATTTAAGCCTTGGTATTATTGCAATTATAAGCATA
This sequence comes from Alkaliphilus hydrothermalis, assembly GCF_016908555.1. Lineage (GTDB taxonomy): Bacteria > Bacillota > Clostridia > Peptostreptococcales > Natronincolaceae > Alkaliphilus > Alkaliphilus hydrothermalis. The sequence goes on from NZ_JAFBEE010000032.1 coordinate 12,060, forward strand.
ACAGTAGAGGCCTATGCTGCTGCTGCATTATTAATTTTATTGGCTGGTTTCCTAGATCGCTTTGACGGCAAACTAGCTAGAAAGTTAAATGCCGAAAGTGAGTTTGGTAAAGAATTAGATTCCTTATGCGATTTAATTTCTTTTGGTGTGGCTCCCGCAATATTAATTTGGAGTTATCAATTGGTTCATTTTGGAATTCTAGGTACTGGTATCATTATTCTTTTTGCCATATGTGGTGCGTATCGTTTGGCTCTGTTCAATATTATTGAATTTGACGAAGTCTACATGGGAGTACCAATCACAATCAGTGGAGGTATTGTTGCATTGATGACTTTATATTCAATGAATTACCCTACAAATATCTACTTCATTATTATAATGATGCTGTTTTTATCATATTCCATGTGCAGTAAGAAAATCCGATTGAAAAAGAGATAGACAATAAAGACTAAACTATTTTTAAGCTTACAGGGCTCCTATTGGAGCCTTATTTATTTGCTTTTTCACATATTGTCTTGAGTAGAATCCTCCATTTCAACAAAAACTATAGAATCAACCACCATCATAACTTATAAAATAAAAATTAGATAGATTTGAAGTAAAATCATCTACATTGTATAATAATAAGGATAAAGTTGGAACAGTAAAGGGTGTTTGATTTGAGATATATACCAAGAGAGAATATTTTTCAAAAGTTTTTTAAAGCCAGGGAAAGTCTAATACAACAATTTAAAAAGGGGGATATCACAAAAAAAGAGTACATAGAAGAAGGCTATTTTGAAATCCAAAGACTCGATATTACCCCCTTCAAAGTTGTAGACAGCTTTGAAAAAGCCATCTTTAACTATCAGTACTACAATACGATGGCAAAGTATTATTATCTACAGGCCAACCAAATCAAAAAATACGGTAAGCACATGGAGAAATATAAGGAGTTTTTAAAAAAGGTGGAGGACTTCTATTATAAAAAAGATCGATCCACCATGAAGGCTATAGAGGTATTAGATTATTGGGGAGTAGAGGCTTACTATATACAGGTTTCCTCCACATATCTAAAGAAAAAGCTCTATGAAATTGTTTTTCTAGATCATAAGGATGTAATCCTACACTCCACCTGTCAGTGGTTACTGGACAGGTTAAAGGAGGAAGGTATTTTCAAGGAAGGGGTGAGAAAATCCCTCATTCCTAACTATGTGAATCAAAAATATTAAATGCAAGTCAAAGTAGATGAAAATATTTAAAAAGCATTAAAATGCAAAAACTAAGGAGGACTTTATATGCCACAGATTATTGTAAGAGGAGTATCACCAGTACTTTTATGTAAAATTAATAAGGAACTAATAGATGAATTGGTAGCTATTGTAGAATGTCCAAGAGACTATTTCGAAATGGAATACATTCACTCAATGGCCATTCGTGAAGGAAACATCGAAGCAGCTTATCCTTTTGTAGAGGTTGCTTGGTTTGATCGTGGACAAGAGATTCAAGATCAAGTTGCAAAGGCCATCACAAAATACATGAATATGCTTGGAGTAGCATCTTTAGATATCGCTTTTACCCACTTTGAAAAGAAGAATTACTATGAAAATGGAGAGCATTTCTAAAGAAAGTAGGAGAGAAAATGGCTAAAAAACAAAGATTAGATAAAGTACTAGCCCACTTGGGCTACGGAAGTCGTAAGGAGATAAACCGTCTATGTAAAGGTGGACTTGTCACGGTTGATGGAGAGGTCATCAAAAGCAGTAGCACCCATGTTGATACTGAGAATAGTATTATCAAAGTGGGGGATGAGGAAATCAACTACAGGGAGTTTGTGTACTTGATGATGAATAAGCCTGATGGCGTGATTTCAGCCACAGAAGATTCTAGACACCAAACGGTGGTGGATCTAATAGATGCAGAATATAGGAGCTTTGATGTTTTTCCAGTAGGTAGGCTGGATATTGATACGGAGGGCTTTCTGCTTTTAACAAATGATGGCAAGCTTGCCCATAGGTTATTATCCCCTAAAAAGCACGTACCAAAGACCTACTATGCCCACGTGGAGGGTAAAGTGACAGAAACGGATATAGAAGCTTTTAAAAGAGGTGTTACATTGGATGATGGCTATGAAACTAAACCAGGGGAGTTGACCATTCTAAAATCCGATACTGTTTCTGAGATAAAACTGACTATCTATGAGGGAAAGTTTCATCAAGTTAAAAGAATGTTTGAAGCAGTAGATAAGAAGGTTGTCTACTTAAAGCGAATCTCAATGGGAAATCTAAAGCTAGATGAAAATTTAGAACTAGGAGAGTATCGAGAGCTTACCGAAGCAGAGTTAGAGATTCTAGTTAATAGTTAATAATGAATAATGAATAAATTGTAGGAGTGAAGGCGTTGATTAAAAAGAAGGACATGGTTGAATTGATCATAGAAGATACAGAATTTGGTGGTAAAGCATCTGGTACTGTTGATGGAGTTAAAATAAAGGTAAAGCATGGAATTAAAGGTCAAAAAGTAAGGGCGTACATTAAGAAAATTAAGAAGAAAACGGCAGAGGGTAAAATTATGGAGGTATTGGAGCGCTCTCCATTGGAAGATCAAGAAACCTGCCCTCATTTTGGAGCTTGTGGTGGCTGCTTCCAACAGTCAGTATCCTATGAAGAACAACTGAAGGAAAAAGAAAGACATGTAAAACTTTTATTTAATGAAGCTGGTTTTACAGCAGTGGAATGGCTACCAATAGAGGGAAGCCCTAACATCTATCATTACCGCAATAAGATGGAATTTTCCTTTGGAGATGAGGAGAAGGGTGGCAAAATGGCCCTCGGTATGCACAAAAGAGGTCGACACCATGATATTGTTACTGTAGATCAATGTATAATTATGGATGAAGATTATAGACTGGTATTAAAGACGATTTTGGAATACTTCGAGAAGAAGGGGGCTCCCCTTTATCATAGTATGCGACATGTGGGATATTTAAGGCATTTGGTGGTACGAAAGGCCCACTACACAGGCCAGTTGTTGATTAATCTAGTAACCACAACCCAAGAACAATACGACCTACAGGACTTGACGGAGGAATTAAAGGCTTTAGACTTAAAGGGAGAAATAGTGGGCTTCCTACATACCTTTAATGATAATTTAGCCGATACAGTCCAGAGTGATCGGACAGATATTCTATTTGGTCGAGACTATATCATGGAACAGCTTTTAGGGCTCCAGTTTAAGATTTCTGCTTTTTCCTTCTTCCAGACTAACACGGTGGCAGCGGAAAGGCTCTATGAAATCGTAAGGAACTTTGTAGGGGAAGCAAAGAATCAAGTTGTATTTGACCTTTATTGTGGTACGGGTACGATTGGACAAGTAGTTGCACAAAAGGCTGAAAAGGTAATCGGTATTGAAATTATTGAAGACGCTGTAGAGGCTGCCAAGGAAAATGCAAGGCTGAATGGTCTTGATAACTGCCATTTCATCGCAGGGGATGTTAGGCAAAAAGTAAAGGATTTAAAGGAAAATCCAGATATCATTATCCTTGATCCTCCAAGGGCAGGGATTCACCCCGGTGCATTACAAGATGTCATTGGCTTTGGGGCCAAGAGGCTTGTTTATGTTTCGTGTAATCCTAAAACTTTAGTGGTGGATTTAGTGGAGTTAGAGAAGGCTGGGTATGTGATTGAGATGGCGAAGTGTATGGATATGTTTCCTCATACGCCGCACGTGGAGTGTGTAGTGTTGATAGAGAGAAAATAACCTGATATCAAAGGCTTTCGAGGATTTCAAGTTAATATTGAAGTGGATTATATGTTCCCTCAGACTACGGTTTGGGGGATATTTTTTGTTAGAGGGGTCTATTGAGAACCCAAAAATAAGGAGGATTTGCGGAGAGGTTTGAGAAAAGCTTTAAAAAACTAAGAAAAGCATATAGTAAAGCATAAAATGTAAAAATTTTCTATACAAATTTATTGTAACACAAATTAAAGTATGATTAAATAGTAACTAAATGAAACAACTTATAGTACCTATATACATGTTTTATGGGCAAACTGAAATATTACTAATATGTAACTATGTCTGGGGGTCCTTGTGTGGTCAGATCATTAGCCGGGGCCACTTGCTAGATCTGTAGGGGGGAATATTATGAAGAGGTGTAAATTGGGGAAAAAGAAAATACTCAAAGCTATCTCAATAGTAGTGGTGGTTATTGCTGTTGGGTTCGGTGGTTATTGTGTTAATGGCTTACACAAAATCAATGAATTATCAAGAATGACGTTTGAGGAGATGCTCGCTTATACAACCAAAGATAATAAAGATGCAGTCATTACGGTAGGAATTATACAAAATGGTAAAATGACATATGACGTTTATGGTGAGAATGGTAATAAATTACCCACAAAAGAGCATACCTATGAAATTGGATCTATTACAAAGACATTTACCACATCATTGCTTTGCAAAGCAATAAAAGAAGGCAGAATTAGCTTGGATGATTCCATTGATGTGTATTTAAATCTTCCAAAGAAGGATTATTATCCAACGATCAGAAGATTAATGACTCATACATCTGGATATAAAGAATATTATTTTGAAAAGCCCATGATTTTAAACTTTTTACGCGGGAAAAATGATTATAATGGAATATCTGAGGAAATGCTCATAGAAAGACTCGGTAAGATTAATCTAGATAATACTGGTTATTCATTTAAATATTCTAACTTTGGTATGGCAACTTTAGGATCTGTGCTTGAAAGAATATATGATGAAGATTATACGAAATTGATTAATGATTATATTTCAGAAGATTTAGGACTTACAAACACCAAAATTTCAGATAACTCAGGTGATTTGAAGAATTATTGGGAATGGTCAGAATCAGATGCATACATGCCAGCTGGTGCATTATTGTCCAATATTAGAGATATGATGAAATATGTTCAGATACAGATGAATAATAAATCAGGTAACTTATCTATAGTACATGAAGCATTAGTTGAAGTAAATGCTTCAAGTAGAAGTTATGAAAAGATGGGAATAAGAATAGATATTGTTGGTGCTGGCTGGATGATTGATAATGAAAATAAAATTATTTGGCATAATGGTGGAACCGGAAATTATAATAGCTATATTGGATTTGATAAAGAAAATCAAATAGGAGTAGTGATATTATCAAATTTGCCACCAAATTATAAAATTCCAGCAACTATCATGGGAATTGAAATTTTGACTTCTTTACAAAAATGATTTTTGAGTATAGTAAGTAGTAACTCAAAATGCTTTTAATTTGAGGGGCAAAGTCATCGTTACCTGAATAAATTTTGTAACCATGCCCGGGGGTCCTTGTGGGGATAGGATGGACCCACTTGCTTTTGCTAGTGGTGTTGAGAAGTTTGCTTCTTCGAGAGGGGTCTCACTAAACAGGGTGACCAGCAATGCTGCATTTACCCTTGAAAATACAACATCTTACATTGTAAACGGATTGGCTAATGATAGTCCAGTTGCTACTTTGAATCTAAACGGTTTTTGGGACGAACATGGATGGCATTGGATGACGATAACAAGATATTATAGAGATTGGAACGATAATAGATTCGTCAATGTATCATCTTGGGGAAAAATCTATAATATTAACTACCAAATTCTTTTTGATGCCATGAAAAATTTTGATGGAGGATTGATGTATTTTCAGTAAATTTTGACTTAAATAGTCCTATGTATTTATAATTTTCCATAGGACTATTTGACTTAGAGTAAATAACGAAAAGATTTATTTGATGTGGATGTTTATGAAAAAACTAATTATCTTTCTTGTAACTGTATCATTATTAACCTTATTAAGCGCCTGTGCAACCTATTACAATCTTAACATTACCTTAGTTAAAGAGTTCAAAAAAGATATCATGTCCGAATATAAGCAAATAAAAAGCTTATAGGTACGATATTCACGTGGGCCAGGATTAGCATTTGATTATAGATTTAAAAATGAAATTAGCAAGAAAGAAATGTTTAATATTTTTGATAAAACAAAAGAATTGATTCTCAACGAAGATCTTCAAAATGAATTTTTTGAAGAGATCTATTTCAAAAGGGTAGAAGAATGAAAGGATATATCCATATATAGTTATTTATTTTGATTTAAATAATGATGGTAAGTATGATGAAATAAGTAATTAAAGTACAATAGTTTGATAGAGTCGCTCATTAGGATTAACCATATTGTCATGGATGCCATTTGTAAGTACATGATAGATGCCAGGCAGTGAGTCAAGATAATGGTGTATTATATAGTGGGTGGGATTTCTACTGAGAAAGGTTTAGCCGCATTTATACCTAAACGACCCCCATTTCAAAAATGGGGTTGTAGGGGGTCTATTTCCAATATTTATGCGTATCAATATCACCTTTCTATCAAAACACATGTTGAGTGTGTGGTAGGGATATCGAGGGGTTAAATGATAGAAGATAGTGGTTGTAAGGGGTGGAGAGGTTGTATAGTATTATTGGGGTTGTTAGTCAGTTAAGGGTAATACAGCAGATGAACCAGCGACGTCAAGTGAGGTTAGACAAGGGCTTAGTAATTACGGGTTTAGTAGTTCTTTACAATATTCAGCACTTGCCTTCAATGCAATAATGAGTGAAATTGATGCAAATAGACCAGCAATAGCTGGAATTTCATGGAACAATGGAACTGGTCATATGGTAGTTTTACGAGGATATGACGATAGCACTTCTACTAAATATGTGAGTTACATGGAACCAGGTGATGGATTTTATTATTCTATGACGTATAATGCTTTTGTAGGAAGTTCATCTGGTACTAGGCATTGGATAGAAACGGTATATAATATTAAAAGATAGGAGTGTGAGAAAATGAGATTAAGGATTCTGGTTTTAACATTATTAATGGTTTTAGTACTGAGTGTACTTGCTAATGCTTCAACATCAATACCGAGTGGATTAGATGAATCTGCTACAGAGGGGTCAGAAAAGTTTAAATCTATGAATGTTAACGAATATAAAAATTTTGGGTACGATAATTCAGAACAGATGTTAAGTGCGTCTTTAGGAGAAGGGTTTCGTATCTATATAATTGATTATGAAAAGCTTGAGGGCAATAAGAAAGATAAATTTATAGATGTTATAGTGCCCACTAATCAGTGGCAGTTTATAGTTGAAACAAATGGAAAACCAGCTTCGTTTTTAAGAGTGGAGGAAAGTGAGGGTAAATTCGAAGCAATCTTATTTGGTGGGGATGCAAGATATTTTAGTGGAGCTATTAATAGATTTAAAAACGAAAAAAAATCAGCACCAATACTGATAATGGATGGAAATAAGTTTTATATACTTTATCAGGGACCTAATAATCAAGAATTGATTATGAATATACCATCACCATCAGAAGTCAATCGAGGAATTATAGATCAGTTTACTGATGCTACAGCTTTTTTAGAGAATTTAAAAAAACAACAACATAATTATAAATTAAACGGAAGTGGTGAACAATTGTATGGTAATGGCGGATTGGACATCACGTTACAGCCACAACCTATTGAAGAGGATAAAGGGTTTAATAAACTATATTTATTATTAGGACTACTTATAGCTAGTGTGGTAATCTTGAAAATAAAGGATTAATACAAACTGAAGTGATTGTAGATTAACTGACATGAATTGAGTTATTAAATCAATTGGAAGGGATTAATTTTTGTATTATGAACATCCCTCTGCCAAGTAAAAATTATGCAACTAAAGGTTGGCTGATTCCGATATTCTATTCGAGTCAGGCTTTTAGTTTATTGTCTCTACAAAGAACTGCCTCCTGTCAAGTAGACGGTGGAAATAATAAAAACTCAATTAGCGGCTAGACCCCGATATTCCATTGGGCTCTGGTCGTTTAGTTTTTCTTGTTTTTGTAAGGATCAAACTCTGTATTGGTACAGGGAATGATCCTTTTGTTTTGCCCATATACGGGAGGGAGTGGATTATTATTGATTTACAATTAAAAATGACCCCCCATTTACAAGTAAACTTGACCCCCTCATAGATATTGTATACTCTAATCACATGGAAAAAAAGTAATAATTCTACATAGTGATTAGGGGGACTTGAGGTGAAGGACATGCATGATTGGGAGGCAGTAATGAGACTCCATAGAGCAGGAGTGCCTAAGAAAGCAATTGCAAGAAGTCTGAATATGTCAAAGAATACAGTAAAGAGCTTAATAAAGAAAAAGAAACCACCAAAATATGAAAGGGAGTATTATCCAACAAAAATTGATAGTTACAAAGATCAAATAAGGGAGTGGTACTTAAATCCTCAATATGATTTTATCGGTACAAGAATATTTAGAGAACTAAAACAAAGGGGTTATGAAGGTAGTATTAATCCCATATATAGATACCTTTTAACTCTCAAGGAAGAAAAAGATGAAATAACTAAAAGAGCAACTATAAGAGTTGAAACTCCCTATGGAGATCAGTCTCAGTTTGATTGGTCACCATATAAAGTAGATATTGGAGGGAAATTAACAGAAGTTCATTGCTTAACCATGATTTTATCTGCTTCAAGAAAAAAAGCGGTTGTCTTTTCTAAATCTGTAGATGGAGACTCTATTTATGAAGCTATTGAAGAACTTTTCAGAGATTTAGGGGGTGTGACAAAGGAATTAATAATAGACAACCCTAAGGCGTTAGTAATTAGTCATGAAAAAGATAAGGAGGTTAAGTATAACGAAAGTACTTTGATGTTGAGTATGCATCTTGGTACAGAGCTAAACGCTTGTAGGCCCTACCGGGCTAGAACTAAAGGTAAAGTGGAAAAACCCTATCAATACATAGAAGAACAATTCATAAAGGGAAGTAGCTTCAAATCTATGATTGAGCTCAACTTTGCGGCTAAGGAATTTATTAATACCTGGAATAAGGAAATCAATGGCACTACTAAAAGAAGTCCTGATGATATGTTTCTCGAAGAGATAGAGTATCTGCTCCCATTGCCAAATAAAAGGTTTATGAATACGAACATGTGTAAGAGAAAGGTTAGCTTAGATTCTATGGTATCAGTGGATTCAAATAAGTACAGTGTGCCTGTTAAATATGTTGATAAATCCGTTAGGATTAGGAAGGTATACGGATTTAGACTAGAAATCTACACTGAGGCTTTAGAAAAGATAGCAGAACATGAAATCATTACAGGTAAAGGTAAAAATACAGTAGTTGATAGCCACTACTGGGAGATACAGAATCTAGTTCCTAAATCTATCCCTGAAATCAAAAGACAATTTGTGGCTACCTTCGAACTGGGTGAAGAGTACTTTAAACGAACGGCCAGTATCCTTAAGCAACCTAGCTTTCATGCTAGAGGATTTTTAAAACTAAGGGAACTCTATGATGTGGCTGATCTTAATAAAATACTAAACTACTGCTTAGAGAGTGAAATCTACAGAATTGAAAGTATTAAGGAAGTAATTAAAGAAAAATATTTAGAAATTATTCTAAATCATAACCAATTAGATCCCCAAGAAAATGAATCTCTCTCAGATATAGCTAAGACTACAGAATTTGAAGGTTTAATAAGGGATATATCATATTATGAGGGGGGTCAAAATTGAATGTAAAAGAAGGGATTTCCATAGACAATGTTTACCTTGAAAATCTACTGAAAAAATTCAAGCTATTAGATATTAGAGATAAATATGAAGAAGAAATTCAATTAGCCATCGAAAAGAACTTAAGTTACAGAGAATTTTTAGCTAATCTATTAATGATAGAAGAGATGGGGAAAAAAGAAAGGCTTAAAATGAGAAATGTAAAAGCAGCTAACTTTGAAAGTTTAAAAACTCTAGATCAATTTGACTTTTCCTTTCCTAAAACTATCAACATGGCTAAAATAAAAGATTTACAAACTCTGACTTTTTTAGAAAAGAAAGAAAATGTAATTTTAATAGGACCACCTGGGGTGGGCAAAAGTCATATTGCTACTTCTCTAGGGATAAGGGCTTGTGAAGAGGGAAAAAAGGTTTTGTTTATACCAGCAACAAGACTAATTGATGAACTAGATGCAGCTTATGAAAGAAAGACACTAAAACAAGCATTTAAAAGGCTTTCTAAAATAGATTTATTAATTGTAGATGAATTAGGTCATATGAAGCTAGACAAAGAAAAAGAGAGTATATTTTTTCAACTTATCCGCCAAAGATACGAAAAAAACTCTCTCATCATAACCACAAATCTCCCATTGGGTTCATGGGATGAAATATTTACAAGTAAACTAGCAGCCACAGCAATACTAGATAGGCTAGTTCACCACTGTCATATCATTAGTATAACAGGAGATAGCTACCGCGTAAAGGGACAAAATTAAGGGGGCATGACCTTGGGAAAACACAAAAATACAGAAATTGATTTTGATAAAATCGTAAAAATATTTAATGAGGATGGTAAAGAAGTTGCGGCAGCATTTGTTGAAGCAGAGTATCAAAGCTCATATCCAGTTATTCAGAGAAAGGTAAGAAAAGAAACCAACTACGTTTTCAACAAAAACACTAGGAAATACGAAATAAAAGCTGATAAACATGATGGCTTTATGACTATAGAAGAATTATGTGAAGGTAAATCCCAGCCAAGAGTTTTTGAGGAAAAATCCAGTCCTAAACCGGACTCAATTGAGATAATAAACGATGATTTTAGAAGCTTGATGCTCCATCTAATGAAGGATAAAATGCAGGAAATAAATAAGTATATTTATCTTGAACAGAGTACAAATCAGGTAATAATACAACTTAAGAAACTAGAGGCTAATGGCTACAAGGTGGTGATAAATTAAGTTTTATTTCCATTTTTGAAAAAAAATCAGGGGGGCAAATTTCAGTGTAAAAAATTAAAAAAAGGGGTCAATTTTACTTGACAATCTACATTATTGTTAACTAATAGACACACATGGCAGGGGACGGTTCGTGCGCCAAGCAAAGGGCGCACCATATAGTGGGTGGGAACCCCGCTGAGAAAGATTTAGCAAATCACTCATAGCGAGTCTTGGG
>NZ_JAFBEE010000033.1 GCF_016908555.1 Alkaliphilus hydrothermalis
TTATTTTAGTAAGTTAAAACATTAAGGCGGTGAAACTGGAAAAATCTCAGGAAAATTATTTGCCAAAATTTCGCCAAAAACACTTGCCAGTTACATGGGTATTATCCACTGCTTTATTCAAGGAAGCTGCCAATTGACCAATTTCATCCTTGGTATGGATATCTAACTTTTGAGTTAAGTCTCCATCTCCAAAGTGATGAGCAAATTGGACAATTTTTTTCAACCCATTAGTAATATTATAGGATATAAAGGTTCCTAAAATTGCAGCTAAAAGGCCAGCTGCAATCATTAATAGAGTCGTAGTACTAAAAATACGTTGATATTGAGCATCATTGGCTTGATTAATGTCATTAGAAATTTCCACGTTTAGGTCACTTAGTGCTGCGATGGATTTTTCCGTTTCATAACCCAGCTGTGCTAGTTGTTTATATTCAATTAAAGCTTCTTCAAGTTTATTATTATGAACATGTTTTAAAAATTCATCCTGACTCGAGCGGTAGTTATTCAATAGTCCTTTAAAGGTATCAAGCGCCTCTTTTTCGTCAGTATCTTTAGGCGTGATGGTTGCTTCATAATCATTAATCAATTGATTGTTCTTTGCACGTAGACCATTCACTTCGTCTACTACATGTGTAACTTTGATATGATTGTCATGTGTAATCAATCTCATTAAACTAAGTCGAATTTTGACTACATTACTCTCAACAGTCCCCAGTTGCTGTACTGGAATGAGTCCGTCATAATACATCGTGGACATACTATCCTTCATGGATTTGATATTATATAAAGCTAAGCCACCTATTAGGACAAGAAGAACTATAATCATTAAAAATGAGGAAAGCAATTTTGACTTGATTTTTAAATTCTGATACCAGTTAATTTTCGTTATGTACTTAATTTTCATTTTGACCTCCTGTTGGTTGTAGTGTAATCAATGATTAATATTTAGATTATATTCAATTAAGAAGGCATTAATCCTTTATAATTATACAAAAAAAGAAATTAAAATTAATTAACAATTTTAGATAAGTGGGCTAAAAAGTTAGAAAATTAAATGAATTTTCTTCACCTACATCATGGTAAGTAAGGTGAAGGTGTATATTTATAATTCTAATCTCAAGTAGCGTAGAATGTGGAGGGATAGGTTTATAATATATCTACTGATAAAATTAGATAATAATTTGAAGTTTGATTATTTAATGATTCACTGGGTACTAATTACTAGGATGTATTGAAGAAAATAAGAAATATTACAAATTAGATGGCTTTATATTCTGCGTCTACACACAAAATACGCAATATAACCTACTAACAATAAAAAAAAGAACAGGAAGTGACGCATTGGGGGATTTTAAAGTAAATCTTAATGAGATTTTATTATCGTTTTCGCTCTTACTGGATGTAGCAGAAAAAAAACCTTTTCAACATGCTAAAAAAGTATCCTACATTACTCTGTTGACGGTAGAAAAAATGGACAGGAATGACTTGAAGAACCATGCTTTTCAAGGGGCAATTCTACATGATATAGGGGTGACCCATTCCTTGTTGCTTCAGGGAAGGAAGGCATTTGTGAAGGCGGAAATGAATAACTTAGATCATCATGCAACTACTGGTTGGGAAGTAGCAAAAGAGCTTCCACTGAATCAAGAGGTGTCAGAAATTATAAGGTACCATCATGAAAGATGGGACGGGACAGGTCTATACGGTCTGAAGGGGGATAAAATTCCATTGCTATCCCAAATTATTGCCCTAGCGGATCAATTGGAGCTAAGATTTAATAGTGGAAGGGATAGTTTAGCATTTAGAAAAGATATTAGACAATGGCTTAACTCAGAAAAGGGAAAGGGATTTAGGGAAGATATAGTTGATGCGGTACTGGAATTGTTACAAAAGGAAAAGATGTGGATTGACATTGGTACATATGATATTCAACCAAACTTAAAAATGATTATTCCGAATAAGGTTATGGAGTTAAATATCAATGAGCTAGAGCAAATTTCTAGAGCATTTGCTATTATTATAGATAAAAAAAGTGACTTCACCCATCAACACTCAATAGGAGTCTCGGAAAAAGCCTACAAATTGGCAAAGGCCTTTAACTATGATGAGGAAAAATGTACGAAAATGAAGATTGCCGGTTATCTACATGATTTAGGAAAGCTATTGGTACCTAACGAAATATTGGATAAGCCTGGTGGATTAGATGATGAAGAAATGTTGACCATAAAAAAACATCCCTACTACACTAAGTTCATTTTAAAGCAAATCTCTGGTTTTGAGGAAATTGCAGAATGGAGTGGCAATCATCATGAAAATTTGAAGGGCTCCGGGTATCCAGAAGGCTTTGGTGGAGTCAATATGACTGAAGAATGTCAGATTATTGCTGTGTGTGATATTTATCAGGCTTTAACAGAAGATCGAATCTATAGGAAGGGCATGGAGCAGGAAAAGGCTCTAGAGATTATTTCAAAATTAGTATCTCAGGGGTACTTTGAAAAATATATATTTGATAACCTGTGTCTAGCTAGTACATAAAAGAGATCACAAGTAATTCTGGAATCTTCTGTGATCCAGATGTTGCAAAGGTAAGTCATGAGAATTGTATGAGGGATGGAGAAACGGTAAACCTTATGGTGACAGGGTTTTGAAAACAAAACCAGCATACCTAGGGGGATAGGATGCTGGTTAGTCTATATAAATATGAATTGTTTATATTATTTAATTAGATTATTTTGATTAGCATAGACAGCTACTTTAGTACGGTCCTCAAGTTCAAGTTTTGAAAGGATATTGCTGACATGGGTCTTAACGGTTTTAATACCTATGAATAATTCCTCACCGATTTCTTTATTGGTTTTACCTTCACCAATGAGCTGTAATACCTCAAGCTCCCGGTGGGTTAGCTGGGAATGCTTAGGTTCTTTTTGTTGAACACGGTTAATCATTAAGTGGGTTACTTTTCCCTCAAGTACAGCTTCGTTCTTCATTGCTTTTATGATTGCATCAGATATTTCTGTGGCAGTAGCGGTTTTTAAAAGGAAGCTAAAGGCCCCTGCTTCTAGGGCAGCAAATACCTGCTGGTCATCTATAAAGCTAGTTAGAACAATGATCTTAACCTGTTTTTTTAATTCTCTAAACTTATGAAGGATTGCTTTGGTAGCTTCAATACCATCCATTTCATTCATGATCAGGTCCATAAGTATGACATCTGGACTCAATGCTTGACTTAATTCTAAGGCTTCTCTACCATTAGAAGCTTCACCAACAATCTCTATCAAATCCTCTGTAGAGAGATAAGCACTTAATCCCATACGAACCATCTCATGGTCATCGACAATCATTACTTTAATTTTTTTCGACACCTGTATTCCTCCCCTATTATATCATTAAATTGGAACACGAATTTCAACTCGAGTGCCTTTATTGGGATAAGACAATAGATCTAACCTACCGCCAACATCAGCTACTCTTTCCTTCATGGAGTCAATCCCATAGGAACTCAAATTATCTTTTTTTGAATCGAAACCAACACCATTATCTTCAATTATAATAGATAGGACTCTATTCCTTACATAGAGTCGAATCATTAGGGTAGTTGCTTTGGAATGTCTTAAAACGTTTGAGACTCCTTCTTGTATGACTCTAAAAAGGTTATCCTCTACTCCTTCTGACAAATTAGCAACATCTTCAATTTCCCAACGAATATTGACATTTTTATTTTTATCATCCAATTCCTTTAGAAATTTGTCTAATCCCACTGTTAATGAAAAACCCTTTAAACTAACGGGTCTTAAATGCATAATCAGGGCCCGTAATTCCTGTTGGGCTGTATGGACCATCACTTCTACTTTCTCGAAGTACTTAATAGCCTCAGTTGGATTTTGGGTTAGCAGGTTTTTGATGGCCCCTAAAGTGATGGAGGTGGCAAATAATTGTTGACTCACGGCATCATGTAATTCTCTAGCGATTTTTTTACGTTCATCTATTGAAGCTGTTTCCTCGGCATTTTTAACCAGCAGCTTATTCTCATTCACAAGACGTTGTAGAGACTCAACCTGTTTTTCTGTATATTCTGCCATACAGTTAAATTGATGGTTGATTTGATTGATTTCACGATAACTCTCTTGCGGTAATCGTAAGTTAATCCTTCCTCTACTGACTGCTTCATGGGCTTCTTCGACCTTTAGTAGCTCTTCCTTTAACCCTCTACCAAAGGGAAGACTAAATAGGAAAGCAGTAAAAACACAGGTGAAGAGGATGATGCCGAATACAATAGATATCCTCCATTTGGGTGGTGCATTAAGTAAAAAGCTACCCTCTGGTCTGAAGAATAAAGACCAAAGAGCGAGGCTAGTAATGATACAACTACCTAAAGAAGCGATTAGGATTTTTTCAATTATAACCCATTGCAGGCTATTGCTAAAAAAACTGTTCTTTAAATACCGGGAGAACATTTAATGCACCTGCTTTATAATAATTTCACCAATGTTTAATGATACATCGATAAAAAGCTTCTTATAGGCTGTATCGTAATCAACACTTCTATAGGTAACTTGCCTTGGAGTGCCGGAATGTTCTCTATCAAATATAGTAATAGAACCTAAGTCTAAAGAAGCATTGACATCTACAGCTACATCACCAGGTATAATCAATACTATTTCTCCAGTACAACCAGATACTTGGAGTTTCGTCTCCCCTTCTTTGATTAAGGCCTTTGAGAGGTCTATTTTTGCTTCTCCTACACCAATATGATATGAAGAATCCTCCAGTGCCCACGGTTCTTTACCTAGATGTAGGGAACCAAGTAACACACTTTGGGAATCACCATCAAAACTACCTCTTGAATTTAACTTTTTTTTATTGCCATCTCTATTGATTACGTACACTCTAGGTCTTTTCCAACGGGAGGGAAGAATAAAGGATAACCCTATGAAAATGATTACAAGAGGCCAAAATACATGCCATAAATTAATGTCACCGAGGGGGAAAAGATCTAAATTATTTCCTAATAGAACAGACCCAAGTGCAATCAATATAGTTGGAAAGAAAAAATTACTCATCCCATAACGATTTCTATCTTGGCGAAAGTTATCAGCAATTTCATTAAGTCCCCATAAAATTAAAAGTGCTGGCCAGTAGGTGGAGACGATTTCTCCAATATCGTAGGGAAGGTAATATATATTACCCATTAGAAACAAAATACCGAGTACAATGAGTAATCCTCCGAAAAAAATTCTTTTCATAAAAAGTCCTCCTTTAAATTTTTTTATATGAGTATTACATGGTCAAGCCAGTTTTGCTCTTTCCTTAATTATAATATATAGTATTTTATTCCACAATAAAACACACCTAGGACGGGTTTTATCTCCGTCTCTAGACGGATAAAAAAATTAATATTACCCTAACTTAATTTATCACTTGTTTTTTCTCTCTGCATAAGATAGAAATAAAGGTCTGCTTCAGACATTTTATTAAGGGGGAAGAAGCATGAATGAAGCTTTATTTAATGAGAAAATGTGTGAAATTGTTAAAAAATATAGAAATGTTAATTTTGTTCATAATGGACGAAGTACAGAGGAAGGGCTTGATTGCCTTGGTTTTATGGTATTGTTTTATAAAGAATTCGGGATTGAAATTCCTTCGGGGGACGGTCAGGAAATTCCTAAGAATTGGTATAAAAAGGATCCACAACGTTATATTAGAGGAATAAAAGCTCTAGGTGGAAAGTCAGTGGAGTTAGATGAATTAAGACCCCTTGACCTGGTGTACTTTGCGGTTAAACGGGGTGTCATTACCCATACGGGGATCATGGTGACGGATAAGGAGTTTGTCCATATGTCTCCTAGGAAGGGATTTACCATAGACACTATGGCAAGGCATTGGAGGAAGTTTCAAGGAGGAGTACGATTTACTAAATAGATCAAGACGAAAAAGTGTCCCTAGAAGATGATTTAGGGATTCTTTTTTATAACGAATGGGAAAGTTCTACATTAAGTTAATATAAAAGAGAACTTTTCGTAAATGAGTTTCAACATAAGTCATCAATTAAATCTTCCGAGGGAAGACTTTGTTCATTAAAATAAAAAAAATGTAGAAATATAGGGAAAAAATTTTTATAAGAGTAAAAATAGGGTATTAATTGGTTATAGTGTATCAGTATAGGCGAGAGTACTATCTAAACTGGGGGGATAATAATGAAGCTAGAACAACACTCAAAAGAAATGTTAGTGGATATGCTTAGGCTTACGGTAAAGGATTTGTTTATCTTAGATTATACGGGAAATATCTTGGAGGGTTTTGTTGGCTCTTATGATAATCAGGATATGGCCCCCTGTATTCTGCTAGAAAAAAATCATGAACATTTTCAGCTTTACATAGAGAGACTCCATCGCACTAAGAAGCGCCAAGACTTTGAATATAGATGTATGAATGGAGGAGTTGAACACTTTTATAAGGTAACCCTTAATTTACTAGGGGAAGATAAAGTACTATTAACAATCACAGACGTAACCGAAAAAAATCGCTGGGGAGAAAGGTTAATGGAGAAGGAGCGGGCACTGGAGGAAACCTTAAAAATTAGCGAAAACCGATGGAGCTGGGCAGTGGAGGTAAATAAAAGACTTTTACAGCAGAAAAAATCATTAGAGTGTTTGTTTAATAACAGTCCTGACGCCATAGTGAGATTTGATAGCAAACACGAGGTTGTTAGTATAAACAAGCAGTTTACAGACTTGTTTGGATATAGTATTGATGAAATAAAGGGAAAGAATATTAATCGAGTGATCGATCCCCATAACCAAGTGATGAGATATGGTTCCTATGAAATTTTGGTAGGGGAGACAATTCAATACTATGATACTGTCCGTTATAGTAAAGAGGGTCAACCCATCAGTGTAATTTTACGGGGGGCTCCTATCATCATTAATAATGAGATTATAGGTGGCTTTGCCATTTACACCGATATTCGTCAACGTAAAAAAGATCAAGAACAGATCATACACCAAAAGAAAATACTAGAATCCTTTTTTAACTATTCTCCAGATGCCATAGGGCATTTAGATAAGAAGGGTAACATTATCGATATTAATAAAAGATTCACAGAAATCTTCGGATATACCCTTGAAGAATGTAAGGGGAAGAACTTAGATTTGTTGATTGCTGATGAAGACCTAATAGAAGAAGCTCTTCTAGTAAGTAAAAAAGCCCTTTTAGGAGAAAGTGTTGAGCTAGAGACTGTGCGGACTGCCAAGGGTGGAAAAAAGATCCCCGTTTCTATTAGAGGTGGAGCCACAGTTGTTAATGGAGAGATTATTGGTCTTCATGGGTTTTATACTGATATTACTGAAAGGAAGGCAACCGAAGCCCATATTCGATATTTAAGCTATCATGACAAGTTGACAGGTCTTTTCAATAGAGCTTATTTTGAAGACTCATTGACCCGTCTAGATACTGAAGAGCATCTACCTATTTCCATTATCATAGGGGATGTCAATGGATTGAAGCTTACCAATGATACCTTTGGGCATCTGGAAGGAGATCGGCTTTTGATAAAAATCGCAGAGATTATCAAAAATTCCTGTAGAAAAGAAGATGTTGTAGCCCGTTGGGGTGGAGATGAATTCGCGGTTATTCTCCATAACACTCCTGAGGAAAGGGCGAAAAGTATCTGTCAGGAGATTAAAAGACGATGTGAAGAGGCTGAGGAGGACCCCATTAAGATTAGTATCTCTTTAGGATACGGAACAAAGATCTCAGTGGAAGAAGAAATCAATGAAATTATAAAAAAAGCTGAGGAGCAAATGTACAAAAACAAGATTATAGAGAGTAAAAATTTGAGAAGCCAGATGTTTGCTTCTTTGAGGGAAAATCTTAAGAATGGTGATGCTTAAGAAGACAAATAGAATAAAATTAAACTAGATGAGGTGCATACTTTAAATCCTGTAGTGTCTCTGGTAGTGAGACCCTACAGGATTTTGATGTGGTGGAGAAAATATAGTTTTAATAAACCTGCTGTGGATAGGCTAGTATAGATGGGATATGGCTATAAATGATTAATCATACTGGCCATATAGCCAGCACCAAAACCGTTATCGATATTGACAACAGCAGTACCGCTGGAGCAACTATTCAACATGGACAACAGGGGTGCCAGGCCTCCAAAGTTGGCACCATAGCCTACACTGGTGGGGACAGCGATTACTGGTTTCTCCACTAGACCACCGATGACACTTCCAAGGGCCCCCTCCATCCCAGCTACAGCAATTACCACCTGTGCACCTCGAATAATATCAATGTTGGCAAATAGACGATGGATACCTGCCACACCAACATCATACACCCTCTCAACTTTATTACCCAATATCTCTGCTGTGATAGCAGCTTCTTCCGAAACAGGGATATCAGAAGTTCCTCCTGTCACCACAACAATATAGGAGGAGGGGACTTCTTGTTCTTTTTGCTTGATGGTAATTGTCTTTGCAAGGGGATGGTATTGAACAACTGGATAAAACGCTTTGATGGCTTCATACATTTCTTCTGTTGCTCTAGTGCCAAGAATATTGCTTCCTTTTTCCAGCATTGATTTAACGATTCCAACCACATGTTCAGTGGTTTTACCTTGACAGTAGATGATTTCGGGATATCCTTGACGCAACTCCCTATGATGATCTACCTTTGCAAAACCAAGGTCCGAGAAGGGGAGTTGCTTCAAGTTTCCCACTGCCTCTTCGATGGAGATTCGATTGTCTTTAACCTTTTCCAACAGGTTTGTTAATTCTTTTGTATTCATTCCGTCACCCCTTATTTCTTGTTTTGATATATCTTATTTACTGTGTCGTAGACTTGATTAAGTGGTAGCTTATGTTCTTTTGCTATCCGCCTACAATCCTCATATTCTGCCTTGTACTTAATTTCCTTTCCATTATAGGAAACGGTTTTGAAAGTCACTGATCCATAGGGGGTATCTATCATAACAAAGCTTCTCTTTAACATGGTTTTTTCTACATCATAGCTTCTAACCCCAATGGTGGAGGTCTCTAAAAATAGGATATTGAGCATATCCTCCATTAGTTCTTGACTACATAAAACGCTTAAGGTTGTGGCAGTACGTCCTTTTTTCATCACGATGGGGGTCATCCAAACATCCATTGCTCCAGCTTCAAATAGTCGCTCCATTATGTAGGGATATACCTCAGGATTACTGTCATCAATATTACACTCTAACACCTTCGCTTGCTCCTTTTCAGTATAGGATAACCTCAAAGGGATATCTTCTACTTTTCCCAGGAATACTCGAAGGACATTAGGGATTGGATTGTCTCGACCACCAATGCCGTAACCGATCTTTTCTATAATAAAATCTTTATTATCGGAGAACTCATTGGCTAAAGCCTTAACAATGGCGGCACCAGTAGGGGTAGTAAGTTCCTTTTCTACACCGCCAGAAGTAATTTTGATTCCTTTTAAAATTTCCACAGTAGCTGGTGCAGGTACAGGGAATATCCCGTGGGCACAATGAACAAATCCGCCACCAACAGCAATGGTTGAGAAGATTACCTTGTCAACCTTTAGACAATCTATACAAATGGCAGCACCGACAATATCAACAATGGAGTCGATAGCCCCAACTTCATGGAAATGAACATCATTAAGGCTTTTGCCATGGATTTTTGCTTCAGCTACAGCGATATGGTGGAACATTTCAAGGCTAATTTTTTTTACATGATCATTAAGTTGGCTATGATTAATGATTTTGGTAATGTCCTGTAAATTTCGGTGATGGTGGTCAAGGTGATGATCGTGTTGAAGGTGATGATGACTATGATTATGATTATGTTCATGAACTAGCTGTACTTTTGCTCTAGTTCCAGTGATGCCTTTTCTTTCATCACTGTAGACTTTTAGTTGATAACCAGATACCTTTAGTAAATCTAATTGTTGGCGTAGATATTCTTCTTTTACTCCGATATCCAACATTGCCCCAAGGAACATATCTCCGCTGATACCAGAAAAACAATCAAAATAAAGTACTTTCATATTGCACCTCCGAAATTTTAGCATTTATTAAATGTGTAGATGATTTTTTAATACAAAAAACCATAAAAAATAGAGGGGTTTTCCTCTAACCTTCATGGTTACATAATTGAAGTCTTCATAACTTCATAATAGGTGGGTTTTCTTCGTTTTCTCTTTTTTTATCACAATGATTTAGGTGTGCATAATCAACGTAATTAGCTTTTCGTAAGCTGAATTTCATAAATCCAACACTAAGATAACTTATTCAACAAAAAAACCGAATTTCCTTCATCCATTTAAAAAACATGGATGCCAAATGCCTACTAATTACTATATCAAAAACCTATACTGCAAATAAAACGTATTGCATATAATGGATATGAGTAGGTGTTAGGAATGATACGGAGATTATTGGCAATCCTTAAAGATAGTATATTATTTGCAAAGGGAGGGACTTTTATGAGGAAAAATGTTTTTATTTTACAAATCATGAATATCATTGCCTATATCGGAATGGTGGCTATTAATATATTGGCAAATGTTATACCAATAGGAGGGAACACCACTGGGGAAGTAGCAGAAATGTATCCAAACCTATTTACTCCTGCCAATATTACATTCTCCATCTGGGGAGTAATCTATATTCTTTTAGGTGGATTTGTTATTTATCAGGGGAGGGATTTATTTTCAAATAAGAAGAAAAATCAATATTTTGTAGATCAAATTAGCTGGTGGTTTGTGGTTTCCTGTGCTGCAAACTTTAGTTGGATCCTTGCTTGGCACTACAGAGAAATTCCTATATCCGTTATTTTGATGTTGGTTCTGTTATTTTCTTTACTGAAGATCTATCAGAACTTAAATGTCGGAAGGGTTGTTGTTCCAAAGAGAATTCGATTCTTCGTCCATGCTCCATTTCAAATTTACTTAGGTTGGATTACTATTGCTACAATAGCAAATTTTACAACCCTATTTGTGTACTTAGGTTGGGATGGTTTTGGAGCTTCAGCAGTTATTTGGACCATAAGTATGTTGATCATCGGAACGTTAATCACCCGTTATGTATTGGTTAACAAAAGGGATACCCTCTATAGCCTTGTTATTTTATGGTCTTACTTAGGAATCGTTATTAAAAGACTTGGAGCAGAAGTACGGTATTCAAGTATCATTGTGACGGCAATCCTTTGTATGGCGGTGATTGTGTTTTATTTGACCCCTAGGGAGGGTAGGGAAATTAATTAATATGATTAAATGTTATAAAAAAAATCAATACCCAACCTGTCCACCATAGATATATATTATTGGAGAAAACAATCTACTTATGATAGTATTTCATAGTAAAGTTGTAAAAATATTTTGTAATTTATATATCTAAGGGGGAAGTACATTGAGACCGTCAATTATGGAAAAAGTCGAAGGATTAAGGGGAGTTAATTCTGTTAAGATTAAAGAGGCCAGCGAAGCAGGAAAGAAAATCGTAGGAATGTATTAAAAAATAGAAAGAAGAAAAATGAAAACCCCAGCTAAAAAGTAGTGGTATGCTAACTGATTTGCTGGGGCTTTATTAGATGGCATTGATTTGCTGTTTTTAAAATATATTTGTTTTGGTCGTCAGCTAAAATTTGAAATAGTATTTTCGTTTCTTCTTCACTTTTAAATGATTTATGAATAAAGCAATCATAATCGACATAGGCAAACCAGCCATTAATAACACCCTTCTATGAAGAGGCATGTAGTCCCAAAATCCTTCCTTGAGGGCTTCGTAAACTTCTTTTAATTCTTCTTGAGGTAACTGTAGTTTATTAGTCCCATCTTCATTTCTTACCAAAAGAGCATTAGATTTTTGTTCGATTTTATTTTCTGTTTTACCCTCATAGTCAACCCAAAAATGACTTAGGGAGAAGCTTTGTCGATAGGGGATGCCCTTAGCTTCAAAGATGGAGGCTAGAACAACAAATCGACTTTTGCAATCCCCTGTGCCTTTCGCAATGACCTCTTCAGCTTTTGGGAAATAGAAGGGAACCCCATAGGTTTGCCAGTCATATTGATAGGGGATAATGTTCAATACATAGGTTTCAATTTCCTTAGGATCGTGGGGGGTATCCTCTAGTAGATGGGCAATCGCCGACGGATTAATCTCTGGGTTAAAGATACGATAGATGGAAACCCCTAAACGATAAGGATTGGGGTATAACACAAATAGATTCCATAGAAGGAAGATCACTAAGAAACGGAGTATAAATTTGGCTTTATGAGCTCTTCCCATGATATTCTCCCCCTTTATATTTAATATACTTTCTTATAAGTCAACATAGCTTATTTTAGCACAGTTTTGGGTAATGTACAAAGATTATGTAAATTTAGATTCTTTAACTTAAAGTTGGTGTTATTTTTCTTAAGGGGGGGGACCCGTGTAAAGGGCTAGGTATGGGTTAAAGTTAATTGTTAATAATAAATATATTTAAAAACAACGGTGAAAATAACAGTAAAATCATAAAATAATGTTAGAAGGAGGAATTTCAATGGATGTACTTACCCACGGTTTATGGGGTGGTCTATTTTGTGGCAAGAAAAAGGGCTTATTTAAGTATGCTGTGATCTTTGGATTATTGCCTGATTTAATTGTGTTTCTACCCCACACCATTATGGAACTAGTAATGGGTAATGTTGTGATGGGTAAACCAGCGTTAGAGAGTTTTGATCACTGGGTGTTTGTTTTGTATAATTTTACCCATAGCTTAGTGGTGGCAGCGATTCTCTGGACTATGATAAGGAAGATTTGGGGGAAGGAGATTTCAATAGCCTTTTTAGCATGGCCCCTCCACATACTAATGGATATTCCAACCCATTCTGCTGATTTTTTTCCTACGAAGTTTTTATATCCATTAAGCCATCTACACATTGACGGAGTAGGTTGGTCTCATCCATATATTTTGGCAACTAATTATACTTTGCTAGTTTTACTATATGGAGTTCATTTGTATAAAAATAAGAGAAGGAGCTATAGAAAAACAGAAGTATAGTGATTAAATTATACATAGTTCGTATTTTAAAGGTAAAATAACTTGATTAGCATCTTGATAGAGTATATAATAGAATTATATACGAACTATAAATTTTAAAATAGCAATTTTATTCGAAATTACATCCGATGAGTTTTGGCATGAGCCCCGTTAAATATCCAACAAATAAGAAGGTTAGCTTTTTAAAAACATGTCGATTCTTGTAAAAACAACTTGATTTTTGCTGACTATTGATATAGAATAAATTCTAAGAATTTTGAGTCGTAAAAACTTCATAAAGAATCTCGTATAATGTTGGTGATATGGACCAAGAGTTTCTACCGGGCTACCGTTAATGGCCTGACTACGGGTGGTATTATTTGTTTGATTTTATAAAAAGAGTCATGATTGGTGTTTACATTTTACTATATATGGTAAAAACACAAATCAATGATGATTTTTTGAGTCAATGAAATGAGTTTCCAACCCTGTAGTTAAAATCTACGGGGTTTTGTTTTTTTTGAATTCGAAGTATGTCAGCGGATTTAAGGGGAGGAAAAGGATATGGAATTATTAAAGAAAAAAATCATGGAAGTTGGAAGGGTTGAAGCGGGAGGAGTCCTGAAAGTTGATAGCTTCCTCAATCACCAATTGGATATAGAATTATTAAATGAAGTTGGTAAAGAGTTTAAGAAGAGATTTGAGGGGAAGAAGGTTACTAAAATTCTAACTGCAGAGGTTTCTGGAATCGCAATTGCAGTATTGGCAGGACAGTACTTTAATGTTCCAGTGGTCTTTGCAAAGAAAACAGAGTCAAAGAACTTAGACAAGGATACATTTCAAGGGGAAGTATACTCATATACGAAGGAAAAACATTATAAAATCAGAGTTTCTAAGCGTTATTTAGACAGTAGTGACCATGTCCTTATCATTGATGATTTTTTAGCCAATGGACAAGCGCTGCTAGGGTTAAAGCAAATAGTTGATGAAGCAAAGGCTCAACTAGTGGGAGCTGGTATTGTTATTGAAAAAGGATTTCAAAAAGGTGGGCAGTTAGCCAAGGAAGCCAACATTCATGTGGAATCCCTAGCTATTATTAGCAGTATGGAGGACGGAAAAATTAGTTTTAAAGAGCCGTCTCAAGAGTAACACATCGAAAAATCATAATTCTAAGAAGGGGGTTATTAAAAATGTCAAAGATCATTTATCCATGGTTTAAAAGAGAGGACGTTGATGGTTTCTTCGCTTTATTCCAGAACAATTTAGCGAACTTTGTATTAATAGCAGTAGCAATGATTTCAATGGGATACCCAGCCAGTATTGTGTATGGAAAGGTAATTCCAGGGGCGGCAATTTCGGTATTATTTGGTAATTTATATTATGCCCATATGGCTGGAAAACTGGCTAAGAAGGAAAATAGATTGGATGTAACTGCACTTTCCTATGGGATTAGTACTCCAGTTATGTTTATTTACTTGTTTGGCGTATTAAAGCCAGCCCTAGAACTGACAGGAGATCCTGAATTAGGGTGGAAAATTGGACTAGGTGCCTGTTTTCTCGGGGGACTAGTGGAGGCACTGGGGAGTATTGTAGGAAGATGGATTAGAAAGCACTTGCCAAGGGCATCAATGCTGGGGGCTTTAGCAGGAGTTGCCTTTGCTTTTATTGGTGGGGAGTTATTTTTCAAGACCTATGAAATGCCAGTAATCGGTATGGTTGTTTTGGCAATTATTTTAATTGGGTTAGTAGCGAAAAAACCAATGCCTTTCAAAATGCCAGCTTCTTTATTTGCAATTGTCATTGGAACGGTGTTAGCCTATACAATTGGAAAAGCAGATGCGTCACAGATATCTCAAGGTCTATCAAATGTTGGTTTTTATGCACCACTGCCAACACTAGGATTTATTAAAGGAATTTCTTTGTTAACAACAGAA
This sequence comes from Alkaliphilus hydrothermalis, assembly GCF_016908555.1. Taxonomy (GTDB): domain Bacteria; phylum Bacillota; class Clostridia; order Peptostreptococcales; family Natronincolaceae; genus Alkaliphilus; species Alkaliphilus hydrothermalis. The sequence continues at coordinate 14,948 of NZ_JAFBEE010000033.1, forward strand.
ATGATGGGCTTATTTGCAATATTATTACCGATCTCAATTTACAACTTTATAGAAACCATGAACAATGTAGAGGCCATGGCTGCAGCAGGGGACGATTATGATGTTCAAGAAGCCCAGTTAGCAGATGGTGTAGGAACAATGATTGGAACAATCTTTGGAGGGGTATTCCCAACAACTGTATATATTGCATCCATCGGGTCTAAATGGATGAAGGCAGGAAGAGGTTATTCTGTATTAAATGGTGTGGTATTTTTATTGGCATCAACATTTGGAATTATTGCTGCAATGTCAAAGATTATCCCTGTAGCTGTTATTGCACCTATACTTGTATTTGTCGGTATTTCAATGGTATCCCAAGCATTCTCTTCAGTGGAAAACAAACATTATCCAGCAGTTGTATTGGCCATGTTCCCGTACTTTGCCAACTACATTATGACTAGATTCAACGGAAAAGCAGAAGAGGTTGTAAGTAGCCTGTCTTCTGGAATTGTTCCTTTGGGCCAAGGTGCAATGTTTACTGGTTTACTTTGGGGGGCAATATTGGTATTTATTATTGATAACGAGTTCCACAAAGCAGCCTATACTGCCGTTGTAGCTGCAATTCTTTCAGCTACAGGATTTATGCATGCACCAAAGTTGGGACTAATGCTGAATTCTGATTATATGGTGGGATATTTAGTAATGGGACTTTTGTTTATAATTTTTAAGTTTATGTCCAGTACAGTAGTAGATGAAAAAGAAGCTCAAAGTAAGCTTCAAAAACAAAAACATGTAGTAGTTAAGTAAAAAGTATAAAAACGGTAAAGTATTAGCGTTAAAGAGTATGGAGTATTTTAATAAAACACATAGATAATATTTTAAGGGAGTTAGTTCTTCGGGAACTAACTCCTTCTTTTGTGTACTATAAAAAACGCTACTAGAGTTTCATAGTTAGTTCATTAAATATTTTCTCATAGAAATCATTTAATTGGATAATTTCATTTTGGGTTGCTGGTATGACTTTATCCTTAATTTTTAATCCCTTTTCCCCCATGAAATCAACGCAGAAGACCAAGGTGTATAATTTAAGTATTTCTTTTTCGTATTCAGACAGTTTCATTTCTTTCACAAGGTAGTCTATATATTTGGTATCATAACCTAAAGATATGAGGGCCATATTTGTTAATGCGATAAAATAAATTTTATCACCAAAACAGATGCAATCTATATCAATTATTGCAGATAATTTGCCTTCATGAATCAAAACATTTTTCGTGGTTAGGTCATCTAAAAAAGCGATGGGTTCTATAGCGTGGAGGTATTTATTATATTGATCTAATAGTTCTTCCACTTGATCCACCTTAGAAGATCCACGTGTATAACATTAATTCTAGCACAAAATGGTATTTCATTTGAAAAACTTTTTTGAAAAACTTTTCTTGAAATTTTTTTGAAAAAAATGGAATTTGTTCAGACTTTTTATAAACAGCTCCGTATAATTTGTTGAAGAAGAAAAAAAGAAGATTGAAGATTTAAAGGGGAGGATATAAAGTGAAAAATAATTGGGGTTCAAAAAAAATATTAGTTTTAGTTCTTTGTAGCATCATGTTAGTTATGGTTGGATGTGTGCCTACCAACAAGGGGCTGAGCATTAACTTAGGAGACTTAGAAAAATACACCATTGATGAAGAAAAGTATTATGAAATTGAAAGAATTGAAGAAATAGACATTAAAACTATTAGCGCTCCAGTGGAGTTTTTTGCAACGGGTGATTCAAAAGAAATCAGAGTCCATTTTCACGGGACTGTTGAAACTAATTCCAAAGCATTACCAGTTTTAGAGGTGACCCATGATGGAGATGAAATTAGAGTGGAAATTAACAGAAATAAAATTGTTAATATAGGAAGACTTAGGGAAAATCTACAACTAGATATCTATTTGCCAAGAAGGATCTATGAAGAGATCGCAGTTAAAACCGTATCGGGAGAAATAATTATCGATGAAGTTGAGGCTAATGAATTTAGTTTAGAATCTGTTTCTGGAAGTATTCATGTAGATTCAGCTAAGACCAATACTACCACAGTTGGGACAGTTTCAGGGAGAGTGAATATTCTTAACTTTACAGGAGACATTGATGCTGGAACGGTATCGGGTTCCGTTGATGTTGAATATGCTGAGTTTAACAATAACATAGATATAGGTACTACCTCTGGAAGAATCAATATCAAATTACCAGAAAACGCTGAATTTGGTCTTTGGGCAAAATCGACTTCTGGAAGAATAGATTGCAATTTCCCAATTGTAATCAGTAAAGATGAAGGAAGAAAAATGGAGGGGACTGTAGGTTCCGATAAAAATGAAATTAATGTAAAGACTGTATCTGGTAGTATTAATATTTTTCATTAATATTGATAAAAATCAATAATAGTATAAATTGCATAAAAAGCTCAGCCACTTCCCGTATGTTTTTATATACACGGGGGGTGGCTGAGCTTTTTTGTGCCTTGAATCTAGGACATTTGAACGGTCTCAACTTATGCAAAAACATCTCCGTTATTAAAATAGTACTTGCCCTGGCTAATATTTTGTTCTTACATAACTTTATTATGGGTATATTGGGTATATGATGAATAAATTAAATAAGAATTGAGTTCAAATTTCAAAGGAGGGTAAAGAATGCTTGTAGAAAAATATAATCCCCTAGAAGGGAAACGGTTAGAAATCTTAGATAAAGAAGGCAACATCATAAACGAAAGCTTAGTACCAGATCTTTCAGATGAAAGGCTCATTGAGCTTTACAAAACGATGCTTTTAGCTAGAATGACTGACATTAAGGCGCTTCAATATCAAAGACAGGGAAGAATGTTGACATATGCACCAAACCTAGGACAAGAAGCGACTCAAGTAGGTTCTATAGCAGCTACGGAGAAAAGGGATTGGCTAGTACCTGCATTTAGGGAATTAGGAGCATGGTTGTATAAGGGGGTTCCGTTGGAGCAGGTATTTTTATACTGGTATGGAACAGAAGAAGGAAGTAATTTTCCAGAGGATGTTAAGATGCTGCCAATATCTGTACCAATTGCATCTCAATTAAATCATGCAGTAGGGCTGGGGATGGCCTCTAATATCAAGGGAGAGGATGATGTAACAATAGCCTATGTGGGGGATGGTGGAACTTCTCAGGGAGAATTCTCCGAAGCCTTAAACTTTGCGGCTGTATTTAATACACCAACAGTTTTTGTGATATCAAATAACCATTTTGCGATCTCAGTTCCAAGAAGATCCCAGACGAAGGCCAAGACCTTAGCCCAAAAAGCAGTCGCTTTTGGGATGCCAGGTATTCAAGTGGATGGGAATGATCTATTGGCTGTTTATGCGGCAACGAAAGAGGCTGTAGATAGGGCTAGAAGAGGTGAAGGACCAACATTGATTGAAGCAGTAACCTATAGATTGGGACCCCATACCACATCAGATGATCCAACGATATATCGTGAAGAGTCAGAAGTAGAGGAATGGAGGGGCAAAGACCCACTTAAGAGACTTAAGAAGTACTTGATTAATAAAAAGATATGGGATGAAGGAAAAGAAGAAAGTCAAAATGATGAATACGAAAAATTTGTTAACGAAACCTTTAAAAAAGTAGAAAAATATGGATTAGTGCCTTTAGAGGATATTTTTAAATATCAGTATGAAGAAATGACGCCAAATTTGGTGGAGCAATATGAGGCATATAAGAAGTACACAGAAGGGGGAGAAAAGTAAATGCCACTTTTAAACAATATTTCTGCAATCAATCAAGCCCTTGATCAAGAAATGGAAAGGGATCAGTCGGTCGTTGTTTACGGTGAGGATGTTGGCTATGAAGGCGGGGTATTCAGAGCCACCGTGGGGCTTCAAAAGAAATATGGTGAAAAAAGATGCTTTGATACACCCTTAGCGGAAGCAGGGATAGTAGGTTCAGCTGTAGGAATGGCCATCAATGGAATGAAGCCTGTGGTAGAGATGCAATTCTCTGGATTTGTCCTACCTGCCCTTAATCAGATAATAGGTCATGTGGCAAGATTTAGAAATAGGACTAGAGGAAAATATCATTTACCAATGGTAATAAGGATGCCCTATGGCGGTGGAGTAAGGGCACTAGAACACCATTCCGAAAGTATTGAGGATATATTTGCCCAGACCCCTGGACTGAAGGTGGTAATCCCCTCCACTCCCTATGACTCTAAAGGACTACTTTTAGCAGCTATTAGAGACCCAGACCCAGTAATATTCCTAGAACCAAAGAGGATTTATAGAGCATTTAAGCAGGAGGTGCCAGAAGAGGACTATATCATTCCAATTGGAAAAGCAAAGATTGTAAAAGAAGGCACTGATATTACAGTAGTTACTTGGGGGGCTCTGGTGAGGGAGGCACAAAAGGCAGCTAAAGTCTTAGAGGAAAAAGGTGTAAATATAGAGTTGATTGATCTTAGAACGATATCACCCCTAGACAAGGGGACAATAATCGATTCTGTTCAAAAGACTGGAAGATTTTTAGTCATTCATGAAGCATATAAATCCTTTGGACCAGGAGCCGAATTAATATCAATAGTTAACGAGGGGGCATTCCTTTATCTCGAGGCGCCACCAGCTAGATTGACAGGTTTTGACGTTACGGTACCGTTGCCAATGGGTGAACATCATTTTATCATAACACCAGAGCAAATCGTTGATAAAGTGATGGAAATCGTAAGCTATTAAGAGGAGGTGTGGGGTTTGTTTGAATTCAAATTTGCAGATATAGGTGAAGGTATCCATGAAGGAAAGTTATTGAAGTGGTTTTTTGAAGAAGGAGACGAAGTTAAAGATGGAGATAACCTCTTCCTGGTAGAGACTGATAAAGTAAATGCAGAAATTCCATCTCCCATAACGGGAAAACTATCAAAGAAGATGGCCAGTGTGGGGGATGTGATTGAAGTAGGTCAAGTTATAGCGATAATAGATGACGGAAATGAAGCTGATGATTCGGAGCAAAAGGCTGTGGAACCTAAAAAAGAGGCAGTTGGCGAAGGAGAAGAAGAGACAGCTGGAGTAGTCGGACAGATCGAGGTATCATCAGAGGTTATAGAAAGCAGCCATGAAATGAAGGGAAAAAATGATATCAACAAGAAAAAGGTTTTAGCTACCCCTGTAGCTAGGAAGCTGGCTAAGGATTTAGGAATTGACATTACTACAGTAGAAGGTACTGGGGCAGTAGGTAGAGTGATGAAGGAGGATATATACAAAGCGAAAGAAGCTCTAGATACAAGGGCTAATAACAAAGATGTTGAGGCTCAAGAGGGTGAAATGAAAGCAAAAGATGAAGGAGAAGCTACATATATTTCACCTATCAAGGTACCAGAAATGAAATTTGAGGGTGAGGTAGAAAGGGTATCAATCTCAATGCTAAGAAAAACAGTTGCTAAAAACATGGTACTCTCCAAATCATTGATTCCCCACGCTGCCACCATGAATGACTTTGATGTAACCAAATTAGTCCAATTTAGAATGGAGCAGAAGGAGCTTGCTGAGAAGGCGGGAGTACATCTGACCTTCATGCCATTTATTATAAAGGCAGTAGCTATTGCCCTAAAAGAGTTTCCAGTCTTCAACGCAAGCTATGACCATGAAAAGGAAGAAGTTATACTAAAGAAGTTTTACAATATAGGAATGGCAGTGGATACGCCTGATGGATTAATGGTACCAGTAATCAAGGACGCAGATCAGAAGGGAATATTTCAAATTGCCAGAACTATGGAAGAATTAAAGCTAGAAACGAGAAACAGAAGTGTTTCCTTAGAGAAATTGCAAAATGGAACCTTCACAATTACGAACTATGGTGCAATTGGAGGTAAATATGGTGTTCCAGTAATTAAATATCCTGAAACTGCCATTTTAGGAGTAGGTGCCATCGAAAAAAGACCTATAGTAGAAGATAATCAGATTGTTATTAAAGATATGATGCCAATTACCCTGTGTATAGATCATAGAGTGATTGATGGTGGAGATGCAGGGAGATTTTTAATGAGATTGGAAGAATTATTGAAGGACCCAATGCTTGTATTATTAAACTAAAACTGCTTCTCCATTAAATAAAGGATAAAATCAATTAATTAAAATGACAAGAGGGAGGGCAGAACATGAAGCAATATGATGTAACCGTAATTGGTGCAGGTCCTGGTGGATATGTGGCGGCCATTAAGGCAGCCCAAATGGGGGCAAAAACAGCCATAATTGAAAAGGAAGATGTAGGTGGAGTATGCCTTAACTGGGGTTGCATTCCTACAAAAACCCTATTAAAGAGTGCTAAGGTTTATCAAAATATAATGAATTCAGAAAAGTATGGTATAGATATCATAGATAAGAATGTTGTCTCAATCAATTGGTCAAATATGCTTAAAAGAAAAGATCAGGTTGTAAAGAAGCTTACTGGAGGAGTCAGTTTTCTATTAAAGAAAAACAATGTAGACCTATACAAGGGATATGGGGAAATCATTGACAAGAATACAATAAAAGTTAATGATGACACCATTAAAACCAGAAATCTTATAATAGCGACTGGTTCATCCCCTCGTATACCAAAGATAGAGGGAATAGAGGAAGCAATGGAGAAGGGTCTTGTCGTAACAAGTAAGGGGATTCTGGCTATTGAAGAAATCCCAAAGGAGCTCATTATAGTGGGGGGAGGGGTAGTGGGTGTTGAGTTTGCAACCCTTTACAATGCCCTAGGGACGAAAGTAACCATTTTCCAGAGAAGCGATGCTCTTTTAGGGAACATTGATCTTGATCTACGGGATACCATGACTGATATCTTAAAGAGGGATGGAATAAATGTGATGTATAAAACTGATGTTAAGAAATTTGATGGTAATAAAGTAATTACTTCAGTAGATGGAACAACACGAGAATTTACCCCTGACAAGGTATTGTTAAGTATAGGACGTGTAGCAAACAGCAAGGGGCTTGAGAAGTTAGGTATTGAACTAGACAAAAGGGGCAATGTAGTAACCAATGAAAGATTAGAAACAAATATAGAGGGGGTATATGCAGTAGGAGATGTAAATGGGAAGCTCATGTTGGCCCATGTTGCATCAGCCGAAGGAATAGTAGCTGTTGAAAACATAATGGGTCATATATCAGTTCTAAACTATGATAAGGCGCCGTCTTGTATTTATGGTTTTCCTGAAATAGGATCGGCTGGACTGACTGAGCAAGTGGCAAGGGAAAAGGGGTATGACATCATTGTAAGCACCTTCCCTTTAAGTGCTAACGGGAAAGCCCTAGCTGAAGGAGAAAGTGACGGATTTGTGAAAATCATAGCTGAAAAGAGCTATGGAGAGGTTCTGGGGATTCACATATTAGCTCCAAATGCTACAGATATGATTGCAGAAGCTGTCACCACAATGGAAATGGAGGGGACAGTACATGAACTGGCAAAGGCAATCCATCCCCATCCAACATTATCAGAAATCGTTATGGAGGCTGCCCATGGAGCTATAGATAAACCTATCCATATATAAAGCATGCCTGTTGAAAAGCCCTCATCTTCGGCGTCACTGCGACCCCACAACACCCTTGCGTATTACGTATACGCGGCGTTCGCTGTGGGGTCTTGTTCCTTGGATCTAATGGCTTTTGAACAGGCACTAGCCTGTTGAAAAGCAA
>NZ_JAFBEE010000034.1 GCF_016908555.1 Alkaliphilus hydrothermalis
TCCTTGAATCTAACGGCTTTTGAACTGTCTACTATGATCATTGAAAATACCCTATCTTCTGCGTCATTTCAAAAGACCAGCATTCTCGCGTATTACCTATATGCGACGACCGCTGGTCTTTCCTATACTTCACAACCTCAAAAAGACTTTTAAAATAGAAAATTTAGTAGCTTTTTTCATGATTTCACTGACTTTTACTGACATTGCTCTAAATATTAATATTTAAAGGATTGCAGGGAACTATAATATATGTTAAAATTTTTCTTAGTGCTTAAACTAAAGGTATAATAGTTAAAATAAATAAAAACGAGGAAATTACGAAGATTATACTACGCAACTACGTAAATTCTCCAATATATAAAAGGAAGAGGTAAAATTATGCAACGGAATGATATTAGAAACATAGCCATCATCGCCCACGTTGACCACGGTAAGACAACTATGGTAGATGAGATGCTAAAACAAAGTGGAACATTTAGAACAAATGAACATGTAGAAGAAAGAGTAATGGATTCAAACTCTCTAGAAAAAGAAAGAGGAATTACAATTCTATCTAAAAACACATCTGTTAGCTATAAAGATGTAAAAATTAATATCGTAGATACGCCAGGCCATGCGGATTTTGGTGGAGAAGTAGAACGTATTATGAGAATGGTGGATGGGGTGTTACTTTTAGTAGATGCTAAGGAAGGTCCGATGCCTCAAACTAGATTCGTTCTTAAAAAAGCATTGGCAGAGGGTCTACAACCTATAGTTGTAGTCAATAAAATTGACCGACCAGATAGAAGACCAGAGGAAGTCATTGATGAAGTATTAGACCTATTCATTGCCCTAGAAGCCGACGAAGATCAATTGGAATTCCCAGTAATTTACGCATCAGCAAAAAATGGTTTTGCAAAATTAACGGTAGAGGAAGAATCAGACAATCTTAAGCCGTTATTTGATGCTATCCTAGAGCATATCCCATGTCCAGAAGGTGATCCAGATGATGGGGTTCAGCTATTAATCTCAAATATCGATTACGACAAATATATTGGACGAATCGGTATCGGAAAACTAACTAGAGGTAACCTAAAGAAGGGTCAACAGGCTGTTTTAGTTAAAGGTAATGAAGGACAAAAGAGTGTAAAGGTGAGTAACTTATACAACTTCCAGGGTTTAGGTAGAACTGAAATCGAAGAAGCATCAGTAGGGGAGATTATCGCAATATCTGGAGTAGGTGATATTAACATTGGAGACACCCTATGTTCTGTAGATAAAGTAGAGCCACTACCTTTTATTGAGATTGATGATCCAACCATCTCTATGAACTTTATGGTAAACGATAGTCCTTTTGCAGGTAAGGAAGGTACTTTTGTTACCAGTAGACATTTAAAGGATCGTTTGGAAAGAGAAATGCTTTCAAACGTAGCCATGAAAATGGAGGAGGTTTCTGCCGACTGCTTTAGAGTACTAGGTCGTGGAGAGCTACACCTTTCTATTCTAATTGAAACCATGAGACGTGAAGGTTACGAGTTCGCTGTATCTAGACCAGAGGTTATCCTAAAGAGAACAGAAGAAGGTCTTTTTGAGCCAATGGAGCATTTATTTATAGAAGTACCGGACGAAAGTGCCAGTGCAGTAATTGAAAAGGTTGGACTACGTAAGGGTGAAATGCTGGACATGGTGCCGACTGGAACAGGAGTTACCAAGCTAGAGTTTAGAATCCCAGCTAGAGGTTTAATCGGTTATCGTTCAGAATTCCTTACAGATACAAAGGGGTACGGTATCTTCCACCATTTATTTGATGGTTACGATATTTATCGTGGGGATATTCGAGTAAGAAATAGAGGATCATTAGTAGCCTTTGAAACAGGTGCAGCGGTTGCCTACGGAATCTACCATGCCCAAGAAAGAGGAAACATGTTTGTTTCTCCAGGGATAGATGTATATGCAGGAATGATTGTAGGAGAAAGCTCCCGTCTTGAGGATATTGCCGTAAATGTATGTAAGAAAAAGCAGTTAACCAACATTCGTTCTTCTGGAGCAGATGATTCTCTAAGATTAGTACCACCAACAATCTTCTCCCTAGAGCAATCTTTAGAGTTCATTGCAGATGATGAAATTGTTGAAATGACACCAAAAAACATTAGAATCCGTAAGAAGATTTTAGATAAGGTAACGAGAGAAAGACTTCAAAAAAGAGCACAGCAATAGGAAAATAAAATCAAATAAAATAAAAGATATGGTTAATCGCCATATCTTTTATACTATAGTTTTATTGGTAGTTATGGATTACATTATTATGTGATATCAATAATCAAATTAACAGGTATAGTATTACCAGTAAGATGATTAGAGGTGGGGTTACACGATAGCTGGGTTAAAATTAATAATCAAGAATAGTTTTTACAATATAGAAAATTATAAGAATAGTTACTTGAGGAATTTGCATAATACCTTAGCGATGAATTTATATTCGTGTTATGCAAAAATAAAAGCTGAGTCGCGCATTGTGAAATGAGTAATTTCCTTTACATTATAATATATTACTCATTGAACACTAAGCAGCGAAGCTTTTCATTTTGCATTAATATAAATCTAAAATCAATTATGCAATTTCCTCACTTAATAGTTGGACTAACTGAGACATATTATGGTAGAATTGAAAAGAGTAAAAATATTCCTTTCTTATCCTAAAAAGTAAGAGGTGATACGGATGAATGAAAGAAGTTTAAGAGTTTTGGAATATAATAAAATCCTTGAAAGACTATGGAATAAATGCACATCCCCTTTAGGAAAAAACATGGCTGAGGAGCTAAAGCCCCTTGATGAATTATCGGAAATCATCAAGATGCAGCAGGAGACAAGCGAAGCCCAAAGCATCTTAATACAGAGGGGGAATGTTCCGATTGCAGGGATTCACGATGTATTGCATTATCTAAAAAGAACTGAAATAGGTTCTTATCTAGACCCAGGGCAATTACTACAGTTAAATAGTACCTTGACGGCGGCTAGAAGATTAAAGAGCTACTTAAAGGCTGATGGAGAAGCAAAATTCCCAATCATCCAAGGTTTAGCAGAAAGTCTCCATACCTTCAGAGAGATAGAAGACAAAATCACAATGAGTATCATCAGTGATACAGAAATATCCGACAATGCCAGCTCGGAGCTAAAGCATATTAGACGTTCTATCAATACTAAGAATGAAGCTATTCGTAACAAATTAAATAGCATCATTTCATCAACTGGAACTCAAAAGTATCTACAGGATGCCATCATCACCATAAGACAGGATCGATATGTAGTTCCTGTAAAACAAGAACATCGGGGAAATGTACCGGGATTAATCCATGATCAATCCTCCAGTGGTGCAACGCTATTCATTGAACCAATGGCAGTTGTGGAGCTAAACAATCAGCTTAAGGAATTAATCTTGAAGGAAAAAGCAGAGATTGAAAGAATTCTGAGGGAAATCTCCGCCATGATTGCTGATGTGGCTATGGAAATTAGAAGCAACCAGGAAATCCTAAAGCAGTTGGACTTTATCTTTGCTAAGGGAAAACTTTCAATAGAAATGAAGGCTGTAGAGCCAGAGTTAAATGACCAAGGTAAGTTCCATATTAAAAAGGGTCGACATCCACTACTAAAGGCTGACGAAGTAGTGCCCACAACCATTTGGCTTGGGGAAGATTTCCGAATCCTAATGGTAACGGGACCAAACACAGGGGGTAAAACAGTTACCCTGAAGACAGTTGGTTTATTTTCTTTAATGGCCCAAAGTGGGCTTCATGTTCCTGCTGATTTTGGAACAAAACTGGCGGTATTCGACCAGATTTTTGCTGATATAGGGGACGAACAAAGTATTGAACAAAGTTTAAGTACTTTCTCCTCCCATATGACCAATATCGTAAGAATCCTAGAGGAGGTAACACCAAATTCCCTAGTGCTATTTGACGAGCTTGGAGCAGGAACAGACCCAACAGAGGGGGCTGCCTTAGCAATGGCCATTATCAATCATTTAAGGGAGCTAAAGGCATCAGTTATTGCCACCACCCATTATAGTGAACTAAAGCAATTTGCCCTATCAAACGAAGACATAGAAAATGCTTCGGTGGAGTTTGATGTAAAGACCCTACGACCTACCTATCGTTTGTTGATTGGGGTACCGGGTAAATCAAATGCCTTTGAAATCTCAAGAAAACTTGGATTATCTGATAAAATTATTGATGCCTCTAAGGAGTTTATCTCCAATGATGACATTGAATTTGAAGACATACTACAAAATATTGAATCCAATAGAAGGGCAACGGAAGCAGATCGAGAAGAAGCCCAACGTCTACGTATGGAGCAACAGAGATTGACTCAGCAATATTCTGACAAGAAACAACAGCTGGAGCAGCAACAGGATAAAATGATTAAGGATGCCAAGAAGGAAGCCTATAAGATCGTCAAAGTAGCAAAGGCAGAGGCGGATGAAATCATCAAAAACCTTAGGGAATTAAAGCTGGAGATGGAAGAAAAAGAAATACAGAAGAAGCTAGAGGAAGCGAAGAAACAGTTGACTGGAAAAATGGATGCCCTAGGGGAAACTGTAGAAGACCTCTTTACAAATAAAACAAGTAAAAAACCACCTAAAAATCTAAAGCCAGGGGAAACTGTCAAGGTAATCTCCCTCAACCAGACGGGACATGTGGTGGAGCCTGCCAATGATAAGGGAGAAGTATTGGTACAGGTGGGAATAATGAAGATTAATATCCCTGCCGGCAACCTTGAAAGGATTAAAAGTAAAGAGGAAACTAAAAAAACGGGAGTAGGCAAAATCGTTAAGAACAAGGCCGAAAGCGTAAGACGTGAATGTGATGTGAGAGGTCAAAACTTAGAGGAAGCCATGTTGGAGGTAGATAAATTTATAGACGACTGTGCCATTGCTGGAGCCTCCCCTGTCACCATTATTCATGGGGTAGGAACAGGTATCTTAAGTGCAGGAATCAAGCAAATGCTAAAGAAGAACAAACATGTCAGAACCCTTCGTCCAGGTGTATACGGAGAAGGTGGAGCTGGAGTTACCATTGTTGAATTAAAATAATGGGGGTAGAGCCAATGATACTAGTCAGTGCATGTCTACTGGGGGTCAATTGTAAATATACTGGAGGAAACAATCTAAAGAAGGAACTAATAGAGAAACTTCAGAAAAAGGGGATTGTCCCTATATGCCCAGAACAATTGGGGGGATTAGCAACCCCAAGGCCACCTGCTGAAATTCAAGGGGGCGATGGTGCATCGGTATTGGCAGGCAAGGGAAAGGTCCTCCGTAATGATGGTAAAGATGTTACTGAGGAGTTTATCAAAGGAGCAGAGGAAACCTTAAAGATTGCAGAAGTATTGGGAATAAAAGAAGCAGTCCTAAAGGCTAAAAGCCCCTCCTGTGGGAATAAGTTGATTTATGATGGTAGCTTTGCTGGGAATAAAATCAAAGGGCATGGGGTTACGGCAGCCCTCCTCGCTAGTAAAGGAATCAAGGTATATTCCGAGGAAGATTATCTAGATGAAGATATTAAAGAAGTCTATAAAGAAGATTAAGAAAAAATGAATAAATATCTTGTTTTCAGTAATAATATATGTTATATTATTTGGAACAAGAAAATATCTTAAGGCGATGATGAGGAGAGTAGCTGTAGGAGTTGTTTTAGCGAGCCAGAGTTGGTGGGAGTCTGGCACATGATTACAGGGAAGCGCACCTCGGAGAATATACTTGAACTTAGTAGAGTAATACGGTTTTCCTCCGTTAGCGGGAAGTTGAGTGGGATTCAACTCCAATCATTATATTATGAGGGGCTTTATGTGATAGGCCATAGTTGATTCCAATAAGAGTGGTAACACGGGATTTTACTCTCGTCTCTTCTAATAGAGACGGGAGTTTTTTGTATTTCAACAACTTTTTGAAAGTAGAGGAATGGAGATGCAAATGAGATACAAAGGATGATTGTCTTAAAGTTTTAGTTTAAATAAATCTATAATGCTTTTGAGGAGGTAATTAAAATGATGGATTTTAAAATGAAATTAAGCCAAGAGTTAAAGCCCCACATGGGAGATATGACTCAAGAAGAAATTTTAACATCGATTGAAATACCAAAGAATACTGATATGGGGGACTTTGCCTTCCCTTGCTTTAGACTAGCAAAGGTCTACAGAAAAGCCCCAAATATGATTGCCCAAGAACTAGCAGAAAAGATGGAGCTATCAGAAGCATTTGATAAGGTGGAAAGTGTAGGGGGCTACTTGAACTTCTTTGTTAATAAGGCCTTCTTTACTCAAAAAGTATTAGAGGCTGTCATAACGGAGAAAAGCACCTATGGTAGCAGTGACATGGGGGTTGGCAAAAACGTTATACTAGAGTTCTCTTCTCCAAATATCGCAAAGCCCTTCCACATAGGTCATATTAGAACAACAGTAATCGGAAATGCCCTATACAAAATCTATCAATTCTTGGGATACAATACAATAGCGATCAATCATCTAGGTGACTATGGTACGCAGTTTGGTAAATTAATCGTCGCCTTCAAAAACTGGGGAGACGAAGAAACAGTAAGAGCAAATCCAATCCCTGAATTACTTAAGCTTTATGTAAAATTCCATGAAGTAGCAGAAGAACAACCAGAACTAGAGGATGAGAGTCGCGCATGGTTCAAGAAGCTAGAAGAAGGAGAAGAAGAAGCCCTTCGATTATGGAAATGGTTCAGAGAGGTTAGCTTAGATGAATTCAATAGAGTTTACAATATGTTAGGAATTACTTTTGACTCCTATGCAGGAGAAAGTTTCTACTCTGATAAGATTCCTTCCGTGGTGGAAATGATGGAGCAAAAAGGAATACTTAAAAAATCCCAAGGGGCAGAAATTGTAGATTTAGAAGCATATGGAATGCCGCCTGCTTTAATTAGAAAGAGTGATGGCTCTTCCCTATATATTACAAGAGATATCGCTGCTGCTGTTTATCGAAAAGATACTTATGATTTCCACAAAAACGTTTATGTAGTAGGTTCGCAACAAATCCTTCATTTCCAACAAATTTTAAAGGTATTAGAATTAATGGGATTTGAATGGGCTGAGGATTGTGTTCATGTTCCTTTTGGCATGGTAAGTCTTGAAGAAGGTACCATTTCAACAAGAAAAGGAAGAGTGGTATTCCTAGAGGATGTACTTAAGCAAGCTGTTGAAAAGACAAAGGAAATCATCAATGTAAAGAATCCAAATATCGAAAACCTAGAAACTGTAGCAGAACAAGTCGGTATAGGAGCAGTCGTTTTTCAAGAGTTATCCAACAACAGAATCAAAGACTATACATTTGATTGGGATAAGGTTCTTAACTTTGAAGGAGAGACAGGACCATATGTTCAGTATACCCATGCTAGAGCAAGTAGTGTCTTAAGAAAAGCAGGTATGGAACTGGACACGAGTTTTGATGCAAGTTTATTAAATGACGAAGTTTCAATGATGGTAATTAAAGAACTTCAAATCTTCCCAGAAGTAGTTCAAGATGCCCATAGAAAAAATGAACCCTCCATCATTACCCGTCAAATTATTGATGTTGCACAAGCCTTCAATCGTTTTTACCATGACCATTCAATCCTAGTGGAGGATGTGGAGCTTAAGAAGGCAAGACTGGCAGTGGTATATGCTGTAAAGCAAGTATTAAACAATGGATTATCATTACTAGGTATTCAAGCACCAGAAAAAATGTAGTTTAATCTATGTAATTCAAATAATATAAAATCAAAGAAAAACCCTAAAAACCCTTACTTCAAGGGTTTTAGTGTTTTTCTTTTGTAATAAAGGTTAAAAATTGAATAGGATTTATGGTTTACCCTTGTATAATCATAAAAAATTGTTTACCATTAATATGTATGCTTAAAGACAGACTACAGAAAGGGGAGGGAACCCTTGAAAAAAGATATTAAAATTATAAGTAGTTTCACTCAAATGGTATACGGTGATGCCATAGGGTTTTTAAGGGAAAACACTAATAAAGATGCAGAATTTCAGCCCTTCAATTTCCATAGGGAGCTTGATTTAAGAATGGGTGTTTCTGCTGGTCAGTGGAGTGACTTAACAGAGCTTTCTCTAATTATCATTAAGTGTCTAATGGATGATCAAGAAAATAATAGAGTAATAGTTGATTACAATCGGTTTCAAGAAGAACTAAAATTATGGAATTATTATCGTCACGGAGGAAGTAAAGCGGGACAGCAACACCCCCTGTATATAGATGATAAAAGAGGCTATGGGTTTTCAAGGATTATGGGAATTTTACTGGCCAATAAAAACTTTGGGGTGGCTAAAGAAGAATCCCTTAGACAAATTATTTATTTTCATCGACACCCTCAAGTGCTACTGACGACCCTTCTAACGGCAAAGATTGTTTTTAGTTTATTGGAAAAATCCAACCAAACAAGAGAAGAGCAAATAGATGTTCTAAAGGATTTCTTGATAGGGCTCCACAGGGAGGAATTATCTATCCTTCAACAGGAAGCACCATCCAAAAAATTTATCTTGCAATTCGAACAGGAAAAAATAAATTACCTAATGGCTTTAGACCGTCTGAAAAATCAGTGGCTTCAACCACAATCATCAAAGTTAGATAGTCAAGGAGTCCTCATGGCCGCCCTAGAAAACTTTTGGAGACTACAGGAGGAGCTTCCCTTAAGAACTGAATTGACACCAATGGAGGATCAAAAGGAAGCCTTGGCATTAGCCTATGGATTTTATGGTATTACTTCAGAAATCAAGGAAAAAGATGTAATTGCTACAGGGATCAAGGAAGAAGATTTTATCAACAGTATGGGAGACTATATCCTCAAGATTAGAAACTATCAAGTTGATCGAAAACCATATAAAGTAAATCAGTCTTCAGTTGACTTATTTAACATAGAGGTGGGAAGTGTGATTAAGCATCCAATACTGAACGTTACTAAGGTGGTAGGGAGACGGGAAGGAAAGTATTGGATAGAAATTACTTTGGAGACGAAAACAGGGGAATACAAACTATATAAAAGAATCTAATGAGAAAATTTTCATTCACTTATATAACTATCCGCCAATATTACACCTAAGGTCATGAAGTGAAACTCTCTTAAGAACAAAGAATTCCTTCGGATGATTTAATTGATGACTTATGTAGAAACACATTTACGAAAAAAGCCCTCAACTTCTATGAAGTTCAGGACCTTAGATAATTTAAAGTATGTACCTTAAACAAACCTAATTATTATTCAAGAGACTTTAAAAACTCTTCCTCAGTAGTATCAGCCAAAAGACTTAGTTGTTTAACGATGGTATTTTTTAACTCAATAAATGAGGCAATTTTAGTATGTTCTCCAGTGTATTCCAGTGCCTTGATAATAAGTAGCATATCCTGTTTTGATATTTCCTCTACTGATATTGTTGAAAAATCCTCCATTAGTCGTCTCCTTTCTATAGTTGCTATTGTATAGGGTTTTATATTCTACAATTATACTAAAATACCTTCAAGATTCTACAAAATATTTACAGGTAGGAAGAAAGATAGGAAAAAAGTCCAATAGGAGGGATTCGTTTTGACCTTAATCAACAGTATTATAAAAACTGATCAACAACAACTAAAAAAGATTTGGGGATTGGCATGGCCTGTGATTATCGGACAATTTCTCCATACTCTCATGGTGATAGCCGATATGTGGTTTGTGGGGAGACTAGGAAAGGTGGAAACGGCAGCGGTGGGGGCTGCTACCTCTGTTATAGGAGTAATACATGTTGTCCCCTTCTTAATTGCCACTGGCTCCATAGCACTAGTATCTCGATTGACAGGGGCTGATGATCAGGAAGGGATCAAGGGAATCTCCCAACAGGGAATGATATTATCTTTTTTTGTTGGAATCATTGTGGTAGTCTTCAGTTACTATAATATCAATCTAATACTACGGATATTTGGAGGAACAGATGTAGAAATGCTGGGCCAATCAAGGCAGTATATACAAGTGGCTCTTTTAGGGATACCGTTATTCTTTTTTAATGCCACCACCCGTGGAATTCTACAGGCAACAGGGGATACCAAAAATCCTGTAAAGGTTTTTGTGGCGATGAACTTATTAAATATTTTATTGGACTATCTATTCATCATGGTATTTAAGCTGGGCATTGGTGGTGCTGCCGCAGCAACAGCCCTATCAGAAGCAGTGGGCTCCCTACTGATGGGATCCCTTATTATGAGACATATCTTCGATTTTGATATCAAAGGATTCATCAAGCATTTAAAAATAGAAATGAATACCTCCATTAGGATATTGAAAATAGGGGGGTACTCAGCTCTACAGATGATTACTAGACCCTTTACAGGGCTAATCATGTATCGAATAGTATTGGAGCAGGGGGTCAGTGCAGGTGCAGCCTTTGGAATTGGAGGGAGATTATTCAACTTTGTGTTTATATTTCTGGCGGGCCTAGGTACTGCAATGTCGGTTTTAGTAGGCCAAAATCTTGGCAAAAAGGATGTAAAATCTGCTGAAGACGTTGTAAAGCAGGGCTTAAAGCTAGCCATCTTTAACAAGATTGTTTTCGCAATTCCTTTTTTTATATTCCCAAAGTACCTAATGGGTGCCTTTATTAATGACCCAGAGGTAATCCAAGTGGGGGTTGAGTATTTAAGGATTTGCTATTTAGGTATATTATTTGTTATCTTCCCAAATGTATTGGGGGCTGCCTTCATGGGGGCAGGGGATACATTCCCACCAATGGTGGCATCTATTGTAGGTAACTGGGTTATTAAAATTCCCTTTGCATACCTATTGACCAGAACAATTCCAATGGGGGCTACAGGGGTATGGATTGCCATCAGTCTTTCTGTCGTTGTAGAGGCCCTCATCATATTAGGCTGGTTTTCACTGGGGCGATGGAAGGAAAAAGAAATCTAAAAACACCCCCAGCAGATAATTATCTAACATTTCTGTTGGGGGTGTTTTTATGCAGCTACGATAGAACTCCTTTGGCTGATGGCATGGCGTACAATATATAATCCCACTGCCGAAGTAGCCTCAAGGGAACTGGTTAAATCGTTCATAAAGGACTCTTCTCTAGAGTTGTATTGTTGATGGAGCTGTTCAATAGCCCGTTTGATAATATGGGCGGAATAATTATCTACAGTAAAGTCCTCCTGGGAGGCAATAACCTTCCCATCAAAATCTTTAAAAAGCTTATGAAGGTTATTTTCATAAATCATATGACTGACGATGGTGGCTTTACGGTATTTGATCCGATCATTATGGGGAACACAGAAAAAGTCCGCTATAAAATGGGTTACGACTCCAATTTGACTGGAGAAGTTTTTAATAAATTCTTTGTTATTTGCAAAAGACGTTTGAGAAAGTCTATGAATTTCGTTCATAATTAACTCGAAGGACTGGGGTTTAAAATGATCAAGTTTTGCCAGACTAGGAGCGATGTCGGGCTTAATACTACCATAGATTAAGCTATTCTTGTTCAACTCTACTCCTAGAGTATTTACAATGCTTTCATGTAGATGCTCTGAAATAATTTTATGTGTATGAGGAAACAAGTGGCAACAACCTTTCTATTCTACATTTTCCAACTTGAAGTAATCTATCTCCATTATATTAAGAATAATTCTTAATTGCAATCATATTTACATAAAATTATCGAATATAACGAAAAATTAACATTGTTTCATTGATGGGACAAACTTAGATTAATGAAATAGAAAGGTTCTAATTGATTTTAAAATATTGAGCCCACATAATAGCTAGCAATAAAACGAAATGTTATGTCCACTTGCGGTTATTGTTTACTAATTATTGTTTTTTAAGCCCTTTAGTAATTCTTCAATTAGTTTTTCCTTATTGAGCTCATAGTCAATTCTTAATTGCTGGTTTTCAAAGGCCACATTTTTAATGATAACCATTTCATGGAGCTCAATAGGCAAAATAAATTGACTACTTTTGTCGATGCCTGATACCATGTCAATAGACTCACCTAATAACTGGGCGAAGTATTTTTCAGGAATATTAATCCTAGAAAATTTAGCCTCCTTAAAAGTAAAGTAAATTTTCTCATCTTGATAAAGGGGTTCTAGATTTACATGTAGTCGAACGGGTAGGGAGTAAAGCTTACCATAGACATCAAGCAGGATGGTATCCTTTAATAACTTCGCCTTTAGACCAGTGGTTTCAAAGCCCGATTGATTAAAGGAAACTTGATTAGTTTGTAGTTGGTAGTTTGCATATCCATTCAGTTCTTCTTCAGTAATTACAAAGGTGTTTTGATTGAGGAGCGCTATATTTTCTTCAGCAAACTTCTTGATAAAATACGCTTCGTTGTAGAGAATTTGAGAAGGTGAATTTGTAGTGGTGGGCTGGGGATAGAATAGAGTTACACCAACAACGGTAAAGAATACAAGTATTAAGATACCCAGAATCATAAGGCATTTTTTCATTTTTAAGCCTCCATTCTCAATTAATGTTAGAAATTATGATTAAACTCTCATATTTATACAGCATAAAACAAGTATTCTATAATTTTCCAGTTCTGTGTAATGATTTGGTAACCATATTACCATTATAACATAACCAAACAATAGGGTTGAGTATACAAAATCTTAGAAGGATGCAATACAATATGTACTATGCTATAATGATGATGTACTTTGAATAGGGGGGAGCCATATGTATCTAGTAAAAGATAAAAAACAGGTTATGCCATTGATAGAAGAAGACTTAATCGTCCATCTAAATACACTGGGCAGGATGATGAACAATAAAGATATAGAAATCTATGTTGATAACGTTGAAAACCCAAGGGGCTTTGTATTAAAACACGGTTATTGGGCTATACCCTATAGTAGGGACAAAGAAATTCTAGATACAGTGTTAAAAACCTATTCCTTTGGAGAACGTGTAGGGTTTTGTGGTTTACCAACGGAATTAGCCAATACTATTAGGGGAACCTTGTGGGACTATGAATTAGAGTGGGAAGAACACTGCTATTTATACTACTTGCCAGAAAATAATTGGAAAAAAATACAAGCAGAAGAAACCTTAGGATACTTGAAACCAGAGGATGTAGATGTTGTCAATCACTACTATACCTACAAAGAAGAAGGTTCTAGAGAGTATCTTTTGGAATGTATCATCAACAGACCATCTTCAGTAATTCGTGATGAAAAAGGAAATCCTATTTCTTGGGCATTGGTACGGGAGGACAACTCCATGGGAGTAATGTATACAATAGAGGAGTACAGAAAAAAAGGATTTGCAAAGAGAATAACCGTGGATTTATTAAAGAAGGTAATCGACAAAGGAAACATTCCCTATAATCATATTGTAGTCACGAATTCTGCATCCCAAAACCTTGCAATAGAAATGGGTTTCCAATGTTGGGGAAACGTTCTATGGTTTGGTTTAACTAAAAAAAATAAAGATTAATTGTAATGGAAAGAGGTTATGTAATGAAGGTTCTACTGACAGCATTAAATGCAAAATACATCCATACTAATTTAGCTGTAAGATATCTAAAAAAGACTGTTGAAAATGTAATAGAAAATATAGAAATACAAGAATACACAATCAACCATCATTCAGACTACATCATTTCAGAAATATATAAGAAGAATCCAGAGGTCCTTTGCTTCTCTTGTTATATTTGGAACATAGAAATGATCCTTCAAATAACTAAAACCCTGAAGAAAATCATGCCAGATACAATGATTGTTTTGGGGGGACCAGAGGTTTCCTTTGAAACAAAAGAGTTAATGGAAGTAAATGATTCTATAGATATTGTATTGATAGGGGAAGGAGAATTAATTTTTAAGGAATTAATGACTTGTCTGAAGGAAAATAAGGATTATTCCCAGATTCTTTCCATTGCATATAGGACTAAGGGGGAAATCTATATTAACGATAGAGGACAAAATCCTCCTTTAGAGGAAATTCCCTTTGCCTATGGAGGTGAAGAATTAGATGGAGACAAAATTGTCTACTATGAAACCTCCAGAGGTTGTCCATATAATTGTCAATACTGCTTATCTTCCGCCGATCGAGGTGTGAGATATTTTCCAATAGATCGAGTAAAGAAGGAGCTAAAGATTTTAATAGAAGCAGAAGTAAAGCAGGTAAAGTTTGTAGACCGAACCTTCAATGCCAACAAGGATTTTGCTCTAGAAATCATGAAGTTCATCATGGAGCATAATCGAGGAAAAACCAACTTCCATCTTGAAGTAACTGCCGATATCCTAGGGGATGAGATGTTGGAATTCCTAAAGGATGCCCCAGTAGGATTATTTCAATTTGAAATAGGTGTCCAATCCACCAATGAAGAGACCCTTAAGGAAATAGATCGTCGGATGGATTTCGAAAAACTAAAGGAAAAAGTAAATATTATTTCTTCCTATAAAAATATTCATCAGCACTTGGATTTAATAGTGGGGTTACCTAAAGAAGACTATTATACCTTTAGAATATCCTTTGAAGATGTGTTTAAGCTGAGACCTGAAAAACTACAGATGGGTTTCTTGAAGCTGTTAAAGGGATCTGGATTACGGGCAAGGGCAGAGGAGTTTAACTATGTATATTCTGACACTGCTCCTTATGAAGTATTGGAGAATGACTACTTATCCTATGGAGCCATGATTCGTCTTAAGGGGGTAGAGGAAATGGTGGAAATTTATTGGAACTCAAGGTTATTTAATACATCCATAGAAGTAATTATTCAAAATTTCTATGCCAATGCCTTTAGATTTTTTGAGGAACTTTGGAAACATTGGGAGAAAAATGGTTATCATCATACCTCCCATGGTAAAAATAAACTCTATGGGATACTTTTAGATTTCTATGAAGAAAAGCATTTCCAGAGGCTCCAGGTATTTAAAGAAGTACTTAAATTTGATTTTTTAAAAAACACGCGAACTTCTTCAATACCATCTTTTTTAAATCGTCAACAAGAGGATAACTTTAAAAATAGTTGTCATGAGTTTTTACAGCAGGAGGCTAATGTAGCGAAGTACCTTCCAAACTACGGGAATATACCGGCAAAACAAATTATTAAAAAAGTTCATTTTGAAAATTTTTCATATAATGTTGTGGAATTGGAAGTAACTCCCACTCGATTGAACGAGGTGGATCAGGACCAGACGATAGTTCTTTTTGACTATGACTTAAGCAATAAAGCGATTGATCATTCAAAATACTATATTGTTTCCCTGTAGAAAAATGAGGCTAAGGCGAAATTTTAGGGAGGAAATAGAAACTTTTCTCCCCTGTATATTTTAAGAGGAGGGATCTAATGGAATTACTGAGAGACTTATATTATACCAACCTATCAGCCTTAAGAAATACATCCAAAAGTCTAATGAAAAATTGGCTCTTTATCTTCACAGGATTGTTTTATACTATTGCGACAATATTCTTGTATAGTATCATTCCATACTTTGGAATATTGGCAGGAATTGTTCTGTTAATTACCACCAGTGCCATCATCTCTAACTACATCTATTTACTGGAGGGGATCATCACAAGAGATCGTATTACTTTTCAGGATTTTAAAGAGGGATTCACAGTCTATCTGAGGAAGGTATGGGGACTGCTGTTTATGTTCTGGGTAGGGCGTATGGCCTTCGATTTATTGATAAAGCCAATTTTAGGTCAGTTTATTGATCCTGCAGGAGTAGAAATGATTGGTTTGTTTTTAGCATTTGTAGTATTAAATCCAATACCTGAGGTCCTGTATCAAAAACATTATAATCCTTGGGAATCCATCACCCACTCATTTGAATTTGTAAAGGACAATTGGATTGAATGGTTCATTCCAAATGGGATTTTCTTGGGAATAATATATCTAGTGACGGGGCAGGTTTTAGCAGGAATCATTAATTATTACATACCCATAAATATACTCTTTTCCGGCGGTGGTATTGTTTTGTACTTGCTTGGTCAAGTAATCTTTACCTTTATGATGATCTATAGAGGCTATTTATTCAATACCTTAAGCACCAGCAATAGAAGGAAAAGACTATTCATGAGAAGGTTTTAGTACTGATTTGTTTTTAAAAGGAGGAATTATAAAATGAAAAAGGTAAATTTAAAGCCCCAAACAATGTTGTATCCAGTTCCTAGTGTTATGGTATCATGCAACAATAACAAAGGAGAAAACAATATTATTACCATTGCTTGGGTGGGGATTGTCTCATCACAGCCACCAATGCTTTCTATAGCCATAAGACCTGAAAGACATTCCTTTGATATGATTAAAGAAACAATGGAATTTGTAGTGAATCTTCCTGATGAAAAACTACTTTATGAAAATGACTTTTGTGGGGTGAAATCAGGAAAAGAAGTCAATAAGTTTGAGACCCTAAGACTTACGGCAATGCAAGGAGAACAAGTAAAGTCTCCAATTATTCAAGAGTGTCCACTTAATCTGGAATGTAAAGTTAAGGAAATTGTACCTTTAGGCAGCCATCATTTATTTCTAGCAGAGATCGTGAATATTCAAGTGAATGAGGAGTACGTTAAAGAAGAGCAGGTGGATTTGCAAGATTGTCGCCTATTTACATATCTAAAAGGAACATATTATGGGCTAGGGGATGTATTAGGTAGAGCTGGGCTTAGTGTGAGACGGTAATCTCCTACTGTCCAAACATAAGGGGGGCAGATAATGGAAATAGTATTTCATGAAATGAGGACAGAACACCATCAACAGGTCTTACACTTATTTAACAAATTGCAAGGAGAAACGTGTGAGGTTTCCTTTGCAGAAATACTAAATGAAGAAGATTTACAAGAAAAAGTTAATGAAAAAGGTGTTCATTTTTATGTGGCATTAGAGGGGGAAGCAGTCGTAGCAGTTTTTAGAGGACGGCAAGGGGTAGGTAATAAAAATCATGCTGCCTTTTTAACTATTGCCATCGATGCCAGCTCTAGAAGAAAGGGATTGGCTAAAAATTTTACTAATTACTGTCTTGGAGATTTAAAAAAGAAAGGTGTAACTGTTGCAAGAGCGTATGTGTATAGCAATAACAAACCATCCATCAATACCATATTGTCAGCAGGATTTACTTTTGCAGGCTGTGTTTATCAACATCACAAAATTGAGTCTACTGGGGAATATGTGGATGATTTGATTTTTCATAAAATACTATAGTATAGTACATTAAGATGAGTATTAGGTTTTATATTGTTTAGAAGATACAAATGAGAATTAATAATGGAGGTAAACCATGGAGTTTTTGATTGATCCACATATACTGAAAAATACAGAGGACTTGTCTTTTGTTCATTTAAAAGAGGAAGCCAATCTTAGCATTAAAGGCTACCAAATACCTTCGGGGGGCTTGGATATACCGATGATAACCGCTGAACTGGCTGAAAATATTAAAACAAAGCCAGAAAACGAAGTCATCACCGTAGCTGGAATTATTCGGGGAATGGCATATACGCTAGGAATTGATCAACACTTTAAATTTAAAGAGGAATATATTAAATTTCTAAGGACTGTAAATGACGCTATTGAAAATTACATTTTATTTCAAGCAATGCAATCAGCTGAGGATAATAAATTGTTAGAAAGTTTAATTCTAATAAAATCAGTTCTGGTGCTTAATCCAGTAAATTCTCAAGCATTACTAAACTATGGAGTAACATTACTTAAGTATAGGGAAGAGGGAATCTCCAGTAAAAAAATAGCTAAAGTCTTTAAACAAGAAGCTAAGAATAAATTAGAAGAATTGTTGACTATAGAAGATAATCCTATGGCATATTATCAGTTGGCCTACATCTATAAAGATGAAAGTCAATTTAGAAAGTCCAAACTCTATGCTGAAAAACTTCTAGAATTGGAAGTCGATGAATTGGTACAGGTTAGAGTTAGACATCTATTACATGAATTAACTGACCTGGTAGACTATGAAACAGGTTATGAAGCAATTTTAATGGGAAAAGCAGATGAGGGATTACCCCTTTTGTTGGATTTAGAAGTAAAGTATCCTGAGTGGTGGAACATGATTTTCTTTGTTGGATTAGGTTATAGACAGCTGGGGCAGTTCAGTGAAGCCATCCAACGATTTGATAAAGTATTAGAGATAAAGGGAGATGCGGTGGATGCCATTGCGGAGCTGGGAATCTGCTACAGTAGTTTAGGGGATTACCAAAAGGCTATAGAATCCTTCCAAAGAGCTTTAGCTGTGGGGGGAGAAAATAGCGAAATCCTTAGCAATCTTTCCATGATTTATATGGAACTGGGTGAATATCAAGAAGCAGGTGACTATATCAAACGTTCCTTGGAACTAAATCCCTATGATGAAATCACTCTAGCTTGTCAGACACGGCTAGAAGAATTATTGGGTTAGGAAAATAAAAATATTTATAGAGTTTAGTAAAATTGTAAATGTTAAAATTAAGAAGGAAAATTAGATATCGTATCGAATAGATACAATATACTTGTAACGTAACGAATAGGAAAGTTCTACATTAAATTAATATAAAAGAGAACTTTTTCGTAAATGAGTTTCAACTAAGCTTTGAACAAAAACAATAAATATAAGAGGTGAGTACATAATGATTAAGAATTTAGCTCAATTAGTGAAGGTAGCACAAGAACAAAACAAAATGAGACTAGTAGTAGCTGCGGCACAGGATGATGATGTATTAAAGGCAGTAGCAGAAGCTAAAAAGATGAATATTATTGAGGGGATTTTAATCGGGGATGAAGAAAAAATCCAACAAATTGCTAAGGAAATCGGTATGGATTTAAATCAATATAGAGTAATCAATAAACCGGACCTAATGGAATCCGCTCTTGAAGCAGTTAAGCTGGTTTCTCAAGGAGAAGCAGACTTTGTTATGAAGGGACTTCTTGATACATCTATTTTATTAAAGGCAGTTCTTAATAAAGAAGTTGGATTAAGAACAGAAAACCTTTTAAGTCACGTGATGGTGTATGAAGCAGACTTATATCATAAATTACTTTACTTAACAGATGGTGGGATGAACATAGAGCCCTCTTTAGAAGAAAAGAAGGGAATCTTAAAAAACGCCATCGTTGCAGCAAAAGCTTTAGGCGTAACTGAAGTAAAAGTTTCTTGCTTAGCAGCAAAGGAAAAGGTAAATGAAAAAATGCCATCAACAGTAGATGGAGCTGAACTTAAAAAATTAGCAAATGAAGGATTCTTTGGAGACGGCGTTATCGTAGAAGGGCCAATTGCCTTTGACTTAGCTGTTTCAAAAGAAGCAGCGGCTGTAAAAGGATACAACAGTCCTGTAGTCGGTGAGACAGACATCATGCTGATGCCAACAATTGAAGTAGGAAATGGTATTGGTAAGGCAATGACTTATATGGCAAATGCTAAATCAGCAGGAGTGATCATGGGGGCAAAAGCTCCTGTAGTATTAGTATCTAGAGCTGATACTGCTGAAACGAAGTTGTACTCTATTGCTTTAGGTAGTGTAATTGCAGCCAACCAATCTAAGTAGTCTAGTTTTTTAAAATAAACTAAAAGGGAAACTCCCAAGGGGAGTTTCCTTTATTAATATATAGAAAATAATCTGACTCCAGTATCTATTGATAAAGACGCTCCTTAGCTTTTAACTTATTTCTTAAATATATGAAGCTTTTAATAAAGCTTATGTTAGTAAAGTGGGTTATCTGTAAAAAATAATCCTATACAATGTATATAAATTAAATTAAGTGAAACAATATTAGAGGTGAATGATTAAGGCTTAGGTAGAAGAAACATATTGACATTGGATTGATTCCATGCTATATTTATTTAAGTCGTCAGCAACACGATCAACCACACTAATATAAATTGAAAAGCATCTAAAAAAGTGGTTGACATAATTCTTCGATAGTGATATACTTATCAAGTCGCTTCTACGAGACTGAATTAAAAAACACTTGTAGCTAAGCGATAAAAAAATCTCAAAAAACTGCTTGACAAAACATTGTGAATATGTTAAAGTAGTTAGGTCGTCGAAAGATGGCGATGGGGCGAAAGTCCTAAAAACTAGGTCTTTGAAAACTGAACAGTATAGATTTAAGCCAGCATAATTAATTAATGAATAATTAATAATGAATAATTAGTAATTTTAGTTACTATTAACATTAAAGATTATATCATTTACCCAGATATTTAATTTATTAAGAGTTTGATCCTGGCTCAGGATGAACGCTGGCGGCGTGCCTAACACATGCAAGTCGAGCGGAGTTGTTGAGAAGCTTGCTTCAATACAACTTAGCGGCGGACGGGTGAGTAACGCGTGGGCAACCTGCCCTGTACAGAGGGACAACAACGGGAAACCGTTGCTAATACCTCATAAAACCCT
>NZ_JAFBEE010000035.1 GCF_016908555.1 Alkaliphilus hydrothermalis
TGCTTGCTTTAAAATATCATTCTCCATTTTAAGCTGTTGGTTTTCTTTCCTTAGCTTAATGAGTTCAAGTTCTTCTGAAGAGCGATTATCATTTTATTTAAAAGAGCCTGTTGTTTGACTTCTTTTGATCCAGGTATTAAAGGCTGTTGGAGTCAAATCATATTCTTTCATTATTTCGTGCTTTGGTTTACCACTCTCGTAGAGCTTTACCATTTGAGCTTTAAATTCATCTGTATAGGTTCTTCTATCTCTTTTAGTCATATAAACAGATCTCCTTTTAATTATATTAATTAAAGTTTACATGACCTTATTTTTGTTGTCCAGTCTATTGTATCCTATCCACTTCTCCATAGTAATATCTAGGTGAATGCCATCTTTCTTAGCCTCAGGATCGGCAATTTTAACTTTTATTGCATCTGAAGGAAAATATGATTGAATAGCAACATTAAGTATAGGGTTTTGGCTTGCAATACTAACAAGGTTTTGAGATTGTGCCTTTGCTTTTTCAAAAGCTTTTCTACTAAATCCTCTACTTCTTCCTTTTGCTTCAATAACAACCCATCCATTTTTACTTATGTTATAACCAAATAAATCAGGTCTTGTATTACCAAGATGGTCAAGTTTATGTTTAGGCTTATAAACATCTAAATGCATCAACCACGGTACGTCTAAAAGTTTTTCAGCAAATATCTTTGCATTGGTGAGACCTAAAAAGTAAGATATTGCACCTTTCTCTGAGGGATCTAAATGCTTAAATAGTTCTGTTCTTCTGATTTTATAAGTCCCTGAATCCTCCATTAGACTGGTATATATCATTGCAGCTCTAAAAATCATTTCATACTTTGAGAATGAGTTATATTTAAATATGGCTGCATAATTATGTTTACCTAGTGTAATGGCCGCTCTTACTACATCTGCCCACGTGCATGTTAATTTTTTATCTCCAGATAAAAGACTCCCCCAAGTAGTTACATCAAAATCAGATGCCAAATAATTTATTGTAGCCATTTTACACTCTCCTCTTGTGTTTTCTTGAATAAAAAAGGTATCCTCCATATATAACTAAGTAACATGACCTACTTTTGCGTTCTTATGACTCGCTTTTACAATTTATCATACTCGTATTTATACTCCAATAAATGAGGTGTTGGTGATAAACCATAAGGTCTATAATAAGAATGAACATTCCTACCCGTTTCACAAATTAAATGTAAATTTTTTCTAGCCCTAGAACTTAAAACATACAATAATTTTTTTGAATTTATCTTTCCATTAGGATCATTAAAATGTGGTATATAATTCTCTAAGAGTGCAAACCCGATTACTGTATCATATTCTTCACCTTTTACACCGTGAATAGTAGACACAGTAATACCATCTCGTTGTTTAAATATTTTTCTGAAATTATCTATATGTTCAACAAAGGAATTACCTTCTTTTTTGAGTCTGTCAATCCTACTTCTTGAGCTGCTAAAAAACGAATTATAATGCTCTAATAAGGTTGGGTATGTACTTATGTCTATACTTAATACTTTAAAAATTTTAGTGAAAAATAATTCCAGATACTTTAATCCATCTTCTTCATCTAATTCAATAGAATTACATAATTTTAAGAAAGTTTTATTTGTAATCTCCGGAAGATTAACCCCAACTAATTCTAACTCATATAGAACTTCCCTACTCCACCTTAATCTTCTTATATACATAAATGGTGAAGGTTCTGTTAAAATAATTCTCGATACTTTAAACCAAAAATTATCAATATCTCTAGAAAAAGGGGTCATTCCTGGCCCATTGAAGCTATATTGTGGAAGTTTTATCATTAAACTTCTTGTCATACTTGCAAGGTGAACCCATTGTGGAGCTACAATACAAATTTCATTTGGGGAGATTCCCTTATCAACTACGTTATACTTAATTAGCTTAACAATTTCATCAGTTAATTTTTCTCTAGAAATACTATTATTAAAGGTTATCACACTCGGATATCCTCTATATATACCTTCTGGACTTATCATATTAGGGTGCGTTTTATAAAAGTCAAAATAATTAGTGATTTTTTCAGACGATCTATAGTTTTTAGTAAGTCCCATTTCCTTCAAACTAAAACCAAGTAACATCTCCAATTCATTTTTTTTCATAGGATATCCTCCCAAAGAATCATATATTGATTGATTAGGATCACCTACTATTACTGTTTTAGATTTTCCATCATTTGCACTTAATATTTTAGAGATAATATGATATTGAATTTCTTTTGTATCTTGGTATTCATCAATTAGAACAAATGGAAATAGCTTACTAAGAATAGTACAAACTATTGGTTGTTTTATTAATATCTGATATGCATAAAAGAGAATTTGTTCAAAATCGATTTGTCTACTTAATTTTAATACATTAAAGTAATTATTAACTATTTTATTCAAACTTTGCTGTTTGCTCTTATCTAAACATGTAAGGTAATAGCCATCAGGTTTTGCTAAAATTCCACAATCCCAGTATGTAATTTTTTGATTTTTGTATGGTTCACATAACTCATTAAATATAACCTCTGCTTCATGAGAATTGATAACTCTAAAACCATTCTTTAGCTCATCAAGGTGCTGATGATATGGTCTTAAAATCCATTCTAGACAAAATGAATGTATAGTGCCAATCCAAAGTTGGCTTGTATCAACACCTAATAGTTCCACTCTTTCTTTTATTTCATCTGCTGCATTGTTAGTATAAGTTATTGCTATTATATAATTTTTACTCGATTTAATTTTACTAAGTTCGTATGCTATTTTGTACGTCAGAGTTCTTGTCTTTCCACTGCCTGGACAAGCTATTAATAATACACTTTCTGTTTCTGTAATAGCTAATTCTTGCTCTAGATTCAATTGTCCCTTTTCCCATGCAAACATTATAAAAACCTCTTTAAAAATATTATTATTTGATCATCACTCATTACTTTTTCTATTTCACCTATTAACTCATCTAATAAAGTATTACGACTTCTAAATTTCATTAGTGTATTGTAACAATCACCTAAATCAAGTGAACTGTTAACTTTTAGGTTTTCATTTAATCTATATTCAACAATATCTGCAAGTAAATTATCACTATAAGCTTCCTTAGCAAAAATTATTGCATCCAATATATATTCTGGTATTTCGGTTTTAAAACTCACATGATTTCCGAGCATAATTGCAAACCAGCCTTTTCCTGCTTGTTTTGCCATTGTCAAAACTCGTTTTCCATAAATTGATACATCATCTGACTTAATTTCTCTCTCACTTAAATCTATCGTATCTTTATCCAAATATACTTTATCAATAACTTTAGTAACCTCCAATTCATTTCCACTCATTAAAAAATCCACTTCAAAAGTGTACTGAGCATAGAATGTTTTAATCCATTGATTACCCCTTTCAAATTCATCAAGCTTAACTTTTCTTTCTAATCCTTTAATCTTTGAGTTTTGTACTCTTGTCTTATACTTCTTAATTTTTTCACTATCTCCATGAATAAATGTCGTATCACAAATAGCATCATCTAAATCTGTCAAGATACTACATCTTCTTCTAATTCTATTGTTGTGAAATAACTGTGCTACATTTTCAAATCCTGTACTTCTAATATTTATAAGACTAATTCCTAATTCGTCTAAACTAACCCCTAGGACCTTCTTAACCATTTGTGGAATAAGAATTTCTTCCGCAT
The DNA here is from genome assembly GCF_016908555.1 of Alkaliphilus hydrothermalis. GTDB lineage: Bacteria > Bacillota > Clostridia > Peptostreptococcales > Natronincolaceae > Alkaliphilus > Alkaliphilus hydrothermalis. The sequence goes on from NZ_JAFBEE010000035.1 coordinate 3,706, forward strand.
CACCCTCTACCAGTATCACTCCTTTTGCAAAAAGTAGATTAGTTCTTACTGCATCTAGATATCTTTGAATTTCATTAATTCTCGCATTGGCTAGGTCTTTCGATGGTTGATATACCTCTGCATAATTCTGTTTTTTAGTTAAGATATTGATGTTTTCAACATTACTTACCTCTGATATTTGTGTTGAATGAGTTGAATAGATTATTTGAGTATCTCCATAGTCTAGCTTATCGAACAAAGTTTTTTGAATATGGTTATGTATATGTGCTTCTGGTTCTTCAATAATTAAAAAGTTTGCGAAGGTATCCTTAGACTTTGAATATTTGAACTCTAATAATTTCAGCGTTAAAAAAATTAAATTTGCACCGCCTAAACTAAGTTCATGTACTCCACCTTCATAGTCCTCATCCGGCTCTCCAATATATAACTTTAAAGATTTTAAAAGTTTATCTGCTTCATCTGGAAGGCTTGATTTAATAGAAAGTGAAGAAGGTGAATAAGTCTGCCCAACAGCATCGCTAATTGTTGACTTTATATCCTTTCTAATATTTTGAACATCCTCTAAAGCCTCAATTCTATTATTTAAATCTGTGACTAAATCGCTTATGGGTTTATAGTCAGTCTCTTTTATTTCTCCACTCCTGCTTTTTAAAAGCCCTAAGAGTGGATTAGTTCTATTATTATGAAAATCGCTAACAACATCCCTTAATGCCTGTATAAAAGTGAATGCTACTTCATTTGCAACTGATAGTTGATGAGGGATTTTTATTCCAAATTTTGAACCATCTATAGTATTTGGGAATTTTACCCTACTAAAATCTCCTACTAGCTCTTTATAAACTTCCGGATCGCTAAAATCTACTGTGCTTTTCCCGGTAAAAAATGTTTCATAATTATCTTTAACAGTAATAATGTCTAAGATTTTTTTTAGACCTTCTTGGTCTCCTTCTTGTAATTGGGATAATTTTTGTCTAATATCTGCTTTAGGTCTAAAAAATAAATTATAAGTAGCTTTTTTAACATAATCATTTTGGGTAATACCTACGCCATGTATAAACAAGGATTGGATAGCTTCTTCATCATTTATTTCATCAAATTCAATACTTATAATTATCCAATGACCTTTCCAATTATCTTTACCAAGCCTTCTATTAAAATCATTCTCATTTAATTTATACGCATACTGTAACGATGCATCTTCAAGTAAAAGTCTTATTGCTCTGAACAAATTTGTCTTTCCTGAACCATTTTCTCCAATGATAGTATTAATGCCTTTATTAAATTCAAATTTACAATTTGGAAAATTTCTATAGTTTATTAGATTTACTTTTGATATATACATTTATCAACATTCCCCTTTTTAAAAATCAATTTGTTTTATAACTAAATATTCTACCTGCTAAAATTAATACTTATGTATACAAAACCACTTTCCACCAACATAATGCTGAACTTAGTTATTACGTGAAGTTAGAAGAAGAATTTTTGTCTTCCTGATTCACTACGCTGAACATGATACACAATATTTATTCTACAATTATTATTTATCTCCTTTTTTATTACATAATTTTACATCATTAGAAGCTGTTCTCCTTTTAATGACATAGCTAGGCAGAATAAATACTACTCTATATAATTTAAGATACATATTAAATAATAGGACAACTCACCCCCCTCATATATATAACCAGGGGGTGTTGCCTTTGGACGAAATAATCTACACCGGAAAGGTAACAAAAGAAGAGGTATTTGAAGAGATGAACGAAATACTTAGTAGAATCTTAGACGATTTAATTGAACAAGGAAAAATAGGAGTTGATGAAAAATAATCAACTCCTTAGTTGCTTCAATTTCTGGTGGTATCATGGAGATGACTATACAACATTATTTGAACCTACTGCTTCTATGCTAGAAAAAGAAGGTAAAGGTTATGTTGTAGCATCTGTAGGAGCAGAAAGCGGGTATATCCCTTATACTGCCTACAGTGCTAGAAAGAGCTATATTGAAGATAATCCAGAGATTATTCAAGCCTTTGCAAATGCCATCCACAAGGGTATGCTTTGGGTAGAATCCCATACGGCTGCTGAAGTAGCTAGATCTATTCAGCCCCATTTCCCAGATGCAGATATGGATATACTCATTTCAGTTGTCAATCGTTACCGTGATATCGGTGCATGGGCTCCTGATTTAGTACTATCTGAGGAAGGTCTAGACCGTCTACAGGACGTTATGACTGAGGCTGGCGAGCTTGATAAGAGAGTTCCTTATGATAAGGTTGTAAATACTGAGTTTGCAAAGAAGGCTATGGAGAAGAAGTAGTTAAGTAATTAAGTAAAATAATTCATAAAGACATAACCACCTCCTATGGTAGAAGATAAGCCTACGTGTTGACTACTTCTTCTATAGGAGGTTTTTTAAATAATATGATTTTAACTATCCAGACTTCATGAATTTTTGATAAGAATCAATTATCTTAAGTTAGGATAATAATCTTAATATTTAAGAAACTTTAATCCATGCACCCACTTAATTAAGGATCTCTCAGTAACCCAAAGCCAAAGCAAAAACGAAAATAATACAATTACTAATACAATTGCTAACCGTTTAAGATAATGATTTCTTAATACAATATGCCCACTCATATGACTACTTTCTGCCCCTTCAACCCCGATGGCAGCTGAGGTATCATCTATAAATATGATAGCATCAAAGACATCAATGGGTGCTGAAGGCATGAACTGATGTAAATATGGACTGTAGGTTGCGCCAATATAACGTATATAATGGGGTTCAGACAACCAGTTAGCTAGTGCCTCATCTTTTGCTGAGGATTTGAAGTCAAGCAATCCTATAGGCATTCCTGTCTTGTGGAAACTATAAGCAAAGCTACCTTTATGAGTTTTGACGTCAAATTCTGCTATATTTCTTAAAACTCCTCCAAATACACTTCTTGGTCTTGCTCTTAAGCTACCTTGATAAAAATCAAATCCTATGGCGTATAGTTCATCTGTATAAACTTCATGTAAATTTTTCCCCATAGGGATTAAAGGCCCAAGCTCTCTTCCAATATGTCCATTATGAGCCCACAGCATAATCCGTTCATTACCAAATTGCTTTTCGTAATCTACAATCCATTGAACATTTTCAGCCATATAATCATCTCTGAGATTAAATGAATCTAGACGTTCACGTTTATCCAAAATTGCTGCATTTTGTTTAATAATATTTAAATGTTGATAGATCATATTGTACTCACTCTCTGAAGTATGGTTTATATATGATTGTTTATTTTGATCTAATAATAACGCTAAGTCTTCAGTAGTTAAATTATTAATATTTGTACTGCCCTCATTGCCAATAGCACTATCTACTTTTCTTAAGTACTCACTGATGCGAGTTTTGCTAACTTCAGTATTTTGCATATCAAATCCATAAAACTTGATTTTAGAAGTATTATTTGGATTCTGATTGTAGATTCTCATCCATTCTATTAAATTAGCCACCTCTTCTGTTTGGTAGAAGCTAATTTGTAGAGCTTTAAGAGAATCAGTTAAGTTTCCTTCCCCATGCAGAATATAATCGTTTACAACCTGAGCTCCACCAAACTCAGCCTCTATGGCAAAAACCCTGTAACCCATTTCTTCAACTAAAAATTCAAACATCCTATGCTTCATTTCAAAGAACTCTTTTGTACCATGGGTAGCTTCCCCCATAGCAATGACCCTCTTATTTTGTAATATTTCTTTTAAAGGTTCTAAATCATCAAATCCGCTCCCAGCCTTTGTTGTCTTAAGTTGAATTAAATGATTTACTAATGTATTAGGAGCTTCCGACGATTTAGGTCTTGTGGAATTTATGTTTATGGCTAGTATTATAGCATATAAGACTATAGCTGCTATAATTATTCCCAAAACAATATTTCTTTTTTTCATTTTCTCTCCTCCAAATCTATTTACCAAATAGCATTATTTTAAGTCATCAATAAAGTTGTTTTTGCCTTGGGCCAATCTATGGATATTTTTAACCTTCAAACATTTTACAAGTAACAACATTAGACCAGATATCACTATTGTAGGTACAACTTCAGGTCCAATCGTATCACCGTAGGCATACTGCTTATCAGCTAGCAAGTTTGTTAAATTAATTAAAATTATAAACAATGATATTGATATTAGAGATGGCAGAGCTTTTTTGATTCCCTTGTCGGCAACAAACAGTGGCCCTATAATCTCTTCTGTTAAAAAACCAATTAATACAAATCCCAAATAATAAAGATATGAAATAATTGGATTTATTGGCCCTCTTCTCCCATAGCCAAAAATTGCTGTAACTGTGAAAAAAAACAAGAAAAGTCTAGATAGCCTTTCTAAAAATTTTAACCAAATCTCTCTAGTGCATGGTCCCCCACTATTATTTATGATTTCATTAGCAAATCCTATTACGTCATCACCGATAGCCTCTTGTAAACTAGAATCCCTCAATCTCAATTCCTGTGCCATTCCTATTAAATCCCTTTGAATAACATGTCGATCATATGAGTTAACCTTAAAAACACTCATGCTTTTCATTATTTTTTTAATCATCCACCAATCTTCTTCTTTTAATTTTAGTGCTTGCTTTTCATTTTCTCTTTTTAATAACATTATTTCATTATCAGGCATATTATCTTTCTCCTCTCATTATCCTATCAACAGAGTTTTTTACATCATTCCACGCAGACTCAAATTCTTCTAAAAAGGTTTTTCCCATATCAGTTAGAAAGTAATATTTCCTTTTTGGCCCAAGGGGTGACTCCTTATAGGTAGATGATATTATTTTCTTTTTTTCCAATCTTACTAAAATAGGATAGATGGAACCTTCCTTTGCATCGTCAAATCCATAGTCTTGCAGTCGGGAAACTATCTCATAACCGTATGTTTCCTCCATGCTTATAATTTTTACTATACTGCCTTCTAATGTGCCCCTCATTAATTGAGAACGATCTACCATTATACTCACCTACCTTGCACCACATAATAGTTAACTACATTGTACTGCATAGTAGCTTAGCTGTCAATATAAGGAATTGAATAGTTCTGATTTGTAATAGAAAACCCCACTGAAGCAACAATATAGTTCTTTGTGCTTTGTAGGGTGGTAATATCATATCCATGCTGTTCAGGAAGCCCATAATATACTAGAGAAGCATTATAGTAATCCCCCCCAGTATTGAATCCTTAAGCAAAATGGTATTTCTAAATGAACAAAAGCTGAAAATAAGAAGGCTCTAAGAAGTAAATAACCTTCAGAACCTTCTTATTTTCAGGCAACTTATAAAATGCTTTAGTTTAATAACCAATTGACTTCTAATTGTTTGCTTTATCTCTATTTTGCTCATTCCAACTTTTTGCATTATTTCAAAACGCTCTTTATCATCATAACCCTCCTTCACTAACACTGGACGCCCTCATAATTACCTCTCTGGGATAGCGGTGTTTGTCAAATAAGTTGTCGTATGATAATTTTATTATGTGATTATCTCCATCGATTTGCCATTTACATTGAGCCTCTACATCCATGGTAGATGCCCTTGATGGAAAGCCTGAATGTTGCCGCTTTCATAGGACTTCCATTATCAGAATGCAAAACTAAGGACTTAGAAAGCGGATATATCCCTTATACTGCCTACAGTGCAAGAAAGAGCTATATTGAAGAGAATCCAGAGGTTATTCAAGCCTTTGCAAATGCCATCCACAAGGGTATGCTTTGGGTAGAATACCATACGGCTGCTGAAGTAGCTAGATCTATTCAGCCCCATTTCCCAGATGCTGACATGGATATTCTCATTTCTGTTGTCAATCGTTATCGTGATATCGGTGCATGGGCTCCTGATTTAGTACTATCTGAGGAAGGTCTAGACCGTCTACAGGACGTTATGACTGAGGCTGGCGAGCTTGATAAGAGAGTACCTTATGATAAGGTTGTCAATACTGAATTTGCTAAGAAGGCTATGACGAAGAAGTAATCAAGTAGGAGTGAAGCAAAAAATAAATTAATAAAGACATAACTGCCTCCTAAAGTTGAAGGAAGTCTGTAACCTGGGCTACTTCTATTCTAGGAGGTTCTTTTCCTGCTTATGCACGGCTGGTACACATAAATTAATATTTAGTTGTACAGATTTTTGCTACAATCAGTAAATGTTTAATTTAAATACATTAATTTATTTGCCAATTAATCGAATATCTACAAGCAACTCCAGATTTACTAACTATTATTTTATAAACACCCTTAAAATCGGCTTCATAATCAAATTGTCCTTCATCAACAAGTTCCTTCTTAAGGACATTTTCTCCTTTAGTATTTACCAATGTCATGATTATATTTCCCTTGAAAGTAGAGGCTGTGTATGTAAAATGCACTTTATCCCCCAGTTCTAGTTGAATTTCATGCGAATCCGTTCCAGAATGGCTTTGCAACTCTCTTGAACCGGACCCGCTTGACCTACGCCGACAAATATGCCCAGTTCTTTAGCTAGTAAACCTGCCCTTGTAGCGGTATCACCATTTTTAAGTTCTCCATCCTCCCAAATAGTTTGATTAGGGATATAGCCACAGCTAGAAAGCTCTGGCAATGCTACAGGCTTAGCTCCTTCATTTGCTACCTGACGAATCAATTTCTCTGAAGTTGCAAAGCTTTTGCTTCACTCACCACTATAATTCTTAAGTTGAATTGCTGCTATTTTAACAGTTCTACTCATTTAAAAGCCTCCATTTACATATCTTTTAACCATACAAGTCGCTCCATTTAAATCTATTTATGCCTATTAAAAGAAGTATGCCACTAACTCCTAGAAGAATTGTTAATTGAACTGGATAGTCCCATATACTTTTTCCCATAATCCAAATTCCCCTCATCATATGAAGACCGTGAATAATAGGATTAAATATTTGTGAAAACAGACGAATTTTTTCTGGAAACATTTCTGGGGGAAAAGTCATTCCTCCTAAGAACATTTGAAAATAAAAAATTATTAATGCTACTGACTGATAAGTGGAACTTTTTGTAAAAATGCTACCTACGCAAAATGTTACTGTGAATTGGAAAAAATTTATAAGCAATAATATCAACAATACTTGAAATAAGTTATCTATAGGTAATCTAACTCCATTTGTAATCACAGCTGTAATAATCAATGTTGCTATTCCTAAAATTTGAAAGATAAATACAGCTAAAAATAGAGCTCCAGCCACCTGTAGAGGTTTAAATCCCATTAGTTTATATTTAATAAAAAAGTTATGCTCCTTATGGCTTATAAGCATATGACCAAAAATCAATAATATGGTATTGGTTGTTACGATAGGAATGTATGCCGGAAGAAGAAAATCAATAGCTTCAAAGCTTCCATTATAGAACAACTCACCTGCCAGCATGTTACTAAAAAAAACATACATAATCACGGGAAATACAATAATAAAAAATAAATTTATGAATTCTCTCGATTGTAATTTAAACTGATAAGTCACTAATGCATTTAGTTTCTTCATTTACTATCCTCCCCTCCTCATCTAATCGATACCCTGCTACTTTCAAAAATACATCCTCTAAGCTTGGAGCTTTTACGATCAGGTTTTTAATTCCCACATCATCAAATAATTCTTTTAATACTTTTCCATCATTGTTTGTACGGATTTGATAACGTCCATCTGTTAAACTGATTGCTTCATATTTCATCAACTTAAAGCTTGCTCTTTCATCAGAGATTTGAAATTCTATGATTTTTTCTCCACTAGAATATTTATCTATTGCTGAACTCACACCTCCAAAATATGCCATCTCTCCTTTGTTTAATATAATGATGCGATCTGCTAAATACTCAATTTCGTCTAGGAAATGACTGCTTAAAATAATTGTTACATTTCTTTTTTTATTAATTTCCTTCAATACTTCCCAAACCTTCCGTCTAGCTAGGGGATCTAATCCTGTGGTTAGTTCATCTAAAAATATCACCTCTGGCTGATGAACTAGAGTCAACAATATCGAAAGTCTTTGCAGATTTCCACCAGATAAATGTTTGATATAAGTGTTCTTTTCATTAATTAGCTCGAACTCTTGAAGTAAAGCATCTATGTCTATATCGCTTTGGGTTAATCTTTTATATAACTTACAAATATCGATTACCTTAGACTTTCCTTCAAAGTAACTTTTTTGCATTTGTACCCCTATGTGGTCATATAAGCTCTTGTGGTCAAATATAAACTCTAACTCGCCTTCATTTGGTTTATACACATCCACCATTGTATTAATCAATGTACTTTTTCCTGCCCCATTATGACCTACAATACCGATAATTTCTCCCATCTTCACATTAAAGGTAATATTTTTTAAGGCTATCTTATCTTTAAAGGATTTGTTTAATCCCTGAATTTTTATAATGTATTCATCCATTGTTTTATCTCCTCTCCTCCTCCAACTTACTTACATTTTAACATCCAAATAACTTTTAATGAATATTTTTCATTCCTATATATCAAGAATTCAGGCCTTAAAATGGTGTTTTTAAATCCAACGAAAAAATCTGCCCGTATTTTCTGGCAGATCACCCCTTTAGCAGATGTATTTTATCCTTTGTAATCAATGCATTTTTTGTCTCATCAGTATTTTTGAAAAATATAACGTAGGAAGAATCCCCATAGGGCTCAATCTTTTCAATATTTTTCAAATTAACGATATAGGACTTATGAGTTCTTAAAAAAAATGATGTTAGCTTCTTTTCAATCTCTCCAAGACTAGCTCTAGTTGTAAACTTCTTAGTATGAGTGTGGATAATTAGCTCCTTATTATCCTTTTCAATATAATTAATTTCTTCCATGTTAATTAAAAAGTAATTTTGTTTATCCTTGATCATCAAAATTAAATTCTCCTTTAAAGATTCCTCAAATTTATCCCCATGGTGCTCTTCAATGATCCTCTCTAGATTTTCTTTTACACGTAAAAAATCAATCGGTTTCAATATATAATCATAAGCTCGAATTTCATAGGATTCGCAGGCATAATTTTGATAGGCTGTAACAAAAACAATCTTTAAATTTTCATTTAGTCCTTTTATCAATTTAGCAGCTTCAAGACCATCCATAATTGGCATATCAATATCCATAAATGCTAAATCTATATTATATTTTTTAACAATATCAACAGCCTCTTCCCCATCTTTAGCCAAATAAATCTCTTTTACTTGTGGATGCTCTTCAATTACTTTTTTCATTACTTTTCCCGTATAGAAATCGTCATCACAAATTAATATATTTATCATCCTTAATCCCTCAATTCTACTTCAAAAGTAATATTTTCTCCATCTTTATAAACCTCTATCTTACCATTGTATTGATCCACTAGATTTTTTACAATACTGAGTCCGTAGCCCCTACCACTAGAAGCCTTTGAAGAAAAACCCTGTTTAAAAAAGGCTTGTAAGTCCTGATTCTCTTCTTGGTAAGGATTACTTATTTTAAATATATATCCCTTTAAATCCACTCTATGCTCTAAGTGAAAATGAATTCTTTGAGATAGGTTGCCATGACTTAATACATACTCCAGAGCATTTTCTAATAAGTTACAAATAATACTTGCAAGATCCCAAGGGTTAATATTTTTCAACTTCACCCGACAATATCTTTCTACTATGAATTCAACTCCTTTTTGATTAGCAAGTTCTTTTTTCGTATTTACAAGAGCTGTTAAGGTTGGATTTCCAAGACGTAGAAAGTGTCCTGTAAAGCGATAATTATTGGCGATCCCTTGAAGGTACTCCTGGGCTACCGTATACTCTTCTAGAATTAACATAGATGTTACGGTTTGAATATGATTGATATGGTCATGCCCTTGCTGACGTAAGAGGTCTATTAAGACCTCCGTATTTCTTAAATCACTTTTAATCATGTCTAATTCCTTCTCTTTTGTCCCAGACTGGAGAATACGAAATAATATATAGGTATTGACCATAGAAAGTATAATTACGCATATCAAGCTATAATAAGAACGATTGGTACCCTCTACACCTAGTTGCTTTGAGTATACGATTACCACTAACAGTAAAATGAGTATCTGCCCTACTAAAGATCCAATCTGAAGCTTATTTTTTTTCATACTATGTCCTCCAGTTTTTAATACTTCTAGCATAATAGCATATCTATAATATTTCCCTTATGACAAAATTCTAAATACCGACTTAACTAACTTTTGGGATCCTTAAAGTAACGTTCACACCCTTCTCCATGCCATTTTCTATAGAAAGTTTACCATGGTGGACATTCATAATACTTCTTACAATTATTAGTCCTAAGCCTTGTCTCTTATTCATTGCCTTCTGGTAACCGCCATCTCCATTAATTATATCTAGCCTATCCTGCGGAATACCTGTACCATTATCAGAAATCACTATCGTCGCATGTTTAGACTTAGTGCATTCCTTGGGCACAACTGCCTTTATACTGCAGCCTTCCTTATTATAATTAACACTATTCGTTATTATATTGATTAGTGCTCTCAGCATTAGCCCTCTATCTACCATGACAGTTATATCTTCATCTTCTATAATGATTTCCGTATTGCAATTTCTAACAATCCCACTATTTTTACAACTTGTAATTGCTTCATTTACAACATCTGTCAATTTAACGATAGATAGTGTTAGGGGCTGCATGTTACATTGTAGGGAAGTTGCAAGATTTAAGTTTGTAACGAGTTCCTTTATTCTTAGAGAATTTTCAGTTATAATTTTCGCTTCTTCCCGCACTTCTTTCGGTAAGGAATCATCGTCTTTAATCATTGCAGAATATCCTAAAATCATTGATAAAGGTGTTCTCACATCGTGAGAAATTGCAGCAATCCAGTTCTCAATAGCATGATTGCGAAGCTTAATTTTTTTGATTTTATCTACAATAATTTTTGATATTTCATTTATGCTATCAGCTAAATCTTTATATATTCCCTTTTCTTTTAAGGATGTCTCCTTTTCAAATTTTAGTGAAAAAATCCCCTTAATTAGTCTATTGAGTGGCTTATTTAGTACTCTATTTAGACCAATTGTCAGGATAGTTAAAATTACTGTATTTAAAATAATGATATATATGTATATAATTGGTACAGAGTTTTTAACATTTGAAGGTATGTGTAGATTATATTTATCCATAGAGTTTTTGGGATAACCCATTATTAGTAGGTTTTCTTTAATTTGCCACAGAAAAATAGGATAATCCTTAAAATAACTCTTAGACATGATTGCAATATCATTTATTGTATAAAAATTATTGATATCTTTTGGTTTATACAATTGAAAATAATATGTCTTATATGTACCATCAAGGTATTTTCATAGCCAAAAGAATTTTCTTCCCAAGCCTGCTGACAAAGTGTATCCGTAGTAACAATAGTGTTTGTATTTTTATACAGGACAGATAAGATTGCATGCTCTTTTGCAGTTAGGTAAAATGTTCTGCCATTTCTTATTACTTCTGCCTTTTCCAGATCAATTGCACAGGAATCAAGATATACTATTGGTGTCATAGACTTGGCACTACTTACATAAGTTCTTTTTAAAATTGCATTCACTCTTAAATTTAACTCTCTTGGCAAAAATGGCTTTACGATATAATCATCAGCACCAAGTCCCAAACCCAACAGCCTGTCTTCTGCCTCTCCCCTTGCCGTAAGGAAAACTATCGGGATTTCATAATGTTTCTTAAAAATATTAATCAAGGAAAAGCCATCTCCATCAGGAAGCATAATGTATAAAATGGCAATTTCCGGCTTATTACTCATAAATTTTCTATTGCCTCACTACAGGATGCTGCGGTATATATTTTTTAAATCCTTCCTTCTTAAAGATTTTTTCTATCATCCTTAGTAACTCAGGTTCGTCATCCACTACTAATATCTTTTTATCTTTCATTGAAAACATCATTATCACCTATTCCATTTTCATATTCTTTATTATACCATATGGATAATTTTCCAAACAACTTCTTCTAAAAACTAAGGTTATCTTAAGGTAAGGTGAAGTCAGTGAAGAAAATATTTGTCAAGCTCTTGAAACATACTAAAATTAGCATTATTTGTATACTTGGAGCACTTTTCTTTTTATTTCTATTAGTTACGTCAATCATAAAGTACAACTAAAAAAAGAATCCAGCATCTTAGTTCCTCCCGGCAAGCTTGTTGAGGTAAACAATAAAAAACTTCATGTGTATGTTGAAGGAAAAGGTGAACAAACCTTAGTATTTATGTCAGGGTTAGGTATTGTTGCCCCAGTGGTTGAAATGAAGCCTCTATACAGAAATATGTCTATTATTATAGAATTGCTGTAGTTGACAGAACAAGCTATGGGTTTAGTGAGATGTCAAGAGACTCTAGAGATATTGATACCATACTTGAAGAAACAAGAGAGGCTTTAATCAAATCTGGTGAAAAACCTCCCTACGTTTTGTTTCCTCATTCAATCTCTGGTGTAGAGGCTATATATTGGGCACAAAAATATCCTAATGAAGTTAAAGCTACTATTGGACTTGATATAGGTATCCCAAAAGGATATGTAGAACAAGGATTGCCGAAATCTGCATTGTTTTTAAGAAAAACCCAATTGTTGCTTGTAAAACTTGGAGTTCATAGGTTTTTTCCATCTGTTACTCTTCATAAACCAGTTCTAGATTCCGATTATCTTTCTCAAGAAGATAAAGATCTATATAAAGCATTAATGTATAAAAAATTGCTTACAAAAGATATCATTAATGAACTGGGTTCTGTAATGAAAAACTCAAGTAAATCTCTTGAACTAGATTTACCAACAAAGACTCCTATTTGTATTCTTCTTGCTACCCCTTTAACAGAAGAAGAAAGAACAAAAAAGTCTACTGTTGTAACAGAAAGATATAACTATTTCAACGATTATGTATCAAATTTTGAAAAAGGTCAAGTGATTCCTTTAGCTGGAAAACACTCACTATATTTGTATACTCCAGAAAATATTGCAAAGGTAAGTAAAGAATTTTTGAGAAGTATAAGCAGTCCATAAAATTAGTATATCATCATAAAAATTAAAATGTGTTATCCATAGTTCAATGAACTTTCATTCTACACACTTTAACTCCCCTTATGTAGCATCTATTTAGGCGTGTTGTCTTTGTAAGAAATAATCTACACAGGAAAGGTATCAAGTTAAGAGGTATTCGAAGAAACGAAATACTTAGTAGAATCTTAGACGATCTAATTGAACAAGGAAAAATAGGAGTTGATGAAGAATAATCAACTCCTTAGTTGTTTAAATATTTGGTGGTATCATGGAGATGACTATACAACTCTATAAACTTACCGCTTCTATGCTAGAAAAAGAAGGTAAGGGTTATGTTGTGGCATCTGTAGGAGAAGAAAGCGGATATATTCCTTACACTGCCTACAGCGCTAGAAAGAGCTATATTGAAGAGAATCCAGAGGTTATTCAAGCCTTTGCAAATGCCATCCACAAGGGTATGCTTTGGGTAGAATCCCATACTGCTGCTGAAGTAGCTAGATCTATTCAGCCCCATTTCCCAGATGCTGATATGGATATTCTCATTTCTGTTGTCAATCGTTATCGTGATATCGGTGCATGGGCTCCTGATTTAGTACTATCTGAGGAAGGTCTAGACCGTCTACAGGACGTTATGACTGAGGCTGGCGAGCTTGATAAGAGAGTTCCTTATGATAAGGTTGTCAATACTGAATTTGCTAAGAAGGCTATGGAAAAGAAATAATTAAGTAATCCATAAGATATTCATAAAGACATAACCGCCTCCTAAAATGGAAGAAAGCCTGTAATTGGGGCTACTTCAAACCTAGGAGGTTTTTTATGCTCATCCATAGAGGTTAATATTTTTTCTGCACTTAATACTCCAACGGGAGGCTACAAATAATATATCCCTCAATCAGTATAGAAACGGCAAACCTTTTATAAAAACAATAGGTTCTAGGGTAGTGCTATTACCCTAGAACCGTTATGGATGTTTGACATAAAGTTTATGCCATTGATATGTAATTTAAAGGAGTTTAACTCCTATTCTTTAAGCTAATGACTTCGCAAATGCTTCAATTGCCGCAATATTATCATCAACATCCCCATCAACCTTTAACCCTTCTCCAATAACCTTGGCACCGCATTCTGATGCTTTCTCAGTAATCAGATTCACAGCTTCACAAAATACATCTGGGAAACCATCATTGTCTCCACAACCAAACACGGCAACCTCCTTGCCACTTAATAGTCCACTGTTCATAGACTCATAGAACCCTAAGAAATCATCTTGAATTTCACCATAGCCCCAAGTAGATGATCCAAATAGAACAAGGTCAGCAGAAGTAATCATATCATCCTTTACATTGCATACATTAGCTACAGTAACATCACACTCAGCCATATTGTCTTTAATCATTTCTGCTACTCTTTCTGTATTACCTGTTGTACTTCCATAGATTATTGAAACCTTTTTCATTATTATTCCTCCTATTTTATCAATTAATTGATACTGATTATCATTGTCGTTTAAATTTTATCAGATTGCCTTTTGATTGTCAATATTAAAACAAACTTATCCACGAAAAACTTATCATTTTTTATGTTTAGGTTGTTTTAGCCTCGGACAGTATCTGATATGCTCTGAAAGACTTTTTAAAATCAAAATAAAAAGGCTCTCAAAAGTATTTAACCTTCAGAACCTTCTTTATTGTTTATGACTTTTTTATTTTCAGGTAACTTATAAAATATTTTAGTTTAATATAAGCTGTCCTCATATATTGGGCGAATACTAAAAACATACTACTTAAAATTATCAATGGATAGGTTACAGTTGTTGTCACGCTCTCAGAGTTAGATACAATCAATAACCAACCTATACTTATTAGAACTGTCCTTGTAATATACCTTTTAAATTTTGAATCTAAGATGTCATTCCTATTACGATACCCACTATTTTTATCGTTGCTTTTGCTATGATAAATATACAACAATATACAAATAATAATCCCCAATATAACTCCCTTTTGATAGAGGTTCATTTGGGTGTTTTTGGCAAGTACTTTTTCAAACATTGCGGAACTTAATTTTCCAAGCACCCCATTTCCATTACTGGGATTTCATGGTAGAATGTGTAAGTCT
>NZ_JAFBEE010000036.1 GCF_016908555.1 Alkaliphilus hydrothermalis
TTATGTAAATGGTGAAGTGAAGAGCCGGATGCCTTAATAGGGCAAGTCCGGTTCTGTGAGGGGTTGGAATTGCAAGGTTCCAGCCTACTCGATTGGATGACTTTATGGGAAAAATATTGAGATAACTAAATCGATATTGTGGAAAGATCCACTCCATATAGCAATGTATTTGCACAAGGATGCTGGCAGTGGCTTTTAGGGAAATGTCAGAGTACCACATCCCTTCACTGGAGGGGTATTCCGTTGGTGTCCACTGGGAACGAAGTTTCGCCAAGGGGAATTCCATTTAGGTCCAACTTAACGACCGTCGCAACCATGGTTCTGTTAGCAGACATTATTAACTACTTTTTAAAGCAAGATATCGAGGTGGTATTATCAATGAAAAGAAAAGTGATAGTTTATATAGCAACAAGTTTAGATGGATACATAGCTACTGAAGATGATTCATTAGATTGGTTGTTTAAGGTGGAAGGAGAAGGTGATAATGGCTATTCGGAGTTCTATGATACTGTAGACACAATAGTTCTTGGTAGAAGAACCTATGATTGGATAATGGACCATGAGAAAGAGAACTTCCCCTATAAGAATAAGAAGTGTTACGTATTCGCTAAATCAATACATGAACCTAATAATAATATAGAGTATGTCGATGGTTGTATAGTTGAATTTATTGATATGTTAAAAGGTGCTGAAGGTAAAAACATCTGGATTGTTGGTGGAGGGGATTTGATATCTCATTTTGTTAAGGAGAATCTTGTAGATGAGTTCATAATAACAATTGCACCTACAATTATAGGTAAAGGAATTCCGTTATTCAATAAACAGAATACGGAAATAGAGTTAGAATTAAAAAGTACTCGACGGTTCAATCAGTTTGTGGAGCTGCACTATATAAAGAGGCAAGACGAAATAACTAGAGTAAATGGCTAATTCTCTTCCAACTTAGGTTAAAATAGTTTTTAGATAGAGAGGAGGCATACACCTTTCATTGAATACGAAGTTAAATTTTAAAAAATCCCTGAGAAGCTATATACCCAAAAGGGAAGAGTAATGGCTAGGAATAGATGAGAAAAAAGATCTATGGGGGAACGATGAGAAAACTTACATGTATTATACATAAGAGAATAATTCTAGGTTAATTGATGCAAATAGGAGGGATTCTTAGTGATACAAATAAATAAATCTGCATTACCCAGTTTGATTTTTGCAATTGCATTTCTTATGATTGGAGTCTTACGGTTCAACATTAATAATTGGATTGATACTGGGTTTTATATTTTAGCAGTTATTGGCTTTATGATAATGTTTTTTAATACAAATAGGAAAACTAAATAGTATGTAGAAAGTTTCTGTAGGCACCATACCTAAGCAAAGTCGGGAGCATATAGGGCTTTGCTTTGAAGTTTGATTTATATAAGTGATATTGTCGTTAGTGTGATGATGAAGAAATTTTAATGTGTGTAACTGAAAGTAAGTTATTGTAGTTATAGCGTTTTTATCTCCTAATATTGGAGTTATATTTGCTTTATCAGGTTTATTGAAGAAGGAATCAATTAAATGAGAGGGAATAGACGATGAAATATATTATAAAAGAGATGAGTAGAGATTGTGCTATAGAGATATCAAACTGGACTTATGAAGAGCCTTATAACATCTATAATGGAGTTAGGAGCGAGGAATTCATACAAGAATTATTAGACGGAAATTATTTTTCAGTAATAGAGGAAAATGATGAGATTGTTGGATTCTATTGTTTTGGGAGTGCAGCACAAGTACCCATTGGAAAACAATATCAAGCGTATGACGATATGAGCTTTGTAGATATTGGTCTAGGTATGAGACCTGACTTATGCGGTAAAGGTGAAGGGTATGATTTTTTTATTAAAGGATTAGAATTTGCTCAAAATAAGTTTCTAGCAAAGAAATTTAGATTAACAGTGGCTTTATTCAATAAGAGGGCAATAAAACTATATAAAAGAATAGGATTTAATAAGATTATAACGTTTGAAAGAAAAAATGCGGATAGCGCTATGAGCTTTTTAGTGATGGTAATGACTTAAAGTCTGAGTAATGAAATATTTATGTACAAATTGACGGGTATGATCTGACTCCTCCACAACGGAATACAGCTGGAGGGGGCCAGTTAAGGGACGTTGTAGAGGAGGTTTTTATGAAAGGCACATTACATCATATTGAGATTTATGTTAAAGACTTAATCAAAAGTAAAGCGTTTTGGGGATGGTTATTGAATGAACTTGGCTATAAAGAATACCAAAATTGGGAACAGGGTATCAGCTATATCTTAGACAAAACCTATATTGTTTTTGTTCAGGTAGAGGAAAAATTTTTAGATATACCCTATCATAGATGTAGAGCAGGTTTAAATCACCTTGCATTTCATGGCGGTAGTAGAGAATTTGTAGATGATGTTACACTAAAGTTAAGGGAAAAGGGCGTTAAAATACTATATGAGAATAAACATCCTTATGCAGGTGGACCAGATTATTATGCAGTCTATTTTGAAGACCCAGATAGGATGAAAGTTGAAATAACCGCTGAATAAAAAGATAAACACCTTAATTGTATATATTAGAGGAGGTCTCTCATGATTAAAATCTTAGAAATTATTGATAGCAAAAACATTATGACGGCATTATGCTATTGACATTGAGTTTCTAAATACAGGTTATGGAGTGTCAAGAAAAAATACCGAACAAGACATGGAGTATTATGCTAAGCTTGGACAGAAAATAGGTTTTAATTTGATAAAAAAGGAAAAACAAGATCAAACTTTAAAAATTGATTGTAAGAAGTAAGGCCTTTTGATTTTCGTCTAACAATGCACTTAAGTTCGATTTGGCTAAATTAGGGTAAGCCTCTGTAGTAGTTAAACACACTCCTTCACCAAGCCAAGACTGGCTAGACTCAGGAACGTCTTGAGTGCGAGGGCGTTGGCTATCCGCTGAAGCTAAATATGAGTTTACAGTTAAAATGAGTAAAGCGACCCGAAGGTTGCTAGAAAGCTTCAGCTTTATACTCTACTTACACTAGAGAAACAGCTACCAAATAAAAAAATGTTGCTTATTATAAAATAATGTTTGGTAAATTTTTTTAAAGGGTAATTAATGAACGTTCATTAATAATAGAGGGAGGCCGAAATGATCCAAAATACTGTTGATAGAATTAGGGATGCAGCATTAGACCTTTTTACAGAGAAAGGATACGGTGCATCTATGAAAGAGATTGCCAAAGCGGCTGGAATAACAGCTCCAGCAATATATGTGCATTATTCTTCAAAGGAAGAACTGTTCTTACACGTGGTAGATTATGCGATTGACCAATATTCTAAGCATTTGTCAGATACAATTAATCAACTGGAAGATGTATACAATGAACAGCAGTTATTCACATTCGTTAAGCTTAGAATTTTATGCCTTAAGAAAAATGGAAAACTCCATAAATTTCTAATGGGAATTTCTCTATTTCCTTTCGAACCATGTAAAGAAGAGATTGTGGTTAAGCTTAGAAAGGGCTCCTATATGAATATCACTAAATTTAATAGGATGTATCATGACCTTGTAGATAAAAAACAGATTAAGCCAATTGGAATAGAACTATTTGTAAGGTCATTACTCACATTAGTAAACGGCATTGTGTTTGATGCTTTAGCATTTCAATACCATCTAAATGAAGAGATGCTAAATATTCTTTGGAGTCAATACTGGGAGGGGATACAGGAGAGATAATTTTGACTAAATCTTAAGACGAAGATGGTTCGATAAATTGTAAGGAATAAAAAAAGTAATAACGTTTAAGTTTGTGTATTGATAAAAATACTTAAGTTCAATGTATTGCACTTTGAGAGGAGAACACTAAAAATGAAATCATCTGCTTTCCGAACGATTCGGGGAAAACTTATTGCAGGCTTTGCTCTTATTATATTATTGATCAGTTTGCTGGGGGGAATAAGTAGTATAGGTATGAGAAATACTATCCATCAGTACCATCAAGTGATTGATATGAACCTACCTGTATCAACCTATGTTTGGCAGATAAGGTCAAATAACCTAGAACAAGTTGCCGCCGTAAGAGCCTATATGTTGTATCAGGATGAAAAATTTCCTAAGTTATTCAACGATATCCATAAGCACAACGAGGCTATATTTGATGAAGTGTCAGAGCTGTTAGAGACGGAAAAATCTAGGGAATATCTTTCTAGAATCAAAGAGATCAATAACCAATATGCCCTTGTTGCCCAAGATGTTTTTGAATTGGTTAAGAAAGGTGAGTTAGAAGAAGCAACACGACTTGGAGAGGAAGGTCGAGAGCAAGTTGAAAAAATGAAGGAGACCACCCAAGCGTGGTTAGAATGGGTTGATGAAGTAAATCATGGAATTGTAATAGATACAAAACGATTAGCTCAAAACAGAGAACTCCTAACTTATTTCATCATTGCATTTGCTGCAATGATGAGTCTAATCATAGCATTCTTAATGAATGGGATCATTGCTAAACCTATATCAAAGGTATCTAAAGCATTGTTAGAAGTGTCCAGTGGTAACTTAAAGATTGATAGGGTAAACATAAGAAACAAAGACGAAGTGGGTGTGTTAGCCGACTCTTTAAACAAGATGATTGACGATCTTCGTGAAACTTTAGAGAAAGTTAATGATGCATCTGCACAAGTGGCATCATCAGCACAGCAATTAAGTGCTAGTGCCGAGCAAAGTGCCGAGGCTACCAACCAAATGGCAGGGCTTTCTATTGAAGCTGCGGCAGGAGCAGATAACCAACTAAAGGGTGTTAATGAATCCTTTGCAATAGTACAGCAACTTACTGTAGGTATTCAGCAAATTAATGATAGTGTTCAGACAATGTCTCACGTTGCACAAAGAACTGCAAATGTCTCTTTGGAAGGTAATGCCACCGTTACTACTGTAGCAAATGAAATGAAATCTATCCACGGAGCTGTGAAAGAAACGGCTGCCATAATTAAAGAGTTAGATCGTAGTTCTGAGAGAATTGATAACATGGTACAAGTAATAACAGGTATTTCAGAGCAAACGAATTTATTGGCATTGAATGCAGCAATTGAGGCAGCTAGAGCAGGAGAACAAGGTAAAGGATTCGCCGTTGTTGCAGAGGAGGTTCGAAAGCTTGCAGAGCAGTCTAAGGACTCAACCCTTGAAATCAAGACTACCATAGCAGATATTCAGAAAGGTACAGAGCAGGCAGTAGAGGCTATGAATATTGTTATAGAAAAAGTAAATAATAACACAGCAGGTAAGCCAGACTTTCACAATAATTGACGACTCAGTAGGTGAAGTATCTGAAAAAGTTCAAGAAGTAGCTGCTTCTGTTGAGCAAATTGAAGCTGGAAGTAAGTCTGTTGTCTTGACAATGGAGAACATCCAAGTAATAGCAAAAGATGTGTCCACCATCAGCCAAGAAAGCTCAGCTTCTAGTGAAGAGCAATTGGCTACTACAGAAGAAATATCCTCATCATCCCAAGCTTTAGCGTCTCTTGCAGAGCAACTTCAACAATTGCTTGCTAAATTTCACATTTAGACTTATTATCAAAATAGTAGATTCCAAAATATAATTGATAAGGCAAAAAGTCACATTAGCAGTTACGAGAATTTGATTATATTAATCTTTTAAGTCATTAGTGTTGGAGTAAGCATAATCTATGATTGCAGTAAACCAACAACAATGCTATACTTTGATATAGAATAAAAAAGCATTTATGAATAAATCTTCTTTTTTATTTGTACGTCAATAAATAAGGAGATTTTTTGTAAGTGCTTTTATTGTGCAAAAGTGTAGGATGAAATCTAATCTACCCATCATCACATAGATGTAGTGGGAAGCGATTTGATGCCTGTCGAATTCTTAAACAAAAAAAGGGAAACATATTATATATCATATCGATTCATTCCTTATGTAATTCCTTATGTAATTTACCATCAGTCAGTGTATCAATCACAATATTTAATGAATACTTAATGAAAATACAAAATAAAAGGAGAAATACTATTGTTATTCGAAAACCTAGATATAATTGAGCCCATACAGAGGGCATTAAAAACAGAAGGATATACTAAACCAACACCTATACAAGAAAAAGCTATTCCAGCACTACTTAAAGGAAAAGATTTATTAGGTTGTGCCCAAACAGGCACTGGAAAGACAGCAGCCTTTGCAATTCCCATTTTACAAGGACTTTCATCTGAATCAAAAAAACTAATAGGAAAGAGACAAATACAAGCATTGATATTGGCTCCAACTAGAGAACTTGCGATTCAAATCGGAGATAGTTTTAAGACCTATGGCAGACATTTAGGGCTTAAAACACTGGTGATCTATGGTGGAGTATCTCAAAATCCCCAGACGAAAGCTTTGGGCATTGGAGTAGATATTCTTGTGGCTACCCCAGGTAGATTACTGGACCTAATCAAGCAAAGATTTGTATCTTTAAATCATATAAAGCACTTTGTACTTGACGAAGCAGATCAGATGCTTGATATGGGGATGATTGAAGATGTAAGGAAAATTATAAAATACATTCCAGACACCAGACAAACACTATTTTTCTCTGCAACTATGCCTAAAGAAATTGGTAAGCTAGCAGATTCGATACTAAAAGATCCAGTAAAGGTAGCAATCACTCCTGTATCATCTACAGTGGAAATCATAGATCAATCGGTCTATTACGTGAATCAAAGTAATAAGATACATTTGTTAATTCATTTATTAAAAAATAAATCTATCGTTTCAGCCTTAGTGTTCTCAAGAACAAAGCATGGGGCCAATAAAATAGTGAAATCTTTGGAGTTGGCTGGCTTAAATGCTCAAGCGATTCATGGTAACAAATCTCAAAATGCCCGACAGTTAGCTTTAAACAATTTTAAAGAGGGAAAAATAAGAATACTGGTTGCCACAGATATTGCAGCCAGAGGTATTGATATTGATGAATTATCCCATGTGATTAATTTTGATTTACCAGAGGTACCAGAAACCTATGTTCATAGAATAGGACGAACTGGACGAGCAGGCCTTGGAGGAATTGCAATTGCTTTTTGTAGCCAAGACGAAAAACCGCTACTACAGGGAATCCAAAAACTAATATCAAAGACAATACCAGTAGTTGAAGAGCATCCATTCCCATTAATAGAGAGTGCTACTGAGTCAAAAAAAGTCATTAACAGAAAATCTTCAGCAACTAAAAGCAACACACCTAAACATAGAAGAGGAGCAACAGCTGGCTCCACTAAGAAGAATTGGGGAAAAAGTAGCAAATCAAGGAACTCCTCTAAAGGAAATAGGAAAGAAAAGAAGTGGGATTAAATAAGAGTATGTACCATAAAGCGCTACCTAAAAAGGGATAGCTAGTTTTAGTTTTATAACGAATAAGAAAGTTCTACATTAAATTAATATAAAAGAGAACTTTTTCGTAAATGAGTTTCAACATAAGTTATCAATAAATCTTCCGAAGGAAGACTTTGTTCTAAATGATTAAGAATCTAAATAAATAGAAAGGTTGGGATTATATGAGGTATGATAAAGAAATAGTTGAGTTGCCTTCAAATTTTAATGATTTAAAGAAGGCGGCGTTTCGAACGGCCAACTGGAAAGACCGCATAAATGCTGTTGATGAGTTAGGTCGATGGAAGAGTCAGCAGACCATTGACATTCTATCCCGTGTTTTAGAGGAGGATGGGGTGTATAGGGTTAGAGAAGCCGCCTACAATAAACTTGTTAAATTTGGTGAAGATGCTTCAAGACCCACTAGGAAAGAAGGAGAACTTTTTAGAGACATAAAGAAAATATTAACGAGAATCAAAAAGAGCTTGCCAGAAAATCATACAATAGAAGACTTCAAAGAGAAGTTTAAAAAGATGAGAAGTGATGTATATGATACATATGAAGGTGAAAAGGGTGCAGAGTTTGATCAATGGATCGAAAATATGTGGGCATCTTTATCTAAAAAATAGGCTTTGTAGTACTAAAATCTAAAAAATTTAACCGTATTGAGTTCGTTGACTTGATACGGTTTTTTTATTGTCTTAAGACTCTTTTTAAGGTGAACGAATAGAATGTTACATCCCCAAATGCAATGGAAGTTTGTTATGATCCCTAGACTAAGTACTCCCATAGATATATAATTAGTTCATGGAAAATACTAGGTAAACTAACAGGACGGGAAATATGAACATAAATAAAAAAAGATGGTAGCTGGTACAATTTGAAATGACAGCAAATACACAACAGTATTATGAGAAAAACGGATTTTACTAACAACATTTTACTTGAAGTTATTTAAGAAAAGTATATTAAACACTGGGGTAGAATCCTTACGATATAGGGCAGGTGTTCAAAATTGATAAGGAGGGGCAATCATGACGGATTCACAGAGATTCATAGAAGGACTAAAGCAAAACGACATCAACATACTGAAAACTGTACCAAAAGCAGATTTACACAACCACTATCCCCTAGGAGGAAATAAAGAATTTATCCATAAACAAACAGGAAAGCTCATCAATCCCGTAAATGGTAAATTACTCAGCATGGGAGATATGCACAAATGGGTAAATGAAAATATAGGGGACACCCTACAAGGGAAAGAAGGAAGGATACTTGCACTAGATGCATGTTTCCAACAGGCGGCAGAGGACAATATTGCAGTATTGGACATAGGTGAAGATGTTTGGGCTAAGGACGCAATCTTTGGAGGAAATCTTCATGAAATGATAAAACTGTTTTATAAGAGTAGAGAAACCTATGCACCCAGAACGAAACTAAGTTTTCAAATAGGTTTATCTAGGCATTGCAGCATTAAATCACTCCTAAAATGGTCAGAAGAATTTTTTGAAGAAGATTGCTTTAACTCTATAGACTTATATGCTGATGAGTTTGCTCAACCTATAGAAAACTTTAAGCCTCTATATCGAAAGGCTAAGGAAAAGAAGCTGATATTAAAAGCCCATGTGGGGGAATGGGGGACAGCAGATGATGTAATGAGGGCTGTTGAGGAACTAGAGTTGGATGAAGTACAGCATGGGATTGCAGCGGCCCAATCCCATAGAGTAATGAACTTTCTAGCTGATCATAAAATCAGGCTAAATATTTGCCCCACCAGCAATGTCAAACTATCAAGGGTCGATTCCCTGAAAAACCACCCCATAAGAAAACTATATGACAATGGAGTAATCGTCACCATCAACTCAGATGATGCTTTAGTATTTGGCAATAGTGTATCACAGGAATTTCTAGATTTGTATTCTTGTGGCTTATTTACGGCGGAGGAGTTAGATGAAATTCGATTAAATGGTTTGAAGTAAGATTTGGTGAGTCAATTATGAGTCGATAGCGAGTCGATGAGTTGATGGGGACGGTTCCCTATGACTTTATATGGCATCCCTCTGTGGGCGAGGCAGATTGTTATGCAGTCAACTTTAAAGACCCAGATAGGATGAAAGTAGAAATGACTACTGAATAAATACGTTGACAGTAAAAACAGAATATATTATACTATAACTGAAAAAAGAGCGTAGTTAGGTGCCCACGAGGGAGAATAGGGAATGAAGTGTAAATCTTCAGCGGACCCACCACTGTGATGAGGAGCCTTTGCCAAAACCACCTGTATAGGGAAGGGGCAAAAGGCGTTGATTCGAGCCAGGAGACCTGCCTATCTACGAAGCGTCATGAAGGATGGTAAAGTTCATGGTCTATTTGTGATACAAGTAGACTATGGACTTTTTTTCATGCTAAAATATAGGGCTGATTTCCAACCATTGGGCAATGTATTTAATTACTGATACATCGGAGAGGTTCTGTATTTGAATAAATTAGATTAGGAGGAGAAAAAATGAGGGAAAGTACTAAAAAAATGGTTTGGATGGGTATGCTAATTGCCCTAAGTTTTGTAGGAGCAAACATAAAGATTCCAGGTCCATACCAAAGTATTGCATTGGACTCATTGCCTGCGTTTTTGGGGGCATTGATGCTGGGGGGAAGTGCTGGTGCCATCATAGGCTTTTTAGGGCATATGCTAACGGCAGCCACAGCTGGGTTCTATATGACGTTACCAGTACATATTATTGTGGCAGTGACGATGGCCATCACAATGGTTGGATTTAGCTTTGCCTATAGGAAGACCAATCTAGTTGTGGCGGGAATAGTAGGTATTATTCTAAATGGCGTAGGGGCACCCCTTATATTGTTGTTGATGCCAAAGTTCGGTTGGCCTTTCTTCATGGGGATCGTACCATTCCTATTGGTGGCAAGTGGAGTCAATGTATTACTGAGCATTGGATTATTTACAGCGTTAAATAAATCAGGTGTTGGATTTAATAAGGGGTTCATTGAAGATGGGAAGTAAATATCGAGATGTGGACTTGGTGCCCTTGCCAAATGATGATGTATTGGTCATTGCCTGTGATTCCTGTGGTGCCATCGGTTTCAAGGAACATGACGTGGTGGAGGCACCTCCTTTTATTGTGGGCAAGTATACTGTCCGGGTTTGTCTTATGGAAATCTTTGCAGTAGGGGCACTACCTATAGCTATAACAGTGAGTATCTGTAATGAAATGGAGCCAACTGGAAGGGAAATGATTAAGGGGATTCAAGATGAACTAGAGTCATGTAATCTCCAGCTACCAATGACCATCAGCACTGAAAAAAATATGCCAACCACCATGACGGCCATAGGAGTGAATATAGTAGGAACTTGTAAAGAAAATCATTTAATACATGAAAGGGTTTCTGAAGGGGATGAGGTATACTTAATGGGAATTCCTAAGGTAGGTCAAGAAGTATTACCGGATCAGGGGGAAATTGCCACCATCTCAGATGTTATGATGGCCCTCCAGTGGGATTCTGTTAAAGAAATCATTCCCCTCGGTTCTTCTGGAATTAAGGGGGAGTTAGATAAGTTGTGGACCTACACAGGGTTGGATATTGAAATGGATGAGGACATTGCGATAGACCTG
Source organism: Alkaliphilus hydrothermalis (assembly GCF_016908555.1). Classification (GTDB taxonomy): domain Bacteria; phylum Bacillota; class Clostridia; order Peptostreptococcales; family Natronincolaceae; genus Alkaliphilus; species Alkaliphilus hydrothermalis. The sequence continues at coordinate 10,995 of NZ_JAFBEE010000036.1, forward strand.
GAGAAGTCGGCAGGCCCCTGTACTGCGGTATTGTTGTTTTGTGAAACTCCTATTGTGGAGGACTGTAATGTGCCATTGGTCAGGCTTGGGAAGCTTAAATAAGAAAATCTGACGAGATTCTCAAGATTTGGTTACTATAGATGTAGTTGAATTATGCAGCAGAGGCAAAGGTACATCGATGGGAGGCGGAGAGTAGGGTATTCCCACAAACTCTACCGATCCATCTGGAATAAGCAAAGGCTTTAACAAGATTTCAGTAGCATGGCAAAACAAATAAAGCAAGCTGGCAAAAGTCGGCTTGCTTTATTTGATATCAAACTAAAGCATGGATAAAAAGAAAAAAGGTATATCCAGGTAATTTGATAAGTTATGATATTCCCCTATAAAAACCCATACGATTAGCCACCTCTACCACATCCTCAATACTACTGGCAAAGTCATCTGCGCCTAAGGATTTCCAAAGTAAGGGATCATGGGATATGCCCCTTCCACCAACAAGAATTTTTAATGGTTTATTAATGTAATTAGTTCGAATCGTCTTAATTAATGACTGCATACCATTTATATGTTGATCCATTGTTACAGATATAGCCACTAAATCAATAGATTTTTCATCTAAAAAATTGATTAAACTATCCGTAGGGACATTTGTACCTAGGTAAAAAGTCTCCCAACCATCCTCCTCTAAAAGGTGAGAAATCATTTTTAAAGCGATAGAATGTCCTTCCCCATGGGTGCAGAGGAGGGCAACACGATTTTTTTTCTTATGTAGTGGAGTAATTTGAGTTGCCAACTGTGCCAATATATTTTCCGTAGCTAGGGAAAAAAAGTGTTCATCACTAACTGAAATTCGATTTTCTTCCCAGCCTTTGCCGATCTCCACCAGTGAAGGAGCGATAACATTGGAATACAAATCCTTTAAGGAAATTCCCATCTGGAGGGCATAAACTAAACCCTCATAGACCCCTTGTTTATTTCCCTTTAACAGCTCCTCTAAATAAATTTTTTGTAGGTGTGGAAGATCGATCCGAAAGGAAGACTGTTTCAAAAAAGGTAGAGGGAAATTCTTTTTGTCATTACCTAGTAAAAAATCTAAAGATACATTAAACAATTTAGCGATCGAATTTAGAATGTCTTGGTTCGGGAATCTAATACTCCCTTCGTAATTGGCTATGGTTGTTTGGGCAAGACCTAATTTTTTCGCCAGTGTTTTTTGAGTAAATCTATTCTTTTTTCTTAACAATTTTAATCGAGTTCCAAAACTGTCCATTATTATCCTCCTAACCCTCCATATAATATATATTCATATAATACCACAAAATGAAATATGTATACAAATATTTTACTAATATATTGTTTAAAAATATGCACATTGTGGTATTTATGAAATACAACCAACGAAATTAAATAAATATAATATAGATAGACTAATTAATTGAATGAGGTAGTGTAAAGTAGGTTATGAAAAACTAGAGTAAGAAAAATAGCACTAACTAAAGCATTAGGAACTTCAAATCCATATTAGTTAAGTGTCTAT
>NZ_JAFBEE010000037.1 GCF_016908555.1 Alkaliphilus hydrothermalis
AACCTTAATGATGATAATTATCTAAAATAAGATAATTAAGTTTATCACAACAAAGCTAAATAGGAGAATAAAAATGACTAAAATTAAAATTGACTAAAATTAAAATTGACTTTTGTATCCTAGGTGAACGCTTCTCACCAGATAAATAACAAGATTGCTTAATTTAAACCCTTCAGAATCCTATCGTAAGGGAGATGTTTTTATGGGGGGACCAGATAAGCAAACTCCCCTAAAAAGAAAAGAATGTTGCTGGAGCATTCAAACAGAATATACTGAATCAATTGATTTATCAACAGAGATGAGTAAATTATATGATGTTTTAAAAGACAAAACAGATATCATAAATGATATTCAGAAGGAGTTTTCTGCTAAATGTAAATTTATTATTGTGATGATTCTTTCAGAAAATCCAATAAAGTCAAGAGGGACGGTTCTTGTTGACTCTTAAATGATGAAAATGAATTGGAGGGACAACATTCCTTCAAGGTTATAGGAGAAGCTGGAAAGAATAAATTTATCCGTCAAAGAATCAATCTTTCAGGGGGACCAAATACTAAACTAACCCTATCAGGTTGGTCAAGACAAGTAGTAGCTAACCCTAATGGTGGAAATTATCTAATGCAGGTAGCCATCAACCATACCGATGGAACAGTGGATTGGAATAATGCCAACGACTTTAGCAAAACAGAAACTGAATGGCAACATGTGGCAGCCAGTGTAAAAGTAAATTCAACAAAGAACTTTAGCTCTATTGATGTTTACTACTATTATTACAATCAAACAGGTACAGCCTACTTTGATGGAACAAGATTAGAAATGGGTGATAGCGTAACCGCCTATGAATACGACGGAAACCAAAATTTCATAACGAATATTAAAGATGGATTAGGAAATAACCTTTCTTTTGGGTATGACGTTGTTGGAAATAGGACCTCAATGACTGATGGTAGAGGAAAAACAACTTCATATGCTTATGACAAGCGAGGGCTATTAACCAAGGTTACTGATAGTAGGAGTGCTATTACAAGCTATGGATATGATGGAGTGGGTAATAGAACTAATGTTACTGATGCAAGAAACAAGGTAACGAGTTATGAGTATAACGAATTAAATCAAGTTTCAAAAGTAATTAATCCATTAAATCAAGTAACTCGTTTTGAATATGATCGAAATGGTAATCGTACAAAATTAACCTATCCAAAAGGGGATGTAGTATCTTATAGCTACAATCCACTAAATAGGCTTCAAAAAGTATTCTATAATGGAGTAGAGAGATATGGTTATAATTACGATGGAAATGGGAATATAATAGCCATAACAGACACAGTATCACGTGAAAATTCAACCTTCATTTATGATGAAAACAATCGAATAACAAAAGTTGAAATCGGTACAAATAATAGCATCCAATATAATTATGACGATAATGATAATATAACATCTATTGTTAATATGGCGGGGGCAACTTCTGTCACAACAGGTTACAATTATAACCAAATAAACCAAGTGATACAATTGACTAGAAATGGCTCTAATATGATGAGGTTTATCTATAATGAGGAAGGAAAAGTTGTCTCGACAAATAGACAAAATGACACCACAACTTCTTACCTTTATGATGACTCTAAACGACTAAAAACAATTACTAACTTCAAGGCTAATGGTGGTGTCCAGAATCAATATACCTATAACTATGACCAGAATGGTAACCCAAGTAGTGTTGTTACCGACAAAGGTACTATTAGTTATCAATATGATGATATAAATCAATTAATCAGCGAAACACAGATAGATGGAACCGTTATATCTTATGAGTACGATGCAGTGGGAAACAGAACAAAGAAAACAACAATACTAGGTGGCACATCAAGTATTCTTGACTACACTTATAATGATGGCAATGAATTGATCTCAGTTGGTGGTCAAGCTTATAATTACGATGCAAATGGTAATTTGATAAGTAAAGGTAGTAAAACATATATCTATGATATAGACAACCGCCTACAGGAAGTAAGAAATAATCAAGGCCAGACAATTACCTCCTTCACCTACAATCATGAGGGTAGAAGAAATAGTATGACTACTTCAAGTGGTACTATTCACTTCTTCTATACTGGAGATAAGGTTCTTTATGAAACGGATGAAAATCATAACATCATAGCAGAATACACCTATGATTCAGAAGATAACCCAGCAACCATGACTAAAGGAGGAGCAACCTACTACTACCATATTAATGGACATGGAGACGTAGTATCTTTAACAGATGAAAATAGTAATGTAGTTGCTTCTTATGATTATGATGCTTATGGAAATATTATTTCTCAAACTGGTATAATGGCTTCTGCCAACCCATATCGATATTCAAGCTATAGATATGATGAAGTAACGGGGCTTTACTATTTGATGGCTAGATATTATGATGCAAATATTGGTAGGTTTGTCACAAGAGATCCATTCCAAGGAGTTGTTTATCTGCCCATTAGTTTAAACACTTATGTCTACTCCTTTAATAATCCAGTACTGTATAATGATGTAAGTGGAAATTTTGCTTTGCTTTTAGGCGCTTTTGCAGCAGTCTCAATAAAAGCTTTATTGACTGCTATATTAGTGGCAACTACTGTAACGGTAGCAATTGTTGGAACTCATGAGGTTTCTAAGGCGCTAGAAGATAAATTTAGAAGAAGAAAACCCAAAATAATCTTTAGGACAGGAAGTGGAAACGGTACTAACTTGACTCCAAGAACATCGGATTTCCTAGGTTTATCCTATTCTACAGTTAAACCACTAAGAGCTTATACAGCCACAACAATGGAAGCAATTAATGCAACAGGTAAGTTAGTAGCTATAAAGGATGGTTTGACCCATGTGTCTGTTAGACCTATTAATATGACCAAGATGAAAGAGTGGATTAATTCCAGAACAAATGCTAATACAAATCCTCATGAGTATACTAAGTTGCTTCAAGCTTTATCTGTAAGGGTAAAATAGTATAAGGAGATATAGAAATGAATGATATTGAAATTATTAGACTAGTAGAACAATTAAGCTGGGATTATCCAAAAGAGTCACAGCAAAAAGCAATGAAGTCGTTATTAGAAATAGATGTTAAGCTTATAAATCTTTTAATTCAAGAAGACAAAAAAAGCACATGGGAAAATGCTCTAATAGTATTAGAAAAGTTAAGCTATAGTCATTATATACAAGCTGTTCCCAAACTAATATGGTTACTACAAGATATGAATTGGCCTGGAGTACCAATTGCTGTTGATATAATGAAAAAAGTTAATATTAACCACCTAATTCATTGCGTTGAAGAAGCCCTTATAAAGGCAGAGGCAGAAGAAGATTATATGTGGATTGCTGGAATTCAGAGCGTTATAGATACTTTAAACATTAGAGTTAGTGATTTCCAGAGAAAAGAGATATATGAATATTTAAAACTTGCTGACTGGTAAAATAATCATTTTATAGATAAAAGACTTGCACCAACTAAAAGGCCAAGAGGTAGCTGTTATAGTAACTGTAGTATCTGGACTTATGGTTAAATATGGATTTAACTAGTAGTAACTACAATAACTACTGTGTAAATGTGGTTTTGACTGTAGTAGGGAGTTCAAAGGGACAAATAATAGCGGGCAATTAGAGCATTTAGATGGATATTTTCTTTAGAATTTTATATTAGTTTGTTTAAATGTAATTAAATTCAGTCAAGAGGGACGGTTCTTGTTGACTCCGACTATTTCCTATGAACATGATGCAGTAGGAAATAGAACTAAAAAAATCTCAACAACAGGTGGAGTATCAACTACTACTAACTACACCTACAATGATGGTAATGAATTAATTTCTGTAAATGGTCAAGCCTATAGCTATGATGCAAATGGAAACTTAACCAACAACGGAAACAAAACCTATATCTATGATCTAGACAACAGATTAAAGGAAGTAAAAGACAGCCAAGGTCAAACTATTGCCTCCTTCACCTATGACCATGAAGGAAAGAGAAATAGTATGACCACAAACAGTGGAACAACTCATTTCCACTACAACGGAGATAAAGTAGTTTATGAAACAGATTCAAATAACACTATCGTAGCAGAATACACCTATGATCCAGAGGGTAACCCAGCAACCATGACAAGAGGTGGAGTAACCTACTACTACCACATTAATGGACATGGGGATGTAGTAACCTTAACTGATGCCAGTGGTAATGTTGTAGCCGAATATGACTATGATGCCTATGGTAATATCATTTCTCAATCGGGTACAATGGCTTCTGTCAACCCATATCGTTATGCAGGATATAGATATGATGAAGTAACAGGGTTATATTATCTGATGGCTAGGTATTATGATGCTGAGGTTGGGAGATTTATTAGTAGAGATCCGTTCCATGGAATAGAAACAGACCCCTCATCTCTAAATCAATACAATTATTGTGGAAGTAATCCAGTAATGTATACGGATCCAACAGGACATTTACGTAATGGATGGTGGAATTCGGTGAAATGGGTAGGTAGAATTATTGATGCAGCAATTGTCGTTTTTACAGCAGGAAAATCAATATATGGAAAAAAAGCAGCACAAGCTTTTCTGAAGAAAAATAAAAATAAAGTAGTGCATGCTATACGAGGTAAACTTCTAGCTCTTCATCCTTCTATTACGAAAGTAGCTGTCGGAGCGGCAATAAGCGCAGCATTCACTCTTGCTGGAGAAACTCCAGGATCTTTGGTAGCAAAAGGATTAGATTATATTGACCATTGGTGGGGAAAAACTAGAAAAAACGGTTATGTATTTGGATAGACTCTAATAGGGAGGAAATTTAAGGTGAAAGGAAAAAAAAATAAACAACAATTAGAAGATGAAAAAATAGATAAACAACAAATACAAGACACGGAATATGATGAAGAGCAATTAAAAGATATAGAAAAATTAATTAAACCAAAGATTTCGACTTTAATTCTTTTAACCGTAATTTATATATCTCCTTATGGACACCTACTTTTGCACATTGCTCTAAAGGAATACGATAAATTATTACTATCATCCTTATTAGTTTTTCCATCATTGATAATGTTAGGTGTAACTTGGAATGATCACTTTTATTATGTAAAAAACTATAAAAATATTGCGAAAGAGACATACAACAAGTTATTTAAAGAATAATTCTCCAAAAATAAAGTTTTGAATTTTAGCATCCACAATATGACAAAGTGATATTTAATAACATATCACTTTGTCGATTTTATTTATCATTCCATCCAACGACTATAGCAAAACAGAAACCGAATGGCAACATGTTGCAGCCAGCGTAAAAGTAAATTCAACAAAGAACTTTAGCTCTATTGATGTATACTACTACTATTACAACCAAACAGGTACAGCCTACTTTGATGGTACAAGATTAGAGATGGGTGATAGCGTAACCGCCTACACCTATGACGCAAAGGGCAACTATGCCACAAGTATTAAAGATGGACTAGGAAACACAGTTTCCTTTGGCTATGATGATGTAGGGAACAAAACTTCTATCACCGATGGAAAATTAAAAACAACCTATTTTGCCTATGATAAGCGTAATCTTTTAACCAGAGTTACCGATGTAAAGGGTGGAATTACTTCCTATGGCAGAGATGCTGTAGGTAATATCACTAATATTACTGATGCAAGAAATAAGATAACAAACTATGAGTATAATGAATTTAATAAGTTATCCAAGGTTACTAATCCTCTAAATCAACTAACAGTACTTGAGCATGATAAGAATGGTAATATAACTAAATTAATCTATCCAAAGGGAGATACAATCTCAAGTAGCTACAATGCCTTAAATAGATTAGATAAGATTTTATACAATGGAGTACAGCGTTTTGGCTACACTTATGATGCCAACGGTAATGTAACTGGGGTCACCGATACAGTACCGAACAAAAACCAAACCATCACCTATGATGATAATGCTAGATTAACTAAGGTGGAAACTGGAACAAACAACAGTATCCAGTACAATTATGACCTCAACAGTAATATCACATCCTTAGTAAAAACAGCAGGAGCAACTTCAGTAACAACAGGATATATCTACAATCAATTAAATCAAATGGTTCAGTCGACAAGAAACGGATCAAACTTAGCAAGATTTGTTTATGATGAAGAAGGAAATATCATTACAACCAATAGACAAAATGATTCCAGTACAACTTCACTATTTGATGAAGCTAATAGATTAAAGACCATCTCAAACTACAACCGTAATGGTGGAATTCTAAACAGATTCACCTATAGCTATGATGCAAATGGTAATAGAACAAGTGTCGTGACTAACAACGGAACAATCAATTACCAATATGATGACTTAAATCAATTAACTCAAGAAACTTTATTAGATGGCACGACGATTTCCTACGAACATGATGCAGTAGGAAATAGAACTAAAAAAATCTCAACAACAGGTGGAGTATCAACTACTACTAACTCCATAGGTGAAGGAGGCAATCGTTTGACCTTGGCTGTCTTTTACTTCCTTTAATCTATTGTCGATATCATAGACATAGGCTTTAAAAACAGATTTTTATATCAATATTCTTTACTTTTATTTATTTTGTGAATAATTTTATGATTATATTTATTGAAGCATCTTCTGATTGGGAACTAAAAGGTATCCTAAAGTTGTGGGTTGTTACACCTCAGATAATAATATTATTAAACTTATGGATTACAGATTTTTTATTCCTTCATAGTAGATCGAAAATTGTAAAAACTTATATTAGCTTGGACATAATATTTAAATTAATAGCGATAGTTTTGATATATTATACAACAATTGTTGAGGAATGGGCAGAGTCTTTTAATTATCTCTTAGTTATGCAATCAATTTTAATGGTAAGTACATTATTACTTGGAGTGTTAATAATGAAACAAGAGGGTAAAAACTTGCCAATAAGTAAATATCTATTATCAGAAAAAGATATCAACTTATTAAAAAACTATGTTAAACAACATAAAGATAAAATCGGGAAATTAATTTATATTAACCCTAAAACTAATAATAATATTATACTCAAGGTTGCTCTTATTATTGAACATTCATATGTACTATTAGTTATGATTTATATAGTATTACCAACATTAATGCAACACTTCCCAAATTATAAGTTATTGTTTGCAGTTATAGGCTTTATTGGACTTTTAGGTTATTTAAAGTTGTCTTATCAAAGACTAGTTTGGCTTACAAATGAACAGAAAAAAGCCAGAAATAGGTTCTTAATAGAAACTAGTAGCCTACTATTGGGTGTTGCGTTACTTTATTATAGTAACCTACTATTCTTTTCAATGTTTTCTTTATATCCTACTATTTATATTAACAGAATGATTACAATAAAATTCGTAGAAGTGCTAGATAATTAAGATCCGAGAGGTGGAGTAACCTATTACTACCATATCAACGGACATGGGGATGTAGTAACCTTAACCGATGCCAGTGGTAATGTTGTAGCCGAATATGACTATGATGCCTATGGTAATATCATTTCTCAATCGGGTACAATGGCTTCTGTCAACCCATATCGTTATGCAGGATATAGATATGATGAAGTAACAGGGTTATATTATCTGATGGCTAGGTATTATGATGCTGAGGTTGGTAGATTTATTACTCGAGATCCATTCCATGGGTTTGTAAATGAGCCACTTTCCTTAAATCAGTATAATTATGCTCATAGTAATCCTGTGATATATATTGATCCAAGTGGATATCATGCTGCCGCAGTGTATTTCATTCCAGGAATAGGTCAAGTAGCATTTACTGCAACAGCTATTATAGTAGGGGGATGGGCAGTATATAAAGTCGGTTCATGGCTATGGAATAAGGCTAAGAATTATGTTCTAAATGTAAGAGAAAATTTAACGGCACAAGATATTATTGGCAAGGAGAAAAAAGGAACAATACTAAGGGAGTTTCCTACGGAATTATTAGATAAAACTTTAAAAGAAATAGAAAATTTAGCTAAAAAAGGTAAAGCAAATGCTAAAAAGGCGAAAAAACTTCTAAATGATAAAAGATTTAATAAGGGAGACAATAGGAAATGATTACTGATAAGGAAATATTTAATATTATTCATTCAAGTAGATCTATTGAAAATAAAACAGAATTAGTATATCTTCATCAGAAGAAGTGCAATAATATTTTATTGACATTTAGAGAAAGTTTCAAAAACTATGTTATAAGTAATTGGTCAGATACTGAAAGTGCCAATTGTTGTGAAATGAAAATTCTACTCCACGAAAACCAGGGTTTATTAGATGATGATAAATTATTATTGAGCTGTCTTGGTGGAACACGGAGAGATTTGAGGATATTTTTTAGTTTAATCTCTAATTATTGCTTCTATTTCATCGAAGAAACAGAATTCGATGAGGAGAATAGTATTTGGAAGTTTACACAGGTATCTGAGGAAGAACTGAATAGTAATATTAAATTATTATTAACACAATTAATAAGAGAACTAGGATATAAGAAATTAGATTCTGAAAGTGCTAAGCGAATAATTTCAGATGTACAAATGGAGTTTGTTGATGATGGAAATGTAACTGTTTTTCATTGTTTATTTACTGACCTTGTTGATTTATTTGATAGTAAAACTGTTCAAGAATAATCTTTAGAAATTAAGACTAGGAGACAAGAGGAGAAATTTAATGATCCCTTGTCTTCTTCAATTTATAGGTAACCGTCAAAGAATCTCCGCCTAGCCTGCAAATAGAAGCTTTGCTAGAATACAGATAATAAAACTTCTAAGGAGGAGATCTGTTTGACAAGTA
>NZ_JAFBEE010000038.1 GCF_016908555.1 Alkaliphilus hydrothermalis
TTGTATAATACAAGTGCTTTTCTTAAAGAAAAATTAAAAGAGGGCTTATATCCCCATAGTTAAAAACTAGGGGCTTTACGCCCAATTGTGGTAAAAAAGATAAAAATAATTAAGGGCTAGAATCAGCCCTTAACTTATCTTTGATCATCTCTAATAATAGTCCATAATCAGCTTTATTCTATGCCTTCCTAACCGAACATTAATCTTGCTACGATTACTGCTGTCACTAATCCAACTGCATCGGCAATCAGTCCAGCTGGTAATGCGTGTCTCGTCTTTTTAATGGCTACTGAACCAAAGTATACAGCTAATACGTAGAAGGTTGTTTCAGTAGACCCCATCATAATAGATGAAATTCTTCCGATTAGGGAGTCTGGACCGTGGGTGGTGATTAGGTCAGACATAATTCCAGTTGCTCCTCCACCTGATAGAGGTCTCATCAATGCCATTGGTAACGTCTCTCCTGGCATACCGATTAGGTTTGTCACTGGGCTAACTGCCTTGACTAGATAATCCATTGCTCCGGATGCTCTAAATACTCCTATTGCCACCAACATTGCCACTAGATAGGGAATAATGGTAACTGCTGTTGTAAAACCTTCCTTAGCTCCATCAGTAAAGGATTCATATACTTTTACTTTTTTAAAGAATCCATAGGCTGGTATTGCCAGTAATATTGCAGGTATTGCATATCTTGATATATCCGTCATGATATCTACAAAAGTCATATTGTTCCCCCCTATTCATTCGCTATTTTTTCGATTTTTTCTGGTCTAATCTGAAAAGCAGGTAGCTTTTGTAATAGCTTTACAGCAATTATGGCAGCAGTTGTTGAAGCTAATGTTGCAATAATAGTTGGTCCTATAATTTCTGTTGCGTTAGCTGACCCTGCCGCTACTCTTATAGCAATTACTGATGCAGGAATCAATGTTACTGAGGAAGTATTGATGGCTAAGAAGGTAACCATCGCATTACTTGCTGTATCCTTGTGGGGATTTAATGTTTGTAGCTCCTTCATTGCCTTCAGTCCCAATGGTGTTGCTGCATTTCCTAATCCAAGGATATTAGCCGCCATGTTCATAATCATTGCCCCCATTGCAGGATGGTCTGCTGGCACGTCTGGGAATAATGGAACCATGATAAACTTAAGGGCCTTAGAGATGGTCTTGATTAGTCCTGATTCCTCTGCAATTCTCATAATTCCTAACCATAAAGCCATAACGCCTATTAGTCCCAAAGAAAGATCTACCCCTAATTTTGCACTATCAATCGCCGCATTTGTAACAGCATCAATATTTCCTGTGATGGCACCTACAATGATTCCTACTGCTAAAAGTAAAAACCAAATTACATTAATCATATCAATTTGCCCTCCCTTTTCTTTTTGTTGTATTACTAATGATGTGGACTCCCCCGCCCCCTTTCATTATTTTTTAATATTGAATGATTTTTTATTGTTGATTAAATGACTAGGTATAGATTCTCTTTCTATGAGGTGTTGGTAGGTTTCCCTCTCCACGATCACTTGGGGCTCACCATCGCTAATGAGGGCCACAGCTGGTCTTGGTAATCTATTATAGTTACTTGCCATTGAGAAATTATAGGCTCCAGTATTTAATACTGCCAAAATATCCCCCGCCTCAATGGTGGGTACTAATAGATCCCATATCAGTATATCTCCTGTCTCACAGCATTTTCCTGCTATCGTAACTACTTTGTCCGCCGCTTCATTAATCTTATTAGCGACTATAGCCTTGTATTTTGCTTGGTATAGGGCTGGCCTAGGATTATCAGGCAAACCTCCATCTACGCTGACATAGGTCCGCACCTCGGGAATTTCCTTAATTGCCCCAAGTGTGTATAGGGTAATTCCTGCTTCCCCTACAATCCATCTGCCTGGCTCGATGATGATGGTTGGAATCTTTAGATTTGCTTCCCTACATCCTATTTCTATGGCTTCCATGATGTAATCAACGAAATAGTGGATTGGCATTGTTTCTTCATTTGTGTAATTGATTCCAAAGCCACCACCTGTATTCAGTTCTTCCGTTACAAAGCCATACTTGATATACAAGGTCTCCATAAGCTTGACAGCAGTTGCTATTGCTTTAGTATAGGATTGCTGGTCAAATAGTTGGGAGCCTACATGAAAATGAAACCCCTTTAGGTCAATATATGATGATTTTGTCACCTGTATTACTGCTGATTCTATAATCTTCTCCTGTAGGGGAATGCCAAACTTTGAGTCTTTTTGTCCTGTTGTAATATAGGAGTGGGTATTACCCTCCACCTCTGGTGTGATTCTAAATAAAATGTTTACTTTTTTCTTCTGAGATGAGCATATATCCTCCAACATCTCCAGTTCAAAAAAGTTATCTACAATAATCCTTCCTACATTATTGGCTACTGCCATTTCCAGCTCTTCGTAGGATTTATTGTTGCCATGGAACATAATTTTCTCCATTGGAAAATCCGCCTGTATTGCAGTGTAGAGTTCTCCCCCCGATACTACATCCAGTCCAAGCCCCTCCCCCTCGATGATTTTGCACATGGCTAGGGTTAAAAAGGCTTTACTGGCATAGGCAGCTTTTGTATTGGGGTATTTCATTAGAAATTCTTCTTTTATTGCCCTACACTTTTCTCGGATTAGATTTTCCGACACTACATATAGGGGTGTCCCATATTGATTAGCAAGTTCTACTGTATCACAATGATCAAAGATGAAATTTTTTTGATGGTGCTGCTTTGTTTGAATTTCCATACCGACATCTCCTCGCAAAAGTAATCATTTCCTACAGGTATGGTTGCAAAAAACGTGCCAATGGAAAATAGAGCTTTTCCAATGATGACTTTGCTGTTTTTTCCGTTTTCACGAACCTATAATGCAAATTACACTTTCAAAACCTGTATTTTTTAACAACTAATATTACTCAAAGGATATTCCGTATTTTCGGAAACATTTCCAAATTACCGAACCACCAGCGAAAATTACAATCCATACTTTTTAATTTTTTCATAAAAACTTGTTTTTCTAATATTCAATGCCTCCATGGTTTTTTGCTTGTCCCCTTCGTAAATCTTTAGCGTCTCTTCAATTGCCTTTTTTTCTGCCTCCATCATCATTTCCTTTAGAGAACGGAGGGTTTCTTTTTCAATGGTTTTTGTCTGGGGTTGGTTTTCCATGGCGAGATGACTGGAATGGATCAAGCTACCCTCTGTCAGGTTGACTGCCCGTTCAAGGATGTTTTCCAATTCCCTTACATTCCCCGGCCAATCATGTTGACAAAGAAGATTTAATGCCTCGATGGAAACTCTTTTTTCCTCAAGCCCCACCCTTTTACATATTTTTTTTAGTGTTGTATCTACGATAGGATAGATATCCTGTATCCGCTGTCGCAAAGGAGGAATCCAGATTGGGAATACGTTGATCCGATAGTATAAATCCTCTCGGAATCTCCCCTGCTCTACTTCCTCTTCCAGATTTTTATTGGTGGCAACAATAATCCTTACATCCACAGTGATACTTTTACTTCCACCCACAGGGAAAAAGGTTTTGTTTTGTAATGCCTGTAGTAGCTTTACTTGAATCAAAGGGGAGATTTCCCCTATTTCATCTAAAAATAGAGTTCCCCCTTGGGCTAATTCAAACATTCCCTTTTTTCCCCCTCTACTGGCGCCAGTAAAGGCTCCTGCTTCATACCCAAAGAGTTCACTCTCCAATAGATTTTCAGGTATTGAACCACAATTTACATGGATGAAGGGGTAATGTTTGGTTCTTCCTGCATCATGGATGGCCTTTGCTAAGAGGGTTTTCCCTGTACCACTTTCCCCCAGTAGGACCACTGTGGAGTTGGTTTTTGAAGCCCGATAGGCTAGTTTTTTTACTTGATTGATTTCTGGACTTTCTCCTAATATTTCTGGAAACAGCGAGATAACATTTTCTTCTTCTCTAAGTTTTCGCTCCACCTCTTCAAGGTGAAGTAGGGCTTCGTCCCTTTCACGAATTATCCTGCGAATTTCTGAAATATCCTCCACCTTCAATACTGCTCCTATTCTCCTGTTATCTAGGTCCACCGGCATCAAACTACATATGGTGGCTCTACCATTGATTTCTCGATATTGATTTTCATAGGAGATTTGTCCCCCTGTAGCCACCTCGTAGAATTCTTGGGTATTGGGGCTATTGCTATGGATTTCAAAGATGTGCCTTCCAATGACATTAAGATCCTCTACGCCCTTTCCCTTGGCTCGGTAGGTATTGCCTAAGAGTAAATTCTTTAAGGACTCTCCACGGGCTGTATATCCCTTTGCTTGATAGAACTTTACTTGGTGACTTTTTTGATCCAATACCACCATATGACCAATGGCTACATTGTACTGCATTTTGAATTCTTGTCCATTTATACTTATACTGATATATTTTTTATTTTGATCCATCATGACATGGATTTTCTCGGTCAAAAAAATGGTCTGTAGGGATAATTCTTCTTTAAATTCCCTAGGTTTTTTATTGACAAAGATAGGGGCTACCGATCGATCCCCCATGACACCAATCCCTACGATAGCATCCCCCAGTTGAATTTCGTTTGAATCTATGCCTATTAGCTGTAGATCCTCTGGAGTCAAACCACCGTCATCTTTTCCAAGGCAGTTGTCACCGAATATAACGATGTCGCCTTCTTTGATTTGTCCTTGTTGATGTCCTTCACCTTGTGGGCTGGTGATTCCAAAGATTTCTTTAGCTTTATGGTTGTAGATTTGGATTTTCCCCGCTGTATCTATATAAATAAAGCCCTCCGTCATCATGTCGGTGAATTGTTTTGTAATTCTTTCATCCTTAAGCATTCCCATCCTCCTCTCTAAAAAAATCTAAGAAAAATCCACTCCTTTGACTTCTTTAAATCCAAGTCCTGGGGAATCGGATAATGTTATTTTATACTCTTCAAAGGTGGCCCCTCCCTCTATTGGGTTCTCTGCACATAGCACTGGGCCATCTAAATCAATCTTGGTGATAATACTTTTGGCGGCGGCTAGATGAACTGCGGCGGTGACACTGAGCTTACTTTCCAGCATACAACCAATCATACACTCTACCCCATATACCTCTGCAATGGAACAAATTTTTAATGCATTATGAATGCCACCTGTCTTCATTAATTTGATATTGATTAAGTCTGCTGCCCTCATCTGGATGATGGTCATGGCATCCTTTGCTGAAAATACACTTTCGTCGGCTAATACTGGAATAGAGACATTGTCGGTGACTAGTTTTAATCCTTCAAAATCGTGGGCTACCACTGGTTGCTCTACAAACTCAATATTAAGACCTGCATCTTCCATTTTTCGTAGGCTGTAGACGGCCTCTTTTGGCTTCCAACCTTGGTTAGCATCTATTCTTAGGTCCACATCATAGCCTATGGCTTCCCTTATTGCCTTCATTCTCTTTATATCCATTTTGGCATCTTTACCTACTTTTATTTTCAAGGTGCGATATCCTAGTTTTACTGCTTCTATACTATCCCTAGCCATTTCTTCTGGGTCATTTACGCTGATGGTGATGTCTGTGATAATTTCTTTTCTATATCCTCCCAATAGCTTGTATAGAGGGGCATTGTAGAGTTGACCATAGAGATCGTGTAGGGCTATGTCTACGGCTGCCTTGGCACTGGTATTTTTAACTAAGGTTTTGTCTAGTCTTATCATCATTTCTTCAAAGTTTTCGATTTCCATTCCGATTAACTGAGGTTTGATATGTTTCTCTATTGCCCATTTGATGGCACCTGTTGTATCTCCTGTGATGACAGCAGTAGGCGGTGCTTCTCCATAACCTACATGTCCTGTATCGGTGATGATCTTAACCACTACATCCTCTACTGCATTAACTGTCCTTAGGGCAGTTTTAAAGGGTTTTTTTAATGGTATAATTAAGTCCCCCATCTGAATATCTACAATCTTCATGATTTATCCCCCTTCCAGAATCTTAGTATTTTATATTGATATGCTAGTTATTTCAGTTTAATTGATAAGGGGAAAATTTACAAGAATTTCAAGATTAAATTCTAAGAAATAGCAAAAGTCCTATTTAGGAGAATTATCTCATAGATAGGACTTTCTTCATATGGGGGCTGTATTTGACGGATACATTCCAATAGATCTACTGTCTATTGTTTTAACTCTATTTAAAAGACATAGTAAACAAGAATATACATGGAATAGAAAAAAGTATTGAAAAAACTATCGTATAAAATAACTTACCACTATTTGCAATATTCAGATAGTATCTCCAAATAACAAATTCTCCAACAGTGAAAATTAGTACTGACAGAACGCGTATCACACTCATGCTTTTTGTACCAATGGTAATAATCTTCTTGCATAGTAGTAACTACAGTCTTGCCTGTATTGATATTTCAACTTATCTAAGTTCATTTGCTGTGAAGGAGTAGCAGCAAAAACTGACCCTCCAGCAAGTGTAACTAGTAAAACAACAATTAGCAAAACAGATATCAATTTACTTCTCATAATTTTTCTCCTTTCATCATATAAGTAGTGTACATTTAATTTTTAATCCCTCTCCCCCACAATAAGGTCTATCATCCATTTAGTTTTGGGGACAATCAATCGATAATAGAATAACCATTCCTAATACCTCGAAAAGTTTACTTGATTAAATATATCATAGTTTAATTTAATATTCTGTCGAAGTTTGTAAGAATTTTTTGTAATTTGCTTGCAAATATTATTAAAATACACCAACGAATAGATGTTATGCTCTTTTGCTACTCTGCGTGTAAAGTGATAAATAGTAAGTGTTCTCTGTTTTATCCATTGTAATTCATCGCAAGTCTAACTGTTAAAAGCCATTAGATTCAAAAAATAGAGTCAATAATCGAGTAGGCTGGAACCTTGCAATTCCAACCCCTCACAGAACCGGACTTGCCCTATTAAGGCATCCGGCTCTTCACTTCACCATTTACATAAC
>NZ_JAFBEE010000039.1 GCF_016908555.1 Alkaliphilus hydrothermalis
TTATGTAAATGGTGAAGTGAAGAGCCGGATGCCTTAATAGGGCAAGTCCGGTTCTGTGAGGGGTTGGAATTGCAAGGTTCCAGCCTACTCGATTTTCTGACTCCTTCTTGACGGCCAGGGGGGGACGGTTCTTTGTGACTCCTTCTTAAACTCATAGCAGGAACTATAACAGGGTAAAAGATTATGAAGTAGATTTTATAGAGTGCGGGTTAGACATGAAAAAATGTCTAAATGATTAAGTGCTGGCAGGGATGCTGGTGCTTTTTTGTTTAATTTATTTACGCCTTGTATAACTGGAAAATAAAGGGATTCAGCAGACAAGGGTGATCATAATTTTTTAAATAATGGTGAAAAGACGGCCACTTTTCTTTACATAAAATATTTCCACTATATACATAGAAATTTACTCCTTATAGCACAAATATGCATTTTTCAACCTTGTTACCAAAGCATATTGAATAAAGATTTCTACATATACAAAAATTAGCATTAATTTTCCTTAAATTCCAAATTGCTTAGCTTGAGCTCGGTTTACATAATAACATATACTATATGGGACATAATGTTGTGTATCTTAAATCGAAGGGAGTATGTATATGTCATTATTCAATTCTAAATTATTCAAATCTATTTCACTTATCTTAGTTTTTATGATGCTATTCAACCTAGCAGGGATTACTTACGTAGATGCCTCTGCTACAAACGAAAGAAGATCATTTCATGGTCAAGCAAAGGAGAAAATCCAAGCTAAAATCGGAGAGTTACCCAATACCCCTCCTTCAGAGCGGATGGAGCTAACAAGTAAGCGTACCCGTTATTCCACGAGGTATATCAATCCCGATGGTAGTTTTACAGAGGAAATTTTCCTAGAACCTACCTATTATCAAGATCCAACTACAAAAGAGTATAAAAAGATTAATAATCGATTGAATGCCAGTGCCAGAAAATCTGGTAAGTTAGAGAACAAATCAAATGATTTCAATGCCTTCTTCTCAAATGCTTCTGGAACAAACGAACTACTGTCAGTAGAGAAAAACGGTAGAACCATTGACTTTATTCCAGTAGGAGCTAAAAAGGTAAATGGAAAGACTACTAACAATGAAATCTTATACCAAGGAATCTATTCAAATGTAGACTTCCGTTATGAATTACAGGGTAGTAAAGTAAAAGAAGATATTATCCTTCATCAATACACGGGGCAAAATGTATTCTCCTTTGAATTAAAATTAAAGGGATATACAGTAGCCCAAGGGGAAGATGGAATCATCTATTTCACCAACAACAAAGGGGAAAAAGAATGGTATTTTGAACCTCCCTTCATGTTGGATGCCAATGAAAAGTATTCTGATGATGTAAAGTTTACATTGCGTCAAGAGGGTGGAAAGACCTTTGTTGATGTTGTGGCAGGGGTGGATTTCTTAGAGAATCCAGATACTAAATATCCAGTAATCATTGACCCAACCATCAACAACTGGGACATCATGATGGATACATTTATATCTAACTGGTATCCAAGTAGTTCCTTCTCAGGAGCAACTAGATTCTATACAGGGTACGACTCTGGCTACTATGGAACAATGCGTTCAATGGTGAAGTTTTTCCTACCAAGCTTACCAAGTGATGCCCATATTACTAGTGCTAACTTTAATGCTTATCAAAATGGTACAAATACAGATACTGTGACGGTTGATCTCCACAGGGTTACCAGTGATTGGACAAATTCAGTTACTTGGAACACCCAACCAACAATTAAGTCAACAGCAGAATCAGGTGTTACCTCCAATGCCTCAGGCCAATACTGGCAATTTTATATTACTCAGCTAGTTAAAGATTGGTATTATGGAACACAACCAAACTATGGCGTAATGCTTAAACAAAGCAATGAAACTTCTAATTTTAGAAGGTTTACTTCAATAGAGAGTGGGAGCTACACTCCAAGACTAACAATCGATTATACAGTAGAGCCTATTGGACAAGAAGATTTCTGGGGATATAGTAAAGACGGAGTAAATATTGCAAGTGGTAACCTTGTGCTACAACAAGGAGATTTATCAATCCCAGGTCGAGGTATTCCAGTAGGACTAACAAGAACCTTCAACAGTAGAAAAAACCATGTTACAGGGATATTTGGTAATGGCTGGAGAAGTAACTATGAAGCCATCATCGTTGATACAGGTAGTGGACCAATTACTCTAGTTGATGGTGATAGTACCCGTCATATCTTTGGACAAAAGATTGGTGGAGGATATGCCCCTGCTGGTGGAATATATCTTGATTTAGTCAAAAATGCCGATGGAACCTATACCATCACACAAATGGATGGAACTAAAATTAACTTCAATACCAGTGGTAAAATCACTACAATGGTTGATACTAATAACAACACAACAACTTTAAACTATAGTAGTGGCAGATTAGTTTCTGTAACTGATGCTTCTGATAGAATTACGAGCCTAGCATACAATGCCAATGGCTTTGTGTCTAGTGTAACTGATCCTGCTAATAGAGTTATTCAATATCAATATGATACAGAAGGTAACTTAACTAAAGTAATTGATCCAGAAGCTAAAGCTATTACAATGGCCTATGGAACTGATAAGAGTCTAACAACAGTTACAGACCAAAGGGGAGTCGCTACAACTATAGGCTACGATACCAGTAACCGAGTAGCTAGTATATCATCACCAATCACTATTGATGGTGTAGCAACCACCAGCACAACAACCTATAACTATGTCTCCAGCACCACAACAACAATGGTAGACGGTGAAGGTAGAAGAATTGATTATGAATACAATTCAAATAAGAATATGGTTCAGATGACAGAGAATCCTTTAGATTCAGCTACTATGGCCGTAACTACCTTTGTCTATGACGACAACAATAATTTAGTACAGATTACCGATGCAAATAATAACAAGAAAACTGAAGGTAAAAAGAGCTATGTTTATCAATACGATGCCAATGGTAATGTTATTTCAGTTCAATTACCAGAGGGACAAAAGAGCGAGTTCTTTTTTGACGACAAGAATAACCAGATATCAGAAAGTGATCCAGAGGGGAATATCAGTAGAAGCCAATATGATGACAGTAATAATCAAACCGCTTCAGTTGATGCGGCGATTCAATCAACAGCTTCAAGGTATTTCGCCAATGGAAATCAGCAATATTCCTTTAAAAACATCACATCTGCTGATAATTTAAATCAAAACTCCAGCTTTGAGTTGGATGCTGACCTAAACAACCAGCCAGATCACTGGACTAATGCAGTAGAATCAGGAAAAACAGCAACCTTTGATTGGTCAAGTGTTTCCAAGTATGGTAATAAGTCCATTAGTATTTCAAATCCAACAGGCTGGGCAGTTGTTTCTTCTGATTTAATTCCTTATGAAACAGGGAAAAACTATGTATTCAGTGGAAATGTCAAAACTGATAATACCGTGGGTCATGCTACAATTAAAGTAGACTTCTTTAATGATCAAGGAAATTGGTTAGGACAAAAAATTGCTAACTCTATCACAGGAACCCATGATTGGACTCGACTACAAGCAGTAGTTGATGAAGTGCCAGTAGGGACTACTCAAATGAAATTGGTAGTATCTTTGGCAGCAGGAACAGGTACAGCCTACTTTGATGGGGTTCAAATAGAGAAGGGAAGTATCGCAAGTAACTACAACCTTCTAGAAAACAGTGGTTTTGAAAGGGATAGCAATAATGATGGTATTCCAAACCAATGGACAACCAGTGGAAACTTCACCACAAATGATAAGATATATACAAAGGCTGATGTAACAGATGAGAATGTATTGGAGGGACAACATTCCTTCAAGATTACAGGAGAGTCAGGAAAGAATAAATTTATCCGTCAAAGAATCAATCTTTCAGGGGGACCAAATACTAAACTAACCCTATCAGGTTGGTCAAGACAAGTAGGAGCTAACCCTAATGGTGGAAATTATCTAATGCAGGTAGCCATCAACCATACCGACGGAACAGTGGACTGGAATAATGCCAATGACTTTAGTAAAACAGAAACCGAGTGGCAACATGTGGCAGCCAGTGTAAATGTAAATGCAACAAAGAACTTTAGCTCTATTGATGTTTACTACTATTATTACAATCAAACAGGTACAGCCTACTTTGATGGAACAAGATTAGAAGTGGGTGATAGTGTTACCTCCTATAACTATGACACAAGGGGTAACTACACTACTAGTGTTAAAGATGGACTAGGGAATACAGTTTCCTTTGGTTATGATGATGGAGGGAACAAAACGTCTATCACCGATGGAAAATTAAAAACAACCTATTTTGCCTATGATAAGCGTAACTTATTAACTAGAGTTACTGATACTAAAGGTGGTATTACCTCCTATAGCTATGACAATGCTGGTAATAGAACAACGATTACCGATGCAAGAAGTAAGGTAACTAACTATGAATTTAATGAATTTAATCAAATATCTAAAATCATCAACCCATTAAATCAAGTAACAAGACTTGAGTATGACAAAAACGGAAATCAAACAAAATTAATCTATCCAAAGGGAGATACAATCTCAAGTAGCTACAATGCCTTAAATAGATTAGATAAGATTTTATACAATGGAGTACAGCGTTTTGGCTACACTTATGATGCCAACGGTAACGTAACTGGAATTACTGATACAGTACCAAGCAAAAATCAAACCATCACTTATGATGATAATGCTAGATTAACTAAGGTGGAAACTGGAACAAACAACAGTATCCAGTACAATTATGACCTCAACAGTAATATCACATCCTTAGTAAAAACAGCAGGAGCAACCTCTATAACAACAGGATACAGCTACAATCAATTAAATCAAATGGTTCAATTGACAAGAAACGGATCAAACTTAGCAAGATTCGTCTATGATGAAGAAGGAAATATCATTACAACCAATAGACAAAATGATTCCAGTACAACTTCATTATTTGATGAAGCTAATAGACTAAAGAACATCACCAACTTTAGCCGTACCGGCGGAATCCTAAACAGATTCACCTATAGCTATGATGCCAATGGCAATAGAACAAATGTAGTGACCAACAGCGGAACAATCAATTATCAATATGACGACTTAAATCAATTAACTCAAGAAACTTTATTAGATGGTACAACTATCTCCTATGAACATGATGCAGTAGGGAATAGAACTAAGAAGATTTCAACAACAGGTGGAGTAGCAACAACAACCAACTACACCTACAATGATGGTAATGAATTAATTTCTGTTAATGGTCAAGCCTATAGCTATGATGCTAATGGAAACTTAACCAACAACGGAAACAAAACCTATATCTATGATCTAGACAACCGCTTAAAGGAAGTAAAAGACAACCAAGGTCAAACTATTGCCTCCTTCACTTATGACCATGAAGGAAAGAGAAATAGTATGACCACAAACAGTGGAACAACTCATTTCCACTACAACGGAGATGAAGTAGTTTATGAAACAGATTCAAACAATGCTATCGTAGCAGAATACACCTATGATCCAGAGAGTAACCCAGCAACCATGACTAGGGGTGGAGTAACCTACTACTACCACATTAATGGACATGGGGATGTTGTGACTCTAACTGATGCCAGTGCTAATGTTGTAGCCGAATATGACTATGATGCTTATGGTAATATCATTTCTCAATCGGGTACAATGGCTTCTGTTAACCCGTATCGATATGCAGGATATAGGTATGATGAAGTAACAGGGTTATATTATCTGATGGCTAGGTATTATGATGCTGTGGTAGGGAGATTTATTAGTAGGGATCCGTTCCATGGAATAGAAGCAGACCCCTCATCACTAAATCAATACAATTATTGTGGAAGTAATCCAGTAATGTATACGGATCCAACAGGAAACTACTGGGGAAATCATTGGTGGAATTCAAGGTTCGTTGTTAAAACTGCCCTAAATGTTGCTCTTGCTTTAATTGTGGGGGGGGGGCTAAATGCTTTTGCAAATTATGCAAAAAAATTAACTGCCAAATATTCTGCCCGTTCTGCTGCAGTAATTTTTTCAGATCAATTAAAAGCAAAATTAATTGCTAAAGGAATGAAAGCATCACTTGCACAGGCGTTAGGAAGTGTGGGGAAAGCTGGTTGGGGCCTGTTAACTGCTGCTTTAGATCCAGGTTCTTCTATTTTTGATTGGGCAGATAAAGCGGACTATGTTCCAAATAATGGTTATCTTAATATAGATGTTAGATATGGTAATTCTACAGCAATATTCAAACGTAGACTCTTTTAATTATATAAAAGCGTTAATCATAACGGAGGCTAAAAATAATGATAAAATATGTAAGCAGATTTATTAGATTTATGTGGTTTTTCTTAGGTTATCTAGTAGTTAATACGTACCGTGAACAACTTAATTTGTCTCATTATATAATTGCTCTAATTGTATTATCCTTAGGAGATTTATTTCTACAAAAAAAATTAAGATCATAGTGCCTCTTTGTATAGAACCATATACATGAATCAAAAGCCAGTAATCTAACGAAAATAGATTACTAGTAGTTATAATACCTTAAAAGATTAATAGAGTAAGCGTTCTGTTGGTATTACAATATTAAAGAGGTAAGGGGTGTGAAACTTTTTCTAAAACAATTAACCTTCTCTTTGTTAATTAAAGCAGCTAGTATAGTTACTTGTAGCATTCTTATAATTTAGATTAGCACTGGAATTAATTTTTATAGCGAGGTATTACCCTTTGGTAATACCTTGCTTGTTATATGTACTAACAAGCGAGAAGGTAGGATAACCCATGATTGCACTCATCTACAAGACGTGGCCGATGAAGTGCCAGTAGGGACTACCCAAATGAGATTAGTAGCTTTAGAGTCAAGAGGGACTAGAGTCAAGAGGGACGGTTCTTGTTGACTCCGACTATTTCCTATGAACATGATGCAGTAGGAAATAGAACTAAAAAAATCTCAACAACAGGTGGAGT
>NZ_JAFBEE010000040.1 GCF_016908555.1 Alkaliphilus hydrothermalis
ACACCTGTTCCCATCCCGAACACAGTAGTTAAGCTCTTCTGCGCTGATGGTACTTGGAGGGCAGCCTCCTGGGAGAGTAGGACGTCGCGGTATTTCTAGAAAAACTGTCTATATACGTAGACAGTTTTTCTATTATATAGAGAATTAGAATAATGATCAACCTTATTAAGGGTATATGTATTTAGGTATAGGCAACTTTAAGCACATGCTTGGATTAGTCTATTTAAAATGTAAATAACACCATAATTTAAAAGACCGATAAATAATAAAAAATATTTAGAACCTAAAATTGCAGGATTTTTTTAATAAAAGTAGAAAATATTATTAAGAGAAAAATACTTTGAGAATATGTCATTTTATTAATTCAATTAATTGAATGGAAAGGAAGTGATTTTGTGGGTAACAATAAAGTAATTAATTTAAAGAAATATAGAGAAACAAAGACAAGAATAAAAGAAACTGCTAGTATTGAAAACACTCAAAATCACTCTGAAGAAGAAGAACGGATAAAAACTTTAGATTTATTTATGAAAGTAATAGCAACAATGTATAAAGAATCATATAAATAAAAAAATGTATATAAAAACCCTTGATTGTAGAAAATAAAAAGCTACAATTAAGGGTTTTTTTCATGATTTATTAAAAACATGAGTTATATAATTCTTACAGAGCAGGAGAAAAAAGTAATAATAGTTTTGTTATGATTTATTTAATAATACATTTAAAGCAGTAGTTCTAATAAATAATTAGTCAATGAAAATGAATAAAGATATTAGGTTTTGATTATTCTATCATTATATGGGAATCTCAGCTAGATATTCTAATTGTGAATAAGGAAGGAAAATTGCTATGAAAAATGATCAGAACAGAATAATAAAAGACTTTCAACAATCCTATGAAAAAGGATATAGATGTGTTTATTATGAGACAGACGAAAAAGACAAGCAGTTTACTGTATACTTAAAAAACTTTAGTACAGAAAATACTAAAGTTTTGAAGTGTAGTCAAGAAGAGGGGGCTCAATTAAAAAATTATATAAATGAAATATCGCAATAAAATTTATAATCTTTATTGTAATTGAGAATAGATAATACGCTTGTAAAGGAGGAACTTATATGCAGAAAGGTGCTTTACCCAGTAAAAATCAGTTTGGTTTTTTTGAGATACGCTTAGAAAGTATTGGTGGATTGGGGGCAAATGTAGCGGGTAAAATCATTGCTGAAGCTGGCGTAGTTGGAATGGGATTTAATGGATCTAACTTTGCTAGTTATGGTTCTGAAAAAAAAGGGACACCAGTTAGTTCGTATATCAGATATTGTGATGCGAATAAGCCAATTAGAATTAATAGTCCTGTAACTGAGCCTCATATTTTAGGTGTTTTTCATGAAAATCTTGCAGCTAGGTTACCAATAACTGCTGGTGTTAAATCAAATTCTACAGTGGTAATCAATACAGATAAATCACCTCAAGAAGCAAGAGAATACTTAAGGTTATCTGGTGGTAGTGTTATTACAGTAGATGCAATTAAAATCGCATATGAAGAAAAAGTTAGAATGAATGTTGTTATGATTGGTGCCATAACTAAGGCAATGGAATTTATGGACAAAGAAGCGATGAGAGAAGCTATTAAAGAAACATTTGGTAAAAAGTATAAAAATCAGTTAGAAGCAAACTTAAGGGGTTTTGAGGCAGGTTATGAAAGGGTTGCAATAGACCAATTTGACGAGGACGGCAGATTTCCATTTATCCCTTTTAATGAAACAAAAAGTGAGTGGGGGTACGAAAATGCTCCAATTGGAGGAATAATCCTTGAGGCAGGAAGCAATGTAGTTAAGAATAATCAATCTAGTAGACAAGGAAAAATACCTTTATTCCATGAAGGTAGATGTATTCATTGTGGAATGTGTGAAACAACATGTCCAGATTACTGTTTTAAATTTGAACCAAAAGAGGACTCTAAAACAGGCAAAACACTTATGTTCAATATAGGGTTAGACTATCAATATTGCAAAGGATGTCTTAGATGTGTGGATGTTTGTCCTGTAGAAGCTTTAACAGAAGAACTGGAAGCAGACCATGAAATAGAAAAAATGACTGCTAAGTTATAATGGAAGGAGATAGGTTATGAGAGAGCAGGAAACTGTCTTTAAGAACGGTAATGAAATGGCTGCCTTAGCTGCCACTCAGATGAACTTTCATGTTATGGGATATTTTCCTATAACGCCATCGACTGGTATACCAGAAGAATTAAGCGCTCACAAAGCTGAAGGACATCATGAAATTGTATTAATTCCCGCTGACGGGGAACATGGAGCAGCAGGAATTTGTTATGGTGCTTCTTTAGGTGGAGGAAGAGTAATAAATGCGACATCAGCTAATGGATTACTATATGCTTTAGAACAATTACCAGTACAGTCGGGGACCCGAGCTCCTATGATTCTAAATGTAGTAGCAAGGTCTGTATCAGGACCATTAGATATTAAGGGTGACCATAGTGACATAATGTACACACTAAACGCTGGTTGGGTTATCCTTATGGCAAAAGATCCTCAAAGAGTCTATGATTTTAATATAATAAGTACCAAAGTAGCTGAACATCCAGATGTTATGCTTCCTGTAATTATTACGAGTGATGGATTCTTTACAAGTCATCAAAAAAGAAGAAATTATATTTTTAAAGAGAACCAGCATGTTCAAGATTTTATTGGAGAATATAAACCAAAGTACACTGCCTTAGATCCGGAGAATCCAATAACCTTTGGACCCTATATGAATGAGCCTGACTTGATAAACAATAAAGTACAATTAAGCCGAGCAATGGACAAGGCTTATGAAGTATTACCAAAGGTAATGGAGGAGTATGGGCGATTAACTGGTAGATACTATAATCTTTTAGAAACTTATAAAATGGAAGATGCCGAGGCCTGTTTATTCATACTCAACTCATCATTTGATACAGCTACAGAAGCAGTGGATATATTAAGAGAACAAGGTAAAAAAGTAGGGGTAGTATCAGCTAATGTTATTAGACCTTGGCCTAAAAATGAAATCCAGAAGGCATTTAAAAATGTAAAAGGCCTTTGTGTTGCTGATCGTCAAGAAAGCTATGGTGCAAAAGCAGGTAATATGAGTATTGAGATTCGTGCAACCCTTAAAGATGATCCAGATAATAAAACTCAAATATTTAGTAGGATTTATGGAGTCGGTGGTAAAGAGTTTTATGTAGATGACGCCATTCAACTATTAGAAGAAGCATTACAGGTAACTAAAGATGGTAAAGTAGAAAAGGAATTTGACTACATAGGTGCTTATGAAGGTAACAAGCATTATGAACCCAAAAAATACGTAGAGAATGTTGTAAGTGATTATTTTGAAAATAACTTAACTGTAGAAAAAGATGAAAAAACAAATACTTTAAATGTTAAGGGTGTTAATACAAGAAGTTTAACTGTAATGCCAAAGAGGATTTCTCCAGGACATCAAGCTTGTCCTGGGTGTGGTATATTTCCAAATCTAAACCTATTAACAAAGGGACTGAAGGGATATGTAGTTTTCTTATTTCATACAGGCTGTGGGATGGTAGTAACAACGGCTTTCCCAAATACAGCTTTTAGAACAACCTATATACATAACCTTTTCCAAAATGGGGCAGCTACTTTAAGTGGAGTAGTTGAGATGTTTCATGAAAAACAAAGACGTGGTGAGTTAGATCCAAATTTAGAAATTACTTTTGTAATGGTCAGTGGTGATGGGGGTATGGATATAGGAATGGGACCTGCCATAGGAACAGCCTTGAGAAACCATAACATGATTATATTTGAGTATGATAATGGAGGATACATGAATACTGGATACCAGCTTTCTTACACAACTCCCCACTTGGCAGAAAGCAAGACATCTATTGTTGGTCCTGCATTTGATGGTAAGAGTACCTTCCAAAAACATGGGGGAAGAAGTACATTCCACAAAGATACACCAATGATTATGGCAGGAACTCATATACCTTATGTTGCAACTGTTGCTGAATCACATCCTGTCGATTATGTCAAAAAGGCGGCTAAAGCTCAATATGTAGCCCAGAAAGAAGGATTAGCATATATCAAGGCCATATCAGCCTGTCCTCTAAACTGGAAAAGCCCACCAGAAGAACAAAGAAGTGTAATTGGTACAGCAGTAGAAAGTTGTTACTTCCCTTTATTTGAAATATATCATGGTATCACTAAGATAACTTATGACCCTGAAAAAGCTCAAAAGAAAATGCCTGTATCTAAGTTCTTTGAAAGATTAGGCGTTACTAAGCACTTACTCAAAGCAAATCATAAAGACCAACTTGATAGCATACAAAATGAAGTAGATAGAAGATGGAATAGGCTAAAAGCTTATGATGAGCATCCATTATTATAATCACTTCAAATAAAGCTTTAAAAGATATATCTAGATAAATCAAATGTAGTAAGTTCAATAAAAGGAAATCCTATGAAAAGGGTTTCCTTTCTTAAATGTAAATTAATAAAAATAAGTTAAACAAGGAAGGACTTTCTTTGTGGTATATAGAAAATTTATGTATTGAAGCATAAATGGGAGGGATTAAAATGAAAACAAATAGAAGTTTATTAGTAATTCAATCTGTACAAGGTAAAATACATAGTCCTAGAGCTGGAAAAAATCCTTATCGTATAAATAGAAATGGAATGCCTCAGATATTACCAGCAACTGGAGGAATAACATACAATGTTCAGATAGGAGACACTTGTATGGGTTGGGTTGGTGATCATGTAGAACCGGGTGTAAGTATTCAGAGTGAAAATGATGCTGAAAATATAGCACTAAACCTGTTGGCATGTATAGGAAACGAAGCAAGGGTAATAACAGGGGATGCTAAGGGAGCAAAGGGATTTGTGACTGGAAAACATGGTGGAATTGATCACGTTCTCATTTATTTTAAAAAGAGTGACCTTGAAAAGATGGCAATTAATGATACTATCCTGATCAAAGCACAGGGGCAAGGACTAGAAATCGTTAGTCATGAAGATATTAAATGTATGAATATTGATCCAGAATTATTTGAAAAGCTAGGAATAACAGTAGATAATGAAGGAATTTTAGAAATTCCTATCGTAACTGAAGTTCCAGCATATTTAATGGGATCAGGTATTGGCTCTCCTACAGCTTTTTCTGGAGATTATGATATAATGACAGGTGATTCAGAGGCAAATAAAGAGTTTGGTATAGACAAACTAAGATTTGGAGATATTGTTTTATTAAGAGATTGTGATAACACATTTGGACGTGAGTACTTAAAAGGAGCAGTATCAGTTGGAGTGGTGGTTCATAGTGACTGTATTAAATCAGGACATGGGCCAGGGGTAACTGTTATTATGTCAAGCAAAACTACAAAGATAAAAGGGGTTAAGGATTCAAATGCTAACATAGCTAATTATTTAAGTGTCCAAGATTAGCTATAGGTCTTAAATTCTTTTCTAATATAAAATAGTATAATTAAAGTTTAATTTATTATTTTAACAAAGCGAGATGAGGGCATTATACCTTTACAAATCGACTGAGGGTATAGTGCCTTATAAATGTGTGAGAATGAAATTTTTAAAGAACTAAATAAACTAAGGAACTTTTATATATTATGTATAAAACAAATGAATTAATACAATAATACAGTATAGAATAAGATGTTTACAAAACCACTTAGATTAAATCTATTAATTTTTTAAATGAGTGTTGACATAATACCCATAAGGTGTTATGATGTATAAACTGCTTCGAAAGAACAAGTAGCGATACGGTTCTTTGGAAAAAGATAACATTGAA
>NZ_JAFBEE010000041.1 GCF_016908555.1 Alkaliphilus hydrothermalis
CCTTATGCAAAGTAGATGATTATGCAAAGTAAATCCTGCTAAGTATTGTTTTGTCTAGATTCTTCTATGACTTACTTTGCATAATATACTGACTACTTGAGATTGGAGAGCCAATCAAGTAATGCTGTATCTTTACTCCAATCGGGGAGATTACTATCAACTAAGTCAGGGTAAGCATTCTCAATAGCCTGCCGTTTTAATTCTGTATCACATTTAGCATAAATTTCTGTTGTTTTAATATCTTCGTGTCCGAGAAAATCCCGAATATATATGAGATTTACGCCTGCTTGCAACAGGTGCATTGCTTTGCTATGACGGAACATATGAGGAGTTGCAGTTTCCGGTACAAGTGTTGAGTTCTTCCTAGCTAAAGTCACATATTGCTTAATAATATATGAAATTCCTTCCTTGGTAAGTTTGGTATGTTGTTTATTCGTAAACAATGGATAATCACTTTTCCAAGGTTTATCAAGAGAGCTCTCCAAGATGTAGTTTTTTAATAAAGCTAGAGTATTTTTCATCAGGGGGACTCTTCGTACCTTATCACCTTTACCAGTAAGGATAAGCACGGCAGGATTATCTAAGATAACATCACGTATTTTAAGGTCTGCTAATTCCTGTACCCTACAACCTGAATCATACAATGTACTTAAAAGGGTCAAATCACGACGTCCCTTAGTAGTAGTCTTATCTGGCAGTGACAATAGAAATTGCATCGCACCTGGTGTAAGATGTGGCACAACAGTTCTTTGTGTCTTTTTAACAGGTATTGCTATTACCTTTTGAAAATGAAGAATTCCTGATGGTTCCTCATACTGGGCATAACGAAAAAATGAATGTATGGCAGCAAGTCGTTGATTTCTAGTTGAAATACTGCTTTTACGAGAATCTTCAAGCCATTCCAGGAAGTCCGCTATTAATTTATGGGTAAGCATATCCATAGTCAACTTTTCAATAGATATACTTTTCTGTATCTGGCAGTACCTGAGTAAAAGCTTAAAAGTATCACGATAAGATGCAATAGTATTACTGCTCGCATTTTTCTGTGCAGGCAAATACTCAGATAAGAAGGCTGTAAGATGGATCGCAAAATTAGTAGGTTTCATAATTATCACCTTCTAATTTTGGAATGACATCTGGATAGAATCCTTCTAGCTTTATGGATATATCAGGAAATACATCAGCTGTCATTCTAAGATAATATGCAGTTTCCTTAAAAGAATCATGTCCCATATATGTTTTAAGGACTGGGAGATAAACTGTAAGGTCTTTACCCTGCATAACCCATTTTTTTAAACAGTGACATGCAAAAGCATGTCGAAAATCATGTACTCTTGGTCCTTTACCACGACCACCATGAGATATACCAGCTTTCCATAGAAAACGCCTAAGGTTATGATAAATATTAGTTAGAGTCATTGGGTTCCCATTTAATCCAGGGAAAAAGTAATCATTGTCCTTTGACATCATATGCACATGCCGGAAGTAACTCCTACAATGGTTTGTAATATCATCTGACATAGGAACTAGACGTGTGTTATCCTTCTTTGAATGTTCTATGGTTAATACGCCTGCCTCTAGGTCAATGTCATCTACCTTTAATAGTCTAGCTTCAGATGAACGTAAACCACAGGAATATATCATTCTGAAAAATATCGGCATAATTAAATGTCGATGTGGACATTGGCTGACATAGTGACATTTATCTGTTTCATCGAAGAAACGTTTTAATTCATCCTCGGTATAGATATAGGGAATATACTTCTCTTTCTTTGGAAAGTATCCCTTTGGAAGAATGTAAGCATTCATTCCAATTGAGTCCATATATATAGAAAGTTGCCTAATGATAGAACCCCGTGAACACTGGTTGGCCTGTGATTCATAATTTTTCTTTGAACACCAGTCCAGAACAATTTCTCTAGTAAGCCCAATAGCATTAGTGTATTTTACAGCGGTAAATGCAGAAAAACGCAATAAGTGATTCACTTCAGTTGTATATTTGTACCCGATTGCTTGTTTCAGCATAACGTGATTTTTGATATGCACTGCAAATGGACCTTTAAAAGGATAATTATTCATGAATGTCCACCTCCGGCATATTTAGACAGCATTCTTTCAATTTATTGATGTCTACTTTCAGATAAACTGCTGTAGAATCTGTATCAGTATGACCAAGGATGTCAGAAATAACCGTAAGTGGTGTATCGTGCTCAAGCATTCTTGAAGCTGCAGTATGTCTAAGCGAATGCATACCCCGATGTTTCTTCAAGGTAGGAATATGAGCGATTCTCATGTAATCACGTATTAATTGATGTAAATGGTCACTTTCTGAGAAAGGTAGGAATGGTGCTAAATGTCTTACAAATACAATCGGAGAATTAACCTTAGGTCTACCATACTTCAGATAGTCAATTACTGCCCAGCCTACTTCAGCTGGGATAGGAAGAGTGACAGTACTCCTTGTTTTTGATTGTGTGAATATCAATTTCTTTTCTTCCCAATGGAAACTATCAAAGGTTAGATTTTTGATATCTGTGACTCTAAGACCTAGTACGCAACCGAGAAGAATAATTGCATAGTCACGCTTTCCCTTTGGACTTCCACGATCAATTGCACCTATTAGGGCATCTAACTCTTCCTTGGTCCAAACGGAAGGGATACGAGTCTGCTTTCTTGCCTGAACCATAGGAGTTTTTGAAGCTAAATCATCCTTTAAAATATCCTGTTCTAGTAGATATCTTAAAAATGCACGTATGGAGCAGATGATTTGTTCCACGGTTTTATAGGCATAGCCAGCTAATGTTTTGATGTAGCTATTGACAATGGGAAGTGTGATATCATGGCAATTTTGAATTCTTTGGGAAATCAAATAATCCATAAAGCGTTCTGATTGTTTCGCATAATGGTCTACGGTTACCTTAGAGTAATCTTTAAGTTCGCAGTATTTCTTAAAATCGTCACTAATACCCATAAAATATGGGTCAGTAAGTAACTTCTGATGCTTGTAATAGCGTCTTAAAACGGTATGATGGAGTTGATAATCACCAATTATTCTAATGATACGAAGTTCCTGTGTATCTTTCTGCGACAAGGTTTTATCGAAGTCCTTTTCAAAAATCTGGAAATAGCTTTCAACATAGTCAATTCCTAGTTTCTCAGAATAATGAGTTTCGTTACGTTCTTCAGTAAACTGCAGAATTTTCTGCCATCGGTTACGATAAAACTTCATGGAACCTTCAGTATAGCCTAAACGCAACAGTTCTTGCTCTAAGTCATGCAATAATTCTTTAATTGGTTTCTTTTGCATAAGAACCTCCTTCAATGATTTTTGAGTTTTACTCTATAATCATTGCCGAAGATTATGCAAAGTAAATCAGAGGTAACATCAGTAATTATGCTACACCTACAGGTTTA
>NZ_JAFBEE010000042.1 GCF_016908555.1 Alkaliphilus hydrothermalis
TAGTACAATAAGAATACTCCTTCTGATAGAATTAGATAGTTAATTCATCATAG
This sequence comes from Alkaliphilus hydrothermalis, assembly GCF_016908555.1. Lineage (GTDB taxonomy): Bacteria > Bacillota > Clostridia > Peptostreptococcales > Natronincolaceae > Alkaliphilus > Alkaliphilus hydrothermalis. The sequence continues at coordinate 54 of NZ_JAFBEE010000042.1, forward strand.
GGGGAATGAAATTGAAGGAGTGGAATATGTTTGCTGAAATTAAAGGATATAAGTCCAGAGGATTGAAAAAAACACAAGCAGCAAGGTTGTTAAAAATCGACTATAAAACTGTGACTAAATACTGGGATATGACTCCCGATGAGTTTGCAAGACTAAGACAAGGAGTCCAGTCTAGAATAAAGAAAGTAGACCAATATAAGGATGAAATCCTAGCATGGATTAATGAGTACCAGGATTTATCAAGTGCCCAGATTTATGACTGGCTACTAGAGCGGTATTCAGTACTAGATTTTAAAGATAGGACATTACGGCTTTATGTAAATCAACTCAGGGAAGACCACAAATTACCTAAGGTAACATCACCTAGGCAGTATGAAGCAGTAGAAGAACTTCCAATGGGGTATCAAGCCCAGGTAGATTTAGGAGAGATTTGGCTACAAAGAAGTGATAGAACTAAGGTAAAGGTATATTGTTTTGCTATGTCTCTATCCCATTCAAGGTATAAATATCTATACTGGTCCCTTAGACCCTTCACTACAATGACCTTCCTTGAGGCCCACAACAAAGCCTTTGAGTACTTTGGAGGTATGCCTAAGGAGATAGTTTATGATCAAGACAGGATAGCGGTAGTATCTGAGAATCATGGGGATATAATATACACTGAAGGATTTCAAAATTACATAAATACCTTAAAGTTTAAGGTATACCTTTGTAGGGGGTATGACCCAGAAAGCAAGGGGAAAATAGAGGCTGTGGTTAAGTATGCCAAAAATAACTTTGCAAGGAACAGAGTGTTCATAGACATTGAATCCTTTAATGATGACTCATTAAGGTGGTTAGAAAGAACAGGTAATAAAAAAATACATGACACAACAAAGAAGGTACCGGCCGAAGTGTTTGCTCTGGAAAAGGAACACTTAAAACCAATACCTACCCTCTTTGCAAATAATGCTAACAAAATTAGTTTAACCTACTTTGTAAGAAAAGACAATACTGTTATGTATAAACAAAACAGATATCAGTTACCTAAGGGCACCTACTCACCTAAAAAAGAGGTTAATCTAATTATCAAAGATAAGAGAATGGATATCATGGACATAGATACTAACCAACTAATCGTAAGCCATCTAATAACCTTAGATAAAGGAAAATTAATAAAGATAGATCATCCATCCAGACAAGAGAATAAAACCCATAGCACCGATGAGTTATACGAAAGGGCATTAGACGGCCTTAGCAACACAGAAGCTGCAATATCCTTTATTGACACCCTAAAACATGAAAAACCAAGACATATAAAGGATCAACTGAGGTTAATAACTGAGGCAGTTAAAGAAGAAGAAAAATCCATAGTTTCAAGGGCATTAGAATACTGCATAAATAGAAAGCTATTTAGTGCAGTTGCACTAAGGGATACCATAGAATATTTAAAGATAGAAGACCAAAGACAGATAGGTAAAACGAGCTATAAAAAAGCAGATATATTCACTCCTTCAAAATATAGTCATCTTAAACCTGTTATTCGCGATATTAAAGAATACACTAAGGCTTTGAAGGAGGATAAAAGAAAATGGACAAGCTTGAACTAATAAAAGACTATGCTAAAAAACTTAATCTATACTATCTAAATAGTAATATAACTTCCATCATTGAAAATGCAGATACGAAAGATGTCTCTTATCAAGAGCTTCTTTTATCAGTATTAGAAAATGAGCTGGCGCTAAAGGATAAGAAAGCTCAAGAACGCAGGCTAAAGGATGCTGGATTTCCGATTATAAAGAAGATAGATGACTTTGATTTAAACTTCCAAAGATCGATTACAAAAAAGCAAATAAACAGACTCATAGAGATGGACTGGATAGATAGGATGTATAATCTTATCTTCCTAGGCCCTCCAGGGGTTGGTAAAACCCATCTATCAATTGCCTTAGGCCATAGAGCAGTAGATATGGGATATAGGGTAAGCTTTATTACAATGGATAATCTAATGTATAGCCTAAAGACCCAAGAAATATCTAGAAAGAGTAAAGGTAAGATAAGCAAGATACTTTCTTCAAGCCTTCTTATCATAGATGAATTAGGATACCTTCCTATCACCAGAGAAGAAGCCAATCTATTTTTTCAATTAATAACGGCCCTCCATGAGCAAGCATCACTTATTATCACATCAAACAAAGGGCTTGAAGACTGGACTGAATTATTGGGTGATCCTGCTCTAACAACGGCAGTATTAGATAGAATTACTTACAGATGTGAGTTGTTTAATATGACAGGTAAAAGCTATAGACTAGAGCATAGAGAATCTTTATTTTAGTAAGTTAAAACATTAAGGCGGTGAAACTGGAAAAATCTCAGGAAAATTATTTGCCAAAATTTCGCCAAAAACACTTGCCAGTTACA
>NZ_JAFBEE010000043.1 GCF_016908555.1 Alkaliphilus hydrothermalis
TGTTTTTGGCAAGTACTTTTTCAAACATTGCGGAACTTAATTTTCCAAGCACCCCATTTCCATTACTGGGATTTCATGGTAGAATGTGTAAGTCTATGACTCGGGCCTGTGTGCACTAGTAAATGGCTATGATGAACAAGTCGATCTATGATTGCGCTTGTAAGCTTCTCATCATAGAAAATACCATTCCATTTGCTAAATTCTAAATTAGTTGTGAGAATAATACTCCTTTTTTCATAGCACTCTGAAATAACCTGAAATAGTAGTTGAGAACCCTCTTTTTCAAAGGGGATGTATCCCCATTCATCGCAGATCAGCAAGTCTGTTTTTTCGATTTGTCTCATAAATCGCTTTAGTTCCCCCTTTGCCTTAGCTTCACTTAGTTGATTGACTAATGTGGCTGTCCTAAAGAACTTTACCTTCTTACCGATGCTACAAGCTGCAACGCCTATGGCGGTAGCCAAATGGGTTTTCCCAGTACCTACAGGTCCATAGAGGATTAAGTTTTCCTTGTTATCAATGAAACTGGATCTTTTTAACTGCTCAATATCTAGGGCTTTTGGTATCTGAATATGATTAAAGCTATATCCTTCAAGGGTTTTAATAACATCAAAGCCTGCGGCTTTTAGATTCCTGTTTTTACGTGTTATTTCCCGATGTTCTATCTCAAGCTTTAGAAGCTGTGCTAGAAAATCTGCATAATCTGTTGTTTGGATTCTTGAATAATTCTCATATATGTTCTTACCCAGCCTAAGCTCTTTACAGTATTGCTTTATTAACACATCTGAATTCATGATACCAATCCTCCGGAAGTTATTAAGTCATCATAAGAGCTTATATCCAGAGAGTATTCATTAAGTTTAGGGACTGTACTTGGAAGAGATATATCTACCTGTGGCTGATTTCCAGAAGTTAAACGACAATATGTAGCCCATATGCTGTCTGCATCCCATACACCGCATTTAATGCCTTCTTCAAATGCCTCTACAGCACTATCCATATTAGAATCCAAGGTCATACGAACAAATATCTTTAAGGTTTGTCGCTTACACTCGTAATCACAGCTATCAAGAAAAGCCTTGAGTGTAGTGGGGAGCTGGTTGAATAATCCCGTATATTTTAATGCTGTGGGTCTTTTTGCCATTAGCTCTAGATAAGGAATCCATATCATAGATTCATTCTCTGCGCCATAGAGCCGCTTATGTTTAACAATCATGACAGCGTTATTATCTAGGATTTCTAGATCATAGGCACCCGCCTTAATCATTACTTGTTTTCCTGCCATACTAGGAGAAGTTGAATATACTTTCGTTTGGAATTTAATTTTTCCATAGTTATCAGCTTTTACAAACTCATGGAGGTATACATCAAACGAAGCTTCCGGAAGTTTAAAGAATTCCTTTTTGTCCTCTTCAAACAATTCCTTAATTAATCCAAACCCTCTGTAATGTTGCCTTTTCATGTCTTGATCAAGTCGATGCAGGAGCTCTTTATTATATTCTCTTAAATCCTTAAAATCCGGAATCGGTACAAAGAGATTTCTACGATGGTAACCTACCTTGCTTTCCACAGACCCCTTTTCATTCCCCGCGTTAGGATTACAAAAGTTACTTCTAAAGCCATAATGCATCATGAATCTTAAGAATCCCTTTGTTAAGTCTCGTTCTCCATGCTCCTTTATCTTCTTCACTGCGGTAGACATATTATCAAACCATATAGCTGTAGGCACCCCGCCTACATGCTCAAATATTGCCTTAAGACCTTCAAGAAGACACTCTTGATTTTGGCTCTTAAAGAGTTGCGTATATCCAGCGTTACTGTGGGGATAGGATATGTTTAGGTAGTATCCATCATAGGTTGCTCCATTTTCGATGAATCTTGCTTCTCCAAAATCAACCTGAGCTTCTCCTGGGGGATGCTCTAGTGGAAGAGAACCTTCATTATCTATTTTTAACTCCGTCTTGAGCTTTGCAACGAAATCTCTCACAGAACGGTCAGAAGCATCAAATCCGGGATAGAGTTCCTTAAGTCTGTCATAAACTCTTTTGGCGGTATGCCGCTGCTTATGAGGGGCATTTAAATCATCTTGAAGCCATTTGATTACTATATCTTTGTAGGGTGATAACTTTCCTGCTCTTTGTTGTTTAGGTCGTATTTCCAAGTTGAAGTTATCTTTCTCCAAGTACTTCTTAACGGTGGCAAAATCACAACCTGTAATTTCAGCTATTTTTCTCAAACTTTTCCCTTCAAATTTCCTCAAATTTCTGATACGATGTATTTGATCCATTGTTAGCATCTCCTTATTCTCCTTTTCA
>NZ_JAFBEE010000044.1 GCF_016908555.1 Alkaliphilus hydrothermalis
TCTCTTTTAGTCATATAAACAGATCTCCTTTTAATTATATTAATTAAAGTTTACATGACCTTATTTTTGTTGTCCAGTCTATTGTATCCTATCCAGGTTCAAGCAAAACCAAACCCCACATATACTTCAGAATGATCATTTAAATACATCCTATGTTGAGGTTCAAGGGGGTAGTCCACGATTCGCCCTGTTCCTTTAAACCTATTTAAATACATCCTATGTTGAGGTTCAAGAAAATCTTATGCAGCAGTAATGATTATGAACAGGCATTTAAATACATCCTATGTTGAGGTTCAAGTATCTCCCCCTTTATTTTTGTATAAAGTAGGCATCAATTTAAATACATCCTATGTTGAGGTTCAAGTGTTCTTTGGTTCTTCCTTTACTTCTTCTGGTTCGGATTTAAATACATCCTATGTTGAGGTTCAAGGTATCAATATTTTAAAGAGCTAAAGCCTTATTTTGGGATTTAAATACATCCTATGTTGAGGTTCAAGAGTGGAGCTCCATAAACTATGTAAACATTTTTCTTAATTTAAATACATCCTATGTTGAGGTTCAAGCGAGTTACTTGGCCATGAAACTCTACAACAGAGTTATTTAAATACATCCTATGTTGAGGTTCAAGCTCTGTTCTTCTATCTCATCCACATACATACTTCCATTTAAATACATCCTATGTTGAGGTTCAAGTACTCTAAAAACATTATCCATCACTTGATTAGAAATTTAAATACATCCTATGTTGAGGTTCAAGAACTTGGCACCTCCTCTGGTAAAATAAAAAGACCAATTTAAATACATCCTATGTTGAGGTTCAAGGGGATTTTTCCACTTACTTTCTCATCATATTCAATAATTTAAATACATCCTATGTTGAGGTTCAAGTATTGAGGATTGGCTTGAATAATTAGATGGGCTTATTTAAATACATCCTATGTTGAGGTTCAAGTAGAAAACTTCATCGGTCAAATAAATTTAGAATGGTATTTAAATACATCCTATGTTGAGGTTCAAGTAAATAGCGGTCAAGCACAGGAAGAATGGGTAATATTTAAATACATCCTATGTTGAGGTTCAAGAAGTATAGAAACTGTACCTTTAATAAACACAGCATGATTTAAATACATCCTATGTTGAGGTTCAAGCATGGTAAAAGATTGCTACTCTTCATATGTCGAATCATTTAAATACATCCTATGTTGAGGTTCAAGGGGTTAAACCTTGTAAAATGTGAATACTGGAACAAATTTAAATACATCCTATGTTGAGGTTCAAGTAGATACATCATCTATAGATACTTTTTTTAATACTTATTTAAATACATCCTATGTTGAGGTTCAAGAAGCTGACACAGCCTGAGTTGATACCATTGCTAACATTTAAATACATCCTATGTTGAGGTTCAAGTGATACACCTGCCAAACATGCAATAATACCTGATTTAAATACATCCTATGTTGAGGTTCAAGCGAAGTGGGTATACGAGTTGTTCCTCCATCAATTATTTAAATACATCCTATGTTGAGGTTCAAGGAGATTTGCTGCATTAACAGGTGTACCCTCTTGGAATTTAAATACATCCTATGATGAGGTTCAAGATTTTCGTCACACCTGAATACCCTTTTGTTATCTGCATTTAAATACATCCTATGTTGAGGTTCAAGCATGAGTAAATTACCAAAAGAATTAAAGGAAGCACATTTAAATACATCCTATGTTGAGGTTCAAGGCCACTTCTCCAACATCTTAACTCTAAGCTCTCCTATTTAAATACATCCTATGTTGAGGTTCAAGGGGCTATAGCTCAAAAGATTATAGATTATATTCCATTTAAATACATCCTATGTTGAGGTTCAAGTTATCTACATTGATAATGCGGTATTTTTATTCTTATTTAAATACATCCTATGTTGAGGTTCAAGGTTAAATAGATTATTTAAATTTGCACCAAATGATCTAAATTTAAATACATCCTATGTTGAGGTTCAAGTGGTATACCTATAGGTCTATACTCAACTCAAAAATCATTTAAATACATCCTATGTTGAGGTTCAAGGAAGATGCAAATGCCATTGAAGAAAATATAACTCAATTTAAATACATCCTATGTTGAGGTTCAAGAAGAGTACAGAAACAAACAATTGTAAATGGTAAAATAAAATGGAGAGATTTTGGCAAACAAAAACGGAGAATAATTTCCAATATAGTACAATAAGAATACTCCTTCTGATAGAAT
>NZ_JAFBEE010000045.1 GCF_016908555.1 Alkaliphilus hydrothermalis
AGGTAGTGTCAAGTTTGACACCCCTTTTTAGCTAATAAACATCTATTTTAGAAGGTTTTCAAAGTTTTTTTGCAAACAAAAACAATGACCCCCTTTTTTCGGTTATAATTGAAGTTCCTACACAACAAAAATTTCCGATAAAGAAAGGTGTCATTGTTATGAACTCAATTATATCCTATTTACTTTTAATAATTCAATACCAAAATCAACAAATTCGCTGGCTTGTGCTTTTTCTTTCTAAATATATCCCTCTAAAGCAGTGGTCTCATGATGATGCTCATTCTCCTAAATATCAGAAATACAAAACCGATATCCTCCCAAAAGTCATCCATTATGGGATATGGAATTACAATACCCTCATTCAATACTATAAGGAACGCTATAACTATACTGTAAAGCCTGTGAAACGTCGTAGTGAATGTGATATCCCTGAGGATTGCAGTTGTCCTCGTTGTGGTGCCCCACTACCTTACCTATACAAAAACAATGGTTCGAAGGGTCAAATCCTCTGTAAAATATGTCAAACTCGGTTTAACCCAGAAAACAAATACAATCAGCCACTAAAACTACGTTGCCCCTACTGTGCTCACGCACTTGTTCATAAGAAAGACCGTAAGCACTTTATTGTGCATAAATGCGTCAACGCTAAGTGTTCTTACTATCTAAATAACCTTAAAAAGGTAGACAAGGATGATCTAGCCAACTCCAACAAAAACAAGTATAAACTCCATTATATCTACCGTGAATTCACTGTGGATTTCTTTCGTATGGATTTAGATTCTTTACCTAAAAATGCTTCATCACTGAAATTCTCAAAAAATAATGCTTATATCATGTCCTTGTGCCTGACTCTCCATGTAAACCTTGGGCTTTCCCTTCGTAAAACTTCGCAGGCATTAAAAGATCTCTACAATATCAACGTCTCACATACGATGGTTGCTAACTATGCTAAAACAGCTGCTGTAACTATCAAACCTTTCATTGATCACTATGATTACAATGTTGGTAATACAATGGTTGCTGATGAGACCTATATCAAAGTTCGTGGCGTCAAGGGTTACATCTGGTTTATCATGGATGCTGTTTCTCGTTCTATCATCGGCTATAGGGTGTCTGATAACCGTGGTGTTGGACCTTGTATCATGGCTATGCGTATGGCTTTTCGCCATATTAAGGAACTTCCTGAAAATTTCAAATTCATTGCTGACGGTTATAGTGCTTATCCGTTAGCTGCTCAACAATTTGCTCTTAAAGAGGATAATACTCTTAACTTTGACATTACTCAAGTTATTGGCCTTACTAATGATGATGCTGTTTCTAAAGAATTTAGACCTTTTAAACAAATGGTTGAAAGATTGAATCGGTCTTTCAAGGCTACCTATCGTTGTTCTTGTGGCTATGACAATTTTGATGGTGCCAACTATGCTGTTTCTTTATGGGTTGCATACTACAATTTCCTTCGACCTCATCAAACTAAAAATTATCATGTGCTTAATTCTGTAGAGATGCTGAGTAATGCTGATAATATGCCTGGAAAATGGCAGTTGCTCATATTCCTTGGTCAACAAACTATCTTAAACATGCAGAAAGGTCAGTCTGTCTAACACTATTTGTTTTTAGATTCTTGAGCCCGAGGTACCTAGCCATCCAAAACTTCGTTTTGGACATGCCCTTGATTGCTTGGTAAAACAATGCTACAATGCTGTGATTCAGACGGTGATATCTATCTATTTTTGAGTTCCATCGCCGTCAGTAATAATTTCAGAGCATTGTTTGCCATGCTGTCAAGGGTGGCGGTGAGTAGTAAAACAACATAAAATTTAATTTACAGTACTGTAATAGACACTTAACTAATATGGATTTGAAGTTCCTAATGCTTTAGTTAGTGCTATTTTTCTTACTCTAGTTTTTCATAACCTACTTTACACTACCT
>NZ_JAFBEE010000046.1 GCF_016908555.1 Alkaliphilus hydrothermalis
CGTGCGCCAAGCAAAGGGCGCACCATATAGTGGGTGGGAACCCCGCTGAGAAAGATTTAGCAAATCACTCATAGCGAGTCTTGGGCGACGTAGGGTAACCTACGTCGTTAAGCGTAGACAGCAAGGTAGTAGGCCGAAAGCGAAAGTTGAAGGGATAGAGCCTCGAAATCCCAATTGGGAAGGTTGATACTGTGGACCGAGTAGAAAACAACATCAATATATTCGATATGCGAGAATATATTGGCTTCCCCGGGGTCAGTGACCTTGGCATGCTACACATTGTTATGGTGCGTCAACTTGGGAGACCCTGTTCGCTCTTTACGCAGAGAAAGTAAGACCAACCAAGCGATAATAAAGTGAGGTGTCGAATGCAACAGGGAGTCAGATTACTGCATAGTACTTAAGAAGCAGGGTAATGCCTGTGGAGGGAAGGCGGTAACACAACATCGACCTTGAAAGAGAAACATATGCTACACACGGAGGTAGACAAAGTATGGAAACGAAACTAACAAGGATAGCAGAAATAGCTAAAATTCGCCCTAAAGAGAGATTTACTTCTCTTGCACATCTAATTAATGAGGAAATGATAAAAGAATGCCATAAGGAGATGAAGAGAAAGAAAGCCCCTGGAGTTGATAATATAACAAAAGGGGAATATGAGATCAGACTAGACGATAACGTCAATGATCTAATCAATCGTATGAAAAGACAAGCGTATAAGCCACAGCCAGTAAAGCGGGTATACATACCCAAAGCAGGCAGTGAAAAGAAGAGACCATTAGGTATTCCAGCTTATGAGGATAAACTTGTACAGGCTAGCTTAGCAAAGATTCTAAACGCCATATATGAACAGGATTTTCTAGAATGCTCCTTTGGATTCAGACCTAATCGGAGCTGTCATGATGCGTTGAAAGTACTTGACAAAATCCTAGATAAAAGAGAAATCAGATATGTAGTTGACGTAGATATAAGGGGATTCTTTGATCACGTAGATCAACAGTGGCTGATGAAATTCATAGAGCACAGGATAGTAGATGCAAATATCCTTAGAATAATAGCTAGATTCTTAAAAGCAGGGGTAATCGAAGCAGGAATAGCCTATGATACCCCGGAGGGGACACCGCAAGGAGGAGTCATATCTCCCATACTGGGGAATATATACCTACATTATGTGCTAGACCTATGGTTTGAGAAAAAGGTTAGGAAAAGTTGTAGAGGTAAATCATATATGGTTAGATATGCTGATGATAGTGTATACTGCTTTGAATATGAGGAAGATGCCAAGGAATTCTATTTGAAAATGATAACACGATTGAAGACATTTAATCTCGAAGTGGCAGAAGAAAAGACAAAAATCATTTCTATCAAGAAAGATAGCAACGATGATTCAGATGGTGAAGGAGGTTTAGGAGTCAGTTCATTTGACTTTCTGGGCTTTACCCATTACGAAGGTAGTAGTAAAAGTGGAGTCAGGCGCATAATGAGAAAAACGAGCAAGAAAAAGTACAGAGCAAGCCTGCTGCGCTGTAAAGAATGGATAAAAACAAACAGGCATATGGCGACGAAAGACTTCATGAAAAAGTTAAAAATCAAGGTATTAGGACACTGCAGATACTATGGAATAACAGACAATAACGCTACAGTGAGCAACTTTATAGATGAAGTCAAAAGGTTAATATATAAATGGCTCAATAGAAGAAGCCAGTGTAAAAGCTTTTCGTGGGATAAGTTTAACCTGTTTCTTAAAAAGTATCCATTACCAAGAGCAAAAACCTACGTAAGAATATTCGATCCAGGGGCTGGATATAGTTATGTTATGTAAATGGTGAAGTGAAGAGCCGGATGCCTTAATAGGGCAAGTCCGGTTCTGTGAGGGGTTGGAATTGCAAGGTTCCAGCCTACTCGAT
>NZ_JAFBEE010000047.1 GCF_016908555.1 Alkaliphilus hydrothermalis
TTTTTCGCCAAATGAATACTCAAACGTGAATAAGGCTAGGAGTCATTCTAGCGGCGTGGTAGGCGAGCATTCTGTAAGGGTTGAAGCTAGACCGGAAGGACTGGTGGACTTTACAGAAGAGAGAATGTTGGCATGAGTAACGAGAGGCAGGTGAGAATCCTGCCCGTCGAAAACCTAAGGTTTCCTGAGGAAGGCTCGTCCGCTCAGGGTTAGTCGGGACCTAAGCCGAGGCCGAAAGGCGTAGGCGATGGACAACAGGTTGAGATTCCTGTACCACCTGTAATCGTTTGAGAGATGGGGTGACACAGTAGGATAGGTTAAGCGCACCGTTGGTTGTGTGCGTCTAAGCTTGTAGGGAGTTAGGATAGGCAAATCCGTTCTAACAGATCCTGAGGAGTGATGGGGAGCGAAATTAAAGTAGCGAACTTACTGATTCCACACTGTCAAGAAAAGCCTCTATCGAGATTATTAGGTGCCCGTACCGCAAACCGACACAGGTAGGTGAGGAGAGAATCCTAAGACGATCGGGAGAACTATTGTTAAGGAACTCGGCAAAATGACCCCGTAACTTCGGGAGAAGGGGTGCCGGTAGTGGTGATGGTCCATGCGACCAAAAGCCTCAACCGGCCGCAGAGAATAGGCCCAAGCGACTGTTTAGCAAAAACATAGGTCTCTGCTAAGTCGAAAGACGACGTATAGGGGCTGACGCCTGCCCGGTGCTGGAAGGTTAAGGGGAAGTGTTAGGGCAACCGAAGCACAGAACTTAAGCCCCAGTAAACGGCGGCCGTAACTATAACGGTCCTAAGGTAGCGAAATTCCTTGTCGGGTAAGTTCCGACCCGCACGAAAGGCGTAACGATTTGGGCACTGTCTCAACAATAGACCCGGTGAAATTGTAATACCAGTGAAGATGCTGGTTACCCGCGACAGGACGGAAAGACCCCGTGGAGCTTTACTGTAGCCTGACATTGGATTTTGGTACTACATGTACAGGATAGGTGGGAGACTGAGAAACCAGAACGCCAGTTTTGGTGGAGTCAACGTTGGGATACCACTCTTGTAGTACTGAAGTTCTAACCATGAACCGTGAATCCGGTTTTGGGACACTGTCAGGTGGGCAGTTTGACTGGGGCGGTCGCCTCCTAAAAAGTAACGGAGGCGCCCAAAGGTTCCCTCAGCACGGTCGGAAATCGTGCGAAGAGTGCAAAGGCATAAGGGAGCTTGATTGCGAGACATACAGGTCGAGCAAGGACGAAAGTCGGGCTTAGTGATCCGGTGGTTCCGAGTGGAAGGGCCATCGCTCAACGGATAAAAGCTACCCCGGGGATAACAGGCTTATCTCCCCCAAGAGTCCACATCGACGGGGAGGTTTGGCACCTCGATGTCGGCTCATCACATCCTGGGGCTGTAGTAGGTCCCAAGGGTTGGGCTGTTCGCCCATTAAAGTGGTACGCGAGCTGGGTTCAGAACGTCGTGAGACAGTTCGGTCCCTATCCGTCGCGGGCGCAGGAAATTTGAGAGGAGCTGTCCTTAGTACGAGAGGACCGGGATGGACATACCTCTGGTGTACCAGTTGTTCTGCCAAGGGCATCGCTGGGTAGCTATGTATGGCAGGGATAAGTGCTGAAGGCATCTAAGCACGAAGCCCCCCTCAAGATAAGATTTCCCATCCGAAAGGAGTAAGACCCCAGATAGACCATCTGGTTGATAGGTCGGAGGTGTAAGTGCAGTAATGTACTGAGCTGACCGATACTAATAGGTCGAGGGCTTGACCAA
>NZ_JAFBEE010000048.1 GCF_016908555.1 Alkaliphilus hydrothermalis
TGGCGGAACTGGCAGACGCACAGGACTTAAAATCCTGCGGTCCTTACCGACCGTACCGGTTCGATTCCGGTCTTCGGCACCATTTTAATTTTAAATTCATAATAAATATCGCGGGGTAGAGCAGTTGGTAGCTCGTCGGGCTCATAACCCGGAGGTCGCAGGTTCGAATCCTGTCTCCGCAACCAAATATGGCGGCATGGCTCAGATGGCTAGAGCGTTCGGTTCATACCCGAAAGGTCACAGGTTCGACTCCTGTTGCCGCTACCATTTTAAAAATTTGATTGGGCGCATAGCTCAGCTGGGAGAGCACCTGCCTTACAAGCAGGGGGTCACAGGTTCGATCCCTGTTGTGCCCACCAATTATAATTCATATTAAATAACCTTGTGAAACTAAAATAAAATCATTTAAAATGGTAAAAATTAAGTTTGACAACGACAAATAATGATGTTAATATGTATAAGCAGTCAAAAGCAGTATGACATGCGGGTGTAGTTCAGTGGTAGAACTTCAGCCTTCCAAGCTGACCGCGAGGGTTCGATTCCCTTCACCCGCTCCAAAATATGTACCCATAGCTCAGCTGGATAGAGCATCGCCCTTCTAAGGCGAGTGTCCGGGGTTCGAATCCCTGTGGGTACGCCATTATAATTTATTAAGTGTTGGGATATAGCCAAGTCGGTAAGGCAACGGACTTTGACTCCGTCATCCGCAGGTTCGAGTCCTGCTATCCCAGCCACTGGATCCATTAGCTCAGTCGGTAGAGCACCTGACTTTTAATCAGGGTGTCCCGCGTTCGAGTCGCGGATGGATCACCATTTTAAAGGAGAGGTGTCCGAGTGGTTTAAGGAGCTGGTCTTGAAAACCAGTGACTCCGAAAGGGGCCGTGGGTTCGAATCCCACCCTCTCCGCCATATAAAAATGGAGAAGTACTCAAGTAGGCTGAAGAGGACGGTTTGCTAAACCGTTAGATCGCGTAAGCGGTGCGCGGGTTCGAATCCCGCCTTCTCCGCCATTTTTATCCGGGTGTAGCGCAGTTTGGTAGCGCACATGGTTTGGGACCATGGGGTCGGGAGTTCGAATCTCTCCACCCGGACCATATATGAAATAAGGGCCTTTAGCTCAGTTGGTTAGAGCGTCCGGCTCATAACCGGCAGGTCCGGGGTTCGAGTCCCTGAAGGCCCACCATATTTCAAATAATAAATTATAGTTAATACAGGGGTATAGTTCAGTTGGTAGAACAGTGGTCTCCAAAACCACGTGTCGTGGGTTCAAGTCCTGCTACCCCTGCCAATATCCGGGTGTAGCGCAGTTTGGTAGCGCACATGGTTTGGGACCATGGGGTCGGGAGTTCGAATCTCTCCACCCGGACCACTAAGAAGTATGGGCTTATAGCTCAGCTGGTTAGAGCGCACGCCTGATAAGCGTGAGGTCGGTGGTTCGAGTCCACTTAAGCCCACCATATAACTTAATTAGCCCAGATAGCTCAGTCGGTAGAGCAGGGGACTGAAAATCCCCGTGTCGGTGGTTCGATTCCGCCTCTGGGCACCACATTCTTAATATAATTAATATCGCGGGGTAGAGCAGTTGGTAGCTCGTCGGGCTCATAACCCGGAGGTCGCAGGTTCGAATCCTGTCCCCGCAACCATTTTGGCCCCTTGGTCAAGCGGTTAAGACACCGCCCTTTCACGGCGGTAACAGGGGTTCGATTCCCCTAGGGGTCACCATTTATAATTGGGCGCAT
>NZ_JAFBEE010000049.1 GCF_016908555.1 Alkaliphilus hydrothermalis
TTATTTTAGTAAGTTAAAACATTAAGGCGGTGAAACTGGAAAAATCTCAGGAAAATTATTTGCCAAAATTTCGCCAAAAACACTTGCCAGTTACAGAGGCATTGCATGTTGATATTTTAAATTGATTACATGACTAAGAAGCTCATTAGATGCCATACTTTTATGGAGTAAGGTACTTGGAGCTTTTGTTGTAACTATATTTGCTTGATCATTATTCTCTTCACAGGTTTTGCAGGCGTAGCTGTAGGTAATATGTTCTTCTACATATAGCTTCGCTGGTATATATTTAAGGATTTCTTTAGATTTAGTACCGATAACCACTAAATCACTGGAGCAATCCTTACAGGATTGTTGGCCTTCATCTAATTTATGCTTAACAACCACTTTCTCTAGATTTGCTAGGTTATCCTTTTTACCTGTATTTTGAAGGGGTTTAGTTCTTTTGTAGGTAATTTCTTCAACGGTAGGCTCTTCAACTTTTAAGTTGCTATGATTTTCGGCTTCATCAAAAAATGATACCTGCATAGAATTCATCTGCTCACTGGAAGAACCAAACATTTTTCTATTTTTATTAAGAATTTGATTTTTAAGATATGCTAACTCATTCTTTAAAGCTGCTATTTCTTGGTCTTTAGATTTTATTTCTGTATCCTTAGATTCAAGTTCTACTTCCATCTTTAAAATCAACTCTTTAGTTTTTTCGTCTAATTGGTTTTCTAAATTTAAACCACTCATTTTCCACCCTCGTTTTCTTTTTTCTCATAGAATAATTATACCACAAAACCATTGTAATTTCACTGTTTTAAATGGTTTTGTGGTATCTTTTTTAGAAGTAATTTCTTTCTTCAACGGGTTTAAATTTGGAACCATTTCTTACTTCATATCCTTTAAGTAGCCATCTTAATTCTTCTTTTGAAACCTTTAGGGCTTCTTCTGTTGACATAGGCCACTTAAATTTATTTCTTTCTAGACGATGATAATATAGCCAAAATCCATCATCAAAATGTAGTATTTTAAGTTTATTCATTTGTTTATTACAAAAGACGAATAGTGCTTTTTCAAAAGGGTCTAATTTAAACCGTGTTTGTACAATCATGCATAATCCATCTATATTCTTTCTAAGATCAGTTATTCCGCAAGCCAAATACACCTTATCTTCTTTTCCTATATTTAACATGATTCCATAATCATGGCAAGAATATTAGATAGAACTACTTTATCATTACTAGGTATATGTATTTTAGCTTTGCCTATTTCTATTTTAATGTTTTCGGTTGAACATGAACTAGATGGAGTAGCTTCTTCTTTAAAATTAATAGCATGAAATACAGATATTTCCCTCTTTTTTGCTGCCTTTCTATGGTAATAGAATTGGTGAAGACTTATATTATTCTCTTTACAGAAGGACTTTATCGTCCCTTCATATGTAGCAAACATCTTAAAAATATTTTTCCAGTCAACAGCTACCGCTTTATTTTCCAAACAGATCCCTCCTTAGAGCTTTATTATCTGTATTTTAACAAAGCTACTGCTTGTAGACTAGGCGGAGATTCTTTGACGCATACCAATAATAAAGTAGGGTAGCTATTCTCATAGCTACCCCCTTATCAAACCGCACGTGCCCTACTAAGGCATACGGCTTACCAACGTGTTCTAAATGTA
>NZ_JAFBEE010000050.1 GCF_016908555.1 Alkaliphilus hydrothermalis
ACCCCTCCTAGGGCAGTACATATAGTACCCTAGGCTGATAGACTGTTACCATCTATCACAGGTGCATTCATTATATTTATAGCACCCACTCTGTCCCTATGGGTATGATAGCCACAAAAACAATTATATTTTCTATCTTTAGCTTTATTTTGAGTACCACAATTAGGACAAATTTGACTTGTGTACTTAGGATCAACATACTCAACTACAATTCCTTCCAAATGAGCCTTATACTCAATGAATTGAGATAACCGATAGAATGACCATGTATGCAGATTTTTCTCGTTTTTACGGCTTGTTCTTGCCGTGTTTCTGATATTTGTTAGTTTCTCTAAACGGATAACAGAAACATTATTTTTGACTGCAAAATTTATAATTTGTCTGCTTATTTTATGGTCTTTATCTTTCATCCAGCGTTGCTCTTTATCATCAAGATTTTTAATGGCTTTAAGTTTCTTAGCTTTGCCTAACTTTTTACGCTTTGTTCTATATTTTCTTTTAATGTATTTATTTTCTCTGCCATTACCAAAAAATTTAATTTTTCCCAATTCGGTTACAGCTACAGCAGGAACTTTTAAGCCTAGGTCTACACCCATTACGACATCACCTTTAGCTACAGGAGATTGTTTTTCAACACTTATTTGAGCCATATATTTAGTACCCTTCTTGGTTATCCGCAATGCTCCTAAGTGACCTTCTAGTTGTTTAAGCTGATAATCTGTCATGATAGTTTTAGTTTGAATACGCCTTGATTTTCCTTCTACAACAACTGGAAAACTAAGAATACCATCTTTAAATGAATAATTTTGATTATTCCATATACAGACAGGTTTTCTAAGGGTAGGTACACTGATTGCTTTTTGTTTATTAGTGGATAGTTTTGAATTGGTCTTGACAGCTTTTTTGTACTTGGCACAGATACTTTTAGCATCTCGAATAGCTTGGTTTTTCACTGCACTTGGCATATTAGCAAGTACATTTTTTGATGATAATTTTATCCTTTCTTCCGATTGGAGTATAGATGAAACAATACTATTAACAGTATAGATATATTCTTTAGATATAGCCTCTACTAACTGAACTTGTTCTTTTGTTAAATTAATCTTGAATTTCACCGTTATCTGCATGATTTCACTTCCTTTCAGACGTTTTTTGACTTTCAATATATTGCTTTATAACATTTAATGGTGCTCCTCCAACTGTAGATACAAAATACGAATTTGTCCAAAGTGTTGGAAGTTTAGTTGTGAGATGTTTAAATTCTTGTCTCAAATAGCGTGATGTCGCCCCTTTAATATGTTTTATGGTTTTATGAATACCATACTGAGGATCTACTTCTAAAAGCAAATGTACGTGGTCTGGCATAATTTCCATTTCAATTATATCGACCTTAATGTTTGAACAAGTTTGAACAATCAACTCCTTTAATCTTGCTTCAACAGCTCCATGAAGGACTTTTCGTCGATA
>NZ_JAFBEE010000052.1 GCF_016908555.1 Alkaliphilus hydrothermalis
TTATCTGATGGCTAGGTATTATGACGCTGAGATAGGTAGATTTATTAGTAGAGATGGTTTTCATGGTTTGCTAGTGAGCCGCTATCACTTAATCAGTATAGTTATGCTGAAAACAATCCTATAATGAATGTCGATCCAACAGGAAATTGGGCACAAACATATAAAAGATGCTGCAAAAAATATAATCAGAAAAATTGCAAGTGATTGGCGACAAAATACTATTTTAAATACAATATTAACGTTTGGAGCATCATTTATGGGTGGTCTAAAAGCCTACAATATTGCGAAAAAAGCGGAAAAAGCAAAAATACTAGCTCCTGTAATGTCTAGCACGGTTAGAATAGTTGTAAATACTGTGATGGGGACATTTAAAGGACTTCTAAAAGGATTTTCCCTGAATTATGGCGCAGGAAGAATCTCAGATGCAATAACTTCGGTTGGTAAATATGTTGACTTTGATGCTCGCTTTGACAGAACTACCCCAGGAAAGGCAATAGATAACAAAATCACAAATATAGAAAATTATGTAATTAGATTAATAGGTGGCAAATAAATAAATCAATTTGTATGAAAATGGAGAATTGGGATTTCCGAATGAATCCCAATTCTCAATTTTAAAAAAAGGAGGTAGTACAGTGAATAGTCCAATTGAACTAGTAATGGGAATAATTAGCATTGTGATAGTGATATATACAATTTATTCTAATTATTTTAAACCTCTGAAGAAGTTTAAGGAATATATTCGCCGTGCAGTGAACTATGATTTGATTTTCAAAAGAGAAAAGGCAATATACATTCTGAATAAGGCACTTGAGGAAATAACAGACTTATCTAACAATGAAAGATTTGCTTTGAAAATCGCAATTGGAGAGTATTACTATAAAGATAAAAAATATCGTGAGGCTAACAATTACTTTGGTGATGCGATAAAAATAATAGAAAATGAAAAATTTATGTATAATCGTTCTTATAATAAAATAATTGAATCGTATATATATGCAGGTGATATACAAGAAGCTAGAAGGTTGTACAATCATTTTTTATTAAGAAAATCTTATGATATTAATTTTTCTAAATTAGAAAAACTAACAAAATTGCTATATTAATTAGTACCCAAGAAGACAAGTGGAGGTATTAACCAACTACTTATCTTCTCTTCTTTAATTTAATAGCAAATTTACCATATCAGCTCGGTTCAAAACAAGAAGAGAAAACCTTAATGATGATAATTATCTAAAATAAGATAATTAAGTTTATCACAACAAAGCTAAATAGGAGAATAAAAATGACTAAAATTAAAATTGACT
>NZ_JAFBEE010000053.1 GCF_016908555.1 Alkaliphilus hydrothermalis
CAGTATATTATGCAAAGTAAGTCATAGAAGAATCTAGACAAAACAATACTTAGCAGGATTTACTTTGCATAATCATCTACTTTGCATAAGGTGGATTATGCAAAGCTTTGCATAATCCACCTTGTGGAGTGCCAGATTCTGAATTATGATATTTACCTTCTTCCATATGTCCAGCTTTAAGCCATTTCCATATCATATCTAGGACAGTCCCATCAGCTATATATTTTGTTAATATCTTCATCAGCTTCTTATGGGGTATATTATCAAAGAATCCTTTAATGTCACAGTCATATATATGGTTGTACTCTGTTTCTAAGTTCCATAATATTATTTGCATTGTTCTTTCAGCACCTAATCCTTTTCGGTATCCACATGACCACTTATGGAATATTTCATTTTCAAATTTTGGACTTATGACATTTACTACACTTTGCTGAACAATTCTATCTTCTATTGTGGGAATTCCTAGAGGTCTTTTCTTGCCGTTCTTCTTCGGTATATAGACTCTTTTTACTGGCTTTGGTGCATAGTTTTTCTCTTTTAGAGTAACTAGAAGCTTTTTAATCTTTTCTTCTTCTTTTTCTGCAAAGGTTTCGAGGGTTTCACCGTCTATACCTCCACAGCCTTTGTTTTCTTTAACTTGTTTCCATGCCTCCATTAGTTTTCGTTCAACTAACAGCTGTCCATAAATACTGTGCATTTTGAGCTTCAATTCTTGATTCATTTATTATCCGTCACCTTTCTTGTGTTCTTTCGGCTCGTTTTTACTTTCGTAGCGTTACCGTTATCATTCCACATGATTAAAGCTGGGTCCACTGAGGTCAGTTCCCTTCCGTTCGGTACCAGTTTGGTCTAATACCTACTTCCGTACTATGAAACTGTCTGACTTCTCTATCCGTAGCAGAAACTTCGGCTTAACCTTATATTCCACTACCCCTTACGGGCTTGAATAGAGACCTCACAGGGTCACTGCATTTTCCTTCCTAACATACCGAGTACTTTCACATGATAAACTATCCTAACTCGACTGATTCATTGGGTTAGAATTATTG
>NZ_JAFBEE010000054.1 GCF_016908555.1 Alkaliphilus hydrothermalis
TCCCCCCAGCTTCCCACAGGGTTTCACGTGTCCCGTGGTACTCTGGAGCATAGTCAAAGGCCTTCTTGTTTCATATACAGGACTATTACCTTCTACGGTGGGCCTTTCCAGACCTCTTCTATTACAATAGCCGCCTTCTTATGACTATGTCCTCAACCCCGATAAAGTAAACCTTATCGGTTTGGGCTCTTCCCATTTCGCTCGCCGCTACTAAGGGAATCGATTTTTCTTTCTCTTCCTCGGGGTACTTAGATGTTTCAGTTCCCCCGGTCTACCTTCTGCTACCTATGGATTCAGTAACAGATACTTGGACATTACTCCAAGTGGGTTTCCCCATTCGGAAATCCCCGAATCAAAGCTTGCTTGCAGCTCCTCGAGGCTTATCGCAGCTTACCACGTCCTTCTTCGGCTCCTGGTGCCAAGGCATCCACCCTTTGCCCTTATTAGCTTGACCATATTGCTTCGCAGAATTAATCATTAATAACTAAAACCACTAAGCTAATCAAAGTAATTGCAAAGAATAAAATTCTTAGCTATTTGTTTCTTTAAGCTTACTTGTTTATACATTGTGTAATTTTCAAAGAACAAAAGCAGATGACCAAATTTAAAATTTGAGTCAGTCGCTTTGTTAGAAATCGATTGATTCCTTTCCTAAAAGCATTTCAGTAGGAATCATGAGACTTTCTAACTTCATTTTTATTCGGCCCTTAAGGCCAGAATGATATATTACCAAGTTAATCGCGTTATGTCAACACTTTTAATTTGGTAATTAGTGGTGGAGACGAGGAGAGTCGAACTCCTGACCCCCTGCTTGCAAGGCAGGTGCTCTCCCAACTGAGCTACGCCCCCAATTATATTATAATTAACAATTAATAATTATTAATTATTAAGACCTAGAATAATTTTTCATTCTTAATTATTCATTTTTAACTGCCCGTAGGGCATTTAAGGTCCCTCAAAACCAAACAGTATAGATTAGCCTAAGCTCCTTAGAAAGGAGGTGATCCAGCCGCACCTTCCGATACGGCTACCTTGTTACGACTTCACCCC